>JBPOIW010000024.1:0-65802 GCA_052034165.1 Planctomycetota bacterium | reverse complement strand
AACTGGGTCTGGGCACCAAGACCGCCGTCCATGAATTCGGGATCGACAAGTTTGTCAACGAATGCAAACGCCGAGTTTTAAAATTCGCGGCGCGACAAACTGAACAGTCGCAGCGACTTGGATATTGGATGGATTGGGACGATCCGAAGCAACTTCGTGATCTGGCAGAATTCCTTGGCACCGACGAAGAAGTCACCATCACCGCCCCGAGTGGCAAAAAAGAAACCGCGAAGGCTCATCAACTTGTCGAAAAGCTCGGCAACCCGGAATGGGGCGGAAGCTATTTCACGTTCAGCACCGAGAACAACGAAACCATCTGGACCTTTCTGAAGAAGTGCTTCGAACGGGGCAAGATCTACCAGGGCCACGACGTCATGCCCTGGTCCGGCCGCGGCGGCAGCGCGTATTCGCAGATGGAAATCGCGGAAGGCCGAAAGCTGACGACTCATAAGAGTGTGTTTGTGCGGTTTCCGATCAAGAGGGACAACGAAAGCGGAAAGCGGAAAGTGGAAAGCGGGGAATCGCAAGCCGCTGATTCTGGTCGGCTTTCAGCTTTCGGCTCTCCGCTTTCCCAGGAATATCTCCTCGTCTGGACCACAACCCCATGGACGCTCACCAGCAACGTCGCCTGCGCGGTCAACCCGGATCTGGACTACATCAAGATCCAGACCAAGCGTGACAACGCAATCTACTACTTCGCCAAGGACAACCTGAACTTCCAGCGACTGTCGACTGAGTTCAAGGACGGCTTCGGTCGTCCGGAATGGAAATGGCCGGAAGGCGTACCGAAGCTGAAAACTCTGGCTCAGATCTTCAAGGAACAAGGCGGATTCGAGGAACTCGGCGCTCTCAAAGGTGCCGAGATGGTCGGCTGGAAATATGAAGGACCATTCGATGAACTGCCGGCTCAGCAGATGGATGGTGGTTGTCCAGTCGATGAAAGCAATCTCGGCAAATGCGGAAAGTCATGGCACAAAGTTATCGACGGTGGCAGAGACTCGCGTGGCAACGCCAACGTAGTCGCTGGTGAAGGAACCGGCATTGTTCACATGGCACCTGGCTGTGGTGACATTGACCATAAAATCGGCGTGTCTGTCGGCATGCCTGTCATCGCTCCGCTGAAGGACGATGGCACGTATTCCAGCGAGTTTGGTGAGTTCTCCGGCCTCGAAGCGATCTCACCGAGGACCGCCGAACTGGTCTTCGAAAAGCTCAAAGCCAAGGGCATGCTGGTCGCCGTTGAAACGTATCCGCATATTTATCCTCACTGCTGGCGAACGGGCGATGAACTGGTCTTCCGCCTGGTCGACGAATGGTTCATCAACATGGACTGGCGCGATGAGATCAAGGATGTGACGCGCCAGATCAAGTGGTTGCCCGACAGCATCGACGGACAGGAACGTGAGATCGACTGGTTGACCAACATGGGCGACTGGATGATCTCCAAGAAACGCTTCTGGGGACTCGCATTGCCAATCTGGGTGAATGAAAACGATCCATCAGACTTCGAAGTGATTGGTTCACTGGCAGAACTTAAGGAACGCTGCGTCGAAGGCTGGGGTGATTTCGAAGGCAACACGCCGCATCGTCCGTGGATCGACGGTGTCATCATCGAAAGCCAGACGCCCGGCAAAGAAGGCCAGCGGATGCGCCGCATTCCGGACGTGGGCAACCCGTGGCTCGACGCAGGCATCGTGCCGTTCAGCACCATGGGCTACAACCACAACCGTGAAGAATGGCAGAAGTGGTATCCGGCGGATCTGGTCACAGAATGCTTCCCCGGCCAGTTTCGTAACTGGTTCTATTCGATGCTGTCGTTGTCGACGATGATGCGATACGACGAAGCGGACAACGCGGAAGCCAAGAAGCCCTTCCGCACGCTGCTCGGTCACCGGCTTGTTCAGAACGAACAAGGCAAGCCGATGCACAAATCCGACGGCACTGCGATCTGGTTTGAAGAAGCGGCCGAACAACTCGGCGTCGATACGATGCGCTGGATGTATCTGGCTCAGAACCCGGCTCAGGATCTGCGGTTTGGAACTCGCCATCCGGACAAGCCAGTAACTCTGCAGACTCCCGAAGGTCCGATCAACAAGACCAAAGAAGGCGTGCCAACGGCGACTGTCACCAGTGGTCCTGCGGATGAGACTCGCCGACAGATTTTGATTCCGCTGTGGAACTGCTACAAGTTCTTCGTGGACTACGCGATCGCGGATGGGTTTGTGCCGAGCGATGAACTACGTCGGCGAGCGGCAGGGCGCGAGTCCTCCGAACAATCCGGCAGCGCGAACGCATCTATTAGCGCGAACTCGGAGGGCTTACGCCCTGCCGCTCGCTTGGACAACTGTCAGGAAATCGATCGCTGGATTCTGTCCAACCTGCAATCGCTGATCGAAGTCGCTCATCGCGAGATGTCGAACTACAACGCCCCGGCGTTCTGCGCGGCAGCCGCGGGTTTCATTGACGATCTCAGCAACTGGTACATTCGCCGCAATCGGCGCCGCTTCTGGCGATCGAAAGATGCGAGCGATACCGACAAAAATGCTGCCTACGAAACGCTGTACGAAGTGCTGGTTACGTTGTGCCGTTTGCTGGCGCCCGGTATTCCGTTTCTGACGGAGAGGATGTATCAGAACCTGGCTTTGGGAAAAGGGTTTTCGGATGAAGGTTTTCGGTTTTCGGACAATCGCAGTGAAACCGATGAGTCGTCTTCCCTCACTTCCGAAAACCGAAAACCGAAAACCGAAAACGCCCTGCCCTCTTCCGTGCACCTCTGCGACTACCCAACCGCCGACACATCGCTGCTTGACGCTGACCTCAACCTGCGGATGGCATCGGCTCAGAAGGTGGTACGCCTTGGACACAAGCTGCGAGAAGAATCAAACCTGCGAGTTCGTCAGCCACTGGCTGAACTGCGGTTTGCATCGTCCAATGCAGACACGGCTGCAGCGATTGAGAAGCTGGGAGACGTGATCGGTGAAGAGCTGAACATTCAAAAAGTGATTCGCCAGGATAACCTCGATTCACTCGTTAAGTACGCCTACAAGCCGAACCTGAAAACGCTTGGCCCAAAGTACGGCAAGCTGCTGAATGCTCTGCGAACCAAACTCCCGGAACTTGGCGACACCGTGCTGTCTCCGCTGCGTCGAGGTCAGAATCTGACCGTGGAACTGGAAGGTCAGTCGGTCGATCTGACTCCGGACGATGTTCTGGTCAGCACAGAGCAGGCGGCCGAATGGGTCTGTTCGGATGATTCAGGCATACAGGTCGCCATCAGTACGATTCTTACACCGGAACTCATCCGAGAAGGCATGTCGCGTGACTTCGTGCGTCAGGTCCAGCAGCTTCGCAAAGACGCCAACCTGAACATCACGGATCGTATCAAGGTCGAGTATCACTCGCCGGACAACACCGTCCAGGCCATGGTCACCGAATGGGGCGACTACATCCGCGGCGAAACGCTGGCAGATGCGATCGACTTCTCCATGTCTCCGGGCGTGGAAACGAAATCTGTAAACGTTGGAGAATCAGTTGTGAACATCTGGATTGTGATGTCTTCCTGATGGAGCCTCAGCATGGATGTTATCGATGAACTTGCTGGCCTGATCAAAGCACTGAACAACGCGGGAGTTCGTTATGCTCTTTGCGGAGGTTTGACGATGGCCGTGCACGGGCACCCCCGAGCAAATCAGGATATTGACCTGCTGATCTCCGAAGAGTTGGCAATGATTCAGCAGGTTGCTGAAACTGTGGGATTCTGGATACCGAGCGGCTGAATGCCGTTTAAAGCTGAAACCCAACTGGCATGGAGATTTATCGAGTCTCCAAAGCCGTGGGTTCGATCCTGATACCACTGGATAGATCATTTTATCACCAGCGTTACAGCAGGTCTGGGAGAGTCGCTTGGACTTGCCACTCGGGACAATCCATTGTCCCGTCGTTTCCAAAGAAGGGCTAATGCGCATGAAAACGATTGCCGGTCGGCTTCGGGATTTGGCCGACATTGAGAGCCTGACAGGAGCTAGTGATGAGCCCTGAAGAAGACCGACGGCAGGAAGCAGAACCCGTCGACATGTCGCCCGATGCCATCGCGCAGCGACTGCAGTTAGTCGGCCAGCTCAATGATCTTTGCCGGTTTCTTCAGACCGGCCAGCGGCCAGTGCGTCAAAGCGGGCCCTCGGGCCACGGTTCGTGAGCAGAACCTATGGACCCGATCCCCGAGGAATTCGATCCTGCCCGGATCGCCTACGAGCAATCCGGGCAGAGGAGTTATTCATCGGCGAGCCAAGAAATCTGTCCCGCGGTCTTAATAGTTATAGCTGGGGTTATTGACATCAAAGTCGCGATCCGAAAGTCGCACTTCCGGTTTAATTGCAGTGAACGCGTAGTCTTCCAGCATTGGCGCCTTTGCGTCCTTCTTTTTGGGGAAGCCGAACTGCTGAACGCGGACAGCAAGCCCTGACTTTTCATCAATCCAAAGACGAGTCATATGAAATTTGAATTGTTTCCGAGGCTGTGGATGGCTGCTTTCAATCACGCGGCACTTGTAATCACCCACCTTGGCATCTTCAAAATACTTGACATCCGTCTCACCGTACTTTGTCTCTTCTTCCCACTGCAGAACTACTGACTCCAACATCTTCTTGAGCCCCGCCCTTGTGATTGGGTAGCGATTCTCAGCCATCACGCGAGAATCTTCGGGGGCCAATGATAAAGTTCCAATCAATGAAGCCAGACCCGTTTCATGAACCTGAAGTTTATTGTCATTCTTTCCCTCGACGAAGATGACCTCGCGGCCTTTGGATGGTTCCATAAACAACATGTAAACACTGAAGGGCTCATGACGAACCTTCATCTTCATCGTCTGAGAAATCAATTCATTTCCGACAACTTCCTTCTTGGAGAAAGTACACTCATACCCTCTCATCTCCCGTGCTTTACCCAGGCAGCTTTTAGCATGCCGCAGCGCGGGCGTCAGAGGGTGCTCTGCGTTTGCCGCTCGTTCATCAGCGGACAAACTCTGATTTATGGCCAACGATGTACCGGCCATTGACACAATCGCGGAGAAGCCACGTCGGGAGAGTTTTTGACTAAAATGATCGTGCTTGACTGACATTCCGCATCTCCAAATTTTTGCTTTGTGCAGTAATCTCCATCGATCATGCGAGCCGCTTGAAAGGTCACCAGCAATATTCGCCGGTTCCCGAAATGCCGCAGTAAACGAGGACTCCTGCCATCATACGAAACCTATTCTTCTCTCCATCGCTGATTTAAACCAGATCGCATTATAAAAAATCAGCTGCTGGATTCCTGTCAACTCAGTTTGCAGCCTGGAGACAGAATATCTTTACGAGATGATTCCACGCGCCACAAACGCCCTCGACGCCGACTCCGCAGACAACCAGATTTGACTGAACTACCATCCAAAGGGCAATCAAAAATTGGAATTGTGGTAATGCTCATCGGCCGATAGACTCCGGCAGAAATTGCCCGATGGAGCGGCAGTCCTATTTCAAAAAAGACGGGATGCGGGAATGGAATCCTCTCGCAGCGGACTACTTTCGACGCTGTTGATGACGTTACCACTAATCGTGGTACCAGCCATTGCTTTGTTGCGCCCGCCGGGACAGATGCCTTCTGTCTCAACAAGGCCGCTTGAAGCCACAGATGACTCTGAAGAAGAACTCCTTGATGAGTTCGATCTCGTTGAGTCCGAATCCCCACCTCGAAAAACGCGTGCTGACCGTGGTGCAGGTAGTGCCAGTGATGAATTCGACGAGTTATTCACCGAGTCTACGTCCGAAAGCAACTCAAGATCGGCAGACGCGGATCCCCCATTGAAGCGTGACTCCCCAGAAGCCATCGACAAAGATCTGTCGAATCCATTCGACCTTGAAGAATCCCCTGACGACTCGCTCACAGAATTGCAGACTCCGAAAACCACCGGAGGTGCAGAAAGGATCGTTGAGGAACTGAACGTTCAGGGAGCGTTGCGAACAATGTGGTTTGAAGCTGGTTCAAAAACTCCTGTGGGGTTCGCAGCTTTCTTTCGTGGTCAGACTGAGTTAACGCGAATCCGATTTGAAGCCGTTGGGCAATCACGCGAAGAATGTGCAAGGAATGTTCTGAATCAGGTTCGGCAGTGGCAGGCTGAACAGGCTGCGGAGTAGCCGTCCTGAGGATGCCTTCAAACGAGTGCCGCATGACAACGTAACGTCATTACATATCTACTGAGCTATCAGGTCCGACATCTCCACATAGACCGGCGAATCTCGCATGCTCACTTTTCTTATTGCCAGACTCCTGGTTTCTCTCTTCGAAACTGCGCGCCGAAAACCCTGAGGCATTTTCGATCCCTCTGCCAACTTCTCTCAGCCATGCCCCCTTCATCTCGCAGAACATCGACACGAATCGGACAGCCGTGGTCAACCGCCTCTGCTGTTGGCACGGAACGAGAACGATTGCAGTGGCTGATCTCGACCGGATCGTCGTCTGGGAAGACTCGCGGCGCGTTTCAGATTCTTGCCGATGGTGGACTCGTTCGCTCCACACGCCTTGCTCGACTGGAGGCAGCCTTATTGATTGCCGAAGGTGCGACCCCCGCTAAGAAACTCTCTCAAGTCGCTCGACTGATTGATGTTCGCGAAGTGCAACAGCTCATTCAGGTGCTGAACGATGGCTATGACCGAACTCGCTCGGCATTCCGAATTGAGCAAACAGCGGCTGGCTACATTCTGATGACGCGAGCTTCATTGTCGGCGTGGCTGGACCGCCTCCACAACCGCCAGGCAGAGATGAAGCTGTCAGCGCCCATGATGGAAACACTAACTATTGTGGCCTACCAACAGCCTGTTACACGAGCGGACGTAGAAGCCATCCGAGGCGTACAATCAGCCGAGATGATTCGCCAACTCATGGATCGAGGGCTCTTGCGAATCGGTGGAGAAGATGATTCACTCGGTCGCCCTTTTCTATACGAGACGACTCGACAGTTTCTGTCGATGTTTGGCTTGCGGAAACTGGAGGATCTTCCGAACTTCGAGTCCCTTCGCAGACAAAGAACCTTACCTGCAATCGCTGAAACAACGGACGAGGAAGAAGATGAGGCTGCGTAAGGAAACCAGACCATTTCCGTCAAAACGAAACACCCATCCTTAACATCATGGCTGCATCCAGATCCTGCTGAAACGCAATATTGGTATACTCAATGGACCTGTTGAACACATAACCAGCTTCAACAAAGACAGATCGATTCTGTGGCTGCAGATGTTCCAGGCCGAATACCAGCCGCAGGTCGCTCAGTGTGAGTTCGTCAGAAACTCCACCAGTCCGCTTCACGGCCCACGTGTTGCCGCCAAAGACGCCGCCGAGATAACCCCATGTCTCGTGATCGCAGCCACTCTTGGCAAGACGATAAGAGATTCTGGGCGAGGGAAACTGAATGTCATACTTCCATCGTGGTGACGGGGTCCACAACAAACCCATGGCAGGCAAAACCGGATAGTCCTGTCTGCCGGTGTAGACCGCACCGCCCGAGATTGAAAGCGTTTTCGGCTTCCATTGCCACGTCAGAAGCCCAAGACCAAACAATCGAAAGGCGTTTTCGCTCGTCTGAAAGTCGCTTCGAACAGAGGGCGTCACAAGAATCATGGAACCCAGTCGCTCTGAGATTGGGCGACGCCAAAACAACTTGACTCCAGTCTCATAAAGAGAATCAGGAACATCAAAGATCGCGGCTGCTTCAAGCAAATCAGCCCGAAAGTAAGGGGTGATCGATATCAAATTGTCCATACTTCCCACAGGTATCGCAAAACTCGCGCTGGCATCGATAGTCCTTACGACAATACCTGTGGCAGCATCGTCGCCGATCGAACCGTAGCTGACTTGCACGCCTTGTATGAAGCCGTTGCGGTGGCGAACCAGAGGTATCTCACAGTCGCCGCATTCTTCGCAATTCTCTTCCGCACAGATTGCATCCTCAGTGAAGCCCACGGGGTCAAAAGATCCGTCGGCAGCACCGTTTATGGCATAACCTGTGGTCTTGAAGTCGTCGACCCCTTCGTTCAAGGAGCCATTCTCAAAGTCGTTTTCCTGATGCCTTGTCTTTGTCATTTGGCTGGAGACAAAGACAGGGGTGAACGCTGAATCGCCCAGGTCGCTTGCAAATGGCGTGATCCGCAGAGCATTCAGGAATGGCTCTTCGCCTCTCGCCTGCCGAAAGTTCGCGGCAAAAAGCAGGACGAAAGTTCGCGGCAAAAAGCAGGACGATCGGGATGCAAATCAGCGTATGACGAAAATGCATAATAGTTCCCGACCATTGACCACGGACATACTCAGCGCACAAACGCAGCATCAATCATTGTTCGGATCGCGAAGTGCCATCTGGTTATTAGGTTTAATGGTCGGCATTTTTCAATTGCTGACAGGGTGTCGTTTCTGTGAATGACCTGACGTAATGGACTCCAACTTGTCCATTGTCCGGCAAATTGCTTTGCCGATCAGCACACTTCGGCAGATTCTTCTGAACATCGACTGGAGTCTTCTTAAAGCACCCCGGGACTGCTATCCTTTGACACTGCTTATTCGACCGATGGAATGAAGAATCTCCGTGAGTGAGGCTCCTCCTGCGGTGGAAGCTCTCATACGCCACTTCTCTCGACTCCACTCAAACCTATCCAGCTATGACGCAATCAGAATTCAAAGCGGACGATCTGCAACTCTGGCTCTCCGTCGCAGTCGAAGCCGCCCAACAGGGAGGAAAAGTTCTTCAGGAATGGATTGGACGCTTTTCTGTCCGGGAAAAGAGTCGGTCCAATCTCGTCACTGAAGCGGATGAAGCTTCACAGTCGGCAATCGTGGCATGTCTCAAGCGGCATTTTCCAAACCATGGATTCCTCGGCGAAGAAAATCTCAACGATCGAACTCCCGGGACAGAAGCGTTCTGGATTATCGACCCGCTCGATGGCACCACAAATTATGTGCACGGCTTCCCATATTACTGCGTCTCAATCGCGTTGTCTGTCAGTGGTCGAATTGTTGTCGGTGTTATTCACGATCCAACTCGCAACGAGACTTTCTCGGCGATGCTTGGACATGGTGCGTTTCGAAACGGCCTGCTCATTCAAACGAGCGGAGAGACACAAATGAAGTCGGCGATGGCAATTGCAAGCTTGCCCGTCGCAACGGATCCCGAGAACCCGGCAGTGAAGAGATTCCTGAAAGCACTTGCACAACTGCAAACAGTGCAGCGAACGGGCTCAGCGGCGTTGAATCTGGCCTACGTTGCGTGCGGCCAAATTGACGCGTTTTGGTCCAGTAGCCTCTACGCATGGGATGTTGCAGCAGGATCACTACTGGTTTCGGAAGCCGGAGGATCCATTACAACCCTTACAGGCGATGAATTCGATGTTTTCGTTCCAAGCCTGCTTGCTGCCAGTACTGCGACACTTCGCCAGGAACTCGTAACCGCATTCCGTTGATTTCCCTCAACGCCTTCACCAGCCGCCAAATTCCGCCTAAACTAACAGGAGAGTCATTTTCGGAGTTCGCGTCGTCTGATGCAGAAAGGAAGCGGGTCGATGAGGCCATTAATCTGCCTGCTGTCACTGCAGCTTTGGATGATCTTGTCTGGGGCCAGAATACACGCTCAGTCAGATAACGTCGTCCCGTCGCCACCCGGGACGAACGAAACGCTTAGCGAAATCGCAGCGGAATCCCGTGTGGAGGCAGGGTCGATCCTATTTCGGACTCCTGAGGGGCAGCTGCTCCCGGTCGCTGATTTGCTGGGAAACGGCATTGTTGAAGAGATTCTGCAACGCGTTGAGGAACAGCGAAATGAGCCACGCTTCACAGTCTCTCAACTGGAACTTTCCGGTGACATTGATCAGGACGAAGTGCGTCTGAAGATCGATCTGCAGATCCGAGTGAACACAACCAAAGAATGGGTCACGGTTCCTCTGTCGCTTGGGGATGTTTATCTCGCCGGTCCACCGAAAGCGGTCTCGGCCGGGGCTGATGGGCAATCAATGCTCACCACGGGAGAGCAGAATACTCAACAGTGGCATCTCAGAGGTAAAGGTCTCCACACGATTTCGATGGAACTCGTAGGAAAAACGAGAGTTGTTTCGCCGGGTGTTTCCCAGATCAGCCTCAATCTTCCGGCTGCCCCAATCTCACATGCGATGTTTCGATTCAGCGGACCAGTTGAACTGTTGAAGCTTCCGGCATCCACAGTCGATAAGACCACTCGTGATGATCAGGGCGTGCGCAATGTGGAGTTCTGGGGACCGGGACCGGGCTTTGGAATGACCTGGTCGCAGGTCGTTTCGCGAATCACGCAGAAGCCGGTTATTCAAGTTCAGAACCGCATGAAGCTGGACCTCACCACGATTCCTGTGACGCTGACAGGAACACAGGTCCTTCAGATTAGTGGAAGTCCGATAAGTGAAATTCAGGTCGTATTTCCCCCAGGGTTTCAACTAGTCGAAGCAGATGCTCGCAACGCGGCCGGAGTCTCCGTCCTGAACAATTTTGAAAGTCCTCCCACCGACGGTCCTGTTGCGGCCCTCTACCGTCTGACCTCCGCACTGGAAGGCACGCTCACGCTTTCATTTGATCTCGAACTCACGGGCCGTCAATTTCCGCAGGACATCAGAGTCTCCATGCCGTCTGTTCGGGATGCTGGTCAGCAACCGGGAGATTTGGACATTCTTGCCCCAACCGGCCTTTTGGTTCAGCAAACGGAACTGCGAGGCGTTCAACGAATTCGTGTGACCTCGGAAGCCGATCTGAGTGTCGCTGCAACAGCGTTTCGCATGCGATCACCCGAATCCCTGATTGTCCTTCACGTTGAGGAGACCGAAGCTCAGTTTGCGGTTTCCCCGGAACTCAGTCTGAAACCGGACCCCCAGAACGTCGTGATGACAGTCCGTTATCCTGTCAATGTGCTGAAAGGATCTCTGCTGGACCTTTCCATTATCTGGCCGGGTTATTCTGCCAACGAATGGCAGATTGTCCCGGGCACGCTTCGTCTGGAAACTGGAAAGAACAGTTTTCCGTTAACGAGGACAACTTCAGAAGCAGACAAAGATCTGCTTCAGGTTACTTTCCCTGAAAGACAATCAGGGCAATTTGCCGTCGTCTTCAGCGCGTATGCACCGCTGGCCGAAGTTCGCTCGGGTACCATACAATTACGTTGCCCGGAAGTTGCAACTCGTCGCTCGCAACCATTTGTCATTCGAACGATTGAGTCTGATGAATACTCTGTTCGCCCTATCAATATGGGAACAGGAGAACTCCTGCCGTCTGTGCCTGTCGCTGGTTCACTGACCGGGGCTGGAGTTGATGACGGATTGAAGTCGGAAAGCTGGCTTCACGATGATCCAACAAATCCTATTCGTCTCGAACTGCCAGCGCAAGCGCCGTCGGTTAACGCAGAAATCACTGTGGGCTTACAACCGCGGGAGAACGGTATTGAAGTTCAGGAGTTGATCCATTTTGAGATCGAGCATCGTGATTTGACGAGTTTGCAATTGCAGGTGCCGAATGGAATTCGTCGTCCGACGGTCAGAATCGCCGGAACAACCGAACCGCTTCGAGGAACCATTGAATCTTCTAACTGGAGTTTTCGCCTTCCAGAAAGTCGGCGTGGTCGTCTCGACGTGGAAGTCACCTATTTGTGGTCCAGCCCGCTTGAGGCGGCGCAGGCAGTGAATCATGTGTATCAACTCCCGGTGATTATTCCCGAGTCAACCACGGTGCTCAGCATTCTGGCCGGCACAAGCTCCTTCAGTGGACTTCGAGTTCCCGATGATTCTACATGGTCTCCCGTCTATTCAGAGACTTTTGAATCCGCGATGCTGACAACACTGCCTGTGACTATGATTCCAATTCAATGGACAGACCGGATGGCTCTGACAGCGTCCATGAGCCCGGATCTGGTCTTCGTTGGAACGTCAATCATTGGTGGCCAGGCCATTACTTCAACCCTTGCGGTTTATGATTCGGTCCCGGACTCACTCGTGATTGAAACTCCCGAGGACTTAAAGCTGGAAACAATTCTGCTCGGCGATCGTGCATTACGAGCAAGCGGTCCGGATTCCGTCGTAATGCCACCCCAAAGGATCCCGGATCGGCGAGTCACCCGTCGCACAATTGCCGTAAATAAGATCGACGGAATTGGCAGCGGCCCGGTGCTCTTCGAGATTCGCGTTCGGGAGAAACTACCAGAAACAAAAGCACTTTGGCTATCGTCATTGTTCCGTAGAGCATCTATCGTCGGCGAGTCCGGAGCCGCTCCTGTGGTTTGGTGCGTCGGATCACGGGACGAGTTTCAGGCGGTTTCTGCATCCTCCACTTTCCTGTCGCTGACCCAGCGAGGAGCGACGATCCTTCCGGGAGGTGAAACAGTTCGCAGCCTGGCAGATCGACAACTTCTTGCTGTCGCCTCGCCTTACTCGGAGGACCTGCAGAATATGATTATCGACAGAGCAGACGAATGGTTAGGGCAGCCCGGACGCCATGATTTATTCTTTGGTTCCTCAGAATCAGGGGCCCTGAAACTTTATCTGGTCCCTCATGTCGCCTTGCTGCTGGTCAGTGCATTAACCTGTGTTCTTTTCTATATGACCTCCTGGCTGTTCAAGGGACTGACGATAACGGCCCCGACCCTTCTGCTGATCTGTTTCGGTCTGGCCGCGTGGCTCTTTTTCCCTGAGCGAACGCTGATCGTGGCTCCCTACGTCGCGATGGGAGTACTCTTTGGATTTGTGTCTGCCACGATTCAGCGAATGACCAGTGAAAGACGAATGCGATTCTCCGGGTCATCAAAAGTTAACGAGTATCCCACAGTCTTTGGTTTCTCTGGGGTAATGACCTCACCATTACCGGAATCTGTTGGTGCGATTTCCGCACAGAACTCACGTGCTTCTGACGTGACAGCAGGCTCTGCGGGCTGATGCCTCCTTCAATCACCTCAGATTCAGACTGAACTCGGGGTTAACGACAAAGTAACTTTTCATTTCGACTTCGAGGACACAACTTCCCCCCCGAATAATGCCTTTCGCAATAGTGGTCGCCACAAACTCCCGCTCTGGGAGCCACGGATCTTCATGAACATTCTGGCCTTATGTCTGATGATGCTGATGCAGAATTCGATCGATGGATCGAATCCGAACGATCACGCGCAGAATGAGGCTTCTGGATTCTCGACTAAAACAGTGCCTCTTGATGAGATCAGACAGCGTGCAAACGCCGGAGAATATGTTCCGGTACCGCGGAGCAGTTTAGACAAGATCCACATAAAGAGCCGGGAATCCGAACAACCTGAGTTCGCGAAGAATCGATCGAGAATCAGCAATGCCTTCTATGAAGCCACTCTGGAGGGTTCCCGGATCACCTCGGGGAAAGTTGAACTCCGATTCTATGAAGACGAAGGACATTCAACTACAAGCACTGACGTCGGCCCCACGTCGACTCCGGGGTCGCAGGTCGAACTGCAAAACCGAAACGGTTCCGACCGTTTGACTGGAGGGCCGCTGTTGTTGGGAACAACTAACCTTCAGCAGCTGAAACTGACAGATGATCAAGGGCTCGTGAAACTTGGATCTGACGCCTCTCGACGGATTTTTGTGCTCCGATCCGGTGTGCCAACACTTCTTTCCGGCACATGGACTGCTGATGGGCTTGTGGCCGGCAACGTTGTCATGTTTCGGTTTTCTCTGCCGAAAGCCACAACTTCGAAATTCCTGCTGCACACACCTTCTGGTATCCAGGTCAGCAGCGTTGGCAGTTTAGTCCTTGGCCCGGAGATTTCTGAGTCGCGATCGACGTGGACACTGATCCCCGGAGATTCGTCTCGCCTGACGATAAGTTGTCGACCGCAGTCCGACCTGAAGTCTCAGGAATCTCTGACGCTGAATGGTTTCACTGCCAGCCACATTGCGTCCGGAGAAATACTGACATCACGCTGGACAATCGGCTTGCCGACGTCGGTTGTTCATCCCATTGCACTCGTGGCCCGCATTCCGGAAAGCATGCGCGTCAATGAGGTTTCTCTTGAGGATAAGCGGCCCGTCGATTGGTCCGTCGTAAAAGAGAACAATCAGTCCTTACTGAAGATGTTGATCCCGAAAATGACATCGGGCGCCGTCATAACGATCTCCGCGGAGTCCATACTTCCTCAGGCTGAAACATGGAACCTCCCCATGTTGTCGCCAGTTCATTGGGTTAGTACAGACAGTCAATACAAGGGCTTGATTCTTCTGCCGATGAGCCAGATCAGTGTCGTGCTTCCGTCGACGATCAAGCTTGATGAGTGGACTCTCGTGGGAATTCAGGAACGAGATGTTGTTACCCGCCCGGATCAGTCAAGAGAGTATCAGCTGACTCAATTTTTGCCCGAGGCATCTGCAGTCGTTCGCACGTCAACGAACCAACGACGAATCAGTGAGGCCCTTGCAACAATTGTTGAACCAGCCGGGCGTCTCGCAACCGTTCGTTGCCTTGCAAATGTCAGTTGTGAAGCGGCTCCTGTTGTCGAACTGAAGTGGCCTGTGACGCCCGGATGGCAGGTCATCGCAGTCCGCTATGCATCCAACTCCCGCTCTTTGTTTTTTGAAGCGACCGATGTGAGTTCTGCGTCTGATGTCAGTGTGCTGACAGTTCATCTTCCGGAAGCACTTGAACCCGGAGCCTCTCGTCTGCTCGAGATTCAACTACAACAGGCCGACAATGCGGACCAACTGCTACTCGCGCTTCCCCTGCAGCCGATTCCGGATTCCGAAAGAACCACTTCAATCGTTATGTTTCCGCCCGCGTTTACTCTGAATACCGACCTTCAGCGACGCTGGAGCATGGGACGGCGATCGATGAGTCGCGACGAAGTGCTGCAACAGATGTCGTGGTTCCCGGCGAGTCGTTTTATCTCCGGCATGGAAGCCTTTGAAACGGGAAATGCAATATCGTTGACACCGCAAATCTATTCTCCATCGAACAATCTGACTGACTCTGAACAGCAGCTTGAGCACACAATCCGGATTGCAGATGGGCTGATTGTGGAGAATTCACGAATTCAGATTCCTGCGGAAATGCAGAAGAACAACAATCTGACCGTGACGGTTACGTCCCGTGCCAGTCCTGACCTGAGATGGACCGTGGACGGTGAATCGGTCGCCGCGAGGCGCATAGATGATCCTGACCTGACATCAGAATGGAAACGATGGACGATACCATTGAAGAATCCAGGCACGAGATCGCCCGTTGTCGTGCGGTGCGAATCCCGACGCACGGTGAGTCCTGAATTCACCGCATCAATCCCGGTACCGGACTCAACACTGCCACTCGAAGGAAAACTTCAGTTATTCGCCAGTGATGAAGGGTTGCTCTCCGTCAGTGGTCTGGTCAAAGACAATCAGGATTCAGAACCACAATCCACGGCCTGGAAGTTACCTCCTGGTCTTTCGGCCATTCGCGTCAGGGTCGATGTGAACCCGGGACTGGAGTCGGGCCAGGCAATCGACCTGCATATCCTGCATCTGGTCAGTGAGGAAAGTGGATCGCTGCATCGCGAATTGCTGGCCATCGCAAACGTCGCTCGAAGCGCTGGACAGAATTCATTGCCCCTGGCACTGCCGGAACATCTGCGTCCCCTGGTTCTTGTCAATGGACATCGCGTGCAGCTTCAGGAAACGCCGGCAGGGTTTTCTATTCCACTGCCTTTGTCCTCCGCAGACTGCCAGGTCATCGTGCGATGGACGGAATCAGCCAGTCGTTCACGACGCGTCACAGGGGAGCGTGAGCTTCCGCGACTGTTCCTGAATGAACTCGCTGTTCCACAATGCACTCATCACTTCCTCGTCGATCCGGAACTCGAACTTCAGTCTCCCGAAAATCCATTTGCGGCGACTGAACCAGCTGTCATCTCCGGGATTCTGGACCGACTTCTGATCAGCGCGGCTGACGGAAGCCGAATGATGCAGACTCAGGAATCCCACTCATTTCCTGCGGAAGTTCGGCAGTTCATCATTCAATGGCAGCTTGCAGCGGTTCAGGGCTGGCAGCCGCAAACCCTGATCGACACGGTCGAATCAAAAACGGCGGTGATCATTCAGGTAACTCAGTTACGCCGTCGCTTTGCGATCACAGTCGGGACGTTTCTTCTGCTGACATTCAGCTGCATTGCCTTCCGCAGTTTTGCAGCACGCTACCGGCTCCCGGCCGCCTTCCTGGCCCTTGGATTTCTCGCAGTAAGCGTGCTCGTTCAGACGCCTGTGGTCAATGCAACACTTGAAGGAGCGTTCTGGGGACTCTGCGTCGGTTTGACCATCGTGATGTTGAGTCGCTGGAAATGGATCCGAACGCCTCTCAAGGGCCTTTGGATTCAGTCGTGCATCATGATTGCAGTGATTGGATATTCCCGCACTGCCATTGCATGGCAAAGCCCTGCGCCCGGGACTGCTCCTTCCCTGCAACCCGCGGGCAATTCGGAAGAGCTAACCAGTCCAAAAGACAGTCGCGATATTGACGTCCTGATGCCAGATGTTGAGTTATCGGACGCAGATATCGTTTACCTTCGCCGTGATATCTTTGATCGTTTTCAGCAACACACGACTAATCAAAAGAGTTTGATACCAGCCGCTGTTGTCACGAAGCTGCACGCAAGAATCGTGGCAGAAGCAGCAAATTCTCTGGAAGTTCAGCTCACACTCGGGGTTTCTGCCATCAGCGGCGAGGAAGATTCCTCGTTGCGTATTCCGCTGCAGGGTTCTCATCTTGTTGAATGTCGAATCGACGGAATCCCCATCCTCCCGGAACCTGTTGGCACAGATTCAATTGTTGTCCGAATCCCCGCGTCCAGCCTGCTCCCGTCTCGTTCAGTGGAAGAATCTACGTTGCTCTCAGCAGAAGCCGGAGACGATCGTTCAACAGTTTCCACCTCGGTTGATGCAGGTTCCCTTGATGCCTTCACGGTGCACACCATCGAGTGTCGGCTACGTCCTGTGACTTCTCGACAAACATCCGGAGTCCAATTCCGGCTACCCAGTCTGCCCTGCCCCGAAGCAACGGTCGAAGTCATTTGCCCTGCAGATCTTTACTCAAGTGCAAGAGCACAGTCTCCGGAGGGAGCAGTCCAGTGGAAACCTGCGGCAGGTATAACAGAACTCAACAGTCTGGGAATGTCTGATGGGGTCGATTTTCGACTGCTACAAAGTGAAATTGAACGAGGAAGTCCGCGCTCGGCAACAGTTCAGATTCTGAGCATCTGTGAAACGAACGCCGGTCAACAGATCATGAACTGCATCTGCCGGTTCACACGTTGGAACAAACTATCTCCGGAAGTCCGTTATCGAGTTCCTGCCGGATTTCGGCTGAATACTGTCTCAGCAACAACCGGCGCAGATGTAATCACAGACCTGTTATGGTCGGTAACAGACCAGAATGCGGTGATTCAGCTTCCGCCCGGTGCTGGCGATAGCTTTGTTCTGGTTTTTCAACTGATGCGTCTGACTGCCGGAGACGTTCAGAAACAGCCCGTACCCGTTTCTGAGCTTCAACAATTCTCCGATTGCGTCGTCGCTCCGGATTTGTTGCTTGCCGTAAGAACCAACTCCGTCTTTTCAGTGCTTCCTCCTCAAGGCGAACAAGTTTCAACGGCCGCTTTTCCTGAGTTGCAGTCCGATTGGGGGCAATGGCTGCGGCGATCGGATGTTGTTTTTCGTGTTCCCGCTGGAAATGAAACGGTTGAGATCAACCTGGTTCCACGAACCAGCGTGAATGAAGTTCGCATCTCGCAGAACGCAGATATCCGCGAAGGAGAAATTGAATGGAAATATCAAATTGACGTCGAGACGTCTGTGCTTCCGGTCTTTCGTCATCGTCTTACACTCACGTCAACAGTTGTGGTCACTGATGTGCAGGTTGTCGCAGGAGAAGCCAACCGTCTGGATTCGTGGCATCGACGAGGCGACCAGCTTGTCATCCAACTGAAGGAAGGAACTACCGGCGCGCACAGTATCACACTCACAGGCCGACAGAAAATTCGGCCGGACGACACGACCGTTTCACTGCATAGTCCGCATCTCCAGCATGCACAGATCCTTGAATCTTCCATGACGGTACAGGACCGGGAGGCACTGGGTCTCTCTATTCAAAAGCTTGGAGGTGCGGTGCCGGACAATCGCGCAGGCCCTGGCGATACAATTCCACCGGAAACACCTATCCGAATGCAGGTGGTGAATGAAACGGAGCCCATCGTTCTTGTGCGAGCACGACCTGTGGAGCCAACAGGATCACTGGCCGCGATCAGGTCGGCCGACCACGTAACATTTGTTTTGTATATCAGTCAGTGGTCGGGAAGTCATGGCCCCTTACAGGTGAAATTTAAGGAAGTACCATCTTTCATACGAGAACCTTTCGTATTGATCGAACAGAAGGCACTCCCGTTGTTTCGCGACGAAGACAGCTTTGTGGCCGATCAGAGTGTTGTTCGAGAAATGTTTGACCAGCCGGAGTTCACAGTCATCTGGACTTTGCCCGCAGGGACAGTGGACGACCGCCAGCGATCGATCAGCTATGTGTTCCCGGATCTTCTTCACGAGATGCGATTGGACAGCTTGCTTCTTGGTCCAATCGATGCGGCTGTTGGATCCGCAGAACATACCGCAGCGTTGAAGAATGTGATGTCGGCGATTCCCACATGGCTTTCCAACGCCGCGCTGTCTGTTGGAGAAGAGGCAGACATCAAGAAGTCGGGCCTCCTGAATTTGCCGGACGGGCCCGATCTGACCGAGTCCAGACTTTTGATTCCTGCTCCCGCCGTTCAGGATTCCGGCGCTGCCGAGACGGTTCGTGAGATTGTCGCCAATACGGATACTGTCGTTTGGTATTGTTCAGGACAGTCAGCGGTAGGAGAGACTCTCATTCTCCTCTATGCGGCCGACATCCCATCCAAGTGTCTCATCAGGATTCCAGCACAAACGGTCGTTACAGAAGTTGAGACCGACGAATCAACGCGATGGGATGATGGCACCCATAAATCTCTCGTGGTGGACTTGCTGAAACCAGTGACAACTTTGAAGTTGCGTTGGCTGGGTCGCAGAACTGATCTTGAGGGCAACTCGCCTGAACTGGAACTTTATCCCCCTTACCCCGTGAACTGCGTGACTCGTGGGTTTCTGACCGTCTTCGCAGAGAGAGGCACGCCTCGATTTGTCCGTCCGGCAGTGCCCTCTGTTTCTCTGACGGCATTGCCGTCTGCACAGCAGGTCGACATTGACCTCAGCCTTCTGCACGCCGAATCAGCGGTCCCTGAGTCTGGTCGATCTCTCGATATGCTCCCCTCTCGTGATTCACTGGTCCGGCTGCAATCGTCGTTTCGCAAAGAGTTTCTTCAACGATTTGAAAAGACCGGCCGAAGGCTCCACGCATCAGCCACCTGCAAACTTTCCAACGAGCATCAGCAGTTCACATTACTGATCAGCGAGCGAGGAGAGATGCCAGCCGTCTTCTCACTTGTTGTGGGACTCTTCGTGCTCTCAGTAGCGGCCTTTGCTCGCAATCGCGAAGCAAGTGCGGAAACAGCTCTTATTCCAATAGATCCGCAGGCCATGCCAGCCCCCGTCGACGTCGACAATTCCTCAGGTCGCTCATCCCGGGGTGATTCAGCGCGAATAGAAGACAACTCGGCATCGAAGTCGCGATCCGGCGTGCGACCACCAGACAGGCCATCGAATTCAAGCGGCTGAGTCCCGAAGAACTGGAATCGCCCACAGCGAAAAGCCATCAGGCAGCGGAATTCCCCGCGACCTGTTCAGGAATTTCCGGAAGACTGTTTCATCAGAATTTCCATTCACGCATTTGCTTGAATGGACTCACGACTCCGGACCGTGCCACAGAATCCGTCGGTCACACTCGTGTCGTCTCACGTATCCCCGGGGAACAATTGATCCGGTGGGTACATAGGAGAACGTTCCGGAGTGTCCCGGCTGGTAATTCTGTTTGCCCCTCTTCATCAGAGATCGCACCAAACTTCCGAATCTGACACAATCCACGCCAATCCCGGCTGTTGTTTCTGCCGGAGAACAGGACGCCCGGAAACATATCAGACGGAACTGCATCTTCCATGGACGCTGTTATCTCCCGCATTCGCCTCGTAGCGATCTATGTTGGGCTACTATTACCAGTAATCGCGTTTGGCGCTGTCAATGCTTTGAAGTCGAGTAACAACTCGCCCATTGACTGGGTGGATGCAACCTTCACAGAACGCCGTCAGTACGACGAGTTTGTCGAGTTGTTTGGCCCGGGGGATGTCGTCATCGCCAGCTGGCCTGAATGTTTCTGGACCGACGAACGTCTCGATCTGCTGACCAATGATCTCCGCCAATCTCCGCGTTTCCGCGACAGCGCCGGGGAGTCTCTGCTGTATCATGTTGTCTGCGGACGCGAAATTGTCCTGAAACTCACTCAGGGTCCACCGACATCAGACGTACAGGGCCAGAGTTCTGATGATGAATCTGATTCCGAGGCAACGAATCCGAGGACGGCCCCATCCGAGATTACCCCCGAAAGGGCTGTGCAGCGTCTGCAAGGCAGTCTGATTGGGCCGGATGGCCGCACCACCTGTGTGATTGTTACTCTCAATGCCGCGGGACTTGCAGTCAGAGCCGATGTCGTTGCCGCTCTCCAGGAGAGCATCCGAAACTGCTGTCAGGTGCAGCCCGAAGACATTCATCTGGCGGGACCAGTCATCGACGGTCTCACAGTCGACGCGGCCAGCCACCAGTCTCTTACAAAATTCGCTGGTCCGTCAGCGATTGTAATTTTCATCATCTGCTGGTGGTCACTTCGATCAGTGATCGGAGGCCTTGTTGTCTTTCTCACTGCCTGCTTCTGTCAGGCTGTTCTGCTGGCTGTAATCCACTACACCGGCGAAACACTCAGCGCTCTCCTGATTATTCTGCCTCCGCTGGTTCAGGTGCTCACCGTCTCGGGCGGAATACATCTGATGAACTACTATCAGAATGCTGCGATATCGCTGTCGCCACATGCTGCGGCTATCGAAGCCTTTCGCAAAGGCTGGTTGCCAAGCGTCCTCTCGCTGGGAACAACTGCGATGGGGACAGCATCGCTGATGGTAAGTGGACTCGAGCCGATTCGACTGTTTGGAATCTACGGCACAATCGGAGTTCTGACGACCAGCGCAACTGTTCTCGCTGTGATCCCCTGCTCCATGATTCTTATTGGCCGTCGAACTCAAAGCCCCGTCGATCCTGTCCAGTTAAACGTTGACTCAGCCAAACATCCGACTCCCAGTGAGAATAAAGACACTCATGCTCCGGAACACCCTGAGACATCCGGATTCTGGTTATGGCTTACCTCCTTGCTTGACCGCAGAAATTCGTTCGCATTGTTCGTTCTGTTGGGGCTCATGCTGACAGGTATTGCAGGACTTCCGAAACTTCAGACCTCGATTCGCATTGAGACTCTGTTCCCTCACAACAGTCGTATCATGCAGGACTATGAGTGGCTGGAAAAGCACCTCGGCCCGCTTGTGCCCATCGAAGTCCTGCTGACCTTCGATGAGACCTGCCGCATGAACGATCGACTGAAGATGGACTTATTATGGCGGATTAATGATTCCGTTCAGAAGCACTCATCAGTCCACGCCACAACGTCTGCTCTGACTATCTTTCCACGCCTGCCGTCCATGGCATCGCTGCCCGACAAAATGAAAGCCGCCATGCTGAACAAAGCTGTTCATCTGGCCAAGCCGGCGTTTCACGAAATGGGGACTCTGAGAACAACCGAAAAGGGAGAAATCTGGAGACTGACTGCTCATGTCAGCGCTCTGGAACCGCTCGACTATGGCGAGATACTCGAAAATGTTCGCAAGGTCGTGCTCGATGAACTCTATTCACAGAAGCAACTCCCGACAGGCGTGACAGTTACAACGTCCGGAATCATGCCGCTCGTGCATCAGATTCAGGGACAATTGCTGACAGACCTGTTCAACAGCCTGATCTCCGCATTTCTTGTGATCACGCTGACAATGACTATTGTTGAAGCCGGCATTGTCAGCGGAATTCTGGCGATGACATCGAACGTATTCCCTATCGTCATCGCTTTCGGCTGGATGGGGTGGCTTCAGCATCCCATGGATATCGGCTCAGTGATGACCGCAAGTATCGCATTGGGAATTGCAGTGGACGACACGCTGCACTTTCTCGCCTTCTTTCGACGAACAGTTAAGCAGCCAGGAGCCTCGCGATCTTCAGCTGTTCTGTCTGCCTATCAACACTGTGGCACAGCAATGATTCAGACGTCCGTTTCCTGCGGTATCGGCCTGCTGGTATTCGCATTCAGCGACTTCATACCAACAAGTCGATTCGCAATTCTGATGGCGATTCTGTTACTGCTTGCCCTGCTGGGAGACCTTTTACTCCTGCCGGCCCTGCTGCTTTCTCCCGCAGGTCGTTTCTTCGCCCCGGGCACATCACGCCAGGCTACCGAAGCAGTGCCAGCTCAACATTGAGTCCTGGGCCAAACCCCAGCATCACGCAGGGCCGTTTTGCGTCGCGCCTTCGCAATTCGTTCAGGATGAACAGAACTGTTGGCGACGACATGTTTCCACATCGCTGAAGAATGGAAATCGAGGGATACATTTGTTCCTCAGAAAGCCCGGCAGCTTCGGCTGTGGCCGCCAGAATTCTGGGGCCGCCGGGATGAACAGCCCAACTTGAAACATCTGAGATGGTCAGGCAGTTGCGGCCCAAAAATTGCGCCAGCACACTCGGAAGGTGTCGAGTGATGATGCCTGGAACTTCCGGCGAGAGCGACATCTCGAATCCGTTATCTGCAATTCTCCATGTCATCATGTCTTCGGAGTCAGGAATTACGCAACACCCATTATCCACCAGTGTCCCGTGCCCCGGTGACGCCCCCGAATCTACAGACACACCCGAGCGACCAACAACGGCAGCGGCACCATCGGCAAAGAGAGAATTGGCAACGATCTTCTGAGGATCCCAGCCATACTGATGGTGCAGCGAACATAGTTCAACGGCACACACCAGGATAACGGCTCCAGGATCCGAATCAGCAAATGCTCTGGCCACTCGCAATCCATTGAGTGCTCCATGACATCCCATGAAACCGACATGAGTCCGTGCAACTGTTGCGGAAAGCTTCAAGTCCCGAATCAGCTGCAGATCAGCTCCCGGCGCGGCAAACCCACTGCAGGAAACAGTGATCAGATGAGTAATCTCGTGAGCACCAACCCCGGATTCGCTCAACGCCTTTCCAGCTGCAGAGACCACCAGTCTCCCGGCTTCCTTCTCATAACGCTGCATACGTTCAGAAGTCGTTGGACCACGATCCGCAGCGGACTTCGCAAACTGGTAGAATCGCTCGGCCGTGGCCTCTCCGTCGGAAGACGATTCCAGCAGTACACTGTGGCGTTGTTGCACTCCGGCACGACGATACAACGCCTGCACGAGTGCAGGAACATTGCTCGATTCGGCAGCATCCGGTGCGATACACGTGGTGGCGAATGTGGCGGCGCCCTGCTGAGAAATGCAGTGATCAGGCAGCGCTGTTCCCAGACCCAGAATGACAAAAGACATCAGACACTTTCCAGTGCCCGAGGCACACGATTGATTCGACCAACAAGGAATTGCGTCAGAGCAGGGAAAATGCGACAGACTGTCAAAACAGGCGTCAGTATCCAGGGGCGTCGAAGTGCGGCCGACAGAAGTCGACACGCTTTTTGTTCGCCACTGACGATTGTTCGAAACTTTGCCTCCCACTGAGCTTCAAGAGTGCGAGACCACGTGTCCGTTAGTGCCGTCTTGATGAGAGGTAAAATCGCGCACGCGGCGGACGCTGCCCAGGCCATCCCTTCTCCGGTGAACGGTTCAATATATCCCGTGGAATCGCCCAGCAGAAAGATCCGGTGTCCGGATAATTTTGACGCCGTACGCGTTAATGGAATTGTACCTTTGACAGCCGCATCTCCAAGGTGAGTCGGTACCGGAAGTCCCGCGGACTCAAAAATACTGACTAACGATGAATTGGCTGATCTGGTCTGCTGCAGATGACCGGGGTCAATCGCCGCAGCGATATTCAATTGTCGATCTTCGATCTCCACAACTCCAGCATAACCCTGCGGAGAAACGGCCATCAGCACTGCCCCCTGCGGAACCCAGCTATCGCCGTCGCCACGAGGAATCACGACTCCCAGACCAATCCGAGACCCCTGCAATGGCGGAGAAGAAAACTCAGGAAAGAGCTGCAAACTCGGGTGCCCCAACCCATCACAAACCAGAACGACTCGAGCATCAACCGTCGACTCGATGGTCTCGCTTGCTGCAGTTTCCACAACGGCCGCGGCGGCATTCGCACTTCGATACCTGAGTGCAATCGTGCGGACATCGTCAGCGGAACTCGCTTCCAAAGCGCCCGACGGCACGACAGTCGCCGTCGCCTGTTCAACCACTTCGCAGCCAGCCTTCCTCGCCTCATTCAGAAGACACGCATCCAACGATTTTCTGGACACTGCCATATTCAGAGGCATGGCAACATCCAGTGCCCGCCCGGCATACCGAATTGCGAGTGACGAAGTCGTCGTTGGATTAAGGCCCCGAAGGCATTCGGTAAGGCCAACTTCGTTGAGTATCGACAATGCTCGTCCATTGATACAGCAGCCACAGACCTTATGACGAGGAAATGACTGTTTCTCGACGATCAACGTTCTGAAACCACTCCGGGCACACAATAGGCCAGCCAAGGAGCCTGCAATCCCGGCCCCAATGACCACAACGTCATATCTTCCCGACGCATTGCCCTCATTGTTGTCCATAAGCCGCCCCGGAAGTACCTGATGACTCCGCGTACTCTTTCTGTCGACTTGTCATAATAAATCGCTCAGGCCAGTGCGTTTCAAAGATGGCATTCCCTATGCCGGCTCGCTCTGCAAGTTTCTTTGTTTCGTCGATCGTAAATGCCCCTTCAACTGACATCGGGCCATCAACATGAACGACGTGGCAACGCGTCAGCAGACGACACCCCAGCCAGGCAAGCGAGTAACCCAGTCGAGTACGCTGCAAATCATCGATTAATACAAGGGAGCGAGCTGCCGTCTTCATCTTTTCCATCAACAACACTGCATCTTCTACTTTCAGGTGGTGCAGAAAGAGGCTGCACATCACGACATCGTACTGAGCCTGCGGAAGTGGCTCCTGAAGTGCATTGCACAAAGTGAACCGAATATTCGCGCGGTTGGAGGCCAACGCCTGGCGAGTTGCAAATTGTATGGCTGTCTGGCTGATATCACATCCTTCAATATTCAATGGAATCCCTGCACGCTCGGCTCTGATGGAGAGTCGAATCGCAAGGTCTCCCCCGCCTGACGCAATATCCAGAACAGAAATTGGACGGTCAAAACTGTCGCCCGTAAGATTTCTTCTGATGGCGCGCCAAACCGCCACGTCTGTCCGACTCCACCAGTTGATCCGCCGCAAACCCGTCAGAGCCTGCTCATGGGAGACACCGTCGAGAGATGGGTCATCCATTAACTCAGCCTGAAGATGTCGTGTTCGTAGATCAAGCGTCATAAAGTGGCAGCAAATCGCAGAAGTGAAAAAAGAGGTGTCATGACTTCTTCAACTATGACAATTGTAGTATTTCGATCTCGACAACAACAGCCCGTTTAAGTTATTGCTTCGCATGGTGATTCCATGATGGGGTGACCGTTTTCAGTGAAGGATGTTCTTATGGTTCGCGCAATCAGCTTTTTTATTCTCAGCCTGTTTCTCGGTGTCGCCCTGACCTTCTTCCTGCCTGTTTCTTTTGCGCAGCCGCAGCAGGCCCGTGACGCACGGAAACAAGCGGAGGCTGTGGAGGCTGAGCAGCTGGAACCTCATCAGGTCAGTGTTCAGAAGAGTCGAGTCTATATCTTCGTCGACAAGACCGGGCTCGGGCATCAGCATGGAGTCGAAGGGCGACTCAAAAGCGGTTCGCTGACTTTGGGCACCGCTGAAGAAGCTGGAGAATTGGTCTTCGACATGAATAGTTTTGATGCTGATACCGATGCCGCCAGGCGTTATGTCGGATTGAGCGGATCGACTGACGCGTCGACTCGTCGGCAGGTCAACGACAACATGAAGAACACGTCCATCCTGAACGTTGGCCAATTTCCGACGGCTACGTTTGTGATCAAATCGGCCACCTTGCTGGAAAAGAAAAATCGAACTGGTGCTCCGCTGTATGAACTGACTGGTGAGTTCACGCTTCGAGGCAAAACTCGGCCCATCAAGTTCGAAGCCGAGGCAGAACAAAACGACAACATGATTCACGTTCGCGGGCGTTTTGCCATACTGCAAACACAGTATGGGATGACTCCATTCCGAAAAGCACTGGGTGCCGTGGGTGTAACGGATCAACTGATAATTCATGGCGACCTGTGGATCGCTTCGGGCGATGCTCCTTAGCCACCCTGCTCTGACGTGAATTACACAGCGAAATCCTGCAGCGAGAAACTCAAGAATGATCTCTTGCCCGGACGTTCAGAAGAATGTCATCCGACAACACTACAATATCTCCACAATCTTCTACCGAATCCTGTGGGGCCAGCACATCCATCATGGGCTATGGTCTGGCAATGAATCTCCCAAGGTTGCGGCCCGTCAATTAACCGAACAGCTCGCGCGAGAAGCCGACATACGTCAGGGAGACAAAGTTGTCGATATTGGCTGCGGAATGGGTGGCTCATCCATCCACCTTGCCAAACACCTGAAGTGTGAAGTCACCGGTGTGACGATCAGTTCCTTCCAGAAACGCTATGCAACTTGGTCATCTCGTCTCGCTGGCACCTCAGCCAAAACGTCATTCCTGTGTGAAGATGCGGAGAAAGTGGAATTCCCCGTCGGCAGCTTTGATGTCGCATGGAGTGTCGAGTGCACCGAACATTTGTTCGATAAGCCCGCGTTCTTCCGAAAAATGGCCACATGGTTGCGACCAGGAGGAAAGGTTGCCATCTGTGCCTGGCTTGCCGGTGATGCACCGTTAAGCGAATCTCAGTCAAAACTTGTTTACGACGTTTGCGAAGGTTTCTTCTGCCCTTCACTCGGATCTGAGCAGGACTATTGTCACTGGCTGACAGCCGCAGGCCTGAAGATGACTCGCGTCCATAACTGGACCAGTCGAGTCTCCAGAACATGGGAAATCTGCCGCGACCGATGTAACCGGTTTGGAATACGTCGTGTGGCGTCAATCATTGATCCGGGACAAGTCATTTTTATCGACCGCTTCCAAACCCTTCTCGACGCCTACAACACTGGCGCAATGAAATATGGTTGCTTCATCGCAGAAAAGATCTGACATCTTTTCTGCTGCCCAGCACGGTGGCTGAGCTTGTTGAGTCTGCGTTTTCAGAACAAGGATGTCTGAAATGTCTGCATCGTTACCCTATACTGAATGTACCAGCCAGGCACCAACAGAGTTCTCTCTTCGGCGTCTCGCAGGCTTTACATTTGGCATTGGCACTCAGGCCCTGTTTGCAGTCACTGTGGTTGGCTTGTTTTCGTTCCTGCGCTATGGCGCGACTCGAACTTCCGGCTCATGGATGCTTGTCGACTGTCTGCTGGCATTACAGTTCGCCATTCCCCACAGCCTCCTGCTCCATCCCAGAACTCGTTCAGCATTAAGGCATTGGGTGCCAACAGAGTTCTACGGCGCCTTCTTCTGCGTTTGTACCTGCCTCAGTTTGTGGTTGATCTTTGCCTTTTGGCAACGAACCGCCACAGTTCTTTGGGATCTGGATGGTATCGCAGCAAATCTTGTTGTGGGCTGCTTTTTATTCTCCTGGGCCAGCATGCTCTACAGCATTCATCTGACAGGGCTGGGATTTCAGACCGGCTGGACTCAATGGATGCATTGGTACCAACACAAGAAAATGCCTCGCCGCGACTTCGTTCCTCGCGGCGCATATCGTCTTCTTCGGCACCCTGTCTACCTGAGCTTCCTTGGGCTCATCTGGTTTACACCGACCATGACACTGGATCACGCCGTTCTGACGGGCATCTGGACTGTCTATATTGGCGTGGGGAGCGTGCTCAAGGATCGCCGCATCGCCTTCTTTCTGGGTGAGCAATATCTGAGTTACATGCGGAAAGTCTCAGGCTATCCACTCATTCCGTTCGGGCCACTGGCAAAACTTCGTTCATCCCCTACGAATTCGGCTCCACCGGCACAAACGTAGTGCGATTTCTTTCGAACGCATTCTCCGCAGCTTCGCGGGATCTCCGCTGAAACTCCAACTGACTGCGATAAGGTTTCACGGGAGAACCCGCAGGCTGTTCAAAAGACCCGTCCGGCGTCAGTGTGCGAGCCTTCATATTGTCCCTCAGGCAGGTCTTCAGAATATTGATGGCCTTTCGTTTGCAATTGTCATCGAGCACAGGAACCAGCAACTCGACTCGCCGATCCAGGTTTCGCGGCATCCAGTCAGCACTTGAGATGAAGACACGCTCGTCGCCACCATGGTGGAAATACATAATGCGTGCATGTTCAAGAAAGCGATCGATGATGCTCGTCACGCGGATGTTCTCACTCAGACCGGGTACGCCTGGCTTGAGACAACACACACCGCGAATGCTCATTTCGATCTCCACGCCAGCCTGCGACGCTTCATAAAGCGCGGTAATCATGATTGGATCGGCGAGTGAATTCAGTTTCAGAATGATATGGCCCTTGTCTCCATTCCGAGCTCGTTCCTTTTCAACATTGATCATCTCCAGCAGCTTCTCACGCAGACCAATCGGTGCCGATTCGATCTGCGAGAACTGTTGAATCTGTGACGACCCCGTTACCGCATTGAACCAGGAAATGGCATCATTCCCCAAATCCCGATTACAGGTCAGCAGACTCAGGTCCGTATAAAATCGCGAAGTGATTTCGTTGTAGTTACCGGTGCCGAAGTGGCAATATCGCTGAAACCCCTGCGGCTCGCGACGAACAACAATACAGGCCTTGGCATGCGTCTTCAGACCGCGCACACCGTAAATAACCTGCACTCCACTGTATTCCAGCTGTCTGGCCCACTCGATGTTGCGTGCTTCATCGAAGCGAGCTTTCAACTCCACAATAACGGTGACGTTCTTTCCGTTCTCTGCCGCTCGCATCAGCGATTTGACGATCGGGCTGTTTCTGCTTGTACGGTAGAGGGTTTGCTTAATCGCAACGACATCACGGTCTTCAGCGGCCTCGGCCAGCAGTCGCAAGACAGGTTCAAAAGACTCGTAAGGATGAAACAGCATCACGTCCTGTGATTTCATCGTGTCGAAGATCGATTCCGATGGATCAATTTTCGGTGAAACACACGGAGTCCACCCCGGATAAAGATGCTGGTCGAAGCCGCTGACATTCGACAGCTGCATCAGATCGCTCAGGCCAACCGGCCCTGGAACGAGATAGATATCACGTTCACCGACTCGCAACAGCGCCTTCAGAAACTCCAGAATCGGACGAGTCACGTGGTCCGAAATCTCAACACGAGTGCAGAAGCTGTCTTTGCGATAGTCCAGTACATCTTCCATCTCAGCCAACAGGTCAGCGCCATCTTCGTCACTGACCGTCAGATCTGCGTTACGAGTGACCCGAAAAGGCACAGTCGCAACAACTTCTTCACCGGGGAAGAACCGGCCGGCCATCAGCGTGATGGCATCTTCCGTCAATATGAATTCATAACCACCGGCACTTGGCAACGTGATGTAGCGAAGATCAAAGCGGCCGAAAGGAATCACAGCAAAGCGAAATGGTTCCGTTTCTGATTTGCTTTTCAGTTGCACAGCCACATTCACGGTTCGGCCAAACAACAAGGGAAACCTGGCAGGATCGTGGACAGCAATAGGAGTCAGTACAGCCTGTATCTGTTCCTGAAAGACTGTATCAACAAAGTCGACCTGACGATCATTCAGTTCGCTGGGGCGACGTCGGCGAATTCCCGCGTCTGCCAGATGCGGTTCCATTTCTCGCAGATAAACCTGATGCTGATCAGCCACCATTTTCTGAGTTCGGATGCTGATCGCGTTGATCTGTTCGAGCGGTGACATGCCCGAGGGATCCGGCGCGGTTTCACCAGCCCTGATCGAAGTCAGCAAGCTGCCGACACGAACCATGAAGAACTCATCAAGGTTTGAGGCGGTAATCGCGAGGAACCTCAATTGTTCCAGGAGAGGTACCGATGGATCGCAGGCCTCATCCAGGACTCGCTGATTGAATTCCAGCCAACTTAGTTCACGATTGGTAAATTCAGGAGTTATGTCTGACATCGTCTGTTCTGACAGGCAGAGAAACCTGCGTTGCTCTCTGAGAAAAAGGAGTCCAGCATCATGAATGATGGACGCCGTCGTTGGGTTCGTTGATGCGGTTCACTCAAAAATCAAGCTCCCGCGAACCGCAAGTTTAAATCGCATTGCCCAATGAAGCAATTACTGGCGAATTCCGGTGATATTGACACCGCTGCCAATCAATAAATTATTCTCATAGGCCCAGCGATAGAACCGGCCAGATTTTTCCGGGGGCAATTCTTTCAGCTGCGAAAACCCTGCTTCCGAAAACCATCTTGTCAGCTCATTCACGGTGTGATGATACTGAAATCTGGGAGCCCACCAGTCAAAAGTATCACACACTCGGTTTTCATAGCTCGGGTGAGCACTGAAATTGATGACTTTATTGAGAGTCCGATTGATCAGGGGAATGCTTCCGAGGACGGCCCCAAGATGGCAAAACGGCATCAACACGGCCGACGGCAATCGTGATGTCAAAGCGCGAAGCCCGGTGTTGATCAGTTCCTGCCACCATTGATTGCGGCGATAGAGCCAGACCGAGTAGCGTCCCCCGGGCTTCACCATCTTCGCCACCGCATCAAACACAGCCCGTGTGTTGGCGTCGTGATGCATTACACCGATCGAGAAAACGAAATCGAATGACGCCTGCTCCAACGGCAGCTGTTTCAGATCTGCCTGAACAAAATGCACGTTGGGCAGACTTGCGCAAAGCTGACGAGCCTTATCGACGGCTCGCGTATGGTCCGCCCCAACAACAATGGCCCCATTTTCACCACAGATCTTCGAATAACGACCACCACCGCACCCAGCATCAAGCACTCGCATTCCACGCAGTTGATTCAAAGCGATACCAGTCTTCGCCTCAAACGTCGCGCGGTCTTCATCATCGTGGGCCACTTCGAATGTCGTCCACTGGTGTCCAAAACTCTCCAGATGCTGATCACTGACGAATCTCGGAATTCCATCGATAACTCGCCAGCGGTCCTTCGCATCCTGCGATCTGATCCCAACGCTGTCAGCATCCAGACTTAGCGCAGAGCCATCCGCCGGGTTTCGCAGCACGGAGAGTAACTCCGGGGCTATCGAGGAATCTGAGTCAGTCATGGCCCATCGCAGGAATCAGAAAATGAACGAAGCATTGACAAAAATATGCGGACACTTCGGCAGATTTTTGGAGTGGAAATCTCAGGAGTTACCACCGCTGCGGATGACTCCACGATCCATGTGAATCTTGTATTCGACAGCGTCCACCAAAGCGATCCAGCTGGCTTCGATGATATTTTCACTCACCCCTACAGTGCTCCAGACGCTGTTGCGATCGCGACTCTCAATGACAACTCGAACCTTGGCCGCCGTTCCTTCAGAGCTGTTAATGACACGGACCTTGTAGTCAACAAGAGCCATATCCGCGAGTCCCGGATACGCGGGTGTCAGTGCCTTTCGCAATGCACTATCCAATGCGTTAACAGGACCATCTCCCTCACCCGCTACGTGCTGCGTAGCGGAACCGATGGCCAGCTTGATTACAGCTTCTGTCATAGGGTGGCGAGCCTGATTCTCAACGTGCACTCGATAATGTTCGAGCTGAAAAGCAGGCTGATAGCTGCCAGACTGTTTCATTACCAGCAAATCAAACGACGCCTCTGCCGCCTCAAACTGGTACCCTTCGTTCTCCAGATCCTGAACAGCATTCAGAATTTTGGACATCATCTCGTTGTCCTGACTGATGTTGAACTTCGTTGTTTTGGCCACGATATTGGATCGACCAGATAACTCACTGACCAAAATTCGACGCTCGTTGCCAACAGCTTCCGGAGTAATGTGCTCATAACTTCTGGCCAGTCGATTGACCGCGTGAACGTGCATGCCTCCCTTGTGAGCAAACGCACTGGTTCCGACGAATGGCTGCCCGGAACGGAAATTCATGTTCGCCAGTTCGTACACATAGCGAGATAACTCGGTCAGCCTCTGAATTCCTCCTGGAACCAGAACGTCGTAACCCAGCTTGAGATTTAAGTTCGCGGCGACTGAAACCAGATCCACATTCCCGCAGCGTTCGCCGATTCCATTGATCGTTCCCTGAACCTGCATCGCTCCAGCCTTCACGGCCGCCAACGAATTCGCAACTGCCAGCTCACAATCATTGTGGCAATGGATTCCGATTGGCACTTTCACTGCGGCCTTTAGAGCCGAAACGAACTCGGCAATTTGTTCCGGCAGTGTTCCTCCGTTGGTGTCGCACATCACAATCATGCTGGCTCCCGCTTCTGCTGCGGCCTGCAATGTCTGCAGCGCGTAGTCAGGATTCGCCTTCCAGCCGTCGAAGCAGTGCTCCGCGTCGTAAATTGCTTCTCTCCCTTCAGAGACAACATATCCGATGGAGTCTCTGATCATCGCGATGTTTTCTTCCAGCGACACTCGCAGGACTTCCGTGACATGCAGATCCCATGTCTTTCCGACAATGGTCACCGCCGGAGCCTTTGATCGAATCAGCGCCTGCATCCCGATATCGTCTTCGGCCGCCACGCCTTTTCGGCGAGTCATTCCAAAGGCAGAAACACGAGCATGCTTCAGGTCCATGTCAGCAATTCGCTGAAAGAATTCCTCGTCTTTCGGATTGGAGAGTGGATACCCGCCTTCGATGTAATCGAATCCCAGTGAATCCAGCCGCTGCGCAATCATCAGCTTGTCCTGCAGCGAGAAATTAACGCCTTCTCCCTGAGAACCATCACGCAGGGTTGTGTCATAAAGCTGGATACGGGACATGTCGAAAACTTTCGGTACCAATAAAAAAACCCTCAGGATGACCTGAGGGCTGCGAAATTCGGTTTCTGCGATCCTCAGGCATAAAGCGGCGGTCGAGCGGTAATAATGCCGCCGAGTCCGATAATCTGAATGCTGATGATGCTGAAGCTCATGTTCGGAACTGTAAAAGATCGACAGCCCAAACGTCAACGAGAAACTGCCCGAGTTTGTCCGGCTTCGCATCGTTCGCGGGAATCTGGCTGTCCAGACCGCCCATATTGGGCTGACTTCGACGGTCCTGGGTCTAAGATTGCGACGTATCGACCCCCGTTAAGTTCGCCGAGATATATTCCATGTCAAATCCAGAAGTGCCCGCCAGCCGCCCTTTTTTGACCGGACGCAAGGTCGTGGCCTCCATGTTTCTGATGGGGATTTGCGCCACCGCTTTTCTCTATGGCTACTGGACACTGCATCTCATGCCGTTCATGCCGTTACAGGAGGCAATCGTTGCCGAGTTTCCGGGGTCGGCTCCGCGGGTCAACGGCGGCAAACGCAAGCTGCATAAAGACACTCCTGGAATGCTGCAGATCGGCATGAAACTGAAGTTTGATCCAACGTCCGACGATCCCAAGTCCGTCGCCGCCATCGCAAACCTGCAAACTCGAATTCATGATCTTGTAATGGAGAAGGTGGACCTCCAGAAGTTGCATTGGGAACTGGATGTGATTGAGCTTTATGTTTACCAGTTAGTTCAGGAGCAGGAGATTCGTGAACGCTCATTCCGACTGGATTTCAGGACGCCAACCACCTGGACCGAAGTGGATCTGACCGGCAACCCGATCATCGCCAATCGCCCGGCTCCCGAAGGAGGCCCGCCGACAACAGTTCCTCCGGAACATTCCTCGCCGGAGAAACCAGCACCATGATTCTTCTGATCGAAGTCGCTGCTGTCATCAGCGGCGCAGTGTTCGGAGTTCTGCTGGCCCGACGCAAGGGCATGGATTTCGTCGGCGTTTTCTCTGTTGCATTTATGACGGCGTTCGGGGGTGGAACGTTGCGTGATGTGCTGCTGGATCGTCATCCACTGTTCTGGATTCAGTACTCTTGGTATCCGGTGATCGTGTTTTTCGTCGCCGCGATTGTTTCGATGGTTCCACGTGTCCCTGATTGGGTCGAGAAATTTCTGTACTTCCCTGATGCACTGGGTCTGGGTCTCTTCAGCATCCTCGGCACCGAGATCGCTCTTGCGCAACGGGTCGATCCCTTTGTGGCAGTTCTCTTCGGAGTCATGACCGGAACATTCGGCGGTGTGATCGGAGACATTGCATGCAACGAAGTCCCCAGTCTCTTCCGTCCCATGACGCCCCTCTGCGCGACGTGCGCTTTTCTGGGAGGCTGGGTTCTGATTGGCTGTAAGCTCCTGCCCTTGCCGACATCGGCCGACTTTGCCATCAGCGTAACGCTGGTCGTCCTGCTGCGACTGTTAGCCCTGAAATTCAACATCGGCCTGCGAGCGATTGAATAGCGCGACCACAACCACGCTATTGTACCTCGTGGAGTGAGGTGGCATTGCCCCGTTGTTTGGACTGCTGCTGCCCGCTGCAGCTTTCCCGTCCACAGCCTGCTGTGGAAAAAACGGTTTCGAATGACACAAGTTCACTCTCGTTGTTCGGCAGCAGGCTGCCTGCACCAAAGCGGCAGCAGGCTGTCGCAGTCTAAAAGAGTGAAACAAACCGCGACTTCAAGGCTGATTTTCGATTAAGGTCCGCAGCTCAACGGAATCGCCACTATTCACCGTGGTGTAAAGAGCGGCAGCAGAACTCACATCCATCGGCAGGGATGCCTCCGAAGGCAGCGACGTGAAATGTTGAGCCGAAACAAAGTGAGCCGAACTCTGACCTATAACTTCAGCCTTTGCGCCGATCACGACGACAGCAGTGCTCTCGTCGATTCCAATCCCAAGGAGTTTGGGATGACGTTTGACGACAGGCAACAAGTCAGGCTGACGACTTCGTTGAGCGAAATGCTGATCAATGGCAACACCAGGCAGGAATGCAAATCCTCGTTCGTAGCCTTCAGCCATCATGACCGTATTACCAAGCGGATGGCCGCGGACAAGAAACTCGCCTTGAATCGTTGCTCCGGCCGAGCTTCCTACGATGACGCCACCGCGGCGAAGCACATCATGGAACAGTTCAATGGCCGTTGTTCCTTCATAGGCATCAACAAAGTTCCACTGACGACCACCACCAAACCAGACGCCAGTCGCCGATTTCAAGGCTGATTGAAAAGCCTCCGTTTCCACTTCGCCATATCGCTGAGTCAGCACTGTAATGTTCGCGACGTCTGCCCGCTTCAGGAACCCCGGAACGTCATCAGTGGTTTCACTCCGACGAACCGCTGTTGGCAGCACAACGATTCTTGCATCTCGTCCTCCGGCAAGCTCGATGAATCGATCAACGACATCCTTCGGCATCGAACCTCCGCCGACAATGACCAGTGATCCCGATTTCAGTTCTGGAGGGCCATTGACCGGCTCACCGGGATTGACTCCCGATTTCCGTTGCAAAGCCGAACGTCGTATCTGGGTGAGATCGGCAACTCCGCCGGCGGCAATCTCATATGACTCGGCCTCTCGATAATTGCACTTCGCCAGCAGGATCGTTGCCTTGCCCTTCCCAGTTACCTGAAGACTTCTGCCGGAGATAATCACTGCCGTCGATTCATCAATGCCCAGCCCAAAACAACCTGGATTCTGATCAACGGCAATTCGGGAACGATTCAGTCGATTCCGTTCGCTAAAGTGCTGATCCACTACGCCCCCCGGTAGTAGATCCCAGCCGACGGAGATTTCAGGCTGCTCTTTTCCCGAGGCGATCATGACTTTGGACAGGATGGCGGCTCCGGCTGAGGTGCCAGCAATTGTGCCGCCGCGATGCAGCATCGCTCGAAGAGCATCCTCGACTCCGGAACCAGCATACGCTTCTGCAAGCCGCGACTGTTGTCCGCCACTGATCCAGACAACGCTGGCCTTCTCAATCGCCTCGATTGTCTCTGCAAACTTCTCAGCTAACGGGAGTTCTGGATCAACGGAAACCATATTTGAAAGACCATGCTCGCTCAGCCACTTTCGAGCCGACTCAGCAGCTTCACGCGGTTCAGAAGACGCATCGGCCAGAATCACAATGGATGCACCCTCTGAGTTCTTCTTGAGAAGCTCAGTGGCACCGTCGGGAACCTCGCCACCACCGACAAGAATCAATGTGCCACGAATTCCTTCCGGATCGAGTGCCTGAACAGTCTGCGCATATGCAGCGGAAGACGTTGAAACTATCGCTGTGATCAACCCTATCAACAAGATGCGAAACGCGGGATTGAGCATTAGCGGCGCACAAGCTTTCCGACAGTTGGCGCGTCTTTCCATATTCGAACTGTTGCGTTGTGCGCGGCAAGTTGCCCTGGAGAAATTCTGCGTCAGCACACAATCAGACGCCTGAAACTCATAAAGCGATCGATGGGGCATGAAACGGTACTCGGCATCTCAGACACGATCAGCGACAACCCTGACACGTTTCGAATCATGAGCGATAGCTCATAATTTACCACTCAGCCATCACAAAGATTTGCCCAAGCCTTGAAGAACCCAATGGGTTCTCCCTGTTCGACATCATTTGCGTTGCCATTGAGCATACGGCACTGGGCCAAGAAAAGCCTGATTCTCCAGAGGTGCGTTCTTGCCAAGCTCACTGATTGTCGGTGTGACAAACAGGAATCCCGCATGAGCAAACAAGAGGGGCAGCATCAGCAGTCGAATTCCCCAGCGAAGTGGAAACCAGGCGAGTCGATCCTGAGCCATCCCGCGATGATAGGCCCATGCGACCAGAATTCTTGCGGGGTAAGTCAGGATGATAAAGAACGGAGTCAACAACAGCATCGCATCGGCCGGGAGCAATCGAATCTTCGCGAGATACAACGGAAACGTCATGGCATACATCAGCACGGTCGTCAACATCCAGCTCAACGGTGCGTTTCGGATGACTCGACGAGCTACGCTGACCTTGAAAATCGAACGAAACTTTCCGGTCACAGCCTGATGAACCTGCAACAGGGGAAGCCAGGCTGTGACCGGAATCATGATTAGCACACCAAGAAACGACAGCAGCCCGAAGAGCGGCGATGTGCGATTCGGTGCGGAATAGGCAACCATCAAACCGGCCGGGACAATCAGCCACAGCACCGCTCCGAAGAACGCTTTCAGGCCAATGAGAAAATGATGAACGGGACGGACAAGCTCAAGCACCTGCTCCAACCCGGCAGACATCTCTTCGCGACCTTTCGAGCTGAAGACTTTTCGAAAGATCCATATCACATTTTTCACGGGTCGCAGGAAACATCCCACCGTGCCCCCTCGAGCAATCGCAAGCATCAGATGAGTCGCAACGACGTACTGCAGAATGCGGAGATTGGAAGCCATCTGAACGACTTGTTCGTGCGACTCACCAAGAATCACAGCGGCGTCACTGGTTCGAGTGGCCTGAAGTCGAACAGGGATGAGCAACAAAATCGAGAAGAAGACAATAACGCCAAGACGTGGAGCCAACGTCATCAACGGAAAACCATCGCGCAGTCGACCACTGTTGGCAACTCGCCGCTGTGGATCGATTAGATAACCCAGCGTCAGAATATTGAGTCCCGGTATCGCCGCCAGGATCGCCAGAATCAGGATGAGGCAAGCCGATCCGAATGCTACGTGGATCGCCCAGAATGCAGAACGCACCGGTTTCCAGAGTCCGGGGAATTTCCCAGGCCCCATCCTCTGTTCAATAGGAGGCATTGCATCCGGCGGATTCTCGGAGGGTTCCGCAGAGGGGGAGGTTGTGCCGATCGGCAAACTCGGCGGTGCTTCCGCTTGCAGGACGCTCATAATCGGATCTCTTGTGGTACTTATAAGTTATCGGACTTGATCAATTCGGCGAATACAGGCCAAAATTAGACAACAGAATCCAGGTTTCTGAAAGATGGTTCGAATGAATGCTTGTGACTAACGAGCAGAAGGATATCGAACACAGATTGTGCCGCAGAGACGACATGATTCCTGTTGTGAACAGTGCGTTGCAACCGGTTAACCGGTGTAACCAGATGCGAGGATCTGAGAGAGTATGAGAGCCATCGTCGTCATCTTCGCGATCTGTGTCGCCTTTCTCGTGCTGAAAGTAGTTGAGGTGGCCGGTCGAATCGACCATCGCCCTGCCCTGCCGATTGCCATCGCACCCGATCAGGAACTCAGCCCTGCTGTCGAGCGTCTGAATGCTGAGTTTCGCAAACAATGGGATGCTGAGAGCGTCCACCCTGCAACCTTCGCCGATGACCTGACTGTTCTGCGTCGTCTGTCGTTAGCTCTGTTCGGTACGGTCCCTTCACTGGAAGATATTCGCCGTTTTGAAGCTGATGATAAGCCGAATCGAATTGATCGCTGGGTTGCCGATATGCTCAAGGATTCACGCTACAGCGACTATTTCGCAGAGCGACTGGCTCGCAGTCTTGTAGGCGTTGAGGGCGGGCCGTTTATCATTTTCCGCCGTGATCGCATGACGGCATGGCTGGCCGAACAACTGAGGAAGGATGCCTCATGGTCCGAAATGACCAGGGAGTTGATTGCCGCCGAAGGACTCTGGACGGATTCTCCAGCCGCCAATTTTATTACGATCGCTCGACAGGATGATGAAACTATCAACGTCAACAAGCTGGCAGGCCGCTCAGTGCGAACATTTCTCGGTCAGCGAATTGACTGCGCTCAGTGTCATGACCATCCATTCGATCAACAATGGAAGCAGCATCATTTTGAAGGATTGGCCGCTTTTTTCTGTCAGGCTGGTGTGACCTTTGGAGGCGTCACCGATAGCCGGCTTGATGACAAGAAACAAAAAGTTGTCTACAAGGTTGTAGATCCGGGAAAAGAAGAAGCGGAAGCGCGAATTATCCCGGAAGCCGTGCCTTTCCATTCAGAGTGGCTGCCGTCAGACGGCGGGTTACGACATCGCCTGGCGGAATGGATCACCCACAAGGAAAATCGCCGTTACGAACGTGCGATTGCGAATCGCGTCTGGGGATTCATGTTTGGCAAACCGCTGCATGATCCTGTCGACGATCTGCCTCATCCGGTCGAAGATCAGCAGGACGCACTGGACATTCTTGGACAGGAATTTCGCGGCCGCGGTGACCGGCTTAGTGTGCTGATTCGCTTGATTGCTTTGTCAGATGCTTTCCGTCTTTCTTCGGAATCAAGTGCCGCTGACGAATCCGAATACCAGGCTCAGGTCGCTGCCTGGTCCACATTCCCACTCGTTCGCCTTCGCCCCGAGCAAGTCATTGGATCGCTGTTCCAGGCGGCTCACATTCGCACGATCGACCAGAACTCCAATCTGATCGCCCGTGCTCAGAAGTTTGGCAATGAAAACGATTTTCTCAACGAATACGGTGACATGGGCGACGACGAACTCCTGCAGCAGGTCGGCACAATCCCACAAGCCTTGCTAAGGATGAATGGACGATTCTCATCGGAACTCAGCAAAGCAGAGTTGCTGACAGCCGCTGGACAGATTCTCGATTTCTCACCGACGGACGAGGCCGTGGTTGAGAACATCTACCTGACATGTCTCGCACGCCGCCCTTCGATCGAAGAGAAAGAGTATTTCGTCGCAATGCTCGACAAAACCTACGAGTCGGCCGCAAAGAAGCGCGAAGCATCGCCAGGTGCACCTGAAACAAATCCGAAGCCGGATCGCTCAAGAGCCGACGTCGTTCAGGACATTTTCTGGACGCTCTTTAACAGCCCGGAATTTTCATGGAATCATTGACCGCATCCTTCGTTAACGAATCAGATTCTCAAACCAGCCCTGCATTTTGAGTATTTATCATGAACACAGAAATCAGTCGTCGACGAATCCTGCAAATGCTCTCCGTTTGCGGATTGACTCTAGCCTTGCCAGGTATGTCGGCTCGAGCAGCGTCACGGCGGCGCGACGAACGTCCAAAGTCTCTGATCACACTTTGGATGAACGGTGGCATGAGCCAGCTCGAAACATGGGATCCACATCCCGGGACGCCAACCGGTGGTGAAGTAAAGGATATCGGCACGTCCGCTAAGGACATGCGAATCTCGGAGATGCTGCCGCAACTTGCTGAGCAAATGCATCTATGCACCTTGATCCGATCGTTGACTTCCAAAGAAGGCGATCATGAGCGAGGTTCGGCTTTTGTAAAGACAGGATATCGCCCTGAGCCGACTCTGAAGTATCCCACGCTCGGAGCGATCGCGGCCCATGAACTGCCTGACTCAAAGATTGAAATCCCTCAACACGTTGCCCTGGCTCCTGGTGTTTTCAAGGCTCCGGAAGGCGGATACCTCGGAAATGAGTGGGATGCCTTTCGAGTCTTCAGCCCTGGCGATGGGCTGTCTAATCTGAAATCGTTCGTCTCCAAGGAACGTCAGACAGATCGGCTAAAAGGATTGAGTGTCGTCAGCAAACAATTTGAGTCACAGCGTCAGTTCGGAGCAACTCGTACGCTGCACCAAAATACACTCGACCGGGCGTTAACGATGATGACGTCCGAACAGTTGAAGGCGTTCGAACTGGACGCCGAACCTGCTGCTGTCAAGAAGGCCTATGGCGATACGTCTTTCGGAAAAGGATGTCTGGTTGCTCGGCGGCTGGTGGAAGTTGGCGTTCGCTCCATCGAAGTTAACCTGTCTGGTTTCGATACTCACGTGTCCAACCATGAAGGCCATATCACTCAAACGAAGATCCTTGACCCCGCGATCGCAACGCTTCTCAAAGAACTTAAAGAACGAGATCTGCTCGATTCCACGATCGTGCTTTGCATGAGCGAATTTGGTCGCACGCCCAGCATTAATCCTGCTGGTGGTCGAGATCACTGGCCAAACTGGTTCTCCTGCATGATCGCTGGAGGTGGTTTCCGCGAAGGGACTGTGATCGGTGCCACACCATCGGACCTTCCGAAACAGTCTTCAAACATGCAGATGATGGCCGGTGGAAAAACGATCGGCCCCGAAGACCCCATTCAGGTTCCAGAGCTGTACGCGACCATCATGGCAGCGATGGGAATCGATGCTCGCAAAGAAATCATGACACCGATCGGTCGTCCCATTCGATTTGCCGATGCAACCCCGTCCGCTCGCCTGCTGAAAGATGATGTCGCAGCAAAGATCATCAAGAGCTGAGTCGAGCAACCCGCTTCCGTCAACCACACGCTTCATACCGTACGCCCGTCGCTCCGTCGACGGGATTTTAGTTCTGGCCTTCTGTCCTGGAAAAAAACGTGGCACACTTTTGATGCCACGCTTCTGAATTTTCAAGCCCTTTCTCCGCTTCGTACGTCAACTATACGAATCGCATCCAGTCCGCAAAGAGTGAGTCCGTCAACGCATTCATCTCGATGTCGTGCAGCGAGCTCGCTTGTTGAAGCGTCGTGCCTCGAGCAGCCGATGTGCCGGGGCCAGGGTTCGATGCGGATGAGACTTTAGACGGCGTTGAGTTGCCCGTGGCTGGAGTGGTACCACCACGACTGCCATCCACAGCCCCGAGCCCATTATTCGAGGCGCCGTTTGTCTGAGATGTGGCCCCCGCAGTCAAAGCGCCTTTCCCCGGCTTTGCGCCCTGGCCGCTAGCGACCGATTGTGTTGACGTTGCCCCACCCGACTTTGGTGGTGGAGTCATAGAACCCGGTGGCTTTACTGGGCCAGCTGGCTTCACTGGTGCGGGAACGGCAAGATCCACACGCTCGTTGTCATCACCCGCTGTGATCGAGATCTTTCGACTAGTCGTGATCACAGCCCCATCGGATTTGAGTGCCTGCACTTGATAAACCCCTGTCCGAAGACCGTCCTGAACTCCAAATCGATAGTGGCCATTTCGATCTGTTGTCGTGGTCGCAACCACGGCACCGTCGGCACTATCAATCAACTGGACCTTGATGTTCGAGATAGGCGGTTCGTTGCGTTCGGACTTCTTGTTGCGGTTGAGATCTGCCGTGATGACTCCAACGACTTCTGATCGGAAGAAGAATGCATTCTTCTGGATGGACGTCAGATCGGTATTACGTTCAATCACATCTGACAGCGAAGTCTTCTGCAACTGGGCAAGTTGACGCCCTGAAAACTGATTCTGGTACCAGTACCGATCACCATCTCGCAGTCGTTCGAATTGGTCTACGATGATCGTCTGGAATGTTTCTCCGACGCTGCTGCCACGAACATGATCCTCGGCAAGTCCTCCGACCCAGAGGTCGATCTTATCAACAGATCCATAGAGTGATTTCAGTTTCGCCTGCAATGCCTTGTCAGACGTAATCTGCGCGAAGCTTTTGACACGAGACAAGCCGATGGCCTCTCGAGTGTCATTGTAATCAGCAAGTCCATGGTCACGACCACGCTGGATGTTGATGCTTGCCAGATCAAGACCACCAGCACCGGGAGGGCCGAACAAGAAGTTTCGAACTCCCTCGACAACTTCCGTATCGACTTCCATTGATGGATCTGACGCCAGGTACTTCAGGGCGGAGTCGATCCCATTTTCCTTCACAAGAGACGTATTGAAGAATGCTTCTGCCAGTGACACATCGTCGCGAACTGGCAGGCCATTGTCGTCAAGAAATCCCACGTCGTCTCCCAGCAGACTGTGTCCAAAGCGGAAAGCGGCCGTTGCAAACTCGTTACTGATACCCGGATTCACACTCGAATCGTAGCCCTCATATTTATCGACGGCCCCTCCTCCCAGCAAAGATGGCAACCACTCGTTATAAGTGATGGCCTGAATTTCAGCCGTGACGATTGATCGAGCCTGTTGATAAATCTGCTCGTCGGTGAGTTTTGCATTTGATGCCGCAATACGTTTAGCCTGAAGGTTATGCTCTCGGACAAACAGAGTCTGCAACGAGATCAGCCCCGGATTCTCGTTGGCTCTGACGTCGCCCGCCTGAAACTGGCCGTCGTCCCCAACAGGCAGCAGATTGCCTTCGCTCGTCTTCATCAGGCCACGGGAGAACGTTCTCAAAGAAGAAGCTGTTTCAGCGTCGGAACCGTAGACCATTGATGCGTCCATAAAGGACGTAATCAGGTTGACCTGCTGGCGAGGATTCTTTGCGTCCGTTCCAGTTGATTCATCAAAGGCTGATCGCATGGTGTCAATCGTTTTCGTGCCCGTACCTGTGGGATCAAATGACGGATCTCCTTTTGGAACGGCAATCGACATCTTCTCATTCTCGGCCGAAGACGTCAGCGTCATATCATGATCAATAAACTGCCCCCAGGCGTACGTCATGGCAGACATCAGCCGCTTACTGATCTCATCTTTTCCCCCACTGTCTGAAACTTCATTACTGATCAACCTTGCACTGGGCCGATCCTGACCACCAACCGCAGCGATGGCGTCAGCATATTCCGCATCGGCCAGCCTCAGCATAGCCTCTTCTGTACTGCCCCATTCCGGATGAGCAATGTTGTTCCCAGTGCCATCAATTGGAGCAACTGACAACAAAACTCGCGATTCCGAGCATTCGGCAGCAGTTGCCATGGCGGAGCGAATTTGAGTTGCGAGTCTGCGACGTGTCTCTTTGCGTGATCGATTAAACATGACATTCTCCCGACAGGAATTCAGACAGTTGATGGGACCTGCTGCAGAAACTTCAGCAGAGGGGCTCAGTGAACTCTGAGCGAAAGTCACTGTTGAGATTTGTCCAGCAGTGGCTCATCAAGGTGTGAAACGCAGGTGTCGGGATAACTTCAGCCAACGATTTCAAAAATAATCCTGCCACGGATGGCTGTTCTTAAGGTCGTCTTCAGGTTGAGTGAGAAATGCATCAAACCGCGGCGCGGTGTTGCATAATCCATCACCAAAACGCTTCGATACGAAGACACTGCCTCTACCTTGGACGCGATGATCGCAGTGGGGCTCATGGGCTACTTCTTCAAGAGCAACCGCAAATGCGTCACGGAATCGTTTGCTCGGCCGTCGGCGGGGTGGCTCTCGGACTAATGCCAAACCAACCACCAATATCAAAGGGGATCTCCAGCTTCTCCGGCTTTCTTTTGATGGCCTTATTGATTCTGGCCGCCAGATCTTTGTTTTCGCGGCGAAGTCGCATCTGAATCAACTCTTCAATGACCTCCCCATGCGCCTGAACGACTGTTCCTTTGAGATGACTGATTCGCTGCAGTCGAAAGTTCTCCATTTTGGCGGTGGCCTGAGTCACTGTCGGCACAAATCGAAGTCGCGTTCCCTTGTCCGTTGTCACAACTTCGGACTTTACGTCAAGAACCGCATGCAGGCTCAAGTCAACCACTGCGTCAGCGCTGATACTCCACAGCATGACTCCGTAGTTCCACTGCTGCTGTCGACCGTTGACCTGCAACTTCGCTGAGGTATGAATTTCGTAGCGTTGAGTCTCCTCATCGGGGTCCGGCAACTGAATCGCTCGCAGTGTGAACGTGTTCGCCGGATCAATCAGCTCGCCGGAGCCTCTCAACCACGTCCCATGATTCACCATGTTCCATCGGCGACTGGTCTTGAGTTTTCCACCATCAAAGTCGACATTCAGCCCCGACTGAATTCGCTTCTCATCGCCCCAGCCATCTTCATCATCGAACTTTAGAGGCAGCAGAATCAACGCAACACTGCGAATAAAATGCTGACCTTCTTCTGGCAGATCTCGCCGCTGATGATTGGGTCGCTGGTAAGCCGCTTCGGTTGAGAGAACCAGTTCAGGCGGTTCAATCACCTCAACGAAATCAGATTCTGTTGGCAACTGCGGTGCCAGCGCGGCAGCAGACTCTTCCTGCCCAGCGAGGATCGGCGGCGTGATTCCTGTCGCAAGAAGAATCAAAGCAGAGAAGAGTCTTGACGTAAACATTCGGCGGTTCCTTCCAGCCGAAATTGTAGCAATCCGCGTCGAAAGAACAGCAGCAAGTTTGGGAGATCAACCAGACAACCGCCTGCTACCTCGAATATGGGCCGGATCCGGCAGTCGCCGTTTGATTCGCCAAGCCTTTTGCAAGGCAACTCCGAACCACTTCCAGAGCTCTCGAAATGTCTTCGGCAGAGACATCCAGATGCGTCACAGCTCGCATTCGCTGGCCGCCCATCGGACCGATCATGATCCCCTGCTCTTTTAACGCCCCGCAAAACTGAACTGCCGTTCCAAGGTTAGAATCGATCTCAAAGAACACTAGATTCGAGTCGACAAGCGAAGCCTCGCAACGGAGCCCTTCAATACCAGCCAACCCCTGCGCCAACTGCTGAGCATTCTCGTGATCTTGCCGCAGACGATCGATATTATTCTCGAGAGCATAAATCGCTGCAGCCGCGACGATGCCAGCCTGTCGCAATGAACCGCCAAAGATCTTGCGTACTCTGCGAGCCCTGAGAATGTCGTCTTTGTCTCCAATCAACATCGACCCCATCGGACAGCCGAGCCCTTTAGAGAAGCAGACCGAAATAGTGTCAAAGCATTTTCCAAGATCCGTGGCCGAATATCCGCCAGCAACCATCGCATTGAAAACTCGAGCCCCATCCAGATGTCGCTTTAGCCCATGGGCCACAGACCACTCCGAAACTCGCTGCAATTGATCCAGTGGATAGACTCGGCCACCACCGATATTCGTTGTGTTCTCCAGACAAAGTAACCGTGTTCGAGGAAAGTGCTGATCGTTACTTCGAATGCGCCCTTCCAAACTGGGGATATCCAGAAACCCTCCCTCAGCGGCAATCGTGCGAACCGTCACCCCGCTCAATGCGGCTGGCGCTCCTCCTTCGAACAGTGAGATATGTCCAGTTTCGTTAATCAGGAGTTCGTCACCGGGAACGCAGTGAACTCGAACCCCCATTTGATTACTTTGAGTTCCCGAACACGCAAACACAGCGGCCTCGCGACCGAACATCTCGGCAACCATTTTCTCGAGGCGATTGACCGTCGGATCTTCACCCAGCATGTCGTCGCCGACCTCCGCGTTAGCCATCACCTGACGCATCGCCGGGGACGGACGAGTGACGGTATCACTGCGAAGATCGATCAGTTTCACGGGGCAGACTTTCAAAGAACGGGAATGAGCCATAAAAAACGGTCAATTCGGGGTTGCGGACTGTACTTCGGGCTGCTGTAGGCTTCAATCACTGAACAAAGTACTCTCCATTCCGCGACAAAGACCTGCTTCCGGGGAACAGCCCGTTTTCCGCGTTGCTCCGAGTTCTTTTCTCCGGACGATCTGCGGCCGGGTGTTCGCGGACGATTTCATTGAGACGACCATTTCCATTGTGACCGCGAACTGCAAAACAGCTCGATCGACTTACAGATTCTATTCACATGCCTTCACTTGCCATAAAAACTATCGATTGTCGTCAGGGTGACGCAAAGCAATTGTTTCGCGATCTGCGAGACAAACTCAGTCCACGAGGCGATGTTGTGTCCGAAGCGGGACGACAGCGTACGATCGATCTGTTTGGAGAACCGCTCAGTCCTCGCGAAGTCGTCAAGCGAATCTGTGATGATGTTCGTAGTCGCGGCATTGAAGCCGTTCTGCACTACACGTCCAAGCTCGACCGCAAAGATCTGACTCCTTCGACCGTGCGCGTCACGCAGAAGGAGCTGGATGCCGCGTCAGAAAAGGCATCTCCTGAGTTCCTCAATACGATCGGCCAAATCCGCCAGAACATTGCCGAATTTCAGCGAGCCATTCTGCCGAAGGACGCCCGAATTGTTCGCAAGATCGGGGCCGAGATTGTCGAGCTTCGGCAACGACATTTGCCGATGAAGCGAGTCGGGATCTGTGTGCCGGGTGGAGCCGCCGCTTATCCGTCGACGGTGCTTATGACAGCGGTTCCGGCCATGACCGCGGGCGTCAAAGAGATTGCGATCGTTGTGCCGCCAACCGATTTCGGTGGCTACAACGTCGATATGCTGGCCACGTGTAATGAACTGGGGATTAAAGAAGTCTATCGAGTTGGCGGTGCTCAAGCCGTTGCAGCGCTGGCCTATGGAGTCGAGGGTATTCCGCGAGTCGACAAGATAGTTGGTCCGGGAAATCTGTTTGTGGCTCTTGCCAAACAGCATGTCTTTGGCGACGTCGATATCGACAGTATCGCAGGCCCCAGTGAAGTCATCGTTCTGGCCGACAATACGGCGCGAGCAGATTTTATCGCTGCAGATTTGATTTCGCAGGCAGAGCACAGTCCAGGATCCGGAGTTCTGATTACTTGGCATGAACCTCTCATCGCCGCCGTCAAGCAGGCACTCGAACGGCAATTGGCAGAACTGCAGCGAGGCGATCTCGCACGACAGTCACTCGAAGATTATGGTGCCCTGATTCTGGCACGGGACGAAGCAGAAGCGGCTTCACTAACGGACATGCTTGCACCCGAACACCTGCATATTTCCATGGACGTTCCGGAGCGAATGCTGTCGCAGATTCAAAACGCCGGGGCCATTTTTATGGGGCATTTTACCCCAGTCGCTCTCGGCGACTATATCGCCGGGCCCTCTCACGTTCTTCCGACGGGCGGGACCGCTCGATTCGCCAATGGCCTTGCCTCAACAGACTTCATCAAACGCAGTTCAATCATTCACTACAACGCGGCGGCCTTGCGAGCCGACGCCGATCATGTGCGTTTGATGGCCGAAAAAGAAGGCCTGACAGCCCATAGCGCCAGTGTCGATATTCGACTGAAGTAGCTCGCCTGAAGTCACCAGAAAAACGAAGAGAGAATTCGTTGTCACAGCACATCCTGTTTTTTGATATCGACGGCACAATGCTCAGCACCGGCGGAGCCGGGCAACGTGCGATGGAACTCGCACTCGTCGAGGAGTTTCGGATTCGCTTCCCGTTTGAAGACGTCCTGACCGCTGGACGCACAGACTGCGGAATTGCCGACGAGATCTTCTCGAAGTATCAGCTGGAAGATTCACCGCAAGAGCGTCAGCGATTCATGAACAGTTATTTGGAACGCTTGCCGGATTGCCTGAAGACGTTACCGGGAGCCCTGCTGCCAGGTGTCACGGAATTGCTTGAACAGCTCAATAGGCTTGAGAATGTTCACTTGAGTCTGCTGACCGGCAATTATGTGGAAGGAGCATGGATCAAGCTTCGCCACTTTGGAATCGATCACTACTTTCAATCGGGTGGCTACGGCGATGATCATCCTCACCGTGATGATGTTGCGAAACTGGCTTTGCAGAATGTCCGTGGTCACCTGAATCGCCACGTCGAGGGGCATGACTCGTGCGTTATCGGAGATACTCCTGCCGATATTCGTTGTGCCAGAGCCATCAACGCCCGCGCCGCGGCTGTTGCGACCGGTGTCTATACTCGCGAACAACTAAGCCCGCATTCTCCCGATCACCTTTTTGATGACCTGAGCCATACTGCCGCAGTGGTGAACCGACTATTGCAGAAACTCTGACCTTTCGCGAGGCGATGGGCCGCACAAATTTCCGATTGACGCCAAGCGCAGGATGTGTATGAATCCCATCATGGACGACACTCTCAAAAATTCGGCGCCGGACACTTCTTCGGAAGCCAAACAAAGCCAAAGCTTCACGGACAGTATCTGTGCCGGAAATGCAGAACAGGTACCAGCGATTTCGAAACCACCGAAAGCCAACTTTCTGTGGAGGCTGATCAGGGTTCCGTTCTGGCTGTTCTGCAAATCATGGGTGCGATTACATGTCATTGGACGCGAGCACATCGACAGCACTCAAGGTGGCTTATTTCTGGTCAACCATCAATCATTTCTGGATCCTCTGTTTGTTGGCGTGTTTCTGGGAAGACCAGTCTCTTATCTTGCCCGCGACAATCTATTTCGCATCCCTGTCATCGGCTGGATTCTCCGCAAAACACACGTGATTCCCATCAGCCGAGAAGCAGCGCGGGGGGGCAGCATTCGAGTGGCTCTGGAACGGCTGGAAAGCGGATTTCTGGTGGGAATCTTTCCTGAAGGAACCCGCACCTCCGATGGCAAAGTCGGCGACTTTCGACCCGGCTTTCTGGCACTCGCTCGTCGAACTCAGCAACCCATCTATCCGGTTGGCATCGTTGGCGCAGATCGTGTAATGCCGCGGAATTCAAATTGGATTCGACCGGGACGCGTCGATGTTATCTTTGGCGCTCCATTTTCGCCGGCCGAACTACAGCAACTGCACGAAAGTAATGACGATGGTGCACTGTGCCGGCTCGCTCGAAGCAGAGTTGAGGCATGTACTCGTCTGTCATCATTGAACTTAAACCATCCGGCTCATCCTGCTGCGGAAAACTGACCGTTCCTTCTGGAATGCTGCGGCCCGATGCAGCGTTCAATCCCCACAGTCTGTTGCGAACAAACACTCGAAACATAAACCGCGGCTGCTCAATGGGAAAGAAATTGCCTCGAGCAGATCACGGACAGGAAATTGGCGTTGCGGAAGATAGACAGAGGTCAGGAGGCGCTCGAATACACCATCCCGCATGTAGTAGCATGAACAGAGTTGGCATTTGCCGCCAAACTCAACAGCTCTTGTTTTCAAAACAGACCCTGAACTCTCAAACCTCCAGACCTCAATTCATTCACAAGATCAGCAAACCCGACAGCCAAATAGCCAAATAAAAAAGGCCACCTGAATACTCAGGTGGCCTTTTTTTTACAGATTGCAGAGGACGGTCTATTCTTCTGCCACGAACGGCAGCAAACCGATGAACCGAGCCCTTAGAACGGCAGTTCGAACAGCACGCTGATACAGTGCCGTGGTGCCCGTTCGGCGGCGTGGAAGAATGCGACCTTCGCGATCAATCAGGTTTCGCAGGGTCTTGAGATCCTTGTAGTCCACATAGACTGGACGCGGTACTTCGCCGTGCCCAGTAAACATGCAGCTCATCTTTTTCTTTTTCAGACGAGCACGGCGTTTACGAAGTTTCTTTAGATCTGCGCGAGAAATTGTTGCCATGTAACGACTTACAGCCTTTAACTGAAACACTGACTGCGGGCATGAACCCCGTAAAGCCCGCATATGATCCAACGATCAGCAGGCCGCCCGACGGACTGGGCTGGACCCAGCGGGGAGACGAAGAGACGCAGTGTAATTCGGCAATCGTCTGCCGACAACACAATCCTGAGTCTCATTTTGTAATCGGTGGAACTGAAAATCAGTGTTGAGTCTCAGCGGCAACTTCGATCAAATGGCGTCTGTGCCGGTTTCACCTGTTCGAATTCGCACAACTTGCTCCAAATTGTACTGGAAAATCTTTCCATCCCCAATTTGGCCCGTTCGAGCGGCTTCGCAAATGGCGTTGATTGCACCTTCGACTTCATTGTCGTTGACGATGACTTCAAGCTTCACTTTGGGCATGAAATCTACCGTGTATTCTGCACCGCGGTAGGTCTCTTTGTGACCACGCTGGCGACCAAAACCTCGCACTTCGGAGACCGTCATTCCCTGAACGCCAATCGTGGTGAGCTTTGTTTTGACGTCTTCGAGCTTATAGTGACGGATAACTGCCTCAAGCTTTTTCATGATCTCTGCCTTGACCCCTGTCGACTGAAAATCGAGCACATCAGGAAATCTGCGCTCGACGTAACCTGGAAACTTGTACTTCACGCCAATAAGAAAGACCAGCCAGTTCACCGCCCCGCCGAAACAATGCCAATTAACCAGCATTGATCAGGTCCATCAGTACGGCCAAACACTCCGTCAAATTCAACTACGGCTTCACAGGAACTTGGTTTCTGATTGAAAATTCGTCATTGCAAGTCCTATGCCGTCGCGTAAGTCCACCTGATCTGTGGTGTTCAGGTGACCTGTTGCAAGAAAAATGAACCATACGCCTAAAAAAACAGCAGGCGATTAAATATTGTCTTGAAACAATCAAACCGCCGTCTCGGCACACTCTATGAGCATGCAATTTCTGATTCTACTGCTGTTTATCGGCCTCATCGCTGGACGAGTTGCCTCAGTCTGGGCTGTGACGCTCATTGATGATTCGATTCGCACCGGACTACGTCGCTGCGACTCGTGCAGACAGCCGTTTTCCTATCGTCGCCAGCTGTTTCTGTGGTATCCGGGCATCCGCTGCTTTTCCTGCAAAGCTTCGGACAGAAAATGGCCCTTCTGGTCCACTCTGGTGATCTCAGTCATGTTTGCGGGATTCGGCTGGTTGCTCGTCGAGCAGGGCTGCCAAAGCGTCGCCGAAGTTCAACCCTCACAGCCACTGTGGCAGAATCGTCTTCCCTTCCATTTGGTTTTTATCTTCCTCCTGGCGACAGCCACAATTACAGACTACCTCGATTATTCGATCTTCGACTCTGTTGTCGTTCGCGGAGCTCTGCTCGCGATGATCGCGGCGACGCTGAGCGGTGAACTCCAACTCATTCATGTCTGGGTGGACTGGAGGTATGACAACATGCCTGTTCCGAGTTTCCATGATCCGGCGGTCACTGTTCCCCATTTTGGGCCGTATCTTCCGGAATGGATGAAGGAACATCAGCATCTCCATGGACTCATCTGGAGTTTATCCGGAGCTGTCGCGGGAGCAGGGTTGATGTGGATCGCCCGTATTACTTCGCGCCTGATCCTCGGAATTCCAGCGATTGGATTTGGAGATGTCACTCTTATGGCAATGATCGGCGCATTCCTCGGCTGGCAACCGACGCTGTGTGCCTTAGCCATCGCTCCGCTCGTGGGTCTGATTTTGGGGCTCGGTGGCCGCATTTTCACCGGTCGAGCATTTGTCGCGTTTGGTCCTTATCTATGTATTGCCGCATTTCTGGTACTTTGCACCTGGGGCTACCTTTGGGAAGGTTGGCGACTGCGATTGGTCTTCAGTCACTGGCCGACAATTGTTGGCATGGTGAGCGGAGCGTTTGCCGCGTTCTGCATACTGCTGGTGGGTTTACGGTTATTCCGCGAAACTCCTGCAGCACGATTGCGTTGATGCTCCGCGTGAACTGTCATCGTTATCAGAGCAGTTATCCTTAGCACGTTCTCATTCGTGCTTGAAGCGAGAAATCCACACCGCATGGCTCAAACACTCCTGCGCCTCAGCTCCAACGTGGACTCGCTTGGTTCCGGCCATGAAACCATCCCCAATTTTGAGTGAGGTTAATGGGTCGCCACCCACCCATTCGAGTGACGAAGAAACGTCTCAGGAAAACATTTGTTCGCTGGGACTGCCCCGCTGACGAAACGGCCCCCGACCGGCCTCCGCTTTGAAGCTAGGTAAAAGCACCACCGGACAACCTGTTCGTACTATCACCAAAGGAAGACTCAGGTATTCCCATTGCGCCAAGAATACTCAGATACAAGTTACACATTGGCGTGTCGTCCTGCTTCCAGTGGCCACCATGCTGTAGGCCCATTCTCGTACCGCCCGCCAGAAGCGTCGGCAGGTTTCTGGGGTTGTGAGTTGTGCTGCACCCGCTGCCGAACAGCACCAAAGAATTGTCCAGTACGGTTCCCTCCGCGTCTTTGTATTGCTGCAGCCGGCTCAGAAAGCCCGCGATCTGTTGACTCAGGAACAGGTCATACTTCGCAAACTCCAACTGCCCATCCTTGTCACCGGCGTGGGACAAGTTGTGATGAGTTCTTGTCAGGCCCAATTTAATCGGGAACGTATCGCTGATCCCCATGCCGTCTTCGCGATTCAGCATAAAGGCGACAGACCGAGTAATATCCGCATCAAAGGCCAGCGCGATCAGATCAAACATGTTGCGATAGTATTCCGCCGGTTCACCCTCGGTCGTCACATCGAGTTTCAGGTGCGAGTAGTCCTGTGACTTCAAAGGAATATCAATCCATTTCTCCGAAGCCGCCAGTCGCTGTTCAATCTCATTGAGTGATGTCAGATACTGATCCATCTTCTCGCGGTCAGATTGCCCCAACTGCTGATTCAAAGATTTCGAATTCACCAGTACCGCATCAACAAGTCGAATTCGCTTCTTCAATTGCTTCTGCTGAGCGGCGATGGATTCTTCATTGCTGCGAAACAGCCGATCGAAAACTCGCTGTGGACTGTTCTCGGCTGGAATCGGCTTGCCTTCGAGGTTGTAAGAAATCGTCCCTGTACGTGACAGGAAACCAACGCCGGCATCGATCGACAGTACCAGTGACGGCTGACGGCAGTACTGTTTCGTGTGCTGAGCGATTACCTGATCCAGAGAGACGGTGTTGTAAGTTCCAGGTTTCGCGTTATGCAGCGGAGCACCGGTCAACCACATATCCGAACAAACATGAGGATCTGCCTTGGTTCCGTTCGGATGGTACAGCCCGCCCAGAAAGCTCACCTGCTCACGAAAAGGAGCGAACGGCTCCGTCGACTTGCCGAAGACAAAATCGCGTCCAATCTGTTTGGGAAACCAGCTCCATTCATCAATACCATTGGCCGGATCCGGCAGACACATCCCATTGGCCGTATACATCGCGCAGAATCGCCGCGGATTCCTTGCCGCATCATTGGAGGACGCATCTGCAAACAGTGCAAGCCTCGGCAGAATCACCGCGACCCCAGCAGCCCCACGCAGAAACTGACGACGATCAATTGTTGTAATTGGCAGCATGTTGTGGCTCCTCGTTCTTGTCAGGACGATAAATTACTTCTTCAAAAACAAATCGCTGGTCACAACAAACCGGATCATATCCTGCATTCGGTATCCATCCGCCTTCAACTGTTTTCCTGCTTCCTTCAGCCATTCGAGTTCATTATGGGTCAGACTGCGGCCTGCTCCGTAACTGCTCAGATGCTTAAGGACACTGAAGGCTACCTGATCGATTCGATCATTCGCAAGATAGTTCCGCAGTCCGGTGAGGTCAGCCACGTCAGTACCATCGGGCAGAGTCGAATGAGCGTCCGCGGCCTGCGTCTTAAATCGGCCAGCCGCATCGTACTGCTCGAAGGCAATTCCCCATGGATCGATCCCGGAATGACATTTCGCACAGCCTTCCTGATTGCGATGACGTTCCAACTTCTCGCGCAAAGTACGTTCGGTTCCATCGTCTTTAAGCTGGGGAACATTTGGCGGTGGATCATCAGGCGGCTCAGCGATCATGCGTCGAGCCAGCCACGCGCCACGTTTGATCGGATTGGATTCGCGTCCGTCGGACAGTCCCGCCAGAATTGCAGCCTGAGATAAAACCCCGCCGAGCTGCCCGGTCTTATGCGAGATCGCCGCAAACTGAAGGCCGTGCTCCGTTTGTTCTCCCAGATCGTAGTAGCTGGCCACTGCGTCGTTAGCGATGATGAAGTCCGAATGAATCAGATGACTGACGGACAAATTGTTGTCAATCAGATAGCGAACAAACTGAACGGGCTCCTCACGCAGTTGAGTTTTCGTATCGCGAGTCAGCCTTGGGAACCTTGAACGATCGACTTCAAGGACATCGAACTTCTCAAGGCTAAGCCATTGCGATGTAAACTCATGCACGAATTGCTCAGAACGAGAATCCTTCAGGAGTCGATCTATCTGAACAGTTAAATTTGCCTGAAGAGTGTTTGCCGCCGCCGCATCGAGCAACTCCCGATCAGGCGGTGAATTCCACAGGAAGTAAGACAGCTTCGAGGCCAGCTCCCAGTTGTCGACGTTCTCCGCTTCCGGACCATTGCTGTTCTCGATCAAAAACAAAAACTGAGGTGATGTCAGTACGACCAGCAGAGCATCCTTGATGCCTTGCTGAAAATCATGATTCTCCCCAAAAGAGTTCTCCCATACACAAACGACAGAATCCACTTCTGCATCGGTTACTGGGCGACGCCAGGCTCGTGTCATGAATGACGAAATGATCTCACGAGCATACCGCGGGTGATCTCCACGATTCGGTGAGTCAACAAAAATATTGCGATGCGTGGCAGGTGGCCATGAGTCGTAAATCGGACCTTCGAATTCGACCGAATGGATCTTCAAGCGAGGCATTTCCCGCCCATCGGTATATTCACTGCGAACACCGATCTCGCGAATACCAGCAAGGTAGTTGACGTTATTTTCTTCGACCGCCGGATAGGGAAAATCATTAATAGGGCCGGTGAACGTGAACTCAGCTGGTTCCAAACTTGCCACCGTTTGAGGCTTGCCGATAGCATTGAGCGTGCTGCCACAATCTCGCCGAAGTCCAAGGTGAACGCCCAAAACAGGCGAACGCTTCTCGAAGCGAGTGAACTTCAGTGCCAAGTCACTTTCATCGCTCAATCTGGTTAGCACAATACGGCTGATTCGAGTCTTCTCGCTCTTCGAAGTAGCAAGACTCAACGGACCGCCTGAAAGACGGACAACGAAGACAGCATGAATCTGCTCAGCATTGGCCACTTCAGCCTTTGCATCCGCCGGATTGATGTTCTTTATCTGACGAGAAAAGTCTCGATCTCCGATTCTGAGTCGTAGCAAATGGTTCGGTTCATTCATCACACAGGAAACATCGACCTGATAAATCCCGGGCTGTTCAATGACGACAGATCCTTTGGACTCGGCGTCAATGGAAGCGAATTTCACAGACGGCGATTCTACCGGACTCGGGATCGCCGGTATTCCCTCCAGCATCAGGCCATCGTCGTAGCGAGATGCCTTCACCGTCACTCGAAAGTTGCCATGATCCGGAAGTTCTCGCAGCGAGATCTTAAAGTTGGCCATCGGACCATAGGTGTTCGATTCGCCAAAGATCTCCGGGCTTGGAATGGCAGGTCGAAGTAACAATCCACCCGGCACTGCCTGATAAGGCTCGCCCAGCGGATAACCTTCAGTGCCTCGCATACAGGCAAACACCGCATGGTAGATGCCGTCAAAATGTTTCCACTGACGGATCGTGTCGTTACCAACATAGCCTTCAATAAAATCGAATGACGACTGCATCGCATACGGCGTAAAGGCAAACGGCTTCTGTGGCTGAAGTTCAGTCACGACAAAATCCTGATTGTTCAGCAGCAGACTGTTCGCACCGAGAATCAAGGAGTCTTTGCAGGGATCAGGATTGATTCCCAATCCGAGATCCATGCGAAAGTTCTGAACGGTTGGCTTTGAGTTTTCATCGACGATGCACAGGTCGAGCGATTTCTCGGCAATGTCGAAGTAGTATTCCATCTGCAATGGCGACAGCCCGAGTACCTGCCCATTGTTGGCAAAGCCATCCTTCGACACGCCATCGGGAGGAAGAATGTCCGAAAGGTTCTCCTCCAGCTTCAGCAATTCGCGCATCGTATTGCGATATTGAGAAACCGTGAGACGCCGAACGGAGCCATTCTTCTGAGTGTCTCTGGATCGAGCAACGTTTAACGCCTGCTCAATCCACTTCGACAGAAACTCATGCTCCTCTTTGGTCGGCTGAGGTTCATCGGCCGGGGGCATTGCGGCTTCATCCAATTGCTTGCCAATGTCACGCCAGAGGAACAGATGGCGATCCTGCAGAGAACCATCTAACTGATCGACTCGAATCCCCGACTTCATATTGTCGGCGTTGTGGCATCGAAGACAATACTTCTGAAGCAACGGCTGAACCTGCGCCGTAAACGACTTCTCGACGTCACTGTCCTGACCAGATGCGTCTGGCGACGAAATAAATACAACAATAGCGATCAGAAGTCCCCGGGTGCAGGGACCAACATGTCTGGCGAATAGTGATATCACGGCTGGATCTCTTGCGGAGAAAGAAGGCGGGCTGAATAGCCTACCGGTATTCGCTCCACATCACAAGAGCCGAGATCAACCATCCCAGTCTCAACCGCCACCGGGCCTGCCGACTGTTGATCTAGTCGTTTACCGCCCAGCCGGAGGTGCCGGCTTTTGTGTTGGCCGGCGCATCGGGCTGGGCGGTAAACAAGTGTCCGAAGGAAGCGACTAATCCAACAAGCCCCTCTTGGCTGGTCAAACCAAAACATCTTTCACAACCACGCCCTCAACATCAGTGAGCCGACGTTCGAGGCCGTTGTAGTAGAACGTAAGACGCTCATGATCCAGTCCTAACAGATGCAGGATCGTGGCGTGAAAGTCATGCACGTTGCAGACGTTCTCAACAGCCTTGTAACCGAACTCGTCTGTCGCTCCGTATGTGAATGGAGCTTTGACACCAGCCCCGGCCATCCAGCAGGTGAAGCCTTCCGGATTATGGTCTCGCCCGCTGGCACCTTTCTGGAACGTTGGCATGCGACCGAATTCAGTACACCACACAACCAGCGTATCTTTCAGAAGTCCTCGTTGCTTCAAATCCGTGATCAACGCGGCTGTTGGCTGATCGAGCACTGGTCCATGCACGCTGTACTGATCTTTCAACACTTTATGCCCGTCCCAGTTGCTGACTCCTTCACCACCCGTTTGATATGCACCGTTGAAAAGTTGCACAAACCTTACGCCCTGCTCCAGTAATCGCCGCGCGAGAATGCAGTTCTTCGCGTACGCCGCCTTCAACGTGTTTTCAGCATCATCGGCTCCATATAACGCTAGAGTGGACGCCGACTCGGTGGAGAGATCTCGCACTTCGGGAATACTGAGTTGCATCTTGGCGGCGAGTTCATAGCTGCTGATGCGAGCCGCCAGTTCCGTGTCGCCGGGGAATCGTTCGAGATGTCGATCGTTGAGCCGCTTCAGGAAGTCGCGAGTCTTCTTGTCCGAGGTTTCCGCAATGGACTCCGGTCGAGCCAGATTGCGAATCGGCAGCGATGTATTGAAGTCGGTGCCCTGATACGCAGCCGGAAGAAATCCGGGGCCCCAGTTGTTCACAGAATTCTGCGGGGTTCCTCGCGGATCCGGAATTGCCACGTACGATGGCAGATTTTCGTTTTCTGTGCCCAATGCGAAGGTCGTCCACGCTCCAATGCTGGGATAACCATCCAGCGTGAAACCAGTGGACATGTAGTTTTCACCAGGGCCGTGAGTATTCGTCTTACCCTTGAGCGAATGAATGAAGCATATGTCATCCGCCAGCGCGCCGAGATGCGGGACAAGTTCTGAGATCATCTTGCCGCATTCGCCTCGCGGCTGAAACGTCCACGGGCTTTGAGTCACATTGCCCTGCTCTCCCTGAAACGTAATCAGCTTGTCCGCACCCGGCAGCGGCTGACCGTGGCGAGCAATCAATTCGGGCTTGTAATCAAACGTGTCGACATGACTGCAGGCCCCCGAGCAGAAGATCACGACAACTCGCTTCGCCGCGGCGGGAAAGTGCGTCTGCCGCGACGCAAACGGCCGTGAAGCATCTATGTTCGGTCGGATCGGCGACTTGCCGCCCACCGTATTCGACTTCGCATCATCCGCCTTCAACAACCCCTGATCCGCCAGCATCATCGACAACGCAATGCTGCTAAGCCCCGTGGCTGTGTTGTCGAGAAAACCGCGACGGTTGAGAAGGTGACGGCTGGCGATTGTGTTGGCGTGTTGCATAGGTGTTGCGATTAGCAAAATGCTCGATGCGGCCTGTATTCTGGTTGACGTAACGTCCAGCTCTCATTGTGGATACTGCTTGACCCGGTTATTGACACGGCCACTCGACCGTTATTTCAGGCGTCTGAAATAAGCTGAATCTGACTGGATCGCTATTTCAAAAGATACCCAGTTGTTGAAATAAAGACGAGCGGACAAGTGGAGCGACTGTTTCCGCTATGCTCGACTCTTGAATTAGTCATGTGATGTCTGAGGATTCTACCGGTGGGGATTGTGGATTGGCAAAAATGATCTGCGGTGTCGATCCCAGATCCATGTGCGAAACCACTGTGGCATCTGATCTTCATCAACCTTCAAATCGCAATTACCATCAGGATCGAACTCTGCAAGCCAGATTGGCTCGCGTCCAGAGTTGTCAAATACGTAGGCTCGATAAGACCTTGCGATCACCTCAGAAGCCAATTCAAGACAGCGAAGATACCGCTCTCGGATTTTGTCTTCTGGGACGGCGTGCCCGCCGCTCCGAACTCTGGAACGAACTCGAGCCACATTCAACTCCATCGAGTTCGTGCAGACGAAGTAAAGGTAGGTTTTGTACCCCTGTTTTCTGGCCTCACCAAAGAAATCGACTTTGCTGCGATGCGACATTACCGTCTCAAATGAGAATGACAATCCGCGGCGCATCAACTCCTCTCGCAGAAAATCAACAATGGATGCGGCGAGGTAACCGTTCCCTTGTGTTGCGTGCAGTACTGAATCATCGAGTTTGGCGGTGGTGAAGAACGGATGATCATCAGGAATGCGTTTTCCGGCGCGAAGAGCATCACACAACATCGAGAATGAGATCTCCAACTCGAACTGAGCCAGATCCAATCCAGTGCTGATCAGGGCACGTTCGACATCATCGGCGTTGAGATAATGGTTGAGCCAGAACACGCCATCCGGTGAACGCTCTTTCGCAAGATTGCGAATGATGCTCGATTTACCAGAGCCATTTGGCCCGGCAATCATTCGCAATCGTTTAACGCGATCAGGACTCACGATACGTCTCCGGAACCTCACTAGCGACATAAGGTTTGGTCGTGCCGTCCGAATATAACCAGACTAGCTGTCCATGTTGCTCCACAACTGCAGGCTGGTTGGAGTCAAATGCAGAGTGCAGCGCTCGGCTTCCAACGCGTTTAAGAGCCTGTTTCATAGCATCATCAGAGGGCAAGTCTTCGTCATCCGATGCTGCAACTGATGAATCTGGCAAGAAGGCTTCGCAAAGCAACTGGTTTCGCCAATGCGAAGCGGCTGGATGTCGCGACGGTATTTCATAGAGACTCAACAAGAGTTCTAAAGCCGTATTGAAATAAAAGGTCTCGTCGCGAAAGTCGCTGTAAACTCGAGTAATCAATGCTGGCGGCAGCGATTCTTCTGGCTTGCCTTCCAGCAACAATGGTAGTACCGACTTCTTCTTTTCTTCAGAGCCCAATAAGCGTGCCGAGACTTGATCCATTTCGGCGGCAACCACCGTCCCCGTCTTTGGATCCCGATTCTCGTGCTTTTGAAGATAGGCGTTCGTGCCAACGATAAGGACTCGATCAGCTTTTGAAATCAGATCAACGAATCGAGGTATGCTGCTTCCAATCTGAGAATTCTCCCAGCGATCCAAAATCACGCGGATGCCTGCCTTTTCCAGGTCCATCGCCAGTCGATGCTCAACCCAGCGTTCATGCGACGGATTTCCCCACGCATAACTGATGAAGCACGTCGGAGCAATTCGATTCTCGGCTTGAGCGAGTCTCGAGAGTTCAAAAATCACCTCTTCGAAACGTGTTCGCAATTCCGCAACGGCACCTTCCTGGACAATCATTCGACGCTGATCCGGTTTTACACTCAGTGGTTCGTCCGGAGGTAAATTGATGCGATGCAGACAATCGGCGTTCTCACAACCGACAGCAGACTTTCCTTGCTTCAACAACCGCGCCATGACGGCTCGGTCGACCGGCGTTCCACATTTTGAACATTTCACTGGTCGAACACGTCGGACATGTGTGTCACGACAACTAAGCATCTGCTCCACGAGTCCTTCGAAGACCTGGCGGATGTTGAGACTGGCATCTCGACTAAAGAGAAGCACAATGGTGCGTTCGTTCTCCTCACGAATCTGTCGGACACCACAGATCTCCTTGTTCGGAGATTCGAACCATGCCGCATCATGAACTTGGTCTGTGCGAACAAACAAGTTCGTATAGCCCAGCAGCACGACGAGTCCAGCAAAAGTATTCTCCGTAGACCCCGTCAGAATGTATGAAGCACCATCTTCAGTAATCAGGTCATCTCGCTGCGGCTTTTTCAGATTCATGAGGTCCGGGAAGATCAGAAGCTTGATCTCCCCCGCATGTTCACGAAAGCATCGATAGCTCAGGCGATTGGAGAGAAACGCTTCCACCGTTCCGTCAATGAGCAGTTCTTTGTCGACCTTAGACAGCTTCTCCAACTCGCGAAACTGATAACCGTTTTCAAAGAGTCGACTTTCTTCGACCGCCCCCAAACCACGTGCGTTACGGCGGGCTTCCAGAACGATGGATGCGGCGAGGTTATTCATCAACTCCGGTACGAGAAGAATGCGCTCCTCCCCGGTAGACAGGGTCAGCATTCGCACAAAACCCTGACTGCTGAGATTCCGGATCGCTTGAAGAATTGAGACTTCACCAACCGGCGTGATCACAGTCGCGATGGCCTCTTTCCAGACACGTCGCCTCAATTGTTTTGCGATTGCTTCGTGTAACTCTTTTGCTGTGTAGACGATTTGCTTGCGGGTGCGGCTTTCCTTCAGGACCAGCACAAAATCCTTGATTCGTTTAAAGACGGCGTCCGTGGTGACGACAGGTTTTTCGTCCCACGGGATAGCACGCTTCATTCGGACAATCAACTCATCCAGCCCAAGGTTCTCACGTGCGCTCGTAGCAATCCAGCCTCCCGCAATGCCTTTTCGTCTGCAGAATGCAGCTAACTCATCATCGGTCAAAACCGGATGACCGCGGTCCACTCTGGCTGCCACAAGAATCTTCGGGCAATCGGCCGGAAGTTGTCGTAGCCAGTATTCAGCAGTGCCCAGTGGATCTCGGCTGTTGGTTGGGTCAAACAGAATCAGTGCTAAGTCTGCATCCTGAATCGAAAGCGTGTGAATCAACCGGTAATCTGGCTGTCCTGCGAGATCCCATAAGACTGCCTCACAAAGCGTGCCATCTGCGCGAGTTGTCGTAAGCTGGTCCAGAACCCAGAACTGCTGACCATGTGTCGAATCGTGTTCACGATATTCGCCATGTGCAAGTCGCCAGCCAAGTCCAGTCTTGCCTACGCCTGAATCGCCGACCATGACAATCTTTGAGGTTGTCGAGTGGACTGTTGACGAAACTTGAAGCACCAAATCGTCACTTCTCGTACTTTCTACGGCTGTGTCTCGAACTGTGTGAGGTATACGACGTTCAAGCAGGACGCCGTAGTCAAGCTCATAATGGTGAACTAATCGAAATTGCTTCTCGCCTTCGGGCCATCCACAGGAAGCCAGAATCGGCAAGGTGGGGTGAAAGGCCAGTGCCGGAATCCAATGGTCTTGCCGCTGTGGCTCTTGGATCATCCCGACAAGATTCCAGGTCTTGCAGTCCCAGAGTCGAATTGTCCTGTCATTACTCTTTGAGGCGAGTAGTCGTCCATTGCCTGAAAAAGTCACCCAGTCAACATATGAGGTATGGCCCTCCAATGTTCGAATCAATTGAGCTTTGGTAGTGTCCCAAATGTGGATCAGACCGCTGTGCGTCCCTGCCGCAAGCACTGTGCCATTCGGGGAATATGCCACTCTCTGAAGTCCAGCTTGAGCTTTATGCAGAGTTCTGTGTTCATCAGTCTCAATGTTCCACAAGTCAATGGACTGGAGCGTACTGGCGATGGCAAGCTCTTGACCACGTGGATCGAACGCTACGTTGTAGTTAGCGACAGAACCTGTATCGTAGGTGAGAATCATATGACCGCTGGCTACGTTGAACACTCGTACCGGGCCACTACGTCCACAACTAGCGACTAGCCTTCCAGTTGGGTCGAAAGCCACACTCTGCAACGGTTGGTCAGCGTTCGCCAATGTACGGAGTAAGGTTCCAGTCTCAGCATCCCATATTTTGACCGAGAGATCGGCCGCGGCGCTTGCCAGTATTCTACCTGTCGGGTCAAAAGCAACAGAACAGATCCACGACGCATGTGCATCGATCTTTAGGAGTGGGGAGCCGTCTGTTGCATCCCATGTTCGGATAGTGTTGTCAGCACCTGCGCTGGCAAATCTCTTGCCCTGACGATCAAACGCTACGGAAAAAACGGAATTCGTGTGCCCTTCAAGCGTCCGCAACAACTTGACGCCGCGAGAAAGCGTCAGGTGCCCTAGGTCCTTAGGTTGTTTCTTCATTGCCATCACTACAAATCCGAGTTGGGTTTGGCCGACAACGCTGTAGTTCATTCAGATGTGGCCGAGCGGAAAGCTTGAGCATTTACTGTCCCAAGAATAGACGGCGTGTGCAGTCTAGCGAAGAACGGAATGGATTCCTGTCTGTTCATGGTCAACTTCGTGCCTAATGTGTCAGCGGAACTCTCCTACTGCAAAAACACAAACTCATTGCTGTTCAACATCGCTCTGCAAAAGGCAGGAAGACCCTGTTCGGTCAGGAATTCTGCGGAATCAATCAGTTCATTGGCGTCGGGTTCGCGGTTGAAGCAGAGCCAGAAGGCTCGCACGATTTGTTTTGAAGCATTGTCACCAGACTCGCGTATCAGGCGATCGGCGAAGAGTTCAGACTGCTGCAACATGAACGGACTGTTGAACAAATTCAGGGCCTGAAGAGGCGTTGTTGAGCGGCCTCGTTTGGGGACGGACGTGGCGGCATCGGGGCAGTCGAAGATGCCGAAGACGGATTCTTTCTCCAGTCGCACCTTCGTCATGTAAATCATGCGGCGCCAGTCTTCGGGGCCGTAGTTCTTCTTGGGGAAGTAATGACGGACGTTTTCCATTTCGACTTCAAAGCCGCTGAAACCGGGGCCGTACATGCGAGTATCCAAGACGCCAGTGACCGACAGAATGCTGTCGCGAATTGGTTCGGCTTCCAGTCGACGAGGAGGAAATCGCCACCACCATTCGGTCGCCGCATCGGCCTGTAGAGCATCCTCGCGAGGCTGACTGCTTTGCTGATAGGTCGAAGATGTCAGAATCAATCGATGCACATGTTTCAGGGACCAGCCGTTGTCCATCAGCTCGCGAGCCATCCAGTCCAGGAGTTCCGGATGAGTCGGTGCGACACCGGCTTTACCGAAGTCGCTCGGTGTTGAGACAAGCCCTTTGCCGAAGTGAAACTGCCACAAGCGATTCACGATGACTCGGGCTGTCAACGGATTCTCTTTCGATGCGATCCAGTCTGCCAATGCCAGTCGGCGTTGTTGTTCGGGCGTGGCTTCGCTGATTGCCAGTTTGCCGAAAGCCGCAACAGTACCTGGTTCCACTTGCTCGCGTTTTGCCAATGGTTCGCCGCGGAACAAACGATGAGTCGGCCCGGGCTGTTGAAAGGTCCCGGCATAAATCGTCGCAGAGGCCTGAAGTTGTGACTTACGTTGTTCGCCATCTTGCAGTTGCTTGAGGAGGTCACGGCCTCGCTGAGCCTCCGCTTCGGGGAACTTTGCAAAGTCGTATTCAGGCTGTGTTGCTTTGCTGTTGAATGGAAGCCGATCGGCGGACGAAGCCACTTCCTTCCACTGCCCCGCTTCAACGGCCACTTCAATGCGATACTTCGTCGCGACTCGATCACCGAACTGGCCGTCTCGATCTCGCGCCCACGCGATGCGACTGATCTGCTTCACTTCGGGAAGTTCGATTTGCACCCAGCCTTTGCTGCCTTCGTTAGAAATCCAGCTCCGCGAATTTCCACTGCGGCCATCGTTGAGATGTTCCAGCTTGTGAATTTCATAACCTGGCAGCGTGCTGGAAGCGGTTGCCTTTGCACCGGTCGACGCGAGAGCCACATTCATCGAGTCACTGAAGATCTCCAGTTCATCGATGCACGGTTCGCCGCCGCTGGTTTCATCAATCGTGAACCGAACGTACTTCGCTGGCGTGGACTCAAACAATTCTTCATTGCCACGAGCTGTCACAGCCGGGCGACTCGGTCCGGCTTCCTTCAGAAAGGGCTTGAGTTGTTCGCGAAGATGCACCAGTTGTCGATCAATCTGAGCGATCTCCTGCTGCTTCTCTGGTGAAAGCGGCATCGAACGATCGCCATGCTGAATGCCTGCGAAGACAGCCTGCATTGAGTAATAGTCTGACTGACGAATCGGATCGAACTTGTGGTTGTGGCAACGAGCACATCCACTCGTCAGGCCGATGAACGCGGTCCCGGTGGTTCCGATAATGTCATCGAGTTCGTTCTGACGCTGCATCAGTGTGAGGTTGATGTCCGGACTCTTCACCAGATCATAAGGCCCTGAAACAAGGTAGGCCGTTGCTTCAGGAACGCCGATCGCATCGCCCGCGATCTGTTCTCGCAAAAACTGATCATACGGTTTGTCCTCGTTCAGCGAGCGAATTACGTAGTCACGATAAGGCCACGCATTGGGACGTTCGCGGTTAGTTTCGAAGCCGTTGGTTTCGGCGAAGCGGACCAGATCCAGCCAATAACGAGCCCACCGCTCGCCATAGTGAGGACTCGCCAGAATTCGATCAACGAGCCGCTGATAGGCATCCGGTCGGTCATCAGCAACGAACGCCTGAACTTCCTCCGGAGTCGGCGGCAACCCGAGCATATCGAGGTAGAGCCGCCGAATCAGATCGGCTTTCGTCGCCCTTGGATTTGGTGCGATAGAGCGATCAGTCAGCTTCTGCAAAATGAACGAGTCAACCGGGTTGGAGACAAACTCGCTGCTCACTGAAGGCGGCACGACGGCGGCAACGGGCTTGAACGACCAATGATCCAGTTCGCTTGCTTCGGTATCAGATTCATTCTCAGAGCCCGGCCATGCAGCTCCCGAGTCGATCCATGTTCGCAGAATTTGAATCTCGGAATCCGTTAATCGATTCGCCTCATCCGGCGGCATCAACTTGCCCGCTTCATGTCCCGACACAAGAGCAATCAAGTGACTCTTTTCGCTGTCCCCAACGATAATGGCTGGCTCGCCGGAATCGCCACCACGTAACATGGACGAGCGACGATCCAGTCGAAGATGGCTTTCCTGAGTCTCCGGGCCGTGGCATTCCAGACATTTGGCCGCGAGAAGTGGTTTGACTTTTGATTCATAAAGATCGCTCG
>JBPOIW010000329.1:0-19048 GCA_052034165.1 Planctomycetota bacterium | reverse complement strand
CTTGTGTGAAGAACTGGGTTATCCTGACTATCATTTGCACACTGGTCATCCTTTTTTGAAACGAACTCGGACCCTGATCCATGACAAGTTTGCCAATCCTCAATCAGCCGACGAATGAAACGCCTGTCGATGAGTCTGCACTTTCGGGTGTGAATATCATCGCCGGAGGCCCCGTACGTCGGTTGCCGCGCTGGTTAAAGCGTCCGTTGCCTCAGCCGGGAATGGCCTACACCAGCGACGTGATTTCCGATCTAAAACTGGAGACCGTCTGCGAAAGCGCGAAGTGCCCGAATCGCACGGAGTGCTGGTCTCAGAAGACCGCCACGTTCATGATCGGCGGCAACGTGTGTACTCGACCGTGCGGATTCTGCTCCGTACCGAAAGGCAAGACAGAGCGACTGGAACTGGACGAACCGGAACGCGTTGCCGAAGCCGCTGCTCGCCTGGGACTGCAGTACGTCGTGATCACGTCGGTGACTCGCGATGACCTGAAAGACGGTGGCGCCGAACATTGGTATCGGACAGTCATCGCCGTCCGTGAAAAGACGGGTGCTCAGGTGGAAGTCCTGGTTCCGGACTTCCTCGGTAACCGTGCGGCGATCAGTCGCGTGATCGAATCACGTCCGGATGTCTTCAATCACAATACGGAAACGGTTCCTCGACTCTATCACCGCGTGCGTCGCAATGCCGACTATCAGCGTACACTGGACTTGCTGAAGCAGGTAAAAGACGAAGCGCCAGACATGCCGACAAAGAGCGGACTGATGCTGGGGCTTGGGGAAACTCGCGATGAGCTGATGGATGTGTTCGCCGATTTACGAGCAGTCAATTGCGACATGCTGACGTTGGGTCAGTATCTGCAACCAACTCCTGATCATCTTCCGGTCGAACGATTTCTTCCGCCGGAGGAGTTTGACGAGATCGGCGAGATGGCTCGCAAGCTGGGCTTTGGAATGGTCGCCAGCGGTCCATTCGTGCGAAGCAGTTATCACGCGGGTGAAATGGCCGAGCAGATGGCGTGATGGCAGGCGATTCTTAACCGGAAAACTTCGATCGGAAACAGGTCGCCCAGAATATGTCGGCAGCGATTTCCGGAAGGCTCCCCAGAAGCACCAGAAAGAACAAAAACAGGAGTCCCCTGAGAAATCCTCGGGTGCTGATGATGTACCAGGGAATCGATGCGATTACAAAGACGCTGATTAGAAAGCCAAAGTCGTAACACGGTGTCCTGGCTCGACGCCGGGCATCAGAGACCACCCACATCATTACGGTAAGCCCATAGAGACGATTCCACAACTCGTAGAACAGCGGCGTCGGACCGTACCCATGGAACAGGTAGGGAATGGTGGCGAGCGAGGCCGCCAGTGTGACAAACAAAGGCGCCCAGAATGATCTGAGAAAAGCTTGCACGGAATGGGGATTCCTGCGGAAAAACTACTCCGTCACAAGTTCACTCTCTACGTTGTCGCGAATTCGGCGGAGCTTCATGTCCGCCTTCTTGATCGTGACCGGCTTGAATTCAGAAACAGGAGCTGCGGAGTCTTTTGCGTCTGTGGTGACCGTCACGATCCAGCGAGCAAGTCCGAACGGGATTTCCCTGGAAACCCAGTACTCGCCTTCGTTCGTTGACCGAGTCTTCTGACTCTCCATAACCAGCTTGCCCTTCATGCGAGCGGCTGAAAACGTTTCCCCCTGGACCAGTGTTTCCGGTTGATCCGCTGAAGCAACGACCTCTGGTTCGGCGTAGCTCGTCAGCAAGGAAATTGTCGGATAGAAACGCAGTGCGGGAGTCGTGATCGGAGTCACCGCTTCTTCACCCAGTCGGCGAAAGCCTTTGACGATCGGCAGCATCTCGTTAGGAATTCCATCAGCATCTTTGGCTTCGGCGATGATCTTGCTTTCAGGCACCAGCACCTTGTAGATGCGAGCTCCAACAGGTCCCGGATCAATTCCGGCCGCTCCTGCTTTGCCCGTCAGAGTTTTGATTTCCAGCCAGCGACACGGCTGGACCTTGCCTTCGAATTCCGCCTCTTCCTGACCAACCGATTTGATGCTCAGTTCGCACGTCCATTGTAAAGGTGCTTGATCATCCGGGCCGGTTGACTGAGTCAGTGTGCCCTCATACTCCACGGCCTTGCCGTCTTCCGGAAGATTGAAGATCAGTCCCTGAGCCAACACGGGGCTTGCGCTGAAAACCAGTGTCATGCCGACAGAGAAAGCGATAGACAGAAGATTCAGGCGAGCCATAAATCAGAGCCTCAGCGGATGTCTTTCGAGTTGCGAGAACCCGACGATCTGAACGCACGATTTCCGAGTCACTCGACTCGACGACGTGCAGAAAAGGCGGGAAACAAGAATCCCGGTCGCCCGAAGTGTCGCAAACCCGACGTCCCGGAAGCAAGAGTAAACGACGTCTCGGCTCGGAATCGATCGACCCAGGGGCAATTCTGCGGGTTAGCGAACGGGTATCGAGCGTCGAAAAATGCCGTCTCCTCGCGACGTGAAGTCTTTAAGGGTATTCTCCGGGCAACTTGCAGGTCGTTGATTTGAACCGTAGTGTCGGCTTCAGCCCAAATTTGGGGCTGAAATCTTCACTGAAATCACGACCGCAGCTTCCCTGACCGTCCGTAACTAAACCAGGAAATAACCATGCCCCGCCACGATAATCGCACACCAGAACAGCTCCGCCCGATTTGCATTCAAAAAGGATTCACAAAGACTTCGATCGCCAGCGTGTTGTTTCAGGCGGGATCAACCATGGTTTTGTGTACGGCCAGCCTCGAAAAATCGATCCCTCCGTGGCGAAAATCGCGAGTCGAAGGCGCTCCGGTCCTGGGCTGGGTCACAGCCGAGTACAACATGCTCCCCGGAAGTACATCTCCCAGAAAACAACGAGATCGCTCCAAAGTGGATGGCCGTACCACCGAGATTCAGCGGCTGATTGGACGCAGTTTGCGAGCCGTTGTCGACTTCGAATCGCTCGGCGAACACACGATTACGATCGACTGTGATGTCCTGCAAGCCGACGGCGGAACACGCACCGCCAGCATCACCGGTGGATACATCGCCTTGGCGGAAGCCGTAAAGCAGATTAATTCACCTCGCCCAATTCTGCGAGATTCGGTGGCCGCGATCAGCGTTGGGATTGTTGACGGAACTCCAGTTCTGGATCTCGATTACAAGGAAGACAGTACAGCCGAAGTGGACATGAACGTCATCATGACGGGCGCTGGAAAATTCATCGAAGTTCAGGGCACAGCCGAGGGAGCTCCGTTTGATCAGGACGCTCTGAATGCCATGCTGGAACTGGCGAAGTCCGGCATTTTCCAGTTGACGAAGCTGCAGCACTGATCGGATGCCGTTGTTTTCCGCAGGTCGCAGGATTTTTGGGGACAGGCTTCGCGTGTTGGGAGACCTTGCAGTCGGGGGTGGTGTGGTTCGGTCGGAGGCGCGCCCACGACAGTGAACCCGCCTCTCGCGTTCTGCGAAGGACTCTTGACCGCGCGCCTCGCTGACGGCGGGTCGCAGGCCCCGCATTCACTTGGCCGAGCGGGAGATCGTGCCGGTCGAACCCACGTGGCTCGGTCGTGAGACCGTCCCCAGCAAAGAGTCCTCCCGAAAAATTGGAAGTGGGGTGATTTGCGTCGTGTTTCTGGGCCGCTTGATGCCATCGCAATCGCGGACGCCCATTAGAAATGACGAAACCAAAATAAAAAAGCAATACAAAGGGCTTTACCTATACCACCCTGAAGGTGATTCAGTATACTGCTGCAGGGAAACATGATGTATCCTCTATTCAGGCGGGGCTATCAGTTGCTACCCCTCGTAAGTCTGCGGCATGATGTTGGGCGTGATCCACTGTAATTGACAAGAACAGCAAATCCCAATGTTGTGAACTTGAGTGTCCCGTTCAGGATGTGTTCCTCATGCGCGCTCAGAAGTCTTCTGCCACTTCACTCTGTTGTTGCCGAGGCTGCATTTCACGGCGCCCTGGATTTACGTTGCTTGAGCTGTTGGTTGTTATCTCCATCATTGCAGTGTTGATGTCGCTGATCCTGCCCGCGGTTATGAGTGCTCGCCAAACAGCGAGGCGAATTCAGTGTCTGAATCATGCTCGCAATCTTGGCATTGGCTTAATGAATTTCACCAGTCGTTCGAACAAGTCTCAGTTTCCGGCCTATGGAACATGGGGCGATTATCGGAACGATTCAACTCAACAGTGGGTGAACACAGCAAATCCGGCTCAACTCAAGAGCTGGGTCGTGGATATTCTTCCCTATATCGATCGAATTGATCTGGCCGACCGCTGGCAGAATGGCCGAAAGCACGATTCCACATCTGTCAGCAACGGTCATTCAAACTTAAGCATCATTCGAAACTACAGCATGGAAGTTCTGGCCTGTCCAGAGGACCAGACCGCTGTGAATGTCAGCGGCGCTTTGTCTTACGTTGTGAACGCGGGCTACGCCAGTATCAGTTTATCGTTGACCAGCGGTTCCGGCTGGGGAGCCGCACGGCAGCAGGCGGATGATAAATTGCGATTCGACTGGGATCGGAACGGACGCAGTGCAGTGTCTTCGACGCCCGACCAGAACGATATCGTTGTCAATCACCGGTCAGGTGTATTCTGGCCCGAAACTCTGAATCGCAATTCCGCACCCAAGCCGGATCCGGTTGTTAATCGCAGCCATTCGCTGAATTCGATTCACGATGGGATGGGGAACACGCTGATGCTGACGGAAAACATCAACGCGGCCGGATCGCAACATTGGGGTGATCCGGATCCACGCTATGTTTCATTTGTGTTCCCCGTCGACTACGTAGCCACCGGGCAAACCTCACAGACCTATTACCGGTCATCACCGCTGGATCCTGCTCATCCGTACGGAATCATCAACGGAGCTCGCACCGGCCCTGAGGGGGCTCGGCCCTTCCCGAACTCAAACCATCAGGGCGGTGTGAATGTGGTGATGTGTGACGGTTCGGCGCGGTTCCTGTCTGCGTCCGTTGATCTTAACGTCTATTCACAGTTGGTTACGCCCTCCGGAACTCAGTTCAGCAAAGCTATCGCTGTGCATGAACCGCTGAGCGGCCATGAGTTCTGATATACAGGCAACGTCGAGTGTTGGTATGTGCAGATGTGCAGGACAGGTGTAGTCAACGTTATGGCTTCGTTCCTGTGTTGCTGAATGTTGCCGGCAGAAGAGCAGGCTTGTGAGTTGCGTCTGAAAGGAAACACTGTCATCCTCCTGGGCCACCAACTGGGTCCTTGAATCATGTCGCATGATTCGTCTGCAGACGAGGAACGAGTAACGGGAATGACAGAGCCGCAGAATCCTTACGCATTTTCAGCCGGAGCGGATGACGGGCATAGTCCGAATAGCCTCGAAAGTCGGGCGACGAAGGTCCGCTGGCTAATCGTCGCCATGTTGATGGGGTTCGCGTTTCTTGGGCACTTCAATCGTGTCGGGATTACAGTTGCGGCCAAAGAGAAATTTATTGGGCCGGGATTGTTGTCTGAAGTGCAAATGGGGCAGGTTTACTCCGCCTTTCTCTGGGTTTACACGCTGAGCATGCTGCCTGGCGGATGGATCATTGATCTTGTTGGTCCGCGACGAACACTCACGGGGATGGGACTGGGGCTGGGTTTCTGCGTGGTTTTGACTGGTTCACTGGGGCAATTTGGCTGGCCGATTGCCTCGTTGCTGATCCCGTTGATTGTGGTTCGCAGCTTCGCGGGTTTGTGCAGTACGCCGTTGCATCCGGGAGCTGCCCGCAGTGTTTCACTGTGGTTCCCATTGACCAGTCGCTCGACAGCCAATGGACTCGTCACCGCCGGAGCGCTCATTGGTATCTCCGTGACAGCACCGGGGTTTGGTTGGCTGATGGATCGCTTTGACTGGTCGATCGCGTTCATGATCTCGGGCGGGACGATGATGGTGTTTTCGGTCGTGTGGTTTCTGCTTTCGACCGACGATGCGATCGGGCATCCCAGAACCAATGCCGCCGAAAAGGAACTTGTCGCCTTGAGCGCAGTGCCATCGTCGGGAACTCGCGCGACCTTGAGTGATATGATCTCACTGTTTCGAAATCCGGGCCTGGTGGTCTTGGCCTGCAGCTATGCGGCCTACAGCTATTTTCAGTATCTGTTTTTTTACTGGATTGATTTTTACTTTGGCAAACAATTGAATCTGCCTGACAACGAAAGTCGTCGCGCCACGTTCATAGTGATGATGGCGATGGCAATCGGAATGGCGTTTGGTGGTGTACTGACGGATCAGCTCAGTCGACGAATTGGAGTTCGTCGAAGTTATCGGAGCATCGCGATGTTCGGCATGCTCGTGAGCGCTGGCTGCGCATGGCTTGGGATTGCTGCAAAGAATCCCAATGATGTGATCATCCTGTTTTCACTGGCGCTTGCTGCGCTGGGAATGTGTGAAGGGATCTTCTGGACCTCGGCCCCGGCGATGGAACCTGCAAAGGGCGGCATCGCCGGTGCGTTTCTGAATACGATCGGAAATCTGGGCGGAAGTCTGGCTCCGATCTGTACGCCGTTGATCGCAAAATACCACAGCTGGCCGGCCGCACTGGGAGTCGCCTGCGGCACCAGCGTGCTCGGCGCAGTGCTGTGGTTCTGGATAGATGTCCGCCCTCAGCGTGCAACGAGCTGACGCAGGATCACCGTTGTCGGACGCCTCATCGCGATTGGTACCGATCGCTTATTCCGAGGCTATGAAGAATACATTTCATGGCTTCCGGAGACTCCATTCCGGCGGCTGACATGATTCTGAGAGCTATGATACGCTTCCTGCGACTGAAATGAGCCTTGAACACCATTTCCCGCCACCCTGCCCCAGTGACATGCAGATCATCTCCGGAAGTGATTGGGTCAGCTTGCCGATAGATCAGCCAATCCGTGAATTGACCCTCCGGGTTGAATCCACCCGTGAGAGTCAATTTTCGTTGACGGCATCGCAATCCACAGCGACGAGCGATAGCAGATCGGCTGAGGTCGTTATTGAGGCGGCTTAGCGGTCAGATGATTGTTTTCCTGACCGGCATCAAACGAAGTTTGGGCCGGGACGGCCATCACCCCTGATCACGGCACGCCTGGCTTCGAAGTGCCATCCCTAGGCATGCGGCGGCAAACCCAGACGTCCACGCCCCCGAAGCCTCCATCAACTACAAGAGAGCTAAAGTACAACGCGAGTCCGTTGCCGGAAAGACGGAAGTCGCCGTTCTTATCACTCTGCATCGCATTCCCCAAAGGCAGGTTTATCTCCACTCCCGGAGCGAACGGGTCACTTTCCTGGGCACGCGTAAAGTAGCGTAGAATTCGCTTGGTATTGCCGCCGCTGCCCCGTTGGCTCGACGCGATCAGGAAACACCGGTCGTTGGAGATGTGAAACGGCATGTCCCAGTCAAACGTGTTGACGGGCTCAGCAAGATGCTCCCCGTCGCCGAATGGCTGGTCGATTGCGACGCGACGAAAAATCCAGAGATCTCCCCTTCCCCCGGGTGCGCGATCAGACGTAATGGCAAGCGTTAAGCCATCGGGCGACAATGCCGGACTTGTGGCGCTTCCGGGACCGTTGAGGGGGGCCAGTGCAAGGACAGGGGTCGTGAAAGGCTGTTCGAGGGATGGCCGACTGGAAAGCCAGACCTTCCCGCGGGTCCCGGGCGGCAAGTCCACGAGAACTGCGGCCAGTCCACTTGCCGAGATTGTACCTCGGCAGCGCTCGCTCAAACCCTCGGCCGGCACGCTCGAAGCAAAGGCTTCAGTGGTTTCTGACCGACGCGCAATCCGAGGGACCTCTCGACCAAAATACAGCGTTCGTTCATCTTCCCCCACGCCGAACAGCGTTTCGAACACATTCGTATTGATGTTGGGGCCGAGATTTTCAGGATCACTCCAGACGTACTCGCGGCCATCGGGCGGATTATACGGCCAACGTGTGGCGTCCGTCGGCGTCGGAGTGTGCTGGGGTAAAGGACCACTGGCCGTCGTCGACGCAGTCACAGTTCTTTGCGGGACCGCTTTTTCAGCAAGGACCTGGCCGTCACCGGTGACCACCAGTTGATCCCCGAGCAGTTCGACTTTGACGCGTGTCTCTGCGCCTTTCTTCAGGACAAAAGATGCGGTCTCGAAGGATAGATCGCCGCGAGTCACGAGCAGTTGCTTTTCCCCAGCCCTCAAAGACACGGGTTCGAGATCCGAACCCTTCAGTAACAATTCGGTTCCCTTCACGCTCAATGAGACTTCTGGATCAAGAATCTCCACACGCAGCGTGCCATGGCGAGTTGGGATCAGAATTATCACCGCGAACAACAACAGAAGCGCTGATGCTCCTCCCCCGGCGAGGATCCTGGGGCGGCGGTACCATGGGGGCTGATCAATCGAAGTGATCGTAGCTCGGTTTTTTCTGGTCGGCTTCGTCTGAGCCGAAATCATGGCCTGGGGATCCGTATCCACACCGACGTTGCCGGTCAGAAGCGTCGCTTCTGCCGCGGGTGCCACAACGACTTTTGTCACCGCAGACTTTAATTTTCGACTGGTTGCCGCGGGGGTTGATAAGGTATCGAGATTGCTAAGAAAAGATTGAAGGCCGGAGTCTTCCGCAGGCGAGGGCGCGGAAAAGCCTGATGGCGATGAGCCTTCCTGACACGCCTCGAGATCTCGAATCACTTCTGTTGCAGTCTGGTAGCGGTCTGTGGCCTGCTTGGCGACCATTTTTTGAAACACCGCATCAAGGGATGGCGACACTTCGGAGTTCATTGCCATGAGCGAAGGAATAGGTGCATCACGGTGTGCCAGCAGTTTCGCCATCAGGGAATCACCGTCGTAGGTGCATTTTCCTGTCAGCAGATACCACAGCGAAACTCCAAGACTGTAGATATCGCTGCGCGCATCGGCATGTTTGGTGCTGAGAGCCTGTTCGGGAGCCATGTAGTCAACGGTTCCCATCACTGCGCCAGTGCTTGTCAGTTCCGCCTGACCGCTTGAATCGCCTTCAATGCGCGCCAGTCCCATGTCGAGAATCTTGACGCTGCCCTTTGTGTCGATCAACAGGTTTGCAGGTTTGATGTCGCGATGGACGACACCCTGCGAATGGGCAAATTCCAATCCTCGTGCCGCCTGCAGGATGCATTCGAGGGCGTGTTTCACGGGGAGTGGCCCGTTCTTCTTCACCATGACAGAAAGGTCACTGCCCTCGACATACTCCATGACGAGAAAATGTGTGCCTTTGGCTTCGTCGGCATCATCAGTGGCGACGACGTTGGGATGTCGCAACTTCGCTGCAGCCTCGACCTCGCGGTGGAATCGCCGGAGCGCATCAGGTGTCTTGACGATAGCAGCGGACATCACCTTCAGCGCGACGAGTCGCTTAAGTCGTTTATGTTCCGCCTTCAGCACGATCCCCATGCCGCCCTGACCAAGTTTGTCGAGCACCACATAGTTTCCAAGGACAAGCGATTTTCCCTTGCCGGAATAGATCTGCTCCGCCTGATATTTGGTCAGTTTCTTTTGCCGGACCAGTTCGCGTGCCAGAGCTTCGCCATCAGCCGCACCTGCCTGTGCGACGAGATCGCGTAATTCCTCGCGGGACATTAGTCCTGATTCATCAACTCGCTTTTCAAATTCAGCGGACGTAAGGGCCATCAGCATTGATCTCCAATGCCTGTCTGAATTCCGGCCTGTCAGCCATGTACGCACGGTGCGGACATGGTTGATGCTCGTGTCTGCGATTCGACTTTTCCCGCAGACGAGCTCTTAGTTAGGTCACTTCGGAACAGTCCCAAATTAACTTCCCGATGTTGCCATGCTCTGAAATCCCAACCCGAAACGTCAGTGAAGGATTGCGATTTCTCCTTTGGACAGTGCTTCCCCAAAATCTCTCGCCGAGGCTTGGAGCTGGCTTAGACGGAACTAATTTCAGGACTGTTCCTCTTCTGAGGGCACGACAATATCGTTTAGAGGCACGGCGATACCGTTCCACAAAGCAAAATAACAGGGACATTCCATGTGCCGCAACACACAAAAGCAATGCTTTGTGAGAACTCCGCGGACGGCAAACGGAATGTGCCTGCTGCTTCTTGAGGAGTATTCAGAGCATCGCGGAAAATGGTGCCCTGTCGAATTACCAGCGAAATCTCTGTTACCCAAGATAGCGAGAGTCCGGATACTTTCCCGTTTCGCAATCGCAGCCGACCTGAGATCGGGTCAGTTCTTGGATGAACCTTTCTGTCTGCAGATGGTCGCTCCAGACCGGGAGCAATCCCGTGAAATCCACCAAAGGACTCTGGGGTACTCAATCCAGAACGGCGATCGCATCGATCTCGATATGAATACTTTCCATCGGGAACGTAACGCCGATCAGAGTATTCACCGGATAGTCATCGCCGAAGAACTCATGGTAGATCTCGATTTGCTCGCCTTCGAAGGGGTGCCACTTGTAGGGGTCGGCCACGAACATCGTCAGCTTACAAATATCGGACGGTTGCCCGCCCTCGGCTTTGACCATTCGCGTCAGTCGATCAAGGATGACTCGCAGTTGTTCCATCGGGCTACCGTTCTGGGCCGGAGAGCCGTTGGCAGTGCAGCCGGACAGGAACAGCATGTTTCCGGCACGAACTCCTCGGGCGTAGTGAGGTCCGGACGGATAAATGTCTTCGAAGTGAATACGCCGTTTTTTCATGGAAATCATCTGTAAAAAGAGTTGCGATAGTAGCTGCCGGGGAGTCTGGCGGATTCTCGCATCGGGTGCAATCAGCAGTCTGAGTCTGGATGCGATCGGCTGGAAAAGGCGCCTGAAACTCGCGAGCAAACTTCTCGGTCCTGTAAAAGTCGATGGAGACCGAATCTGCCCAGGAACTTCTCGCGAAAACAAGGTGCTTCGGGTTCGCGAGACAATAAGTCGGGGAGAACGCTTTGCGGAAGAACTCAATTTCTGTAGTCTGCGTTCGTCAGTTCAGGGGCCGAAACCAGAGCAGGAAAGGTGTTGTTGTGTCAGAAGTTCTCGACAGTTTTCAGATAGAGTGGCATGGAAACACTGTCGTTGTCACGCCGGCTTCCAGTGTCGAGTCGTTGAACTGGGATCTGGTTGAGCAGGCCGCTGATCTTGTGATGGAACCGCTCAGCAATCAGGAAGCGCCGATGGTTGTTGTGGACTTGAGCCGTGTCGGATATTTTGGCTCGGTCTTTCTGGCGTTGCTGCTTCGCTGTCATAAGTTCGTCAAGAAAAAAGGCGGCGAACTTGTCCTGTGCGGAGCCAGCGATATGGCACTCGAACTCCTTCGCATTACCGCGCTCGATACGATCTGGGCTATCTATAAGACTCGCGATGAGGCGATGCAGGCTCTTTCGGAATAACGTCGGCGACTGTAGACCATAGACCCTTGCACGGAGGCAGGCTGCTTTGAAAAAACGACACCCGCTGAAGCATCCGCATCAGTCTGAAATGGACGTGATTGAACACGTCTCGGAATTGAAGCATCACGAAGAATTGATTGCTGAGATCAAGCAGACAGCGGATAAGCTGGCCGAAGACAAGGCGACTCGCGGCGATCTGAAGATCCTGAGCCGTGCGTTGAGGGAGTTGCGGTACGCCTTCAAAGTCTTCGCCCCCTATCGGTTGAATCGCAAGGTGACCGTCTTTGGTTCTGCTCGAACAAAACAAGAGAACCCGTGCTACACAACAGCAGAGACGTTTGGCCGAAGAATGGCCGAAGAAGGCTGGATGGTTGTTACCGGTGCAGGCGGTGGGATAATGGAGGCGGCTCTCCGTGGCTGTGGTCGCGAAATGGCAATGGGGCTTAATATCTTGCTGCCGTTTGAGCAGGAAGCCAACCCGGTCATTGCCGGAGATCCCAAGCTCGTGAGCCTGAAGTACTTCTTTACGCGCAAGTTGATGTTTGTGAAAGAAGTTCACGCCATTGTCAGTTGTCCGGGAGGATTCGGGACTTTGGATGAAGCCTTCGAAAGTCTGACTCTGGTCCAGACCGGGAAGCGCGATCTGATGCCAATCGTGATGCTGGATGAACCAGGCGGCACTTATTGGTCTCACTTTTTGAAGTACATCCGCGATGAATTGCTGGACAATGGTCTGATTTCTCCCGGAGACTTGTCGCTCTTCAAGGTTACTGACAACGTTGAGGAGGCCATCGAAGAAATCCTTGGATTTTACAGCGTCTACAATAGCATGAGGTTCATTCGTGATCGGCTGATTTTGCGACTTCATTTGGAGCCGACGAAACAACTGCTCGAACGTCTGAATGATGAGTTTGCTGATATTGTTGTGAGTGGTAAGATTGAGAAGGCCGATGTGCATCGGCTTGAGGCGGATGATGCCCATTTGGCGGAGTTGCCTCGACTCAGCCTGAATTTTGACCGTAAAGCAGTCGGCCGACTCCGACAGATGATCGACGTGATTAACTGTGAGCTGGAAGGTTATTGCGGCGAGTGATATTTCTTGATGAACGAGTTGAAAAAAGGAATCCGAACTATGAATCGACGGCACGTTCTTCAGACTTTGGCTGTGCTTTCTGCCAGCAGTGCAACGTTGGTGGCTTTCGGAGAATCAAGCTTGGCTGATGCGGCTCCTGGCGTACCAATGGATCTCTCCGCAGCAATTCGCAACTCCCATGAAGTGTGCGTCGATCTGCTGAGCCGTATTGCTCGAATCGAATCACGGAATGGGATGCTCACACGATTGAACTCCGCCGTTGGCGAAGCTGAGACGGATGCCCTGCGGGAGTTGTCTGTTCTGCTGGAACAGACGCACGCTCGCATCTCGTCCAATGAACAGCGTGCCGTCGCTTTGTTTCAGGCGTGTGCGGATTCTTTGATGCGTGTTGACATGCCGTTGAAGTCGTTGTCTCACCGTGGGATGCTTCCTGGCCCGGTTGTTGAGTCCTCTGTCGCTGTTTTTGGTCAGGTTCGTCGACAACTATTGAGCCTTCCGGTGGCTTGATTTCGGTTATCTCAAGCCGACGCGTAAGTTTTGAGGTTGCGCATATCAGGCAGGGCTGGAGGTCCGCAACATCCACTGCTGGTGGCGTGACAGGCTGTCGATTTGCTCAGCCGCAGTGTGATCCGATTGTCTCCACGGAAAATGCTGCGAATTTCAACCGGGGGATGGCGTCAATTGGCTCATAGAAGCATTAAATCAAGACGCCGGTGAGCCCCGAACTGCAGAAAACACTGCATTTCAGGCCCGAAGGGCCGCCTGTTTCATGGCCATTGATGGCTTTTGTGCCGACGGGCCGTGACTCCGTCCGTCGCGGTCCTTCATCCAGTTGAAGCGGCCGGAATCGTCGGCACGAATGACTTTGATGCAACCTAATGAGCACCCAAATAGGCTTTGCGAACTTCGTCACTGGACGCCAATTCTGCAGCCGGACCTTCCATCTCGATTGAACCGACTTCAATCACATAGGCCCTATGCGCGACCTTGAGCGCCATGGCGGCATTTTGTTCCACCAGCAGAATCGTCGTCCCCGAGTTGTTGATTTCTCGGATCACCTGAAAGATCGTCTGCACAATCTGTGGAGCCAGGCCGAGTGACGGCTCATCCAGCATCAGCAATTGTGGTCTGGACAGCATCGCACGCGCAATCGCGACCATTTGCTGTTCACCGCCGGAGAGCGTTCCGGCAGCCTGTTTCAGACGCTCACGCACCCGGGGAAAAAGTTCCAGGGCTCGCTCGCGATCTTTGCGAATCTCCGTGTGGTCGCTTCGTGAATACGCACCGAGCTGAAGATTCTCTTCGACAGTCAGGTTCGCAAATATTCCGCGACCTTCCGGAACATGCACCAACCCGCTTTGTGCAATGCGGTGCGGCGGCTGTCCCTGAATCTCTTTGCCTTCGAACTGAATCGTCCCCTGCTTTGGCGTCAGCAGTCCGGAGATTGTTCGCAGCATTGTCGACTTGCCGGCTCCGTTGCCTCCGATCAAAGTGACAATCTCGCCCTGTTCGACTCGCAGCGAACAGTTACGAATCGCTTCGATCGCACCATAAGAGACCGACAGGTTATTGACACTCAGAAGTGACATCACGCATCCTCCAGTCCGGCGCCCAGATAGGCGGCGATGACACGAGGATCGTTCTGAACTTCTGCCGGAGTACCCTCACAGATCGTGATGCCGTACTCCAGCACGGTGATCCGTTCACAGATTTCCATGACCAGTGGCATGTCATGCTCAATCAGCAGGACAGCCACCTGAAAACGATCTCGAATCTGTCGGATCGACTGCGCCAACTGGCGTTTTTCCTGAGGATTCAAACCGGCCGCCGGCTCATCAAGAAGCAGCACTTTGGGATTCGTCGCCAGCGCGCGAATGATTTCCAGCTTGCGTTGGTGGCCATAGCTGAGATTACTGGCCAGCTCATCGGCACGGTCCTGAAGTTCAAAGATCTTCAGCAGGTCCAGAGCCTTCTGTCGCAGCATTTCTTCTTCGTGGCGGTAACTGCGAGTTCTCAACATGGTTGTCACAAGTCCATGCTGATTATGAAGCTGCCCGGCCAGACGAACGTTGTCCAGAACGCTGAGGTTTGGAAACAGTCGAATGTTCTGAAACGTGCGAGCAATCCCTGCGGCAGTGATCTCGTGCGGTTTTCCTCGGCCCAGTTTTGCTGACCCCAGTTGAATCTCACCGCAGTCTGGCTTGTAGACTCCGGTCAGCAGATTGAACACCGTTGTTTTTCCGGCTCCATTCGGACCAATCAGACCGTAAAGCCCACTGCTCGGAAGACGCAGCGAAAATTTCTGAACCGCCTTCAAACCACCGAACGAGATGCCTATCTCGTTGACGTTCAGCAGAGCTTCCTGAGCTGTCACTTGCATTGTCGCAGGAGCACTCATGCCTTTGCTCCTTCTGCAGCAGATGAGACCCCGGATTGACGGCGTTTCCGCATCTCCCAGACCTCATGAATCCCCAGCAGTCCCTGAGGACGTACCAGCATCATGATGATCAGCAGCAGAGCGTAAACGATTAGCCGGTACTGTTCGAAATCCCGCAGCAGTTCAGGAAGCAGCGTTAACAGAATCGCGGCAAAGGTCACTCCGGAAATCGATCCTCGGCCACCAAGAACCGTCATGATCACATAGTCGAAGGATCGCTGAAAGCCAGCATCTTTCGGACTCACAATAACGCCAGGTTCATGAGCGAAAAGGCCACCTGCCATACCCGCAAAGAACGCCGCGATCACAAAGGCCGTAACCTTCTGGCGAGCGATATTGACTCCCATCGCCTGCGCTGCGATCTCGTCTTCTCTGACCGAAATCATCGCGCGGCCCGCACTGGAACTCTTCAGTCGATACGCAACCACCAGCGTGATTGTCAGAGCCAGATAAACCCAGAACAGATTTGTGTATTTTGGAACGCCGTCGAATCCCAGAGATCCTCCCAGTGGCGGCGGCAGCAGCTCTTTCACGCCGGCCTTGCTGAGCGCCTCAGCATCGTCGATGACCTTGTTGGTCTGCTGCAAAACAACGCGAATGATCTCACCGAATCCCAGCGTAACAATCGCGAGATAGTCGCCACGAAGTCGCAACGAGGGAAGCCCAACCACGTAACCGGCGCCGGCCGCAAAGAGTCCGCCCACGATACTGGAGAATGCGAACAGCCATTCTCCGCTACCCATAAAGCCGCCATGCTTACTGGCACTGCCCCATAGCAACATCGAACCGTAATACGAGATCGATGCGGCTGTGTAGCCACCAAGCGTCATGAAGCCGGCGTGTCCGATGGAGAACTGCCCGGTCATCCCATTCACGATGTTCAGCGACACCGCCAGAACGATCACGATGCCAATGTCCTGCACAATTCGCATCGAATAATTGCGCTGCGGCGTCGGCAACAGAAAATGCATCAGCAGCGCAATGGCTAAACCGATGGCGATCGGGATGAGCCCGGTCCAGGCATTGCCTCGTTGTGATGACTTCGACGCGGATGATTCTGAAGTGGCAGATCCGCCGCCAGAGCCTTTTGCACCACCAGGAGAAGTGTGTGTCATGGTTACACCTTCTCTCTCAAAGTCGATCCCAGCAGTCCGCTTGGTTTCACCAGCAGAATCAGGATCAGCAGAGCAAACACGTAGACATCACGATAATTCGACGAAATATAGAACGCGCCGAATTGCTCCACGAAGGCGATCACAAAGCCTCCCAACACCGCGCCGCGAACATTTCCGATCCCACCAATCACGGCCGCGACGAACGCTTTGAGTCCCAGGAGCACCCAGATCGTATGAGCCGTCTGGTTCATGCCGGGATACTTCATCACATAGAGAAACCCGGCGGCCGCGGCCAGAGTCGACCCAACAACAAACGTAAACGAGACAACTCGATCGACAGGAATTCCCATCAGAGCGGCCGTGTCAGTGTTGTAGGAAACGGCTCGCATCGCCACGCCAAGTTTGGTGTGGAAGACCAAATACTGCATCACCAGCATCAACGATGTGGCGGTCGAAAAGATCACGACATCGACAAGGCCAATCACAAGGCGTCGAGCTGACTCGCCTTCGCCGAATGTGAATGAAGCGAGTTCCCAGGCCGGCAGCAGAGGCGGCATCTTTTGCGGACTGGCACCAAAGACGAAATTGAGCTGACCGATATTCTGCAGCAACAGGGACACACCAATCGCAGTGATCAGGACATTTAGACGAGGAGCCCTGCGCAGAGGACGATACGCCAGTCGCTCAATCACAAAGCCCACAGTTCCACAAAACGCCATCGCGGCAACCAGCACCAGGATCGCCACCCAAAACGGAGGAGCCGTTGCCGGGTTATGAGGATTCAAACCCAGCATCGGCAACAGACGCACAGCCAGTGTGTAACTGGTCCATGCGCCGAGCACCACGATGTCGCTATGAGCGAAGTTGATGAACTTCAGGATCCCGTAGACCATCGTGTAACCCAACGCGATCAGCGCATACAAACTGCCAATGGCAATCGCGGTGATCAGCGTTTGAGCAAAGTCTGACATGAATCCGTTTCTGTGAGTTTACGGAGTTACTCAGGTTGAATCGTGGCGACGTAGCTCGGCTTGCCGTCTTTCATTTCCAGAATGACGGCAGGTTTGACCGCGTTGCGTTCGGCGTCAATGGAAATCTTGCCGGTCACGCCATCAAACTCTTTCGTCTTCGCCAGTTCTGCCGCCAATGCCGCGCCGTCCAGTGACTCAGCCTTTTTCATGGCTTCGAACAAAATCGTGGCGGAATCATGCCCCAGTGCTGCGAGAGCATCCGGAGTTTGCTCATGCTTTGCGACGTACTTCTTGATGAATTCCTGAACCTTCGGGCTGGGGTCTTCATGCGAGTAATGATTGGAGTAGAAGCAGCCATTGATCGCTTCCCCTGCAATCTCACCCAACTTGGCGGAGTCCCAGCCGTCGCCGCCAAGGAACACCTGCTTCATGCCCAGCTTGCGAGCCTGCAGCACAATATTACCCACGTCGGTGTAGTAGCCCGGAATGAAAATCACATCCGGCTCAGCGCCGCGGATTGATGTCAACTGTGCCGAGAAGTCCTGATCACCGGCCTGATAGGTTTGCTTGCTGACAACAGCTCCACCCATCGCCACGAAGGCTTTCTCGAACTCTTCTTCCAAGCCTACTGAATAAGGAGAAGCCTGGTCTGTCAGGATCGCAGCCTTTGAGGCTTTCAGCCCTTCGTGTTCGCGAGCAAACTTGGCACACACTTTTCCCTGAAAGGGATCGATAAAGCAAACTCGAAAAATCATGTCACCGATTTTGGTGACCTTTGGGTTGGTCGAGGAAGGACTGATCATCGGTACTCCGCCGTCCTGGCAGATGGGAGCTGCTGCCAATGAAAGTCCGGAAGCGACTTCGCCGATCACGGCCACGACACCGTCATTTGTGACCAGTCGAGTCACCGTTGTACCGGCTTCACGAGCATCACCCTTATCGTCGTAGGTGATCAGTTTGATCTTCCGACCTTTGATGCCTCCCGCGGCATTGAGTTCCTCAACGGCCATCCTGATTCCGTTGTCGGTTGAAATCCCGAAAGTGGCCTCAGAACCAGTCATCGACCCATAGTGGCCAATCAGGATCTCATCGGTATCGCCGCCACCGCTGCCGCCGTTCTGGCAACCAGAAATCGTCAAAGAGAGGCATGCTATCAGCATCGCAGCAATGCTGGTGCGCTGCAGAAACTCGCGCTTCGGAGAAATCATAGAGTCGTCTCAAAGTGTTGTTTACGACGCAGGAAACACGTGGGATCCGGAGTTTATCGCCACCGGGTGGGCTTGTCACCTCGTTAGCCGCCTGTTCCCGCACGGATGAGAACGTCGGTTCGCTGGTCGTCAGAAGAGACGCTCAATGAGACGCTTCCATTCGGCGATCAGCGGCGGAGTTTCCTCGGTCAATTCGACTCGTTGTCGGACCTTGGACGCATTTGTTTCCTGAATGATCTGGATGGGATTATTCTGCTGTTTTGCTGCTCGTCGCTGCTCTTTCAGAAGCTCTCGCAGCCGCATGGCGTGCTCTTCTTCCAGTCGCTGAAGCACCTGATCAAATTCTGCCTGAGCACGATCGGGAGTCCCTGCCTGCTCATAGTGCGAAATGATCGAGGCGATAGCGTCCTTCTTTTCCTGGTCGAGCCGAATCTTGCCAACCGTCGGCCAGCCCATCCGAAGCTGCAGCCAGGCAATGTTCACTCTTGGTAAAGAACTATCAGATTCCGCCGTACCATGTGGCTGGATCTCAGGATCGGCGGGACGATGGGAGTCGTGTGGCATCGAAATTTCGTTTGTTTGATTGAGTGGCTCGAAGAAGAAACGAGAGACGCAGCGAAACGTGTGAGCCACCCGGACTTACTAAGAATGGCACAGAGTAACCACCTTTATGGTTCGACGACCTGCGAAATAGAAAAAAGTTTGGTGTTGTCTTTCTTCTGGTTTCCAATCGTTGCTTCCATCCACGTGAGAGACGCGTTGACTGCGTCGCACCCTGCGGGCTCTGTTTACCGCCCAGCCGGTGGCGCCGGCTTTCTTGCTGGCCGGCGCCTCCGGCTGGGCGGTAAACGAT
>JBPOIW010000193.1:0-39609 GCA_052034165.1 Planctomycetota bacterium | reverse complement strand
CTGGATCTCGATCGTAGACGGTGCCGTCTTCAGGGCGATTAAGATTGAATCCGTTTTCATCGGCCATGCGGGCAACTTAATCGCACGGCGCATTTATGTAAGACGAACTCGATACTAGATTCCACGTGGTGGAAAATTAGGTCTTGAACGCGAGTTTGAAGATACTGCCGTCAGCTTCTGTGTGATCTGTTCCAATGTGCTTCTGCAGTAGCTCGTGCATCTTCACCAGGTGACAGGCTGCAACACTTCCGAACGTTGATACCGCGTGTTCGAGATACCAAAGGCTGCTCTTGTAACTGAACATGAATCGACCACTGACGCCTGAGAAACCAGACTTATTGCTGAACAGCACTCCCCCGTCAGCAATTGTCATCCTGTAAGGAACGCCGCAAACCGTGACGTCTTTTGAATCATTTGCTTGATCGTTCATAGCACAAATCCCCACTACGCAACGTTGCGTAATTCAGTTTCTCGGTTGCCTGGAGGTTCGCTCATTCGTCGGTCGCAATGTCCGGAACGACTTCAAACATGTTGGATTCAAGCAAAGGTGATATCTCCGAATCATTCCCGTCTTCACTGCCTTTGTCCTAAACGATTCACAGTGAGGGCATTTCGCCGTTGGACTGAAGACCTGCTCTTTCACTTCCGAAAGCTTCAGAAACTGATACTCAGTTCTGCAGTGCCCACATCTGAAAACGCCGCTCTCTTTTTCATCGTAGGAATCATCTGGCAACACCGCTGCCGAAACTCTCACCGAGTGATCAGACCCGCAGTGAGTACACTCCGGATAGTCAATGTTTCGCTGTGCAATCATCCGAAAATTCCCCCACGTGCCCCCGAAACTTGCGGATTCCATTCGATCTCTTCGGGCTCCTTTTCTTCCAGGAGCTTCAGCAGTTCTTCATGAATCACCCGTGCAGCGAATGCCAGGTATGCCGAATCAAGAAAGTGATTCCGCTTCCTGATCTGTTTCCATTCCGTCACTACGCCAACGCCTGGCTTCCAGCGATCTTTCTGTTCTTCCGCCGTGAGTTCATACACCATCTCTCGAAGATCCTGCGGAGTCGCATCACAAAACAACAGCGAGTGCGGGGAATCAGGATCTGAGGTGAGCGATTTGTGCAATGCTGACTTCCATTGGTTCGCATTCATCTCAACCAAGAGACGCCCGCGAACCTCTGCTATGTGCCATCCGTTACCGATGATGCGAGCGCACTTTTCGCTCTTTGGTTTGCTATACTTCTTTTCGCGAAGCATCCCCGTTCCGAACCCCATCGACGACAGCCAGGCATCATCTTTTGAGCACAGTTCTTCGACTTCGTCGGTTTGCCAACCAGCGTCTGCAAGAACTCGCGTAACACTCAGCGATTCCTCAGAGTCTTCGATCGGAAATCCGGCAAGGAAGATATCTTGAACTGCTTCACCTGCTGAGAGAATCGCATCTCGGATCGGCATATCACCAGATGGAACCCGTTCGATTCCAAAGTCCACAAGTCTCGGCCCGCGTTCGGTCCACGCAATAACAAACCAGTGCAACTGCGTTTTGCGAATGTCGACCCCGCCCGTCAGTAACCAGGTATCAGCAGGACAGAAGCCGCGTTTGTGCTTGTCGAGTCGCACCAGCAACCGCTGCACATCGAGTGGATCGACAACAACAGCATCGTCTTTAGCAGGCGTGGCATAGGTCCAGACAGCCAACGCTCTGGCTTTGGCTTCACCAGACTCCTGATTCATCTGGTATTTGATTTTCCATTCGTCAACGCCGATCAGTCCTGGCTCTCGGAATGTGTTAGCCGATGCACCAAACCGAACCGTCAGAACTTGCGTCTCAGGCTTTGGCCCGCTGATCGATCCGTTAGACTCGACCGTCTGACCACGATGAAGAATTTTCGCCGAACGTAACGCAAATTTGCGATCTGATTCTTCAAGCAACTCACCGCACTTCGGACAACTCCAGCGAGTCAACTCCTTTGCCCGCAGTTCACTCTGTGCTTCCTGCCAGCCGAAAAGATGATCTCTCTCCGGATGAATGTGAGAACCACATCCGGCGCATGGAAAAACAACCGTGCCACCGCTACCGGTTTGATGTGCCTGCCACATCACTCCCGACTCGGTTGTCAGTGTGCATTCAAAATACCGCCGTGCCCTGGAAGCGTAAGCCGCTGTTCGTTCACGCAACTGATCGAGAGGAGTCACCTTTTCAGTTGAGCTTTCGGATATCGATCCGAACCCTTCGGCTTCTGTGACCACCAGCACCGGTGCTGTAAAGCTCGATCTAGTCTTGTCAGAACCGCCGCCGGTCATGAATCGCAGCACTGAACCGTTCCGGAACTTGACGAGATTGCCCACACCGCCTTTCGATCCTGCCCCCGTCAATGGTAAAAGATCGCGGTATCGACTCGCTTCGATTGCTGGCATCAATTCGAGAAGCCATTTATCCGTGACCAGGTCAAGCAACGGAACCCCGCAGATGACGGTCTGCCCTCGCTCAAACAGATGATACAACGTTGGAATCAGAAAAGCCGCGACACTCTTTCCTCCCTGTGCACCGGCAATCAGGTAGTGTTCCAGCCAGTTGCCGCTATCGACTTCATCCAACCATAACGCATGTGCTGGCTGAACATCGGCTCTAAATCGCGTCCCCTGGTAGTCGCCCTCAGGAATGAAGAACTCTTCTGCAGCCCATTGTCGCATCGTTCTGAATCGACGTGGTCTGATTGCATTGCAAACTCTGCCGACGAGATCTGCAGAGGTTCGCCAGAGTGCAGCGTCATTGTCAAAAACAAGTGAGGCAGCAACGTTGTGTGATGGCATGATCATCGATCGATTCTCCCGAACTCTGATTCCGCCTCAGCGATTGCACGCTCAAGAATCTCCGCAGCCTCTTGTCCGAATCGACGTTGAAGAACTTCGCAGCCAGACCGCAGACATCTTGTCAACGTGTCAATGTGTTGCTGAAGATCCGACACCCTTACCAACGTCTTCTGTTCTCGCTCAAGATTTAGCTCTTCCATCAGAGCTTTCGCTCTGGCACGTCTCGCAGTGAAGTCATCTTCAGGCGATCGCTGCACTTCGGCTTGAACAGCAACTCCGAGCTTCTTTGCTATGTCATCGCGAATTCCCTTCGACGCCTTACGTTCAATCCACCACAACAGGAAATCAACGCCGTCAATCAAGTCCCGAGAATCCGCCGCTGGAAACGATGCCACCTTGCTCCATGCAGCGACTGTTTTCGTAGTCGATCCAATCATCCTCGCAAGGTCTGCCCTGCTGTATCTGGATCTCTCACCCAAGCTGCGTTACCCCGCCTTTGAAAAAACCTTATGGGAAAAAAAGCTCAAAGATTCCTTCAGCAATCGCGGTGTCTTTGGGCCTCCAGGAGAACCTAGACCCCTCAAAAACATTGGCCTTTTCGCTGTTTTTGGCCATTTTCAGCCCGTTTTGACCCATTTTGACCCCGAAAACACTGGCCTTTCACTGTTTTCATGCTGTTTTCTGGTCGATTCTGACCCCATTTTTGGCCCGTTTTCGACCTGATTCTTGACGTGTTTTTGACCCCGCATTGCCCCCTGATTTCACCGCCTTGCGACGTGACCTGACTTCGTGTGCAAGCTCCGGAAACGCTTCTCGAAAGATCTGTGCTATCGTCCGTGTCTTTCGTACACCATCGCTTGTCCGGAACGACAATGTCAGCACGCCATCCTTGCGTCTGTACGCTGATCTCAGACTTGGCGGTAACACTACGGAACTGCGGAACCGCCTGAAGTTGCTTACCTGCAACACGTCGCACTCTGGCACCGCTCTCCAGATCTCTGCCTTGTACTGGAGATTACCAGCACGCCTTCCCCGCTTAGTAACATACGCCAAGGCTTTTCGGACAGGCAGAATCAGTAGGTTATCAACGCCGTTGTTGCTGACGTCACCATCACGATGAACAACCCACTCACTGCGATGTGGTTGCCTAATCCAAGCAGATGCCACAGCTCTGGCGATGTTCACACGCCACGTGATTCGGTCTTGCGTGATCGTTGCATAAAGCCCGCAACGCTGCGGAATCAATCGCTTCTCAGGGAAGTGGCGTAGCCTGCCGTCACTTGACGTGACAGAGTAGGCGAGTCTGATGATTTCGCCTGACCGGCTGACTTTGGCAGTGTGCTCGAACCCCACCACAGGCCGGTATGCGCAGTCGGCCTGGCTTAATGAATGATCGCTGGACATTGAGGTTAGCTCCCGTACGGCTCACCCCCCGCCGGTTGCTGCTCTCATTCTGTATGCCGATTCAGCATCTGTCAAGATGCAAAAGATCTAGAGATGCATTACGATTCAACGCGTGGACATGGCGTCCTGTAATTACCTTCAAGGGCGGAGGATGTGAAATGAAGCCGATTCGAATCCATGAGGAAATCGAGTCTCATCAGAAGATGATCCTTAGTGCTGTTAACGCATCCACGCAGAATCCAATAGCTGGAATTTATTCGGCAATCCACAAGTCAGTTTCTGACGCGATAGAGATTCAGAACAAGTCGATTCAGAACGCGGTCAACCCCCTCTTACAAGCGTACAGTTCTCAGCTCTTCAACGAATCGCGTAAGCTCGCAGCGAGTCATCAAGCGGCGATGACGTCAATGGTTAGCCGTGTTCTGCAGCCGATCGCTAACTGGCAGTCACAAACGCTCCAACTGATCGCACCGCAGTTTCAATCGATTATTGATCAACTCAAGCTGCCCTCAGAATACATCGGCACACTTAAGATCGATGACAATGAATCTTCGGATGAGCTGTTGTCAGATGGCAGTGAAGAATCGGCGATCATCATTCCAAGGCTACAGGTGGTGAACAACCTGCCAGTTCGAGTGATGCGAGCTATTCTTGCCGATCCTAGGCTGCTGCTAGGGATCGACCCGTATCACTTTGAAAAAGTTGTCGCCGAATTGCTCTCAGCACAGGGTTTCCAGAACATTCAAGTTACAAAGCGATCTGGAGATGGTGGCAAAGACATCCTCGCTACTCAGTTTGTAGCTGGCATCCCCGTGTTCTTCTGCTTTGAGTGTAAACGTTACACGAAAAAGAGGATCGGCGTAGACATCATGCGGTCTCTTCTTGGTGCTGTCTCGATGAAATCATCAAACTTCAACAAAGGCGTTCTGGTAACAACATCATCGTTCACGAGCGACTCAAAGTTGCTGATCGCTGAAGAAAAGATGATTGATGGCAAAGACTTCAACGACCTTGTGAAATGGATTGGCGACTATCGGAAGGCGGTCGAATGAAGCACGATGCGAACGTACGAAGCGACGAACCTGCCGCTTGTTGTTGCCGTGATGGCACTCTCTTTTACATCGAAGGTGTTTTGCCAAACCATGACACGAATTATCGGCCTGAAGTGATGGTTCGCAATCTTCCAGAGAGATCCTTTCGAAGTTTCAAAAGCCCCTGTTCGTTGTTCAAATACGGTAATGCGCGATGATGCTGAAGGTCTGAAGGAATGTCGCTCAAGGACTGTGCAATCGGAACGACAATCTTTCCCAATGTGTGTGCTATCCCAGTTTCATAGAACACATTCGCATTTCGCTCAGAAAAATCGCAGACCACAACACGTGCCTGAAAAATCAGATTCACGATATCCTGAATGAACGTCGAATCGATCCAGATATCGTCAGCACGTTGCGAATTGAGCCCGGCATCTGTGGCCGCACCTTTGATAGCTTCATGTACTCGATCAAAACCCCTGAATGGCATCATGATCGCAACCAAATCTTGACGCAGCGAAACATCAGGTACCTTGAAAACAGACGGTGCAAATGTGATTCGTCGTTCTGAAGGCTGACTGGATATGAATTCAGAGCTGTCGCCATACTTTCGATTCAGATAATCCTCAATCACTGTTAGATTTTCAGTATCTGATTTCACGATCGAACGTAGCACGTCAACCACATTTCCGGAATAGTCACCGTCGCCGAAATCGAGACTGCGAAGCAGCCTGGGATGTCCGTCAATGATGTTGTCGCAGTTCGTCAGCAAACCGATGTCCTGCCAATCGCTGCTGTTGAAGGACTGCACAATTCTTTCTTTCAACGCCAGAATTGCCAAGTTGACATTTGAATTGGTAGGCGGCATGGAAAGTTTCGCAAACTGAGATCACGTAGTGAGATTTCCCGGAGGAGACTACTGATTCAACTTCATAAGAGCAAGCGCGGTCGTGATTACGCAACGTTGCGTAGTCACCTTTCGGCTTTGACAAACTAGGCAAAAGCCAAATCGCTTGACGTGACGATGCCGCACTTTGTCATTGAGCATCTTTGGGCGGTGACGTCGCTGTTGGCAAAGTCATCAGCGAAGACCACTGAGTTTCAGTTCCTTCTACCGTGTTCGCAGTCACCACGGCACGGTACAACCTTTCAGGTCCTCCACTGCTTTCCTGATTGTTTTTTCTAACCAGATTGGACACTTCAGTAAAGCTCTGGCCTGGAAGCAATCTACGTCGGTAAAGAGGGTCACTTAAAACGTCAACGGAACATTCCTCAGTCCACAACTCATCGCGTGGTGTTACAGCTCCGTAAGTATTCTCCCCTCGTTTTCCAAGCGCTTCTTTGAAGTCTTCTCTTTTCTGTGCATCCGGGTGTTGCTTCACAATCTTTGCTACGGCTTCCGCCATCCTTAGTGTTGACACACCGCCCCATTCGACGACTTCTTCAACTTCGGCGGACAGTAGTCTCAAGTAAACGCCGGAAATGATTACGGGGCGATCTCCGTGATTTGTAATCACGCATCGAAATGTTGATACACCGGTCAAAGTCCCCTGGGAGTCCATACCATTTAAAGGTGAATCCCAAGAGCAATCCAGTGCGATGTTCTCAGTCTCCGCCCTGATCATCGCGATCTCTTTTTCCTTTTTTGCGAGAGTTGCCGCAGGATAATCTAGAATGAAGAATTTTGTTACGCCCCCAAGCAATACCAAGCTTGTGATGACGACGTTTGCTATCTCGATTGGCTTTGAATGATTTTCTGGCTTCTTTTGCACGGTTGATTCAATCTCATGCGTGTTCATTTGTGATTCAGTTGCAGACATAAAGTGCACTTGCCACCTGAACGAGTTGGTAGATGAAACAGATCAATCATAATGCAACAATTAATGAACTTTTGCCCAAATGGATAGTTCGCATCCATGTTCAGCTGAGCGATCGCAGCGACTTTGACAAAGTCGCCCATACAGAGGCTCATTCTGCCGCAAGTTGTTGCGGTGTGCTCACTTGGTAGCTTCGACAAACTTTCAGAAAAGCAATCCGCCTCTTGGTGCGGTAGGTGGATTGAAAACGTCTGCCAATTGAGCCTTTGCTGCTGCACCACTGATCGCATCTTTCAGCATATCCCGAGATCCGCACAGCGAAAGGAGATCAACCATGTCTTCATCTGTCACTGGAGTGAAAGCACGGATCTCCGCAAGAATCGGTTCAAGTGCCGCTTCGAGCCGCGTTGAAATCCAGTGGAACTCAGGTGAGTCTGGTTCACCGTGTGGGATAGCCGTTGCGGTCTTGAATTTCCCGAATGCTTCGAGAATTCTTTTTCGATCTTCGTTAGTGACCTGATCAGCGTTTGTGGTCAATCGATCGATCTGACTGATGATCGTGTCAACAGACATTGCATCGTCTGCATCAGAGGCAACCATTGTTGATTCAGTCCTGATCTGTCCTATGTTCTCAATCACCATCTCACTGTTACTTTCCATTTGCTTATCCCGTAAATCACCCCAAAAACACAGATATCAAACTGCCAGACCGGCAAAATCAGCACCGACGATTTGCCGAATCACATAATCCGCTAGCTCGCTCTGCTGTTCTGTCTCTGGCAGTGCCAGTCGCCACCATCGATCTGATTCACCTGCAGACTCTTCAGCGATTTCGCCACGTCGCCGCGTTTTCGTGCCGTCAGGTTTTTCAATCTTGAATCCAGGCACGATGCCGAATCTAGTTTCAGCCTGAATTCGGATTGCCGCGATGGCATTCGGAACCACGGCTTCCGGAACGGCTAGGCCGTCGTGAATTCGCAAAACTGGATGCCCATCATCAGCGAGCGACTTCAAGGCACCGTTCATCAACTGCCCTTCGAGTCCGTTCAGGAATCTCGACAGCGTTGATGTTCCGCCAACCTGATTTCTCAGTCTGCGGATGACGCCTGCGACATCAGGCCACTCTTGTTGAAGCAACTGAAATTCCGGCCCGCCAAGATTGTTTTTGTTGAACAGGCACAGCATGTTGATCCGTTCTTTTACGGTGTTCAGGTCGATGCCACATTGCTCAGCGAAATACTCATAGAACTTGCCAGCGGAAATGATGCACAGCAATCGTTCGATGTTATCGATACTGCGAGTCGTCTTGATTTGATCTTTGATGGACTGATCGGATCGTGCCAGCAACAACGCTCTGCGAATCTCCGCACAGAGCACCCACCAGTAACATGCAGCGACATCAACCTGCCAAAGCATTTCACCCAGATATCGCATGATCTCCGTTCGGGCCTCGGATCTGAGCGACATTCCAGGGTAATACATCCTGCTTGCTCGCCACTTTATTGCTCTGATCCGCGCTTCTCGTGAGCTTCTTACAAAACGCACGAAATCTACCGCCGCCGATCGCTGCCCAGCTTTTGTTGCCTCATCATCGTCATCGTGAAAATGACGTTCGGCAATCTCAATCGCCTCTTGCTCAGAAAGAACATCCAGTCGACCTGCACCATCCGCCGCCGCGTCGAGGTGCCCCCATCGTTTGCTTATAGACTCTCGCACAGCATCCCAGGCACTGCCGAGATAGACCAGCATCCTCACAGACTGAACTCGATACTTCCCTGTCAGTTTGAAAAATCGACCCGTTTTATTCTCATCCTCTTTTCTCTCTTCAATCTCAACCCCATCACCACCACTACCCACCACATCGAAAGCCATACTATGTTCCCCAACACAGAAGCGGCTAACCTGTTGACCTGTAAGAGACTTAGAGAAACTTGACGTTAGTTTTTTGGAATAAATCGACGGCGCTTTTACGTCGGGTTGTTGTGCAAGCTGATACCCAGTGGCGGTTACGTTCTGAGCAGGCTCGATGACCTTATGAAACAAGGTTCGATCATTTAGCAATCGCGTTAACGGTTCCGCATTTCTCCAGCCGCCAACAATATCCTCAATCACCTTTGAGTGTAGGAACGCGATGCCAGTCTTGCTTGTTTGCATCATGTAGATGAAGCAGAAAAGTGAATACCATTGCCGTTGATCTGTAAGCAATTCTGAGGCCCGCTTGAGAAGCTTAACCGTAACTTCGAGTTCCACGGTTGTAGCTGACGATCGACGCTCTGAGATGTCGATCCATTCTGTTGCGATCTCCGAAGCATTCGGCAGATTCACCAAGACGGCGTTGCCTGGTATCGCTTCGATGCAGTCAGGCGACTGTGTTTTGATCGTCTCGATCAGCAGAGATAATTTTGCTGAGAGACCGCCAGATTCTTGCGAACTTGTGCTACAAGAATGACGCGACCTCGTATAACATAATGAAACCGCTGACACTTGAGATCTCCCGAATCTCTTGAGTCACAATATTGAAGAGCCGCCTGCGACCAAACAGGCGGCTCTTTCCTTTTATACATCGGTTGTGATTAGTTCAAGATTAGGATTCAGCATTCGCGCATTATGTTTCCAATCTGCTATTGTGTTGTGTGATCAACAAGCTAACGTCCCCGCTGTAGATCCTGAAAGAGGCGGTTGTCTGAGTGATGCCAGACAGCCGCCTCGTTCGTTTTCGCAACGAAAAAGGCACGTCCCAGTGAGCGTGCCTTTCGTCGTTTTGTAGCGACTCTCAACCTGAGTCATGTCGCTACGCAATTGCAAGCGTGGAATTCCGCGAGTCTCCTGAGTTGCTTGTCAAACACATCGCGGTATTTCCTTTCGAGGCCTGGATTGCAGATCGTCATCACGATCACTCGCACTACATCTTCCTGGGACGGCGTACGATCGATGATCTCCAAACCGTCTTCATCGATCTGCGGTTCCGTGTTCTCCTTATCGCGGGTCGCTCGCTCATGTGAGTCAACCTCCTGTGCGATTTTCATGAGCGATGTGAACGCCGCATCACGTTTCTTTTCGCTCTTTCCCTTGAGGTCGTGGATGGTCTGTTCAATAACTGTACTGTTCAAGTTCGTGGTCCTTTTGTGTGTGATTTTGTGAGTACGCAACGTTGCCGTTGCCCGGTTTTTCCGTTGTGTTGCGAGAATTTCAGAACGCAGTCCGTGTCGAAAACAGCACTACGCAACGTTGCTGTTCGCTTTTTTGCTGGCAGTCTGATTGCAATACCAGGCAAGCTGCTCACCAATGCCAAGCCCTTTCAACGGCAGGTCTACTTTGATGCCTAACGCTTCCAGCAGCTCAGCCAGAGGATGTGCATAGTCGGCACCTGCATGGATCTCAATAGTCAGCTCAGACGGCTTTAGCGGCCCGTCTGTAACGTTCTGGTTGAATCCCTCCCAGAGTTCTTCAACAAGGTGCCGTGCTACGCCAATGTGCCACGCAGCGACTTCAGCCGTGTTCATGTCGCTGAACGTTCGGTCGTACGGCTTCAACTCAATGTTTGGTCGCCAAACTCCATACTTCGCTGAAAGCACGTACCACCGCAGGCGATTCCGCGTTGCATACTCGACTCGCTTTGAGAAGAGTTGCCCAGCGTAGAGTTTCTGCGGAGTTACTCGACCGCCTGTCTTCTGATTGAACGCCACTTCGTGCTTCGTTTTACTGCAGCCGATCAGCATGAGGTTTCGAAAGTTTGGTTGCTCTCCATCTGTTTCCGTAGGTTCCATGTGTTTACCTCCTTTCAGGCAATGGAATCGCTGTGAACAATCAGAAGAACTCTCGAACTGCTACCGGTGCCGCTCTCCTTCGACTCTGCGGGACTCTCTCAGGTTCCTTTGCCGTCTTGCGTTCTTTGAATTCGTCTACCGCCTTCCGAGTTATTCTGTAACTCTTCTTGCGGGCACCTGGTGCAGTGACGTCATACCCGGTCAATTCCCCTGATTTCAGAAACTTGATAACGACGTCACGTCTGATGTGCATTTCGCGAGCTACTTGGCTCACTGACAGATCACCAGATTTTCGCTTTGGCTCTTTAGCCTGTTGTGCCTCTTGCAAGTTCAGATCTTGCATTGCACTACCTCACTCTACTACCTGACGGTGTTCTGAAAGGCGTTGTGCCTTCCGTCTTCCGTTTCAAGTCTCACTCTCCATGAGTCACCAGCAACGCTTGCCAGTGGGCTGATTACGCCATTGAATTGACCCCGTTACACCACATTGCACTTTTTTATATGAAGTGCGAGATACAGAGAGACGATCGTTCAATTTGAACGGGTGTAGCCTACACCTGCACAGCGCTCAAATTGATGTTTTGGGGGCAATCCGCACACGCCTGAACTTTAGAAGCATCAATAAAACAATTGGTTTTGAAACAGGCACCCTGGATCAGCAGACGATCGAGCCTTGTTGCGTTTTGGCAACGAGTTTAATTTGGGACGAATTTATCCGAAGAACAGGGTTCGACTGTTCTGAAAATTCTGCTGGGATTGTGCTGGCATATTGAGGCAACAGAAACGTAGACTCCGGCGTCGATGTTCTCGAAGGTTGGAATCCCTATGACGTCAGCTTCTCAAATCTGCTCGAACGACCAGCCGCTGCAAAGCGTGCGAGGGCTCGTGCGTCGCAGTGTGTTGCTGGCAATAACTCTGGGTGTTGTACTTTCGTGGACGCAGTCTGCCTCAGCCTCCTGCGGCAACTATTTGTTCCGCAACGGGAAACCGGTCGCTGGCCATGCGATGTCGGAACACGAAATTGTGAAGGACGCGTCAGTTGATTTTGGTCCGTCGTCTTCGGAAGTGCCGATTCAGGCACCCGCTCGACGCTGCAGCGGTCCGAATTGTTCCAGCAGTCCGGTGCCTCTGATGCCCGTTCCTGCTGTGCCTGTGAATCTGCTAAGAAGCCTCGACCCGGCCGCATTGCTGGAGCTAGCTTCTGCTTCATCCGAGACTCTGCGAGCCATTGAATTACCGGAGTCTGAACGAGGTGCTCGCTATCTGCCCTCGTCAATTTTCCGACCTCCGGCGGCCTGATCTCCGCTCAGGATGCATTATCCTGCCGTCGCCTCCGCATCTTTCGATAAAGCGATTTGGTGCGCATTGAATTTGGCGAGCGGCAGGGCGTCAGCCCTCCGAGTGCGATTCTTTTCCTGCGTGGTCCAGCGCAACAGAATCGCAGTTTCAGCAGATGAGTCATAGGGGCCGTAGTGGTCACAAGTGACGTGTTTGTGAAACCCAGAGTGGCAGCAGCATCCAGTCCCTGGTGAGCGGTGTAGCGACATTTCGGTTTGTGGATGCTTGAGAGCAAGCCCACGAACTGGCCAATTGCCGCGTCCCGTTTGTCTTCCCAACCTTCGTCCGGATGATCATGAATCATCGCGAAGACGAAATCCGAGTGCCGCGGTCTTAGATCGCCTCAGGTTATTCAGGTTTTATTTTCCGTCGCGATTGCGTCGGCTCTTCTTTCCGCAAGTCTCAGATTCTAAGAGGATAATTCCATGCTTCGTTCACAACGCAAATCACGAGGTTTCACGCTCATTGAGCTGCTCGTCGTGATCGCCATCATTGCTATTCTGATTGCCCTGTTGCTGCCTGCGGTTCAACAGGCTCGTGAAGCGGCCCGCAGAACTCAGTGCAAGAATAATCTTAAGCAACTGGGTCTCGCGATTCACAACTACCATGACGTTTACAACTGCATGCCGATCGCGGACGTAAACGGTTCGTCGAATCCGATTTCCGCTCATGCACGCCTGTTGCCTTACATTGAGCAGGCTCAGTTGTTCGCGTTGATTGACTTCAATGTGCCGTATGATCATGTCAACAACACTGTGCCACGGAACACGGAAGTGCTGGCGTTTCGTTGCCCTTCCGATCCAACGCCTCTGCCCGCTGCTGTCGGTGGCCGCAACAATTACTATTGGAATGCCGGGAACGTTGTCGTGATGTATGCTTCAGGTGCTGCGGGACAGCCTGAGCCAAACGGAGTGATCTACCATAACAAGAGGTATCGCTTCAACGATATCACCGATGGGCTCAGCAATTCGGCCTGCATGGCTGAGAAACTGACTGGTGACGGCAATAATGGGATCTCTTCCCCACGAACAGACACGTTTCGCCCGGGCACTTATCCGAATACAGCGGCCGAAGCGATGACTCAGTGCAATGCCGCCAATGTGACTGATCTTTCTCAGCAGGGCTATTCCAACGTCGGCGGTCCATGGCTTCAACAGTATCACTCAACGAATCAGTACAATCACATCCTGCCTCCGAATGGTCGCTCCTGCATGTTCCCTCCCGGGCGCATCGCCACGACTTCAAACAGCCAGCACATTGGCGGAGTGCAGATCATGTTGTGTGATGGATCCGCACGGTTTATCTCAGAGAACGTCGACATCAATCTCTGGAGAAATCTCGGCAGCATTAACGGTGGCGAAGTGCTGGGCGAATTCTGAGTTTTGTCGCGAATTGCATGAGTCGGAACGCGTTAGCGTCTTGTCGCCTTAGTGGGCGGCATGACGCAACTGGGCTGTTGATTTGGTCGTTTACCGCCCAGCCGGAGGCGCCGGCCAGCACAAAAGCCGACGCCTCCGGCTGGGCGGTAAACAGAAGCCCACGAACGCACTTAAAGCCATAGACCGCCAGCGCTGTTCCACTCACGATGTTTTGCCGTTTTGTGCTCAATCTACAGCATTGGAAGAATTGATATGTTCGTTGGTCGATTACCGCGCCGCGGTGTCGTGGGTTTGGGTCTGGCGATGATTCTTGTTGGATGCTCATCCGGCGACGCCCCCAGCTATGCACTGGATAAGGAACTTGCTCGAAGTTCTGTCGAGAAGGCGATGCAGGCGTGGGTTGATGGAAAAACGCCGAAGGATCTACAGCCGGAGATCATTGTCGGTGATCCAGCCTGGGAGCAGGGCAAGAAGCTCATTTCATTCGAGATCAAGGCGAACGAAGAAACCACGGATGGTTCGAATCTGCACATTCGAGTCAACCAGAAGGTCGGCTCATCGGAAACAGAAACGACCTACATCGTCGGGACAACACCTGTCGTCACGATCTTCCCTCAATAATTTTCTCACGGGATCATATCAATGTTAAGAGAAGCTGCGTTCCTGTTTTCGTTGACAGCCCTGGGCCTGTCTGTCAGTTACGGGGACACTCCCGTCAAGACGCCTCGTCCCATACCGGCGACGCGGACAGAGATGAAGGAGCTGCTGGAAGATATGAAGAAGCGGCCCTATCGGATTCCCCTTCCTGAACTGACGGAACAGGAAAAAGCGGAGCTGGGGGAACGTGGCGGGAGTTATGAAAGTCGCCTCCGCAGTCTTTATGTTCCACCGCAGGAGGGAACGGTCTTTGGTAGCGGCGGTCCGCGTCCCGGAGCAGGGGGAGAAAAAGGAGGCGCTGGACAAAAGGCCGCTTCGACGCCTGGTTCCGCTCAGCCACGCAGAGATTTTTCTCGCAACGCTGATGAGAACATGACGTTGTCTTATCAGTTCAAAACGATGCTGTTCTGGATTGTGGCTCGGACTAACAACTGTCAGTACTGTCTGGGGCATCAGGAGTGGAAGTTGTCCGCGACGGGGATGTCTGACGATGCGATCGCCGCCCTGGACGCCGACTGGTCGACCTATAGCGAGGCTGAGCAGGCTGCGTTTGCGTATGCTCGCCTGCTGACTTATGAGCCACATCGAATCTCAGACGAGGAGATTGCAAAGGTCGCGAAGCACTACACACCGTTGCAGATCGTGGAAATGACGATGTCGATGGGTGGCAATAATGCGATCAATCGCTGGAAAGAGGGAATTGGTATTCCACAGTCGTCCGGGAATACGTTTGGAGGTCGAGGTGGTGCCGGCGGTTCAACGCCAGCGGCTGCACACTCGGACACGTTTTTGACTCCAACCTCAGAACGTTTCAAGGAGGCTCGTTCGATCGTCGCTCCCCTCGAGATTTTCAATGGCAAGCCCAGCGGTCAGGGTGTCACGAATCGCCCGAATCTCGAGACTCGCGAAGAAGTTCTTGCGATGCTGGAAGCCGCAGCGAAGAGAACTGCTCGCCTGCCGTTGGTTGATGAAGCCGTTGCGGCAGCCTGGTTGAAAGACAGTCAACAGGAGATTCCTGTGACTTCATGGGTGCGACTGATCGCCAATTTTCCGAATGAAGGACGAGGTCGCTTGCCCAGCCTGGCGGCGCGGGAAAAGCAAACAGGCGATCTGACGGAACTTCAGAAAGCTCAGTTGAACTGGATCATCGCTCGTCAGGATCGAGCGTGGTATGCCGTCGGGCAGGCTTTTCACACGCTGAAAGCGTTGGGGCAGACCGAGGATCAGATCTTCGCACTTGATGGCGACTGGAAAGAACTGAGTGCTGCGGATCAGGCGCTGTTCAGATTTGCGAAGAATCTCGCCGCGTCGCCGATCGCGTCATCAGATGAAGACGCAGCCGCAGCGTTGCAGCAAACGAGCCCAGCGACTGTCGTGCAAACCGTGAATCATGTCGCCAGTTGCGCGTATTTTGATCGTGTGACGGAAGCCGCTGGGTTAGCCATCGAACAGTGATACGTATCTACAACCATTTGTTTGAGCCTTGAAGTTGTCAGCTTACAAAACAATCGGGGACGTTTACTCCGTGCAACGCAGCGACTGCTGCGGTTGCTGGCCCCGTATTGTCTTGCTGATGGCGACATTGGTTTGCTGGACGTCCAACTGCAGCATGGCTGAAGCCTCGTGCGGAGACTATCTGTACAAACGCGGTAAGCCAGTGTCGTCCCATGTCAACTTCGGCTCGTTGAATTTCAGCTCGGTCGCATTGGACGGGGCTGATGTAGGTTCGACGTCCGTCCCGCTGTCATTTCCCTGCAGGGGGCCCAATTGTTCGCGAAGTCCTCGCCCCGCGGCTCCGTTTCAGGTCCCGACAACGATCATCAGTGACGTTGAGCAGGCCGTCTTAATCGTCTGCGATCAGAATTCGCCTGTAAGCCAGCGGCGTCGACGAATTCCTGATTCCGAGCGCAGCACGCCTTATGAGCCGATGGAGATTTTTCGGCCGCCAACCCGGAGCTAGCTCAGCCGCCACTCTTTCCAAAGTTGTCCGGAACGCACCACGGAGGCGTTGCGCGCGGATCCTGTCATTGGTGGAAGAGATCAGGGCGGCTGATTGGTGATTATTCGGACGTTGCTCACAAGCCAGTGGCTGAGAATGCTCATGCTTCTCAGCCCGGCGCGTCTGAGACGCGTCACCTCATCATTTCTGCGACTGAGTGAATTCACCGACTGTCGGGCGTAGGCGCGACAGGTCGTCGATGGATTCGGTTCGCTTTGCTCCTCACATCATCAAAAGGCCAATCCCATGAAAAGTGTTCGACGTACTCGCCCCGGTTTTACTCTCATCGAACTTCTTGTCGTCATTGCCATCATTGCCATTCTGATCGCGCTGTTATTGCCAGCTGTGCAGCAGGCTCGTGAAGCCGCTCGTCGTACGCAGTGCAAGAATAATCTGAAGCAGCTGGGTCTGGCACTCCATAATTACCACGACGTTCATCTCTGCTTTCCCTTCGGACACGAAGGAACGACAAAGTCCTTCTCTGCCTTCAGCATGTTGTTGCCATACATTGAGCAGAGTACGGTTTATTCGCAGATTGATTTCAATGTCCCGGTGAGTCACGCCAACAATTCGGTGCCACTCTTAATCGAGTTACCGGCATTCCGTTGCCCAAGCGATCTGGCCAATGCACTTCCAGCCATCGGAGGAGCGACGAACTACTTCGCGAATAAGGGAGCCGGGGTCCTATGGGGCTTACCGACAGGACCGAATGCAACTCTGCCGCCACAGAATGGTGTGATGTATCATGGCAGCAAAGTCCGCATGGCCGACATCACCGATGGCACCTCCAACACTGCGGCAATATGTGAACGATTGCTGGCTGATGGCAACAATGGAAAGGTGAGTCCGGTGGCCGACGTGTTCTTCAGTCCGGCGTCACCGTTGACTGCTGATGAAGCCGTGCAGATCTGCAATGCCATTGACATCACGAATCTGGCGAATCAGTTTCCGTTGTTTATGGGGGCGCCATGGATCAATGGTCAGCACACGTATCTCCATACGAATGTCCCGAATTCGCGGTCCTGTGGCTTCTTCCTGATCAATCGCGCAACGATGCCGCCAAGCAGTCGTCACACGGGAGGCGTGCAACTTCTACTGTGTGACGGCTCAGCGCGATTTGTCACAGAAAACATCGACCTCAAAACATGGCGAGCGATTGGCACCAGAGATGGTGGCGAGATTCTCGGCGAGTTTTAGTTGCTGGCGACCAACGGGAGCAGTCAGCTTTGGCTGCTCCGGTTCACCGTTGCGCGAATTCTTAATGGAAACGTTTGCAAAATAATCTTTCAGGACTGCTTATGCACATTTCGTATTCAGAGCCACGTGTCTGCCTCACCAGAAAGCACAGCATGTGGCAACTATCGGCGGTCTTACTTGTTGTGAGTTTCGTAGGCTGTTCCGGCGGAACCGCCGCTGATTCTGTACGACCTGATCTGGCCAAAGAAACCCTGATCAAAGCTCTCTCCGCATGGAAGGATGGCAGCAAGGTTGATGCGCTTCAGTCACAAACTCCGTCCATCGTCGTTCAGGACATGGACTGGTCGGCGGGAAAGCAACTCAAAGAGTTTTCGCTGCAGGGGGACGGGAAGGCAGTCGGGGCAAATCTTTCAATCGAAGCCGAACTGACTCTGCAGGACGCCGCCGGCAGGACATCAACATCAAAGGTGTGGTATCTTGTCGGAACCGATCCCGCACTCACCGTGTTTCGTGACATGTTTCATTTGTGATATTCCATAGCGGCAAATTTTAATGAGTCATCCCCTGGTGTTTTCTGGCAGGACCAAAAGAATGTTTATTTCGCAATCCAAACTAACGGCTTTGACAATCGCAGTCTGTTATTTCCTAGGTTGCGAGCTTCATGCAGAGGCTCAGGACACTCCAGCAAACGCGACGGGATCTTTAGTCGCGATTGCTCCTCCAAAACCCGGCCCGGAACTGTTGAAGTTGACCCCGGAAGAAATCGAAGCCGCCTACGAGGGACAGCGGATGCCCGAAGGAGTGGCCATGTATCTTGTCATTGCCAGAGGCGGACAGCTGGATGGTACGAGTGGTTGGTTTGGCCCGGCGTCCAGTCGATTCTCGTGGGAATGGCTGGCCAAACAGAACGGGATCGAACCGGATCAGCCCCTGAAAAAGGATCAATTCAAAGGAGATGCAGAAATCTTCGCTCAGCTTGACAGAGATCATGACGGCCTGCTCAGTGGCTTTGACCTCGACTGGTCCGACAACAATCCATGGGTCAGACAGTCGTATATGATCAACCGTATGTTCCGTCGTATCGATCCCAGCGGAGATGGAGATCTGACGAAGGAAGAATGGCAGGCGTTCTTCACCAAAGTCGCCGGTGATCAGGAATCATTTCGCTTCGAACAACTTCGCGACGCGCTGATTCCACCCGGTAACACATTCTTGCCGGGCGATGAGCCGAAAAAGGAGACATTGATCCGGGGGTTGATGGCTGGAGAGATCGGTTCCTTGCAGGAAGGGCCGTCCGTTGACGAAGCGGCGCCGGATTTTGAACTGAGACCGCTTGGTGGCGGCGATCCGGTTCGCTTGTCGGATCGAATCGGAAAGAAGCCAGTCGTTTTGGTGTTTGGCAATTTTACATGCGGACCGTTTCGCTCGATGTACTCCACAGTGGAAGCCGTGCGAGAGCGTCAGAAGGACGTTGCAGACTTCCTGTTTGTCTATGTTCGAGAAGCTCATCCGACCAATGGATGGGTGATGAAATCCAACGAAAAGGTCGGAGTCGCAGTTGCTCAGCCAACGACATACGAAGAGCGTAGCGCTGTGGCGGAACAATGTGCCGCAAAACTGAAACCTTCCATACCACTCCTTGTAGATGATCTTAGCGACACTGTCGGCAACGCCTATAGTGGCATGCCGGCAAGGCTTTATGTAATCGATACGGAAGGCAAAGTCGCCTACAAGAGTGGTCGCGGACCATTTGGATTCAAACCTGAGGAAATGGAGCAGGCGCTGATGATGTTGCGGTTCGAAGAATCAACAAAGAAGCCTGCCGTCGTGATCCTCGACGATGCAGAAGCGTGGAAGCGACTTCCCAGGGCTGTCTCGGGCAGCGAACAGCCGCTCCCCGTGTGGGCCAGGGCCGTCTCGGTTCACTTGCCGCGTACAGCTGCTGCGATGCTGAAGCTTGATTTTGCACATCGCACGAAAAGTCCTTTCGATCCAATACTCCGAGCGAAGATGCGGTGGGTGATCGCAAATGCAAATCACTGCGAATACTCCAGAGCGTACGCCGTGGCCGACATGAAGCGGGCCGGGGCAAGTGACGACGTCGTGGCAACACTTGCGGGGAATCCCGACGCGTGGCCGGACGCTGACCGCCAACCGCTGGAGTTCGCGAGACTTCTCACGTTGGCAGCGCCGACGATTCCTGATTCCATGTTCGAAGACCTTCGAAAGAGCTATGGCGATGAGGGAGTTGCATCGATGGTTCTCCTTGCGGCCTATGGCAATTTTCAGGACCGCATCGTGCTCGGGCTCCAACTGCCGCTTGAAGAGTCCGGTCCGCTCGCTCCTGTTGATGTTGAGTTCGAGGAGGGCGCTTTGCAACTTGCGTCGCTGATTCCGCCGAATGGTGAGTTGCTGGACCCGCAGTCCAGCGGTGAGGACGTTGTTTCTGATGATGGTGACTGGGGAACTGTCTCGTTTGAGGAACTGCAGGCTCGACTTGAACAGCAGCGAGATCGACAGCCGCGATTGCCAATTCCCACCTGGGACAGCGTCAAAGGAAAACTTCCGCCGGCCATGGCAACTCGTCCGACGCGTATCGTGTGGAGTCTGATGACATACGGATATGCGGCGGAACTACAGATTCCGTGGAGCATCGCCACGCGAACGATGTGGGCCGAGCGTCCGGGCAATCGTGTTTTCGAAGAAAGTCTATTCTGGATTCAAACTCGCGCAATCGAATGCAACTACTGCATGGGACATTGCGAAATGTTGCTGGAGGTTGCCGGGCTGGATAAAAAAGCCGTGGCCGAGCGAACTCGCAAACTGGCCAGCGATGACTGGTCGGCATTTCCTCCCGCCGAGCAAAGAGCTTATGCTTACGCACGCAAATTGAGCAAAGCACCGTGGACACTGACATCGGACGACTATCACACGCTCGAAAAGGATCTCGGCAGTGCTCAGGCGATGTCGACTTTCTGGTGGCTGTGTCGAGGGCTTTACATGACTCGGATTTCAGACGGCTTTCAGTTGCCATTGGAGCGAGAAAACGTGTTTGGAGATCCTGCGAAGAAGTGACTGCGAGGCTTACTCAACACTGATGAAGGTTGTGTCTGTTGAATCCAATCGTTTACCACATCGTTAGTGGCGATGCGTTCTTCACCGGCGTTGTGATGGTGCTGGTCGTTGTCTGGTGTCGATGGTCTCGCCGGAACAAGACCGTCGAATCTTCAGGGGTTCGGATTTTCCTGCTGATCCTGTTTCTCTTTGGGATCACCGGCATCGTCTTCTCTTCAACACCGATGCCAATCTGGCTCTGCGTGTTGCTGACCAGTGTCACAATCGCTTGGTGGGTAACACAGATGTTCGGAACAGCGACACGTTTCGCAACGTGGCCGTGGTTGAAAGTGCATCAGGCAGCGGCCATCCTGATGACTGTCTGTTGGGGACTTGCGGTTACGCTTGAGATTCCCTGGCGCATACTTCCGGCCACGGCAAACTCGCCTGTGAACGCGATTACAGTGATCGGTGATTCGGTCAGTGCCGGCATGGAAGAGGATGAAGCGGAAACGTGGCCATCGCTTCTTGCGGCACAGCACAACGTGGAAGTTCAGGATCTTTCCCACGTCGGAGAGACAGCGGGATCAGCCTTGAAGCGAATCCTGTCAAAGGGAATTCATCACGATTGGATTATCGTCGAGATTGGTGGGAATGATATTCTTGGATCGACGTCTGTCTCGCAGTTTGAAATCGATCTGGAGGCTCTTCTGAGTGAACTCCGCCGAGACAATCGGCAGGTCGTGATGTTCGAACTGCCACTGATCCCCTTGTATCACAGGTACGGAATGATTCAGCGCAGACTGGCGAAGACGTATCAGGCGGCGTTGGTCCCGAAACGCTATTTTCTCAACATTCTGGCCGACAGCGATGCGACACTCGATTCGATTCATCTCAGCCAGGCCGGACATCAGAAGATGAGCGACCTCGTGTGGCGTTTGAGTCGTCCGAGGTGACTATTGAAACGCTCTCGGCATTGTCTTTGTATCGAATCAGGGGCGATGCAAAACGATCGTGATCCAGTTGCGATTCCGCTGATGGGCATCTTTGAGATCGTCGCATGACGGCTGCCATTCCGGCCCCGGCTGAGCACCGAACCGCGTCGCAGCTTAGCCCGCATTCCACTATCGAAGCGGTGGCCGTTATGCGTTAAAGTTCATACAAACACAACGCACTCAAAGTTTTCTATGACCGATTTAAGACCATCTTCATGCAAACTCTCGTCACCGGCGGAGGCGGATTTCTCGGCCTGTATATCGTTGAACAGCTTTTGCAGCAGGGGCATGCTGTTCGAGTCTTCTGCCGAGGGCATTATCCGGCATTGAAGGCTTTGGGCGTGCAGACGGTTCAAGGTGATCTGCGGGATGAGGCGGCCGTGAGTGAAGCGTGTCGCGAGATCGAAGCCGTGTTTCATACGGCGGCGGTGCCTGGAGTCTGGGGAGACTGGGAGACCTATTTTGGAATCAACACGGAAGGCACCAGGAACATCATTAGAGCATGTCAGAAGAATCGCGTTGCAAGGTTGATTTATACCAGTTCACCAAGCGTGGTCTTTGACGGCGCTGACCATGTTGACGCTGATGAATCACTGCCGTACCCGACTTCGTGGCTTTGTCACTATCCCCACAGCAAGGCCCTGGCCGAGCAGGCCGTGCTGGCAGCCAACGACGAAGGCACACTCCGCACGATCTCTTTGCGGCCGCATTTGATCTGGGGACCTCGTGATAATCATCTGATCCCGCGATTGATCCAGAAGGCACGCTCCGGTCGTCTGCGGAGAGTAGGTGACGGGACCAATGTTGTCTCGGTCGCTTATGTTGAGAATGCGGCCGCCGCTCATGTTCAGGCGGAGCTGTCACTCAGGGCCTCTGCGACAGCAGCCGGGAAGGCGTATTTCATCAACGAGCGGGAGGCCGTCAATCTTTGGGACTGGATCAATCTGATTCTTGCGAAAACAAATTTGCCGCCCATCGAAAAGACTATTTCCAAATCCACGGCCACTCGACTTGGTGGTGTACTGGAAGGTGTGTGGAAGCTGTTTCGGCTCGGTGGAGAGCCCCCGATGACTCGCTTTATTGCGGCTCAACTGGCAGGGTCCCACAGTTACAGCGTCGTCGCAGCAGAGCGGGATTTTGGCTACCGTCCACTCTATACGACGGAAGAAGGACTCAGACGTCTTCAACCCGATCTTGATCGCCTGAAACAATGATCTTCTCCGGAAATCGAAGATGATTAAACTGTGCACTGTAAGAGCGTTTTTTTAAGATCAATGGGTTTGATTCAGGCAGTAAGGCTCTGGCAAACGTTCGAGTATCATTTGCGTCGGACCAGAGGCGAGGACTGCTGATTCGAACCCACATCATTCATTCCCACCGTCGCCCACAACTCCCCAGGAGATGACACAATGAGTTGTCTCATGCCATCCCGCCTGTTTCGCAACTCCCGTTCTTCACGGCTCTCATCCGCAGTTCTTTTTTTGGCGATAGTGTTTTCTTCAGCACGGCTGAGTGATTTGTCCGCTGACGAGAAAGCTGCGGGGCAGAACCCGGCCCAGGCTGTCGAAGCTCCGCAGAATCCGTTTCCTGAAGCTGTGATGGTTCCCGAAGGGATTCTCGAAGGCGGCACTGAGTGGCTCAATACCTCCCATCCGATCGACCTGAAGGACCTGCGAGGAAAGATCGTCGTGTTGGACTTCTGGACGTACTGTTGCATTAACTGCATTCATGTACTGCCCGATCTGAAGTTTCTGGAGCAGAAGTACGGCAATCAACTCGTCGTTATCGGAGTGCACTCGGCCAAGTTCGACAACGAAAAGGTCTCCCAGAATATTCGTGATGCCATCGTGCGTTACGAGATCGATCATCCCGTGGTGAACGACAGTGAGATGCTGATCTGGCGGAAGTTTGGTACACAGTCCTGGCCGACATTGGCTCTGGTTGATCCCGAAGGAAAGTACGCGGGGTCACAAAGCGGCGAAGGCAATCGAGAACTGTTCGATAACGTGATTGGAAAACTGGTTGAGTATCATCGGTGGAAAGGCACGCTGGATGAAACGCCGCTCGTCTTTAAATCGGAAGCCAGCAAGTTCCAGCCCACACCTTTGCGTTATCCGGGGAAAGTTCTTGCGGATGCTGCAGGCCAGCGACTCTTCATCACAGACAGCAATCACAATCGCATCGTAGTGACCTCAATGGCCGGTGAACTGCAGCAGATTATCGGCAACGGCCGCAGTGGCCGTGCTGATGGAGCCTTCGAAACGGCTGAGTTTAACCGTCCTCAGGGAACTGTCCTTGTCGGCAACAAACTCTATGTGTCTGACACGGAAAACCATTTGATTCGTGTTGTGGATCTCGAAGCAAAAAGCGTTTCGACGCTGGCCGGCAATGGCCGTCAGGGACGACCCGGTGGAATGGTGAGCGGAACTTTGCTGGAGACGTCGCTGAACAGCCCCTGGTCAATTGCACATACCAATGGCGTGCTGTTCATTGCCATGGCGGGCCCCCATCAGGTCTGGGCTCATCAGATCGGGACGAACCTGATCGGAGTCTATGCAGGTTCCGGACGTGAGGACGTGATCAATGGATCGCTGGCAACATCCGCGTTTGCACAACCTTCGGAGATTGTAAGTGACGCTGAAGGCAGGTTCCTGTATCTGGTCGACAGCGAGGGGTCTTCGATTCGAAAGGTCCCGACAAATCCCACCGGTGAAGTAACGACGGTGGCTGGCACTTCGGAGCTTCCCCGAGGTCAGTCGCTGTTTGCTTTTGGTGACGTTGATGCGGCCGGGAAAAATGCGAGGTTCCAGCATCCACTGGGGATCGCTATTTCCGATGGCAACCTGTTCGTTGCAGATTCCTACAATCACAAGTTGAAGATGATCACACTCCCTTCACGAAAAACAGTCACGTGGATTGGAACCGGAAAACCGGGAAATACAGTCGAGCCGTTGATGCTGAATGAGCCCGGAGGGCTGTCGGCCGCTGACGGAAAATTGTATGTAGCTGACACCAACAATCATCGCATTCTCTCGATCGATATTGCGAGCAAGCAGACCACGGTGCTGGCCATCAACGGGCTGACGCCGCCGAATCCTCCGAAACAAGTGGCCAGGCCCGAGACCGCTGATGCCATCGCAGTTGAAACGCAGAAACTCGCCGCCGGAGAAAAGTTGAAGTTCAATGTAGTGCTGACTATCCCCGAAGGTCAGAAACGCAATGACCTCGCTCCAGTCACCTGGGAAATCTTCGCAGAAACAGAACAGGCCCTGATCGCCGCCGACACGTTGGGGGCTCGCGACGAAGCCATCGCCAACGACCAGAATGTCGCTCAGTTCGAAGTTCCTTTGACAGGTACTCCGGGCGAAGCCACGTTCATCCTGCGAATGAGCTTCGGCTACTGCGGTACTGAAAAAAATGCTGTGTGCCGCCTGGCGACCGCAACCTGGAAGATTCCAGTGGTGCTCAATACCGATGGCGGCGTCAGCGAGATTTCCCTGTCGTTTCCCAAACCATAATCTCCGTCAATCATGACCCAATAAACTGAGCAAAGAACGTGTCGCGGCGAACACCAGCTAAGGACCCGTCCCGCAATAACTTCTGTAGCTGAAGTCGTGAGACTTCAGTCCGAACTCTCACGAGCTCGGCTACCACAGGAACTTATTTCGGGACCGTTCCTAAGAGCCACCCCAGTATTGCAAAGCAGATTCTGAAGCTGCCCCTTCACCCCTGGCTGACTGCCTGACTGCCTGACTGCCTGACTGCCTGACTGCCTGACTGCCTGACTGCCTGACTGCCTGACTGCCTGACTGCCTGACTGCCTGACTGGCTGACTGCCTGACTGCCTGACTGCCTGACTGGCTGACTGCCTGACTGCCTGACTGGCTGACACAGCGTTAGTTCACCGATGGGCCTTCCAGTGGCAGTCGCAGTTCGAATGTCGTTCCGGTGCCGATTTCTGTCCGACAACTAATGCTGCCTCGCAGTTCACGAATGCGTTCCGCGACAATGTAGAGCCCCAGTCCCGTCCCGTGTGGCTTCCCGGTAACGAATGGCTGGAACAGTGAATCCTGCAACTCCGGACTGATCCCCGCGCCGTTGTCCACGACTTCGACTTGAAGGGACGCGTTGACGATCCTGGTCGCGATCAGAACTCTCGGTGTGGTGCAGTTCTGGCAGGCTTCGATTCCGTTCTTGATGAGGTTGAAAAAGATCTCGCTCAACGTGGCTTCCGTCGCCGCAATGATGGCCTGCGACGCATGCAGCTCTGCCTGAACCTCCACACCATATTGCCGGGCCAGATGCCCAAGAATTCCCAGAAGTTTCTGAATCACGATATCGGGCTCTGAACGCTGGCGGTTGTCATCGGCTGGGCGAGCTGACTCCAGCAGCCGTTGTGTGGTCGCAGTGAGTCGATCGATCTCCGTCAGAATCATCTGCACATCTTTGCGATGCTGATCAGGCCCTGCCAGATCCTCTGACAGTAACGTGGCAATCGTTTTCATCGAAGACAATGGATTGCGAATTTCATGAGCCAGTGAACCGGCCAACAAGCCCAGGACCGACAGCTTCTCCTTCTGCATCGCCTGACGCTCGGCCACTCTGCGAATCTCTTCCCTCTGCTGATTGAACAGCACAGCGGCAAACTGATCAAACAGCAGCCCGAGCGTATTCCGCTGCTCAGACGTCAGCCGGTCGGAGCGTTCTCGAACGCCGATCAGCACTACCCCTTCCACGTCCCGATAACTGCAGCGAAAGGCACTGCCGAACTGAGCATTCTGCATCCATTGTCGCAACCCCTCATGCTGAGCCGTCAGTTGCTCGGCCGTGATGAAATGCCTCGCCACTAACTGTTGCCGCAATTCCGCTTCAACCGGAATCGCGACGGACACCGACGACGGGCAGCAAACGTCCAGATCGGTACCGACCCGGACGATGATTCGCACCGACGACACCTGCAAAGAATTTCGCAGGGCTTCACAAAGCCAGCGAGTAAGTGTCTCGGGCGTTTCCGCGGATCGCTGCGAAAGCTGAACGGACAATTCTCGCGTCGCATCGCGAACACGACTCACGGAGCTGCTGAGCAGATACTGCATTGACTCACTGACTCGCTCCCGCAGCGGACGCCATGCCATGATCAGAGCCACAAACAACACAATCTCCAGAACCACAAAATCAAAACGTGAACGCTGCTCCAGGACCGTGGTCAGCGGAGAAATCGTCACGTGATGCAGCCAGACCACCGCGATCAGACTGCCCCCATAAACCAGCGTGCGCTCGAAAACGATGGGCATCAGACGATGGCGAAAAACATACCATGCAAACATCAGCGCAGGCACGATCGGCGACAATGCAATCATCATGCGCAGAGCTGGCTCGCCGGGTGATGTCGTCGGAACAAACAAATAAGCGACGACCATAACACTCATTGCCAGCAGCATCAGGCTGAACCGACGAATGAACGGCATTAACTGAGGTCGATGCAGACGCTGGCAGGCCTTGTAGAAACAGGCTGCGGCGACGCAGTTGGCCAGCACCAGCCAGGTCATGAATGGCCGGGTGAAAGGCTGAACGCTGACTCGAAAATCCCGCCCTCCGCTGGAAAACAGATGAGCCGTCACGGGACCGACAAGCATCAGCGGAAGATACACAAACAGGTACCGAGAGTGCGCACGCGGCCGCGGATTGTCGCCGGTGTGCAGAACTCGTAATCCTCCGTGCAGCACTGCGGTTGGCAACAGAAGCAGCCCCGCGGCCATCATGGTCATGCAGCAAACATCCAGACGCAGGGCCGTGATTCCCATGGAATTGGCCAACAGGCTGTGCAGAAAATCGCCGACATGCAGCAGCCAAAGGCCCAGAAATGACCAGGTCAACCAGACAGGAACCTCGGGCCGATTGCTGCGTTCGACAAGGACCAGCAACAACACGGTATCGATGACCGCAGCAAAGCCAAGCAGAAACGTTTCAATGGTCGCCAGCATCGTGGACACAGTTCGACAAAGTCAAAGATCTCTGAGAAGTCAAATGTGTTGCAGAGTCGAATTGCCCAGAGAAACGATGCCGTTGCTCGTATTCATCTTCGAACTCTCCATTCTTCAACTCTGCCCACCACTCCAATGTACGCCAAGTTAATTGTTGAGTCGAACATTGCGGGACGAGGAACATTACGGGGCGAGGAAGCAGTTCGCGGCCGCGCGTTCGCATCGATCCTGCGCGACAAGGAGACGCCCCTGGATTAATCTCAGTCAGTCAGGAACTTCTAACGCGTCCGGTGGCTGGCCGAGAACCCCCGAATCGCAGGGACGAAGTCGAATGCCGCTCGTTTTTTGCCTGAATAAGCTACGGTCCCCGAAGAAATCCTCGTAATCGCAATCCGAAGCGTCAGCGAAAGCAATGGGGTGGCAAATGATGCTGCACCGCATTGTCGAATGCCTCACAAGATTTGCAGGCGTGTTGGAAATTCTTCACAACCTCTCGCATCGCGATCACTTGATCAATCCGATCCGAACAGTCCCTTGAAGAAGGAAATGATTCCTAACACAAACAGCACCGGCGGATAGAAGAAGATCGTGCCATTCATCAATCCGACAACAAACCAGACAGCCGCGCCAACCATCATCAGGATTCCAGTGCCCATCGCCCCCCAATTCGTACCGGAACTCTGCCGAGCTTGTGATGGCGGGGCTTCATAAGCATCGCCTCTCACTGCCGATTCACGGCCCGACGTTGTTCGTCCCTTTCTCTTCGGCGGCATTGCGGCCGGCGCGTCGTTGTAACTGTCGTACGAATCCCAGTTGTCACTTCCGTACGAGTCGTCGCTGTGTTGTTCGCTCGAATTGTTATCCTGAGGCTGGGCACGGCGGGCTTTCTTCGGGCGAGAAGATGACGTGCTTTGCGGTCTTTCCGTCGCAGCACTTCGAGTCGGCGGCGCGGAGGTTGCTCGCCGCGGTGCGGGATTTTCCTGAGCTGCCTGAACGTTCGCTGAAGGAATCGAGACGACGGACTGACATTTGGGGCATTTCACTTTCTTCCCGGCCGCCGTCGATGGGACAGATAATTTCCCAGTGCATTCACCGCACTGGAATGTGATCCGATCGCTCATGACAATTCATTCCTTCGATTCTGATAAGTTCGATTTTGATAAGACAGTCAAAAAGTTCGAGCCCATCAATCAATAAGGCGGGCCAGTCCGATCAACACACCAGAACACAATCGTTATCTCACTAACACCGTGATCGATTTCTCACGAGGGTTCGCAGTTGGCTCACAGTGTTCGACAACAACTTCCTCCGGCCGATCCTTGCCGACTTTGATGGTGTAATTTCCTGGTGCATAGACGGGAGGAACAAATGCCGAGTTCTCAGTTCGGATACAATAAAGCGTCTCACCGGTGGCATCTTCGATCACCTGGACAACAGCCGAGTCAGAGTTCTGAAGACGAAGCTCCGGCAACCAGCCAACGGGCTTTCTGCCATCATTGTCTTTCATGGAGACGGTGATTGGCCAGCCGGGAAACTGAACGGAATCTCCATCGTCCACATTCGCAAAGCGAGGCCAGCACTCGAATGTCACCGTGCCGTTGGCTTTGTCGAATCGAGCGATCCCGTAACCATCCGCTCGCTTCAATTCATCACGAGCATCCTCCGGATTGGCATAGGCCAGCATGGTCATAGGATTGCCAAGTCCATCCAGATAATCGCCAGTCCACGGAAGAGGACTATTCGCAACGGCATGAGGACCGGCTTTCTCGTCTTCCGGATGCCACCAACGTCCGTAAATCGTGTTGACGATGGCCGGGCTTGTAAACGCATATGGTCCATCTCCAAAGTCATCAATGCCGTGTTTTACGACAACCGCGAGGTGCTGATCTCCACAAAGATGCGGAGCCCACGCTTTGCGAATTTCACGCAAGGCTGCGCGGCGACCGGATTGAGGCCAGCCGTTACAGTCCAGATCTGCAAGGAGCCGATCGTTCCTCGCACCATGCATATGAACCGCACCACAGAATGCGGTCTGCGACAGAACGCATTTCCTTTGAGCGCCCGTCCAGTCTTCGGTCCATTGTTTCAGAAACGTGATCTGCCGCTCACCCAGCAATTGCAGTCCCGGGACGTCGATGGCTGCTCGATCATACTTCGGATCAGTGATGTGGTCGGGGCGAGGTCCCAGCCGAGGAATGGTGCCTTCAGGGCCGGTCTTGAATTTTCGATCTTCCAGAATCGCAAAGTCAACACCGCCGACTCGCAGGCGAGTAAAATACACACCGATGGCCTGTTCGACCGGAGCCGGATCAACCGGATCGGGCAGATGCCACGTCTGGCACCGTTCCACCATCCTGACGTAATCCGCGGGATAGAAGTAGCCGCCATCGGAGCCCGTCGCCTTGCCGGATTTCCTGCCGCCGGCACCCCAAAGATTCGGATGTCCGACATCATGATCATCGGGGATCGAAACCACCGGGCGATCTTTCAGGACATCTCGAAACTGCATGCCCCATTCAAGCCATCCGAATGTATGCTGAGTGTGGTGATAAGATTGATCGCCCGCAAAGAACAACAGGTCAGGATCCTGCTTGCGAAGATTCTCCACGATCGTCACGCGCGGCCCGGGCGTTCGGCTTGAATTGCAGGACAGTGATGCCACAACGATCGTCGACTTGTCGATTGGATCTCGCCGAATTGTTCCTTCGAATGAGGACTGCTCAGCGAGACGAACTCGATAGGCGATGTTTCGGGAGTGATCCCAGTTCTCGATACGAAAATGAGCACTCCAGCCAGGATAAATCACCGGCGACTCTGCAGCCTGCTTCCATTCGTCGCCCTCGTGAAACTCAAGCGTCACTGTTCGCGGCTCATCCGGCATTAACGGATACAGCTGCGCCGACAGCTTCAGGATTCCATGGTCATGAGTATATAACGCAAAAGCAACGACTTCATTTCGAGGCACCAGTAACCTTGGCTCCTGTGGCTTGCCCTTGTTGGGGCCTCGTTCCACCATCGTCGGCTTCCACCATTCCCCGGTCGCATCGGAATCCAATCGGGGAAACTCAGACGCAAACGGTTGCGGATTCAATTCCTCTGCCGTGAGTTGTGGTGAATTCAGGCCGTTCAACAGCACACTGGTGCCGACGGCCGCGGTGCAGACAAAGGAGAGAATTCCTCGCAGAGACGTGATCATGGAAACCGAATTCCGACAGGACAAGTGTTCTCGGGCGAGCTGACGACCAACCAACTGCTTTACGGAGATTAGACAACGTCTGATCGCTTGACCACCGTTTAGCGAGTACAAAGGGTCCAACAAATGGGGCCATCCATTTACATAACCTCTTCCAATGTGAGGGCAAAGGGCTTTCTGGCCCAGCCCCAGCACGCTGCTCCCGCGGACGCCTGATCCCAGGCTTGGATGCCTTATTTCACGCTTGCGTCGTGGTTTGCTGATCCTCCCAGCCACCGGAGCCACTTCTGTTCTCAACACAATTCCCATCCAGTCCCATCCAGAATTTGAATTTTGCGATAGCCCAGGCGACGTATTCGCACTAGCATCTCTACTCCTCCCTGATGGGCAAAGTTGCCCATTACCGCGGGGTGGAGTTATTTTTGCATGATTCGTGGTCTTCAACGGGTACTGATTTCGGCCGGGACGGCGCATCCTGGAGCTGGATGAGAATTCCCGAGATGGCCAATAGACGCATGCTGCCGAAGAAAAAAGGAAACGCTCATGGATCTGTTGAATCGCCGTTCTTTGCTTGGATTCCTGCTGGCTGCATCGATCAGTGTGCTGCAGGGCACCTCTGCTGTTTCAGTGGCTCAGGAGCCTGTCCCGACAGAGACGGCTGTGCCACCTACAGCGATACTCCCCTGGAAATGTGACTGGAGCGTCACATGTATTAACGCGGCGGGCGACGAGGTCACCACGACCGGCACGGAGTACGGAGTCACCGCCTATAGGGCGGAAGCTAGAGCCGAGAGCGCAACCTACGGTCCTCTCGAATGCTGCGTCGCTCAGACCCCTCCGAGTATTTATCCTATCATTACCGTAGGTCCCGCTGAGAAGACAGGCGGTTTTGCGATTTCGGAGAACTCCGACCCTGTAGTTTCTTGTCCGTCAGCGTGTCAGGATTCGGAGAACGGTGATTGGGTCGTGTATTTTGAATGCACCGGTCGAAAAGGTGGATCGGTCTCTAAATCAGCGAGAGGGACGACCTATTGCGAGGCTTTAACCAATGCACGCGAATACGTTTGCAGAATGATCAACCTTGATGCTTTTGGTGGGTCCTGCCGCTGTTGTAGTCGTGTCGTGGCGAGACCTGTGTGCTATCAATACTGCGTCCCGCGAAGAAAACGCTGACCATCTCAGGGTAACTCAGTCGCTGACAGAAGATTAATGGAGAAACGCTTCTTTTCGTCATCTGTTAATGGCCGTGGAGTTCGTTTGATCGCTTCGATCAGCGGGTTTCGCGGCCATTTTTTTAGCGTCTGCGATGAACTGACGATCCATTGACCATCCGGTGAGAATGGACTCCAACGGTGGGCTAATTGCAGTGAATCGTTGATCTCGGACTGAGTGATCCCTGGGGCACGCAGCAGTTCAGTGTTATCTACCAGATCCCATAGAGATACTTCTCCGTCGTGCTGCACTAGAAGTTCCTTACCATCCGGACTGTAGGCGGTGTTGTGGATTCGCCTTCGATTGGGATTGAAGGACTCTACAGCCTTCCCCTTAGCGGTATTGAAAAGCTTGACCACACCCTCCCGTGTCGCAATCGTAAGCAGTCTGCCGTCCGGACTGAAACGCCCATACTTCGGTGTGCCTTCAATCGTGAGTAACTTCTTTTCGCCGGTCTGTCGATGGATCAAGACGGCCTGACTGCCCGAAAACCGAGTGATTGAGTTTCCGCTTTGGATCGGTGCTTTTCCAGAAATGACTATAAGTTGACCTTCGTCAGGTGATAACTCGACCTGCAATGCGTCACCTTCGATTGTGATCGACTTCTCCATTCGAGTGATCAGATCCCAGATGTGGATTCCGGAGGCGAAACTGGCCGTCACAAGAAGCTTCCCGGAACGGGAAAACTGAGTGCTATGAACCGGGCCCTGGTGTCCGGGAAGCTCGATGATCTGTCTTCCATCCTGGATGTTCCAGAGTCGTCCTAGACCGCTTTCGTCAAAAGTCGCCAGCGTAGAGCCGTCCGAACTTATATCTGCCTGAATGACTGGATGCAGGTGTCCTTCAAGTCGATGCAGAAAACGTCCTGACAAATCCCATACAGTACAAACGCCATCTATCGACGCACAGATGACCTTTTCGTGTCGTCCTGAAACAGACACGAACACAATGGGGCCAGCATGGTTGCCAATCGTCGACAACCGCTGATGATCTTCCATGCGAATCATCGCGACGTTGAAGGTCCTTGTTGAAAGCAACATTTCTCCGGACGTTGGGCTTACCTTCAGACTCCATGGCTCGGACTTGAGACTACGCTCCGCGAGAATCTCACCGGTCTTCACGTTACGAATCGCAATGGATGATCGAGCAAATTCGGGCAGGCCTCGGTATCCCATTACATTGCGGGTGTCTTTACGAAAACTGGAAGACGCCTCAATGGCAATCAACCGGTCTTCAAAAAAGTTCGGCGATTTCGAAGGTGATTGAGTCAACTGCCGTAGTTCTCCAGTGAGCCAATTCCAGAGAACTAACCCATCAGTCGGTGAGGCAATCGCCGCAAGTGACTCAGTCGGGTGAAGTGTCACCTCGGGAAACTGAACGGGTGGGGTCTCCCTGGCAAGTTCACCTGTTTCCAGACTCCAACAACGAACCAGATCTTTTTCAACTTCGCTCCAGGTAACAACCCATTTTTCGTCGGCGGAGAAGTCGGCTTGGTCACATTTCCCGCCTTTCCCCGGAACCAATATTTTGGCGGGCGCAGCCGAGTCACTGCCCCAAATTCGTGTTGTCGCTCTTGAATCGACGGTCAGAATTTGTGCGCCGGAGCGACTGTACTTCACATCAAAAATTTCGCTGTCATGTTCGAATGTTTGAGTGATGGCCCCATCTCTTGCTGAGACCACTACCGCTTGCCCGCCGTTCATCCCCAGCGCGATACTTCCGTTCCGGGGATGAACATCGAAGCAATTAATGAACTCATCTGCATCACCAACATTGCGACGCTCCTGCGTTCTTGTGTTCCAAAGAATCAACTTTCCCGATTTCAGCAGAAACACAACAATGTCAGTGCCGGGCACCGTTCTTCCATAGTCAATGGTATCGGTAGTGATCTGAAATGACGCAATTCTTCGAGATGAAGAACGGTCCCACAAATGCGCGTCATGATCCGTAAGTGTCACAAGGTGGTCTGACTCAAAAGGATTTCGTGAGGCTCGTCCGGAAAACTGCAATGACTGCGTCAATCCATCTGAGTTCAGAGTCTCACAGTTGAACACTGGCTCTTCGGCCGCCGCCAGATGCCTTGAATCCGCACTGATGTCCCACGGTGACGGTACGGTGGCAGCGGGTTGCTGCAAGAGGGTCAGTGATTCAGAGCCTGTTTCAACACCCCAGACACGCACAGTACTGTCGCGCGAAGTCGTTACGACTCGGTCGCTGTCCGGGGTAAAGACAGCATTCACAATCCGATTGGAGTGCCCCAGAAACTTGGCCATCGCTCCCCCATCTTCGGCACGACGAATCATCACTCGGGACGTCGTCGCCACCAGGAGCGATTCTCCGTCCGCACTCCAAGCCATCGTCACGATGCCATCTTCTTCTGTGATTTTGACGGTCCGGCGTAAAGAACCGCTGTCCCAGATGGAAATATGCTTGCCAAACCTGGAATAGAGAGCAACCCGTTCTCCGTCACGACTGACCCTCGCTTCGGTATCGGGCCAGTGTCGTGGATTCATTCGCTTTCCGGTCTCCAAAGACCTGAGTTCCGTACCTTCAGCAGTCGAAACGACAAGCTGATTGCCGGCGACAAAACAGGCTTTCGGGACCTCTTCAAAGTCCGTCTGAATGGGCAGACTTTGTATTTCCTGACCGGAACTGGCATCCCAAATGCGGATCGTGCTGTCTTCGGACACTGAGAGCAGACGCTTCCCATCAACACTGAACGCCGTGGACAAGATTCTTGCAGTATGTCCTTTCAGGGACAGTTCCAGCTGTCCGCTGACAGTTGAATAAACCTTTACAAATGTGTCAGTGCCCGGCAAAACGATGCGACTGGAATCCGGGGAAAACTGTGATTCGAGAACTTCATCCAGCGATGATTCATTGAACGCAAATTTCTTGACACCGCTTTGTGCATCCCAAAGAGTTGCGACGGCATTGTGATCCGGCGAATTTTCTGCCTCGCTCTCATTCGCCACCGATCTCCCGCTGGGCCGCAGAGGAGCCGAAGTCGTCAGCAGTAGCTTGCCATCCGGACTGTAGGCCGCGGATGTGATTGCACTTCCTTCGCCAAACGATCGCACCGTTTCGCCTGTCGCCAAGTCTGATTCCACAGCAGCGAAGGCCCCCCGGCCAAAACTCGATCGAGAGACCGTGGTGACAACTCTTCTGCCGTCGGGGCTGACACAGAGACCTTCGGTCGTCTCCTTCCTGGGCGAAAATGTCCTCAACTCATGATTGCTGCCGATGGCATTCAGCAACGCCGTATTGGCATCAACACCTGGGCTTAGCTCCGCTCCTTTCACGGCGAGCAGCAATGCCAGACCGGGGTTCTCGTCCCTCATCAGTGCGGAGTTGGCAATCAAACGCAGGCCTTCGGATTTGTCGAGCAATGACTCGGCCCGCTTACGCTGCTGCGTTTCCGCGCTGAGTGAATTCCAGATCATTCCGGTCGCTGTCAAGGACGTGAACAGCATGATCAAAATGGCAGCAGCACCGACTGCGGCGAGTCCCGTATTTCGGCGAACCCAGCGACGTCCCTGCTGCAGCAAGGTCGGACGTCGCGCATTAATCGGTTGATCGGTTCGAAATCGCTCAAGATCCTCCGCGAGTTCCCGTGCCGTCTGGTACCGGTCCGCCGGGTTCTTGGACATGGCCTTCAGGACGATTGTTTCCAGGTCCTCCGGAACTCGAGGATTCAGGCGACGAATACTGACTGGCTCATCAAAGCATACCTGCCGGATGATTTCCTTTGGGTTGTCTCCACCGAATGCCTTCTTGAACGTCAGCAGTTCGTACAGCGTGACACCGAGCGAATAAACATCCGTTCGCTGATCGACCAGAACCCGCTGTCCCAATGGCTGCTCGGGACTCATGTATCGGAGTGTCCCGATCACTTCACCGGTCATCGTAATTGCACCGGCCCCCTGAATCTGCGCCAGCCCAAAGTCGGTGACCCACAGCTTTCCGTCGTGATCGAGCATCAGGTTCGATGGCTTGATGTCCCGATGGACAACACCAGTCTGATGCGCGTAGTGCAGCGCGTCTGCGGTCTGGATTCCGATTTGAATGATCGCTTCGAACATCTTTCGATCTGCGACCACCGATTTTCGATCGGCCATCATTTCGATGAAATCGGATAACGGAGCAGAAAGTGTTGAACCCTCCGCAACAGCCGATGTCAAATAGGGCTTCACCAAAGCAGACGTTTGCTGGTAGACCTGAGCTGTTGTGCCCGCTGCAAGATGCGGCGTATCCCCCGAGCGCGGAGCGCGTGGCGATTCGACAACGTTTTTTGCATGTCGAATGTAATGAGCGACGTCATGCCCCTGAATGAGTTGCATCGCGTAAAAATGAACTCCAGCATCTGTGCCGGTGGAAAAAACCGGAACGATGTTCGGATGCTGCAACTGCGCGGCCGCTCGCGCTTCGTTCTGAAATCGCTGAATCTGCCGCTGGTCCATGCGGCCCGACACCGGCAGAACCTTCAATGCGACCTGACGATTGAGTGATGCCTGAGTGGCCTCGTAGACGACTCCCATGCCTCCACGGCCAATTTCACGGATCAGGGTGAATTCGCCAATCGTGCTGCTTGCCTTTGGCCAGTCTTTTTCTGGTGCGGGTCTGGCCGTTCGGCCGCCGTTTCGATCTACTCCCGCCCGCAGGATTTCGGACAGCGGGGCATCCTGACCAATAAACGTCGGTGCATGAGAATCAAAGTTATCCGGTTCCTGCTCAGAATTCTGCATGGATGATTCTCCGGTTCCACGACGATTTCACCTTTGTGAGTTCATCAAATCTTCCCCTGGGGGGATTATGCCATCCACAGGCTGAAAACGAAACCCTCGGTGATTTCCCTGTTTGATTTGAGACGACATTTCCGTTCCGCGACGCCACGCCGCAGACCGTGGCGATGCTGTAATCTTGCAGAGCAGACATCGACCCCAATGGCTGACTTGTCTGGTGTCTTCTCCAGACTGGCTCACTGTTCTATCTTCCGCTCGCGGCATCTAAAATGCCTCCGTCCATTGCTGCCGATGCCGTCGTGTGGCAATCGGGGAAGGTTCAGTTCGACGAGAAGATCTACACCCAATCGATCACTGCGAGGCTCACCGTTTTTGGGGTTCAACGCGAGCCGACGGAGCGGCTCGACTACGTAGCTTCGCCGCTCCGTCGGCGAAAATGGGATCCGCCCGGTAACCCCCAAATCAAAACCTGACGAGCCACGAGTCCGTTTTCTTCGATCGTCTGTGAAGAAGGCCGAAGCCGCTTCGAAAAGTGACTGGTTGTACTTTGGACGAGGAGTCTACAATACACACTGACAGTGGCGGTTCTCCGAATCATGAAATTCGTAGCGTGGCTGCCATCTTGGACGGAGTTGTTATGTATCGATTATTGATAGGTTTTTCGATCCTCTGCCACCTGACGTTTGCAGGAGCATCGCTCCGCGCTGATGAGGGAAAGGTTGACGAATCGGTCGACCCGACAGGCAATAGCCCAGGCCTCAGTTTCAAACTGCCGACGCTGGAGGGGCAACTGGTCGCGATCGAGAAAACGCCGGACGTCAAAGCGACCGTGGTTTGTTTTCTCGGCGCCGAATGCCCGATGGTCAAACTTTATAGTCCTCGACTGACCGCATTCGCGAACGAATTTACTGCGCAGGGAGTACGATTTGCTGCGGTGAACAGCAACCGCCAGGACACGCTGGACGATATTCGCAGTTATCTCAGTGAGCACCCGTTGCCGTTTCCCTATGTCCGCGACGAAGGCAACGTGGTGGCTGATCAGTTTGGTGCCACGAGAACTCCCGAAGTGTTCGTGTTGAATGCGGATCTTCAGACCGTTTACCACGGTCGCATTGATGATCAATATGAGCCTGGGATAAATCGCCCGGCAGCAGCTCAGAATGATCTGCGGAACGCCATCGAACAAACTCTGGCCGGGCAATCTGTGGTCGTGGCAACGACATCTCCGGTCGGCTGCATGATTGGAAAAATTCGACGTCCGACGACGCAATCGCCTGATTCCGCCATGCAGGTGACGTACTGCGATCAGGTTGTTCGAGTACTCCAGAAGCATTGCATCGAATGTCATCGCGCGGGGGAGATCGGTCCGTTTGCATTAGACTCGTACGAAGAAGCTGTTGGCTGGGCCGATACGTCGCTGGAAGTCATCGACAATGGTCGGATGCCTCCGTGGCATGCGTCGTCAGAGCACGGTTCGTTCGCGAATGCTCGCGATATGTCGGCGGCCGATAAGGAGATTATTCGGCAATGGATCGCGGCTGGAACGCCCAAAGGTGATGAATCGAAAATGCCGGAGACTGCGAAGTTCGCCAGTCTTTGGGCCGACGGGCAGAAGCCTGATCTCGAGATCGCCATGCGTGCTCAACCGTACAAGATTCCCGCCGAGGGCACTGTTGAGTACCAATACTTTGTGATCGATCCGGGCTTTACGGAAGAAAAATGGGTCAAGGCGGCTCAGGTGATTCCTGGCAATCGTTCAGTTGTCCATCATGCGATTGTATTTATCAGGCCGCCCGACGATCAGCCGTTTCGAGGCGTCGGTTGGCTGACGGCTTATGTTCCCGGACAGCGAATGATCCCAATGCCTGCGGGCCACGCGCGGCGAGTACCTGCGGGATCGCGTCTGGTATTTCAGATGCATTACACCACCAACGGAACTGCTCAGGAAGACCTGTCAAAAGTCGGTGTGATCTTTGCTGACCCGAAAGAAGTCACGGACGAAGTCATTACACTCATCGGAATCGATCAGGAGTTCGAGATTCCTCCACATGCCGAACGTCACGAAGTCAAAGGTCGAGTTCGTTGGATGCCGAAAGACGGCAAGCTTCTGGCCATCGCGCCACACATGCACGTTCGCGGTAAGTCGTTTGAGATGTCGGCAGAGAAGCAGGATGGCTCCACGACTCTGCTGAATGTTCCTCAATACGACTTTAACTGGCAACATTCGTATGTTCTGGCGGAGCCTATGCCGCTGCAGGATATCGCGAAACTGAATTTCACGGCAACCTTCGACAATTCCGATAAGAATCCATTCAACCCGGATCCGACGCAATGGGTCAACTGGGGCGATCAGACATGGGAAGAAATGGCTGTGGTTTTTCTCGAGGTGTCAGACCCGTTGAAGACGTCCGAAGAAAAATCCGGCGACAATCTGCAGACTCGCACGAACCGTCGACAGGCACGCAGCGCTTCGACACCCGTCGAAGATGTACTTTCGGACGCTGATCGTCGGGCTCGCATTGAGGAGCAGGTTCAGAAATTTGTGAACGACTTCTTTGAACAGCTCGACACAAATCATGATGGAGTGCTCATGCGTTCCGAAGCTCCCAGTGCCTTGCGGACTCGGTTTGGCCAGTACGATCACAACAATGACCAGGCAGCCGACCGATCTGAACTTGAAGCCATCGCACGCCGCAGGTTCGATCGATAGTGCGTTGATGGCAAACAGATCGCCTGCCTCAGTCCTGCCTTGCGGACAGAAGCAGTCGACAACCGCTCAGGAGGGGTGCCTGCTTCGCGCAAACTCGCAAGTGGTTCGGGAAAAAAACTGAAACGCCTGATCCACTGGCAACAACGTGACTAGTGTTTTCTGAAGAACAAGATATGGGGTTCAATGCGAGCCGACGGAGCGGCTCGACTAGTGCGTTTGTGAGTGAATCAAATCAGCAGGGTGTAAGTCCCTGTCAGGAGGTTAGAGTTTGAAACTGTAGCTGACCGAAACTGCGTCGTCGCGAGGCGGGGTGGAG
>JBPOIW010000164.1:0-5520 GCA_052034165.1 Planctomycetota bacterium | reverse complement strand
GCTGATCGGGACGATTCCCGACAAGCCTGCTGAACCCATCGCGTGGCTGAACAAGCGACCCGACGGCGGGACGACGTTTTACACATCTCTGGGACATGTCGGTGATTTTGAGCAGCCCGCGTTTCGACAACTGCTGAAGAACGCCAGTCTTGTGCTCAGCCAGTCGCCTTAAGAACGTTGCTGCAGCCTGATCAATCAGCCGGAACACGTAAGCGTTCTGTGGATTTAGTCGTTTACCGCCCAGCCGAAGGCGCCGGCCGCGTTCAAAAGCCGGCGCCTGCGGCTGGGCGGTAAACAAGAATGCGGAATACTTGAACGATCAACCCCTCAACGACGCAGCAAGAACTCATTCGAGTTCAGCACGGCCCACGCAACATCCTGAAGTGCAGCCCGTCGGCTCGCGTGAGAATCAATCCACACACGAAGAGCAGTCTGTTCCTCCTGCAATGGTGCGCGAGACAGTGCTGACCAGTACAACTGAGAAATAAACTCGTCGTTGCTCAGATCACTGTTCAATGCCTGAGCAACACTGTTCTGGCCGTCACGCAGCAAATCAGCAACCAGTTCTCCACTCACCATTTCCATGGTCTGAGCCAAAGTTGTTTCACCTGTTCGTTCACATTCACACGTTTGAAGTCGGCTGGGCTTACCAAACAGTGCCAGGAATCGATCGCCGTTCTCTGGCTTGCTGTACCGATTGCCTCCATTGCGAACTCCAGCGATCTGAACAGCACGCGTCCCTTTCGGTTGGCCACCGAACTGAGCCGGAGCCTGCAGAACCTGAGCAACAGCATCCAGCGTCTGCTCGGCCGTCAACCGTCGCGGTACTGCATGAGAAAACATCGTCTCATCCACACGGTTTGTGTCATTATCGTCGGACGAAAGCTGATAAGTTCGCGAGTTGAGGATCAGTCGCATCAGGTGCCGGACGCTGTAATTGGACTTCACAAACTCAACTCGTAGCGCATCCAGAAGTTCGGGATTGGAAGCGGGATTTGTCGCTCGAAAGTCATCGATCGGATCAACGATGCCAACTCCCATCAGTTGAAACCAGATTCGATTGGCCTGCGTCGCTGCAAACCGATCGTTATCCGAAGCACTCAGCCATTGAGCCAATTGCTGCAGCCGATCGCCGTCAGCCGTCGAAGCCTTCGATGAGTCAGACTGTCCCTCACCGAGAAATCGAGGACTCACCACCTTGCCTGAAGTTGGGTTCTTCACATCGCCCTTGTCCTTCATCAAGACGATCTGTTCGCCATTGAATTCGTGCTTGTCGTTTTCGTCACGTCGCTTATTCTCGACGATCTTGTAGTCCACGCGAGCAAAGAAGTTGGTCCAGCCGTAATAGTCATCCTGTGTCCAGCGGTCAAATGGATGATTATGACACTTCGCACACTGCAGACGAATCCCCAGGAAGACCTGCGCGGCCGATTCAGCACGCTCCTCCGGAGTTCTTAGTGCTCGATAAAAATTGCTGGGAGCTTCGGTGTAGGTGCTTCCGCGAGCCGCGATAATCTCGGCCGTGAATTGGTTCAGGGGCTTATCGATGATAACGCTGTCTTTGATCCAATGCGTGAAAACTTCGACTCCCTTCGCATCGAGTGTCTTGTCCTCAACGCGAAGCAAATCGGCCCAGCGGAGGGTTTGGAAGTCAACGTACTCCGGCGACACCAACAACTCATCGATCAGCACTGATCGTTTATTCGGATCCTGCGAAGCAAGAAACTGCTTAGCTTTCTGTGATGGTGGAAGTAGCCCTGTTACATCCAGATAGACTCGGCGAAGAAAAGTCGTGTCATCACAAACGTCCGCTGGAATAATCTTCAGTCGTTGCAACTGAGCAAAAACAAGATCGTCGACGAAATTCACAGACTGCGGCGCGCGAAATTGAAACTCCGGACGACTGGGAACTGCTTCCACGCGGGACACCGTCTGCTGATTCAGGTAGCGGACAGTGATACTTGTTCTCCGAGAATACTCGGATGCTGAAAACTGAACGACACCGCTCGAAGAAATCTGTACGGACGGATCAGACGACTCAAAAACGGCAAGGTGAGTAACATCTCGTTGCGATTGATCTGTAAACGTGGCGATCGCTTTCAATTGCACGGACTGATCGGGCGCATGAAGAGTGACCATTTCCGGAGAAACCTCCAGCCGCTGGAGAATGGGAGCATCACCATGATCGTTAGGCATCCCTGCAGCGATCCAATTTCGCAGCAACTGATATTCGGTCGACTCCGGACTGAAACGGCGGCCTCCTTCATGCGGAACCAGCATCGCAGGTTTCTGCAACAACAGGCTGTCATCGGGCCTCATGGCATTTGCACGACGCCCAGCCAGTTGTCGAGTCAACGTGATGAAGTCCGTCTCCGGATCCTGTCCTCGCAGTGAGATCTTGAATCCGCCTTTGCCGTTCTGGTTCCCATGACACGTGCCGAGATTACACCCGGACCTTGAAAGAACTGCCATCACTTCGTTGCGAAAGGACGAAGCAGTTTCGTGCGTAACCTCGGACTGGGGATTGCTGCTCTGTGCACAGAGCAGCAATCCGTGCATGGCTAACAGAAACCCGGCCACCCATCGACAGAGAAGACTTTTGGACGAATGAGAGATTCGCAATATCCGCATCATAATTTGTGGTCTCGGATAAGGCAGCGTTCTTTGAGCATGAGACATCGACGAAAATTCTCCGGAACACCGAATGGCGAGGCTAATCGAGCTGTTGCCACGTGACATCTGCAAATCCGAAACCCCTATTCTGCGAAAGAGCGAATAAATGTCCAGCTTGATGCTGGCTCCAAAACCCAGGCTGTGACCTGAGAACAAATGGCAAGCGACCATTGATCTGGTTTAGGTTTTCATGGCTCCAGCGAATTCAGGCCTGCCTTTCGAGGTCTCACGCCCACGCTAACCGCTACGATCAGCACAAACCGTCAGGTCAAAATGTCATTAAAGTCCAATCATTCCGGATTGTTGACTTTTTGCCTCGCTCACAAAATCGGTGAACCAGGATTCCAATGAGCCGCAATCCGTGACTCCACAGGCTTGATCAGAATCCTTCCTGATTCAGGCCGGTGATACGCGTCCCGCGTTATTCTCCGCTCGGTGTGACTTGAGGCCGCGTGTTCGCGGGATACCTTTCTAAGTAATAGCCTCAATCGTGGCCGCGTACAGAATAATCGCTTTCCCCAGCTCAGGAGGTGGACTGTGCAACAGCGTCTGGTTCAGGATCTTATGCGGATTCGACATGGGCATGTCGTCCCGGAAACAGCGACTCTTCGACAGGTCGCAGAACGTCTGATTATCAGTGACTGCGATATGATGGCCGTCACAGCTATCGATGGTCAATTCTGCGGCGTTGTCTGCGAGAGCAGCATCGTCCGCGCACTCATGTCAAATCCCGCAGCCAATGCCACGATTCAGTCCATTGTTTGTCGCCACGCGGAATCCGTTCGCTTCGATGCCTGTCTTTCAACTGTCCTGCCGTTGTTTCGCTCGTCCGCCAATACCGCAATTCCTGTGGTTGATCCCCAAGGAGCGGTCTGCGGACTGCTGATGCGACGCGACGTCATCGGGAACCTGCTGAACCGTCAGTCAGACGCGAACATGTCAACCTCAGCAGCAACAACGCCCACCCCAGTTGATGCAAAGCCGATTGCATCTCAGATCCGGCCTCCTTTTCAGAAGTCATTCACGAACCGCATTACGCACTCGGCCGAGACAATTCGTCCGGAAGCCAAGCCTTCTCAAAAACCCCACTTTCTAAGCGGCGATGCCGCACGCAGAGTTCTTTGGGAAGCCGAAGACCGTTTGTAGGCTACGTGGATAGAAGCCTCAGATCGTGAGCTTGCGATTTCGGCTCGTTACATCCCAGTATTCGGCGACACGACCATTTTCGATCACAGCGACCTTATCATACAACGCGCTGGTGGGGCAGACGTGCATTGGGATCGCCAGCATTACATCACCTGGCTGAAAACGAACAGCATCGGGAGTTACTAATCCCATGTGTTCTTCACTATGAATTTCCTGAACGGCCGTCGGAAGCTCAGGAATAAACATGCGTGATCCTCGCGGTGGATCGGCAGCGACCGCTTTGTTGCCGATATCGAGGGTCACTCGATCCGCAGCCGGTCGACTAATCACTCGCGTGACAATCGCCGCAGCCGGAAGGAATGGAAGGTCCGGGAAATTAGTCCCGTAACCGGCATCGTGAAAAACGCAGGTCCCCGGACAAAGCTCAATTGACGGATCTGACATGGCGGCATAGCAGGGAAACGTGGGAGTTCCGCCGCACGCCAGCGCAGGAACTTTCGCCCCAGCTGCTTCGCACTTTGATCGCAACTCGGTGACTCGCGGCCACTGCTGCGCGACTGCAGCGTTGCGTTCGTCGAGGTTCAACTGCCTCTGATGGCCATCGTAGACATGAAATCCGGCGGACCGAAGGCCCGGCAATTTCGCCGTCAACGCATAGAGCTCCACGGCACCAGGAGTTTCCGGAGTAATCCCGGTCCGATCCATCCCGACATTCACGTCGAGCATGACGCCGATCGAAACTCCAGCCGCAGACGCCGCAGCCGAGAGCTCTCTCAGAGGACGCTCATGATCATTCGTGACAGAAAAAGCGCACTTCGGAAACTTTGCCGCCAGTGCGACGATGCGGGCGATGTTTGGTCCGACCGGGTTGTAGGCAAATAACACATCTGTGGCGCCGGCATTGGCCAGCATTTCACATTCGGCAATCGTGGCGGCCTTATGTTTGGTGACCCCTCGCTGGATCCACAGACGAATCACCTGCTCCATTTTATGAGTCTTACAATGAGGCCTCAGCCGAGATGGAGTCCTGGCCATGGCCAGCATACCATCCATATTGGACAACAATCGCTCCTTAAAGATCACCATTGAGGGACTGCGGAGTTCGGACAAATCTGCTGACGAAATCACTGGCAACGTAAAGGTCATTATTGATTTCCTGCGGACAAAGAGGCGGGCTATTTCGAATAGTAATCAGAGGTGGGACGGGCATTTATGGGCCTGACATGGATCAGACAGATATCTGCCACGGGCGGGAATGAAAAAGGGCTGCGATCTGATAGCAGATCGCAGCCCTGAAATGTCTTAGTTTGCTGAGCCAGCGTCAATCAACCGACGAAGGTCTTTCGCTTGAGAGCGGCCAGGCGCGACTTGGTGCGGGAAGCCGCATTCTTATGAATCAGCTTCTTGGAAGCAGCCTGATCCAGTGCTTTTACGACAAGCCCGAATTCCTTGTCAGCCGCTTCCTGAGTTGGCTTTTCAGCCAGAAAAGTTCGGAACTTCTTGATACGAGTTCGCAGTGCACCTCGCTGATGGCGATTTCGCTCACGGCGAACAAGAGACTGACGAAGTGACTTTTCTGCAGACGCTGAATTAGGCATGGCGTAAACTAGGTCGAAAACGTGTCAAAAGGCGGAAAAAACGCTCAAACGCAGGGCGAGCGCCGTCGCTCAAAGTGAATCGAGCGGGGCAGGATAATCGTGA
>JBPOIW010000330.1:0-20372 GCA_052034165.1 Planctomycetota bacterium | reverse complement strand
GATTGGGACTAAGTCGTAACAAGGTAGCCGTAGGGGAACCTGCGGCTGGATCACCTCCTTTCTAAGGATATCCATCATAGTTCTAACGAACTGTGATCATCAATTTAAAACGATTCGCGTCAAAACTCCGCTCACGACTCAATCTGTTTATACTCAGGCGGCTGTCGAGCAATCGACAGCCGTCTTTTTTTGCGCGCCTCGAGTTTGCGTGAGCTCGTCTCATGCGATCGGCATAGGCTTCTCGCGGTCTCCGCAGACTACTCTGTCCGGATTGCGGTTTGAATGGCGATGACCCGGGTCGTTTGGAATGGCTCCGGTTCTCAAGCCCTACGTTCTCGTTTTCTTTTGTCCCGATCTCACGGCGACATTGATTGATCAATGCAGAACCTAATGAGTCGGGCGTGTTGCTGTCTGCTGTACCAGAGAGTTTCGATAGTCGGTTCTTTGACGAGTTCCGAACTGCTCCGCTTGATGTGCGTTCGCAACTGATTGAAGAAGGACGATCTGACAGAGTGGTGGACTTCCACGTTCTCAAGACACTCGCAGAGATTGGACACCACGGCTGAAATTTTTTCAGGTGGATTCTCGCTGACCAGTTTTCTGAACGCCGCTTTCGCGTCAATTTGCGCTACTCAATCAGTGGGGGCGATCGACGGCGTCGGGGCAGTGGGTGACGGATAATGTCACGGTGTATATCGGCCTGAGCTGTTCGCCGAACTATTGTCTGATGCTCTAGTCGTCCCGTGTCTTCGGCAACTCCATCGGCGCGGGTTGCCTCAGACAGTGCCCGTCCCGCAGAAGTGAGATTTCCGCGCCGGCTCGGCCGCGGATTCTCGCCCCTCATTTTTTGCAGGAGTTATGGACAGCAATCTTTTTCGTGCTATCCGGCGTACGGCCCATATCTTGAGTGATGCTTCCCCTGCACGACTCAGTTGCCGCTCTTGAAATTGAGTAATCAAGGAACGACGCGGACCAGGACTGGCTGCCGTTGATGTTGTCCGAGTCTCTGAGCGAACGCTTGCACCTTCGTAAGATCACTCGTGCTCGAGCGGGCAGCGTAGAAAATTTTGGGAGTCAGCATTAAAAATCGGGTTCACGAACCGATCGCTTCGCAGTTGAAGCAGCACACTCGCAGTCGTCAATACGCAGATCATGGCGTTTCATTCAGAGCACTCGATTGCAGCGACTGCTTACTTTCCGAAAAAGAATCTACCTCTGATTTCCGGATCTGAGACTGCCGCCGCTCTTCCTCTGCTCGCTGTTCTTCCATTCGCCACGATTTCCATTGTCCGACGACATGCCCGCCGATGGCTCCGATGATGACTCCAAATGGTCCCAATGTTCTGATCTCGCCTCCGACGTAAGTTCCGTAGGCCGGATACAGGATTTCGTAAGCCTCCTGTTGAGCACTCACATTTTGCGTCGCCTCCAGATATCCCAGAGCGTCGCTTGTGGCAATTCCTTCCTGAATCAACGGGACGATGGGAAGAATTCCGACAACAGCGTAGGTCCCTTTCCATTTTCGGCGAGCAAAATCTTTCGCATGTCCCGCCTCATGTAGAGCGATCGCCGGTGCATTTGAATACAAATGAATCGTGTTGGTAAACGGGTTGTAATGATCACCACCAAACAATCGCCCGGGGAAAACTGCTTCAGCAGCCACGGAGATGATACCAACCGTGTATCGCCAGCCCGCTCCGACAGATTTATTCGCGACCAACCGATGCCAGTCGTCTCGCGGATGGTATTGATTGAGTCGCACTTTGACCGTTGAGAGTTCATTCTCGGTCAAATAGGTCGCCAACTGCGTTTCCGTGTGAGCATCAATTCGATGATTCTCAACCCGACGATCCCACAGCAGGATCTTTGAGGGAATTCCCCAAACCCAGCCAAAGGTATCGATCGCCTTTTGTGGACGCCCCCGCTCCATCTGCACTTCGGTGCGAGCAGCCAGCTCGGGCGAAGAGTAATATCGGGCCGCAGAGCCAAAAGAGTAGGGCGTTGATGCACAGCCCGACATTGCGATGACACAAACTACGAAAACACTCGCAGCCACTCGCAGCCTTAAATTCGCGTTCATCAAGCACGATAGTCCGATTGTCGGCGTGGAATCCATAGGTGCAACACTCATAGAAGATCACGGCGTTGTTTCCGGGCAATCACTCAATGCAGGCGGCTTGTTGATTTGATGCTCGATCAACATGTAGTGCTGGCTTCAGCCAGCGTTTCCTCGTGAATTGGAAACAATCCCGACTGAAGTCGGCACTACGGACTAAATCAACCACCTGCAGTAGTCCGGCCAGAATTTTTACGATCTGCCAAAATTCCGGACAGACCAATCTTCGCCCGCGCAACGGCAGAAATTGCCGGTTCAAGCCCCGACGACGTCGATAAATCCTGCTTCGTCGGCCAGCAAGTTCCCCAGTTCTTGGGCCGGACCGCGCGCAAGCAAGTTCCGGCAATCTCGCACCGCTTAAACAAGCCGGAACTCGCCCCGCTTGCTCCGGCCTACATCCATCAGACGGTCGCCGCAGTTACACTGGCCATCTTCAACGCCCCGCGAGCTGCAACTTCCACCAGCACCGCAGAACCAACACGGATACCGCGAGAAGCAACAGCGTCCAGCACCATTGTGCGGAACTTCGCCTGTTGCAACAGCACACTTCCCGTCAGTGATAAAGCCACGCCATCAACAAGGTCCAGTCTTCGAGCCACCGAGACGACCATCGCCGCCAGCTCAACAGCCGCACCGTTCAGGATATCGCAGGAGACGATGTCCATTCGGTCGGCCGCATCAAACACAAGCGGCGCGAGCCCGGCAATGACCGCGCGAGGAATCTCGTTGGAATAAACCGCGGTGATGATCTCTGCAGCCGACTCAATCTTCAGAGCCTGAGTCACCTCATTCAGCAGACTGGTGTCCGGGCCGCGACCGTCGTAACTCCAGGTCACCGCCTGCAGAATCGATCGCCCCAAAGCATACGCACTGCCTTCATCACCGAACAAATAGCCCCACCCCCCGCTGCGCGCGATTTGATTTAGATCATTACAGCCCCAGGCCAAAGACCCGGTGCCGGCGATCAGAGCAATCCCATAGCCAGGAGCATTGCCGACATGCAACAGCGGCATCGCATCGTTCACCACCTGAACTCGAAACGCCAGACGAGTTCCCTGCGCCCAGTCTTCGACTACACTGCGATCCGATTGTCGATCAGCTCCGGCGAGCCCCAGACAGGCAGCTTCGACAGTCTGCCGTTCCAAACCTGCCGCATCAAACGCAGCCTGGACTGCCAGATCCAAATGATTCATCGCCATGCGAGGCCCAACGGCCCGCTGATTCGACGGCCCACTGATTCCTTCTCCGAGAATGACATCGGGAGCATTTCGTTTTGCCAGCAACACGACGGTCTTGGTACCGCCGCCATCGATCCCAAGAATCAAGCCATCGTCATCTGCAACCAAAGCTGACATTGTCGTCCTGTCCAGAAAAGTCATCCGTATGTAACCGCGGCAGGCGAAGAGTGGCCGAACTTCTAAACCGGCGGCACTCATGCGTTCCTCTTTGATGCTTTGAATCGATGGTGGAACATGAAAGACAAAAGATTGAAACCAAAACCACTCATCGTTTCCCGCTTATCGTTTGCCAAAGGCATTTCTACTCAACGAGTTCATCCATCTCTCACCAACGATTTCTCTGTCTGCCACTCGCGTCAATGATTGCAAATCAGACGGTCACCGTGAAGTCCCGGACCGCGCGGGCCAGAACACATTCGGAGAGGAGGAACGCAGTGTGCAATTGGCCTTGAAATCCGTACTGGGCTTAGCAACTCACCCCCGAGCGACATCACAGGCTCCACCCGTGCACTCACTTGACACACACATTATATAGGGTAGTCTTACCGCCCGCACCTGCTCCACGCCATGGACTTGGGCTTGGGTCTTGATCAACGGAATGAGCTTTACTAATCGGCCACTAGTGAGGTTTCCGCCGTGTTACGCCCAAGCAAAGCTGTTCTGGCTCGACTGCGCAATCTTTTTGAGATCGGACTCACGGGAAGAACATTTCGAAGCCGTTTACGCCGCCCGTTCAATCAGATTGCAGTTCCGGGCGAAGTGCTGGAAGCACGTCAACTGCTCGTAATGCCTCCCGGACAGCCTACGGTCGACATAAGCCAATCCCCGATCACAATTCAATGGGTTCATCCCGCTCAGGACCCAGATCCTGCAGTAAGTTACGATCTCGTCATCAAGCGCACTGACCTCGTCTCCGGCGGCCTGCAAACAGTCATCAATGAGCCTGGTCGTCTCCGAACCGTTCCGATACGTCAAGACGAAATCTATCCAGTCACAGAGCCACTCGCACCGGGAACGTATTCCGTCTTCATAGCGGCGCGCAGCGCCGGCAATGTTTTGTCACCGACTGTTTCAACGTCCTTTGGTATTGAACAACTCGCGCCGGAAATCCTGACAATCTCGGGGCAACAGATCTCCTTACAAACGGCATCTCGCCCAATTCTGGATCGCGTACTGAATTTGTCGTGGACTGCAATCCCGGGAGTCAACGACTACTACGTCTGGATCGATAAGAAGGCAACTACCGGCTGGATACAGATTTCTGATACGGCTCCAAGAGCCGTGAAGGGAAATGTTCTGGAGCATGACTTGCCGGTCGGGCAGTATCGCGCTCGCGTAAGAAGCCTGAATCAACCGACAGCCTGGTCACAACCTGTAGAGTTTGAGGTCACGGGCAACGAGACAAGTTCTCCTGAAATCACCAGCTCATCGGCTGCAGTCAGTAGTGGCGGCGCTCTCACTTGGACGCGTGAAAAGAACGCCGTGCGCTATGAGTTGGAGATCGTGCAGGCGGGATCTGCAACAGTCGCCAGAGCCACGGTTCACGGTCCGGAGTACAGAGGCGAATTTCTTCCCATCGGAGATTTTTCCGCGAGGGTTCGATCAATCAACGCGGCGGGAATTGCTTCTGACTGGAGTATTTCACGCGCTTTCAGAATCTCCAATGCGACTTACAAGCCTGTTATCAGCTCCGGTCCAGTCAACATTCAGATCAATGGTGTTGAGGATCTCAAATGGTCTCCGATCACATGGGCCAGCGGTTATGAGGTCACGGTAACGCGTATTGATGGCACGACAGGCCTCGTCCGCTTAAAGGAGCGATTGACCGAACCTCGTTTCTCTTTTCCAAAATTGTTGGCCGGTACCTACACCGCCACAGTGAAAGCCTTTGACAGATCTAATGCATCAGGCCCCGATCAGGCTTCCAATTCCGAAAGCTTTGTTGTCACGGCAACAACATACCAACCAGCGGTACCTGTTCTTGCTCAGACAGGTACTGGTCAACGCGTGGAGTGGGATCGAGTTGCTGGAGCGGTGAGGTACGAAGTGGTCGTTTGTCGCCTTAATAATGACCTGACCACAGTGCACTCGACGATCCTCAGACAGCCCACTCAGAACGAGTTCTTTCCGCTCGACCATCGATTCGTTGAGAACCTGACATACCGAGTAAACATTCGACCAGTTTTAGCAAACGGGGAGGTCGGCCCTTATTCTGAGAACTTCAACTTTCTCGTCTCAGCCCGTCCACAGATTTCCGTCCGAATATCCGCTTCAAGCGACGCACGACGCCCTCGACTTGAATGGACCGATCTTCCATCGGCAACTTCGTATCGATTGAGAATCTTCAACACCAATACGTCGGTGGTTCCGTTGGTCGATAAGTCAGGACTTACGGTACCCTATTTCCAATTGGAAGCATCGCTCGCGGCGGGGTCATATATGGCCAGCGTGGAAGCGATCCTCCCGGGTGAAATCACAGCGACAGGTTCAATAAGCAACTTCCTCGTCCCCCCGCCAGTGGATTCAGCAATCTCTGGCATTCGCGTCTCCTTTGAAGAACAGCGGACCGTGATCCGATGGATCAGCGCTGCAAGCGGCCTGTACGACATTCGACTCGCAAAGATCGAGCAACCAGATCAGGACGTGGTTCGCGAACAAACATACTCTGCCGCCAACTCTACAGCAGAGAGAACCTACGCACTTCTTAGCGACTACAATCCCGGACTCTACCGCGTTGACGTTGGACAACGCCTTCCTGCCACGAATTCTGTCGCATGGAAGCAGGGGCCTGTCTTTTATTTCACCGGGAGCAATATCAATCCCCTGCAGGCCAACGGAGTTCGTTCAGCAGTTGCTGCGGCGAATTTGACCGGCCCGTTTCGAGGAGATTTCAACGGCGACAACAGAGCGGACCTGCTGATACGAAGTAGCTTGAACGGCCAGATGCAGGTTTATGCCAATGGATCAACAGAGTTGGAAACAGAGGCCTGGAGTGCGTTCTCTACTCAACCAACGAACTTCGTCAACACCGGAGCGTCGTCATCGATCCTTGTCGGCGACTTTAACGGGGATGGACGAGATGATCTTCTTCAGCCGGATATGGATTCGAGCACATGGGCCGTCATGCGTTCAACAACACAGAACACATTTGAGAAGGTACTGACTCCCGTCAGTGGCTTGCTGAATCCTGATCTGCCGACATTCTCCTGGAATGCGCAAAGTCGACTTCTGTCCTGGAAGCCAGTCTCTGCAGTCGTCAGCCTCAGTCGCCGGTACGAATTGAAAGTTGTACGAAATGGTTTGGGCAATGTGCCAGCGACGGTAGTACAGGATTTCAATCTCACAGCAGACGACAATTCCGCCACACCGCTCACCGTAAGCCTCACTTCTCTCGCAACGGGCCAATATACCATCTTCGCCCGTACTCAGGTTGAAGGCCGCGTTTCCCAGTGGTCTGAGGGATTCTCGATTTCTGTACCGGTACCGAATTCACCCGTCGGTACTTCCGATTGGTCCGGTTACTTCGTCGGAGATTTTAACGGAGACCGCCGAGATGATATCGCGGCATTTAACTCCGTGCGACAACAGTGGGTTGTCTCACTTTCCAATGGAACATCCTTCGAGCGAAGTGTTTGGAGTTCCTCAGTAAATAGTGGCGGCAATGGATTTCCGACGGCAATTGCAGATGTCAACGGTGATGGGCGCAAAGATCTTGTGTACCGCAACGGGAACAGTACCGAATGGACAGTCGGGATATCGACCGGCACTTCGTTCCTGATAGAGTCGTGGAGTGTTCCGGCATTTCTGAATAACGCAACTGCCGCGACAACCATTCAGGTGGCCGACATGAACGCCGACGGCCGAGACGATCTGATTGCCCCGGTCTCTGGCGGCTTCCAGGTTGCAATGGCCGGTTCAGGGACCTTCGAAGCAGCACCGGCGGGGACTGCGTGGGAGGCCGTATTGATGCCGACCAACAGTGTGGCCGTGGATATTAACGATGATCGTCGAGCAGACCTGGTCGGTTTTGACGGCTCAGACAACTCGATTGTAGCTCTTTCCACCGCCAGCGGATTCACTGCTCCAGCAGTTTGGCAGGTTGATTCTCTTCGACCATGGTTCAAGAGACTCTGGCAGTCAGGAGTCTCTGTGGTCGACTATCAGTATCGGACAAGAGAAGTTGAGAATGCGTTCAGATCGATCAGAAACAATATTGAGTACGAAGGGTATCGCGGGCTGAAAAAAGGTGCTGACGGGACCTTGGCGTCCCGGTCTGGTAACGCCTGGGATCAGGCCAATTTGCTGGGAACTCAGATCACCGAAGAGCCGTGGACGAAAGTTCGATATGTGACCGGACGGATGCAGCTCACGCGGGCTCAAGTGAATTCCTGGCTTACCACAACAGTGGCATCTGCATCCTATTTTGCTCAGGCCGGACTAAATGGGGCAGATGTCAGCGGCAATATCGAGTTCGATCATGCGTGGCTACAAGCGTGGTTGCCTACTGCCACTGGACTCAACTGGGTCGACCTGAACCCTTCTTACAAAACATCGTCGTCAGCGGCGCCAGAGAATATCTCTGCACCATTCCTGACGGATGATCTTAAAGCCTATCTCTCTCCGGTTACGCGTTCGTTCTCCGCGGACTTCGATCTGGGCAGTCAATTAACGGGCCATGATACAGCGACCCTTCCGACACAATTGCTTTTCCATTCCGGCAGTGGTCGCGTCATCACGGAGAACACGTGGCCGAAACTGGACACGGCCAATGGTCTCGTTGACGACTATAAGCTTGTAACGGACCATGCATCCCCAACTAATATTCTTGTCGGGCAGACTGCGGTCAACGGCACTTTCTCCGCCAATATCGCTGCTCAGGAGGTTGTTGCCGGAACCGTGCAGGACTTTCGTGTCTTTGCTCGATCAACGGAAGACTATGAGATCGGGTTTATCTGGCCGCAGGGAGAACCGAACGCTCCATACACACAGAGGCTATATGAGCGCATTGGGGATACTGTTACCTACCTGAACGCGACGTTGGACACCACAGCCGCCGGGGCTCCTGCATTCAAACGGATGGTTCCATTGGCTTCCGACGCCAGCCGTACAGCGGCCGGGTTGATGCAGTGTCAGGTTGACCTAAGCATCGAGAACAATTCCCTGACTGTATTTGTTCAGTGGGAAAATGGCGACGTCGTTTCCCGATTAAAGCTGACATCCACTTCGGCACTACGCATGAATAGCGGAAGATTTGGAATCTATACCGCGGGGTCAGGCCATCACTACCTGGACAATATCAAAGTGGAAGCCAGGGACATTTCGAGTTCAAGTCCACTCGAGTGGACCATCAATCGAAAGCTGGGGAATGCGAGTCCAGCAGTTTCTGAAAGTGTTGTCGGGATTGGACACACGCGGACCATTCTTGAATCAGCCCCTAACCAGATTCCGGGATCACTGACTCCCGTCGGGCTACCCATGGCAGCGTGGAATGCCAGCGAATACCAGACGATAGCCATATCATTTGTGCGTCCTGACGGGAGTACTGCGACCCACGACTCTCTCAGCGGAATAGTACCGACACTGCCACAGCGACTCAGTGACATCGCGCGCAGCTCCATCGTGGTACGAACAGCCAGCGATGGGAAATCCGCCAGCCTTTTGCTGGACAACGTCACCTACATCAAGACCATTCCGTTCACAGGCAGCGGCACTTTGAGACTGCGCGTCGAGCTTCGGACATCCCCGACGGCAACTGCAGAAACTCAGATTCTGCCTCTGCAGCCTGACAGTTATTCTCAGGTTCTGTTGAGGGCCGGACAGTATTCAGCGGCTGACGTTGCCGATGCTGCAAACAATTTGTCTGAGTCCTATGCCTACATCCCGCTGACGGCCATCACCAGTCAGGGCGTGATCAATACGGCTGTCTACAACCCACAACAAATTCTGGAAAAAGTGGTCTCGTATTCTGCAATCCGCCTGCTGAGCCGCAGCGAACAATCGGAAGATGATATCGCTCGAATGACTCAGGCCATCCTCATGCGTCCTGGTGTAACGGCGGGGCTGATTACGGCGAGGTCCAGTACCGTACAGCCCGACTCGATATTCTTTATTCGACCAAAGAATATCGCCGTCGACTTTCCGGTCGGCAAGCTCCTCTATGTCCCGCGCACAACAGGAGTGCTTGACCAGGCGGATCCACTGCAACAGTCGCGGGCTCGACTGACACTTGCAGAATTGTCAGCACGTGAACAGGATCTCCTGTCAGAAATTTCGGACAACTCCGCCCTCTCTGCGATGGACGTTCTGTCTCTGACCAATACAAATGGCACTGTCGTGCGTCGCCTCAGGAGGAACATCGACGGAACCTACAGCGACACGTGGAACTCTGCCGTTCCCGCATCAACGTCACTCTCTTCGTTTTTGAGCTTTGGCACGTCCCCCAATCAGGTCTCTGCCTTCAATCAGATTCAGCAGCAACTGAATGCTGGCGGCATCGTGACAGTAGCATCGACAATGCAGTCGTTGAATGGATGGACAGGATTCGCATGGCTTCATGAGCGATACTCTACAAACACTTCAGGAACTATCTCACTACAATACCCGATCATTGAATCGCTCATGTTGTCCAATGAGGACGGCCTATTGCTGCATGGGGGCGTTGTTTCGAACAGCGGAGCGGCGGAGTCATCGGATTTCTCACAGTTACGGGATACTGGAGTTACTCCGGACCTGTACCAGGGCATCATGAGGCGATCCGACACAGATTTCTCGATCCGGATTCCCGGCATGACGTTGCCGTTCAGCCGTACGTGGGCTTCATCAAGAAGCGACGCCTCCACGACGACACGCATCATGGACGGAACGGATCTCAGTGGCTTCGGAGACGGCTGGATGCATCCGTTTGCCCAGCAGCTGGATGTCACGACGATGACTCCCACGACGGTTTATTATGTCAAGAAGGGGAACCGGTTCACGGGCCACTACAATATTGCCGTTCAAAACAACACTGACCGAGTGGGGGAACCTGCATCAATTGTGTGGCATCGCGAGGACGGGTCATCCGGGGTCTTTTCACCGAACGGCAAAGGCGGCACAACAACCGTCAACGCAACATTGGTGAAGACGGCCGAGTATGAAAATTCGTTCAATATGCCCGGGATTGTGGTACGTCGAATCGATGGACCGACAACGGGCGTCTACGGAGACTTTTACGAAATCATCCACGCAGATGGAGCCACATACCGATTTCAGGACTTCAATAGCACCGCTGTCAGACAGACAGGGAAAACTACAGCATACCTCGTCTCAATCTCGGATCGATTTGGAAACAGCATCGCGATTAATCGAGATGTAACAAACCGTTCACGGATCACGTCGATTACAAATTCGACCAATCAGCGAATCCTCGCAAGTTTTACGTACACCAACTCGCGAATTTCCCGCATCGTTGTACCCGCCGCATCAACTGGAAACGCTCCGGCCGCTGGCTTTACAGGAATGCGTGTCTGGGACTATTTCTACGACGCAGAGAACCGACTTAACCGGGTCAAAGTCTCTGAAGCCACAGGCACCGATCCGGCATTGCATGCGACAAGCACTGTCGCGAGATTCGCGTATTCGTGGTATGACAAGCTTGTCTCCAGCACGGATGCGAGGCGTGGCGACAGGCTGGAAGGCCTAATGAAATCCGCAACCGGCTTCTCTGGTACCAGCAATGAGACCGGTGATTCATCTAAGACACTTTACGAGTACTACAGCAACGGCCGACTGCGTTCCATCCACGATGCCGACGATCGGGTAACCACATTCCTTTACCACTCACACGAGAATCTTACGTCGACGGTGGACACCAGCGGGGCCTTGACGACAACACAGTTCTCAGATCTTGGCGACATGGTGATGTCGACACGACCATCCGGAGAACGAATTCTCTACGAAATGGCCCCCAATGTTCGACAGACGTCTCGGACGATGTCAACAAGCGGTCGCTCCGAATCATGGGCGTACGATGACAAAGGCAACGTCATCGAGCATCGCGACGCAGCTGGTATCACGCAACTGATGACATACCATCCGGTCTACAACCAGGTTGCCTCAATCAGAGAGAAATCGACAGACGGAGTCGAACGACAAATCGCTTTCAACGAGTACTTCGACACGACCAGTGCGGTCCAGAAATCCGTCCGGGGTGCTCTCTTCAGATCCACTGACGCCTTACTCAGGGCCACACAATTTCGATACTCGCCGCAGGGGTTAGTTGCAGAAATAATCTCTCCCAGAGGACACAAAACTGTCTTTGACGCAGCAGGCTATGACGCGTTTGGAAATCCTGTGCGAGTTGACTACCAGAAGCTGGCGAATGGCATCTACACCACGCTGGATTGTTCGACATCGGTCTTTGACAATACCGGCCAGCTCGATCAGGTTCTGGAATACAACAGCGCCGGGGTACGCAATCGAATCACGGACTACACATGGGATGCTCTCGGTCGACTCATCGAGACCTCAACTCCGGATCCTTATATCACGAGCAAAAGACTGCGAACTCTGTATTTCTATAATTCGCTGGGCCTGCAGGATCGACGCATCGATCCCGATGGTTCCGTGTGGCGCAACGAATACGACAGCACCGGACGTCTCCTGCGAGAAATTCGCCCGGACGGGACGTTCTCCGAGATCCAATACAACGCGAATGGAACCATCGCGGCCAGCATTGATCCCAATGGCAATACCACGCGGTTTGTTTATGACGTTTTGAATCGACCAATTCAGACAATCTTCCCCGATGGTACTACGACCACGCAAGTCTATGATGCTCGAGGCGATCTGGAGCAGGAGATTGATCAACGCGGCAATATTACGAGCTACGACTACGACTCCGCCGGGCGACTTCTAAACACCGTTGATTCACAGAATCAGCAAACGACTTATGCATACGACACATTTGGAAATCAGATTTCGATCGCGACGGCAAAGGGGATCATTACAAATCTGTTCAATGCAAATCGACAGATCATTCAGACTTTGTATGAGTCCAAACAGATCATCAATGGAGTAGTGCTTCTGCAGAAGGCCCGAGTGGATCAGTTCTTCTATGATGCCAATGGAAATCAACAGCGTGCAGAAACGATCGACCTTCGTCCTGACGCCAACCTGATGCCGCCGGGTCTGATTGCAAGTTTGACCGACAGTCTTGTGACCACGACCGAGACCGGTTCGGTTGATCAAAGCCGCATTCGCATCACAACAACTGCCTTCGATTTTCGTGACCGGGCGATCAGCAGCACCAATGCAGCCAACGGGACTTCATCGAAGGTCTACTCCTTTGGCTTACAGGTTGCCTCATCAAGAAACGCTCGAGGTGCACAAACGTCGTTCTTCTATGACTTGGCTGGCCAACTTCAGTTCGAAGCTCTGCCCACAGCCTACACCGGAGATTCCACAGGGCTGGCCCGAGTTTACCGTCGTGACAGTCTGGGGCGAGTTATAGAGACTCGCGAAACCTCATACACCAAGGATGGCGCGAGTACTCTTGTCCAGCGAGAGAGTAACGGCGAACCAGTCTCAGCAGCAGGCTCAGATTCTGCAAGGGTCACTCGAACCTCCTACGACAATCTTGGGCAAGTCATTGCGACTCAGGATGCAATGGGCTTCATGACTCGGGTCACTTATGACCCAGCTGGCAACATCATTGAAACGATTGACGCCTCACGACGGAGCAGATTCAAAGTTCTGGACAAGATGAATCGAGTCGTTCGAGAAGTGTTACCGCCCGTGCTCGTCGCTGCTCCGTCTGTCGCAGTGGATTCAACGCTCACTGTAGTAACTCCAACGACTTTCACGGAATACGATGCCTCCGGCAATGTTGTCGCCGTGACGGAAGCCGCCGGTCAGACAACCACATTCCTGTACGACAGTTTGAATCGCAGGATTCAAAAAACTGCTCCTGCAATCCTGAGAGATCTCAATGGCGTTCAGCTGGTAGCCAACCCTGTCTGGAAATGGACCTTTGATGCTCTTGGCAATGTCACTTCAGAAATTGATCCGGCCAACCGAACCACGACTTATACCTATGACTTGTTCGGGCGAGTTCTCAGTAAGACGCTGCCCGATCCCGATGGCTCAGGGGTTCTTACCGCGGCTGTGACCGAGTTTACTTATGATGCTTTTGGGAATCTTCTCACGCAACTGGAGAAAGGAAGCCTTTCGGTCGAGGGCGACGAACGACTGACTACGCATGAGTACAACGCCCTCAATTTGAGAACCCGGACAACTTTGCCTGATCCCGATGGCACATTCGGGACAGCCACTTCGCCGGTCCTTTCATGGGCTTATGATGCCAATGGAAACCTCCTTGCGGAAACCAATCCGCTCGGCAGAATCACAAGGTACACGTGGAACCTGAAAGATCAGCTAACAAAGACAGACCTGCCTGCCGTTTCGACCCTGCCGGCAGCGACAGTTACCTCGTACGATCTGTTCGGAAATATCACATCCACAACAGATGCGCTCGGCCGCACGACCAGATTCGATCACGATGCCGTGGGACGAGTCATCCTGACGATCATGCCGCATCCGGATGGTGTGGCGTGGTCTGGTCTTCGGTCATTCTCCACGGCAACCGACTACGATACAAATGGCAATGTGATTCGTGTCACCGACCACATGGATCGAGTCTCAACCTCGGCCTACGATAGTCTCAATCGCCTGATTCGTTCAACGAAACCTGATCCCTATTCAGACGACATTGAAACGGCTCCGGTGGAGTCGATCAGTTACGATGTCAACGGTAACGTGGCTCGAAAAACGGATGCCCTGGGACGGATCACTCGATTCGAACATGACGCTTTGAATCGGCCGATACTGACTGCCGTGCAGGATGGCGCAGTCTGGGCTGAAACAGAGACTCGTTACGATCTTGCGGGTAACGCAACGCGAATCATCGACCCGCTGGAACGAGTCACGGTTTACACGTTCAACAACTGGAACTTGCTGACACGAGTGCGGCTGCCTTCGCCGACGTCTGACCCGAATGCCGGCCCGGCTACGTCGACAGCCTACGATCAGTGGGGAAATGTGCTCACGGTGACCAGTCCTCGAAGTGGCGTCACACAGAATGAATACGATCGACTAAATCGGTTGACTCGACGACTTCTGCCTTCGCCCGGTGCAAATATGACTCGCCCGGAAACGAGCTTCGAATACGACGCTGCCGGAAATGTTGTGTTGCAAAGCGTGTTGATGAATCGCATTGGTACGTCTGAAGTCTGGACCGAAACGGAAACCACTTATGACGAACTGAATCGCGTGATCCGCACTGCGGTCCGTGAGTCGCAGGTTCCGGCCAACTCTTCTCCGTCTCCGGCAACCATCACATCCACAACGTATGATAAAGTGGGCAACGTCCTGTCGATCACCCGCCATGGCGAAACCACGGCCCAGAATCGCACAACGTCGTTTCAATACGATCGGCTGAATCGTAAAGTCACGGAGATTGCTCCGGCTCCCTCCAGCACCAGCGGCTCGCCTGTGACTCGGTATCGTTATGACCTCGCAGGAAACCTTGAAGCGACAATTGATCCGCTCGGTCGCATCACTTCAAACACTTACGACGCGCTGGGCCGACTTTGCACAACGACGTCTCCGGATCCGGACGGATTGCAGGGACCGTTGCCGGCTCTCATCAGCACTTTCCGCTACGACGTCGTCGGAAACTTATTGTCGACGACCGATCATCTTGGCCGAACGACGACGTCAACTTTTGACTCCCGAAATCGAGTTGTCGCGATCACACAGCCCGATGCAGATCTCGCTGATTACTTCCTCGCCCCGGTCACACGGTATTCCTATGACCTTGTCGGGAACAGGATTCAGGAAACGGATGCTCTCGGAAATACCACCGATTTTGTGTACGACAATCTGAATCGGCTGACCTCCACGATTCTCCCGGACGCTCTTATCAACGATCGTCTTGCTCGGCCGATGACAACCTTCACGTACGACCTGGACGGAAATCTGACGTCATCCACAGACGCCGCCGGAAGAACTTCGCTCTATTACTACGACCTGCTCAATCGAAAGTACCAGGAACGCACAACGGACCCTGATGGCGCGGCGATTGGAAACTTCCCCCTGATCATGATTTACTCCTATGATGCGGTCGGGAATCTGCTGACATCGAACAGCTACCGGTCGGCCACCGTCGGTCGAATTACTCGTCATGAATACGACTACTTGAATCATCTGATCAGGACGACGACCCCGCCTCCGGCAAACTCTGAAGCTCAGTCGGTGACGCTTTACGGCTATGACATCTTCGGCAATCAAATCAGCGTCACCCAAACTTCCACCGCTCTCGACGCTGTTCAGAAAACGACCGTCTACGTCTTCGATAATCTCAATCGATTGACTGAGACGAGGTCACCAGATCCGGTCACCGGCGTTGTTGCCAGTGGGCCAGTCTCGACAACCACCTATGATCTTGCAGGTCGAGTTCTGACGGAAAGGGATCCACTTGGTCGAGTCACCACGTTCTACTACGACGATCTTGATCGAAAGATTCGAGTCGTGGGCCACGACCCGGATGCTTCCAGTGACGCCACGGCCGACAAGCTGGCAGCTGAAACCTTGTATGCGTACGACACCGCGGGCAATCTTCTCACCACCACTGTGCGTCGAAATGTGAATGCCATTTCTTCCCCAGCGTCGTCGACCGATGTCTTCTCTACCACAACCAATTTCTACGATCGCCTGAATCGCCTTACGACCGTGATTGATGCCAACGGCGACGCGACTCAATACCGTTACGACAACGCGGGGCAGCGAATTCAAGTGACGGATGCGTCGTGGAATACCAGTCGCTGGCAATACGACGGTCAGGGGAACGTGATCGCCGAAACGGACGCGAACGGTTCCAGTACGGTCTTTGAATATGATCTGTTGGGGAACGTCACCGCAGTTACTGATCGGCGAGGATTCCGGACAAACTACGTCCGTGACAACTTCGATCGCATAACCAATGAGCAATGGCTCAGATCGGACTCAACAGGAACGGCGTTCATTACCGAGTTCCGCAACAAGTTCGACTACAATGGTCGACCATCAGTCGCCGAACAATGGAACATGGCGACCACAAGTCCGACGCTGGTCAGCATCAGTAGTCGGATCTATGACGACCTCGATCGCCTGCTGATACTGAATAACAGTTCCACGCCCGGACAGAATTACTCAAAGTTCACGTACACGTATGATGCCTTTGGCAATCTTACATCGCGAGATCAACAGACCGGCGGTGGTACATCACTGATCACCGTGACGACGAGCTATTCAGGTTATGACTCTCTGAACCGATTGACTCAGTTGAGCCAGAAGGCTAGCGGCCCTTTCGCCAACTGGCAGGACAGATCTGTTCGCCTGGGCTATCGCGATGATGGATCAACTCAGTCGATCACTCGTTATTCAGATGCGACCTGGACCAATATCGTCGTGAACACGGCCTTCGAACTGGATGCCTCCGGACGATTGATCTCGCAGGTGCATTCACGCCCCAGCGGGACCGGCACAACGACAATCTCGTCGTATCAGTACAAGTACCTCGCTGATGGCAAGCTGATGAATGAAGTCTCAGCGGTCCCCTCGCTGAACTTCAACAACATCGTCAACAACTTCGGCTACGACGCGACGGGGCAATTGACTTCTGCCAATCGAGGGCAGGGGGCTGATGAATCGTTTGCCTATGACAGTACGGGGAATCGTATCACGGGCAATTCGATCGTCGGCAAAGGCAATCGGATTCAGAACGATGGGAATTTCATCTACACGTATGACGCCGAGGGAAACATCACGCGTCGCCAGCGAGTCATCACGGCTCAGGGTGCCGACACGCTTCAGGAATATACCTGTTACACATGGGATCATCGCGATCATCTGACAAAGGTTGAGTTCTACAGTGCGGCGGGCGTGCTGCTGAAACGAGTAGAACATACTTACGACAGTGACGACAAACGCATCTCCAAAAAGGTGACGACCTTCGGGACGTCAACAACGATTACCACTGAGAACTACGTTTACGACGGTACTCAACTTGTGGCGACGCTGAATGCCTCGGGAACCATCCAGCACCAGTACTTCGACGGGACTTCTCTGGATCAGATTTTTGCGGACCAAAGTTCCGTCAATGGCATTCTCTGGCCATTGGAAGATCGAACCGGGACAGCTCGCGACATTATCAACACGGCCGGAACCGTTCTGGATCATCGAGTCCTCGACAGCTTCGGCACAGTGAGTTCTCAGTCTGGTTCGACGGTTAAGTATGAGCAGTTCTTCAGCGGGCTTCTGTGGGATGCCGACAGCCAGTTGTATTACGCTCGAGCACGCTGGTACGAACCTGTCTCCGGCAGATTTATGTCCGAAGATCCTCTGGGCTTTGACGCGGGTGACAACAATGTGAGCCGGTACTCGGCCAATGATCCGATTAACAACGTCGACCGCAATGGCATGTCGTGGTTCAGCCACGCGTTGGGTGAAATTGGCGATGCGTTTGAAGACGTCGGTGATTTCTTTGAAGACCAGTGGGACAACGGCAACATCCAGAAAGGCCTGTTGGCGGCAGGAACATTGGCCTCGGGCGGAATGCTGGGATTTGGGCTGGCATCTGGTTCGTTGCTGGGAACAGAAGTCCTGGCCGGAGGCTTGGGCTTTGCGTCAGGCCTTGGCAGTTCGTACGAAGTCTTCTCGGGCAATCGCATCGGCGACGGATCCTTTACTCGGTATCTGGGAGCAGCCGCAGCCGTCACCGGCGGCTTCTATGCTGCCGGAGTTCGCTCGTTTGGCACCATGGGTCGCACGCTCAGCGGAGCGAGTGGCCTGATCTCCGGTTACGAGATTGCCAGTGGCGACATGATTGGGGACGGAACGTTATCAAGCCTATTCCATGTCTCAAACCTTGGTGTCAACCACGGCGGCACCATGTTCAGCCCGACCTCCACCAACGCCCAGCGCTTCGGCGTCGGCCTCAACCTCGCCGTCGGCACCGCCAGCGTCATCACCACTGGCGACCGCAGCCTGCAACAATCATTGAGAGCACTCAGCATTGCGAGTGGGGTGTGGAATACTGGCAGCTCACTTCTCGCCGCCAGACAGTCCTTCATCGCAACAACAAGAAGCGTAAATGCGGCAGAACAACCAAGACGCGTTTCGATTCAAAGGTCTTCGGTGCTAAGTTCCAAGAGAACCCAATCTAGTCATCAGAATAGTTCTGGGAGAATTCGACAGATCGGGTACTCAGACGATGATTCGGTAGCACCTAACGCTGGCGTCAGCCACGCAATGGCTTGGAGCGATTCTGAAGACAACCCGTTCGAGTTGAAGTCCGAATTAAGCTTCGATGCAGATGACCCAGCAGTTCATTTGCTTTTTAACACCGGCGATTTTGGCTTTGTGCAAGACTTCATGCAATTTGATCCTGCAATTGCCGAGATGCCCATGACGTTGGCAGAAAAACAGTGGCTCTGGCGATACCAAGCGGAGCTTCCACTAGCCCGCCACAACTTGCATCAAGCTCAGAACGATTGGTGGTGGAACCAGGATGCAGTGATGATTAACACGGCGTCGCAACGTGTACTGTTCCTCGAAGCACGTATCGAAGAAATGAACGACACCAGCATCAACTATGTGGATATACACTCTGGCGATGAAAGTGTTCTCCTTGCTGGCACCTACGGCTTCGCCAATGGCTTGAAAACTGGAGCCAAGGCAAATGTCAACGGCATCAGCAGTGCTGCCGCCAACACCTTTACGCTTGGATACGTCGACTCTGTGGAGCCTTGGACTGTCTATGAAGATGACATCAACGGCGGGTATGGGACTGCGCTGATGTTTGCGCGGGGCGGCGGGGAGCTTCTGCTTATCGCAGCGCCAACGGGAGTGGCCAGCCTCGCAGCTCACGGTGGCCGTATGGGCAAAGCTGCAGTCTATACAGGCTATGGTCTTCGCGGTGTTGACGCCGTCAGCAACTGGCATGATGCTGGGGAAGCTTCGGTCGATATTGTCCGCAATGGAGCCTCGCTCCAGAACACTGCGCAACTGGGCATGAGCACTCTCGGAATGACGTTTGACGTCTACGACGGCATGCAGATACTTGACAAAGCCGGCTACAAGGTCACCATCTCTGGTGCCTCGATGGGGCTGCCGTTGCAAATTGCTAAGAAAGTATCAGCGAACGCTTCAGCGGGGCTGCCACAACTCAAGGGTCGATCCGAGCATGAAATCCGGGAAATCCTTAGTCAAGCGGGGTTCACGCAGTCAAAGGTAAGCAAGTCTGCCGCGCGAAACGAGACTTGGCGCCACCCAGACGGGTCAGAAGTGCGTATTCATCCTTATGGAAATTCAGTTCAGGCACCCTATAGATCAGCAAATAATGCGCACGTACACCGGCAAGACCCACAAGGGAATCAACTCGATGATCGTGGGATCCCAAGTCTCAACCCGGCCGCCACGCATATAGGTATGCCGAATCCTTCTGATCTTCCACAGGTTCGCGGGCGTCAACACGGAGCAGGAACGCAATGAGCATTGAGTATACGGCAACGCTGAGTCCACCACTTATAAAGCACCAAATTGCAGAACTGCTCGATCGTGTTGCAGCTCTGGACGGCTGGGTCGTTGTACGACGCACAGACCAAACACTTGGGCTTGGGCTGCAAAAGAGCGACAACGATGCAGAAGCTAGCGAGCTTGTTTCCATTTCTTTGACCGCAGATCAGGTCTACATAGGATTCCATGCTGGCCATCGACATCATAGAGAGTCCGTCCTGCAAGCAGTAATCGATCATTTGACAACATCAGGAGCAACCTGTCATCTGGAAGAACTCTAGGGGACGCACGGGGCCAGCCCTTAGGTTTCACCACAATTTTGTTGCCAGCCTGACAGTCCGCGAAAACTTTTCTGTGAAATTTATTCTGATGAGGAAGTCTGTGCGGGTGTTTGTTGGGGAGTTGGGGTGTCGGTGAATGAGTTT
>JBPOIW010000210.1:0-33531 GCA_052034165.1 Planctomycetota bacterium | reverse complement strand
CGGGCCTTGAGTGTGATCATTCTCGTAGATTCCGATACCGTGTTCCGGAGTTCTGGAGGGTGACACCATCTCCAGCAGATTGAATTGTGAAGCAACCTGAAATAAGGCCCCAGCGTTTTGAGCGTCTATGTGCAGCGACTGAACATCGGCGATGACTTCTGTGATCTGCAGGCGGCCGTTTGCCAGGGGAAATTCGGCAATACGACTCCGCAAATCTACCAGACTCAGGATCTCCAGAGATCCACAGCTCAACTCGCGGCCGTTCACGTGGGATCGCATTCGATTACCATTGACGTCGATAGACGCCCGCACCTGATCAGGCGTCTGCTCATCGAAACCCATAAGTTGATGGAACCACGTCATATTGATTCCTTTCGGCCGGACGAAATGTGTGCGGATTCTTCTGGCCTTGAAAACAATCTGGTCGACAGAAGCGTGCAATCTACAACATTCCGCGTGGGTCTTCATCCGGGATGATTTTCGCAAGATCCTGCAGGTCGAAACGCTACAATTCTGCCACTGCGACGAAGCGATGTTCGCATGCATTCGGACTACCGCTGGCGAAATGATAGACTGATAATTCACGCAGGGCAGACTAGACCAGAAGTCAGACTCCCATCATGATTTTCAACTGGTTGAAACAACGACGCCGAGCAAAGATTCTTGCATCTCCGTTTCCGGGGAATTGGGATCAGATCATTCGCGACAACGTACGACATGCCCGCCATCTGACACCCGATCAGCAGAAGAAGTTACGGCGTCTGGCTCAGATCTTTGTTGCCGAAAAGAATTGGGAAGGCTGCGGTGGACTGACTCTGACCGATGAAATGAAAGTGACGATCGCGTCACTGGCATGCTTGTTGGTCGTGGGTATGGACGAAGACTGGTTGTTCGAACATGTGCTGTCCATTCTGGTCTATGCAACCGGTTACGTGGCTCCTGCGAGCTATGTTTCCGGAACGAGTCCGGTGATTGATGCTGGCCAGCCACGACTGGGTGAAGCATGGTGGCGTGGTCCTGTGATCCTGTCATGGACCGATTCACTTGCTGGTGCTCGCATGGAATCACCAGGCCGCAACCTGGTACTGCATGAGTTCGCTCACCAGTTGGACATGATGAACGGTCGTATCTGCGACGGAACTCCGCCATTGAGAACGCGCGAACTACACGAACGCTGGGTGTCGGTGCTCGGACCGGTGTTCGATCAGCTTGTTAATGATTGTCGCAGCGGACATCACGGGTTGATTGATTGCTACGGCGCAAAGAATCCGGCGGAATTCTTTGCCGTACTGACGGAGAAGTTTTTTGAACAACCGAACGTTCTTCTGCACCATCATGAACCAGCTTACCGAGTCCTGCGTGACTTCTATGGACTCGATCCCGCAGGATGGCAGTAAAGTTGTCAATCGCCGAGAGATTATGGTCGGGCGGCCAGATTCACGATGCTAACTCGCCGGGGCACGTTTTCATTCTGGAGTTGATTCCAAGGAGAGTCATACTCAAACGCCACTACCTTTCAGAGTCATCGTTGTAGACCATCATCATGCGGATCAGATGAGGCAGATCGTCGGAACGCATTTTATCGTTGATGCGAGCCCGATGAGCTTCGACTGTCTTGATACTGATACCCAACCGTGCGCCGATGTCCCGGCTGGAAAGTCCTTCGACGACCAAATCAAGAACTTCTCGTTCTCGGCCGGTGATACGATTGACGCTCTTTTCGATATCATCCAGATCTTCACCGACGAAATCCCAGTCCACGTCATAGTACGTGGCATAGGCTCTCGCGATGAGACTTATGAGTGCTTCGCCGTGTACCGGCTTCGTCATAAAATCAATAGCACCTGCCTGCATGCCCTGAATCGCAGTCGGAGCGTCAGCATGTCCGGAGATGAATGCAACAGGCAAGTCCTGTTTGTCAGCAGCGAGTTTCTCAAACAACTCCACGCCGCTCATGCCACGCAGCTGCATCTCGGAGATCAGAACGCCGGGCTTGGCTTCGCGGTAGTCGCGATAGAACTCCATCGCCGTCATGTAGTCCTGAACGTCGATCTTCTCCGACTTCAGGATCTCGATCAGCGTTTGCCGCAATTTCTGATCGTCGACGATCAGAAATACTGTGAATGGCTTCCGCTTCTTCGGCTGACTGAACTCGGATTGGGTATTTGCTTTGCCGGAGGCTTTGGACTTTGCCATGTTGTGAACTCATCATTCTCAATAGGTCAACCTGGATATGTTCGAACCGAGATCAGATTGCTGCTTCAATACTCTGCTGGCAGGAATGCTGTCGTGGCTGCTCGTTCGCCGTTCTCGTCGGCGGCTTCGGTGATGATCCAGATCTTCACGTCGGTCGGCAGGATGTACGCCGACAAGATTCGCGAACCATCGTGCAGTGCCTCATCGTTCAGACGCTTGTCTTCGTCTGACAAATCGCCCCAGTCTTTGGCGATATGGCGTTCGACAACATCGATGATATCGACGTTGGCTTCCTGCAGAGCCTCAAGAGCTGCTGGCGTGGCCAGGAGTTTGCCGATTGAAAAATCTGGTTTGCTGATCTGGATCATGAGATTTCTCGGCTGTTGGTCTACATCTGAGGCTGTTGCTGGGCCGCTGGAAAATTCTACCATGAAGTGGACAAAGCTGCCAGAATCTACCTCTTGCGCCAACGCCAATAAGATCAATGAAGACATGTTATTCTCATTCAGACACCGAAGCATGATCTTAGTGACTGGAGTTTCGAAACGATTCGGGGCTGTCGAGATATCGATGGGCAGGCAGAACTTTATTGAGACACGCGAATCGCCCCAGCAGACGTGAAGGCAAAGCCCAAAGACAAGGTCATGAAGCACCGCGCAAGTAGACTTGAAAACCAAAGAGGATAGGAGAATAAAACGTCCAGCGAATCGTTACATTCTTTGCTAACGGGGAAAGGGGCTTGGAATGCATCGGGTTGTTCAATTCATCAACGATCGGGCCCAGCGATACGCCGAATGGTTGGCACCCGACCCCGGGGGCGTTTTCATGGAAAAGCCTCGATAAAGAACCGCCAGTCGCTTGGGATTTTCGTTTGTGGCAAGCGATCCCTGACTTTGGCAGCGTCGCCTTCAACTTTTTCCAAAACGGCGTCTTTTTAGTTTTCGACAATGAATACGGCCGTTTCGCGGGAGCACTTAAGTTCGCTAATCGTTTCAAAACCGGCTATCAATCGTGAATCGCCGCCAACCCGGTAGGGGATGAGCGACTTACGCCAAAGTTGGTGCAATTGAAGTACATGAAACACTGATGAAGAAACGCAGCCGGAGAATGCTATGAGTGATAACCTGCATCCGAGTTTACCGGCGGACGGTTCGATCATCAGTTCAACAGCAACTGTTCTGGCGCGGATGGCGGTCCCCGGACAAGAAGGCTTGTATGTATTGGGCTGCTACGAACGCCCTGCAACCATGCAGATGCAGCAGTGTCGCGCACTCAATCTCGTATGGGCGCTTCACTCTGAAGATAAGCTGACAGCGGGCATGTCGGTGACTGTTATCGGTGGTGGTGTTGGGGGACTCACCGCAGCCGCAGCTGCTCTCCTTCTTGGATGCAAAGTGACCCTGCTGGAAAAGCATTCGAATCTACTTCCCATTCAAAGCGGCAATCACACTCGTTTTCTGCATCCGAACATTTATGACTGGCCAAACGATCGTTCCGAAAAATTGCAGACGGATCTACCGGTCCTGAACTGGAAGGCAGGACTGGCTGGTGACGTCGCAGAGCAATTGCTGCAACAATGGAATGAGGATTTCCAGGAACTGCCGGACGTCAACGTCCACACGGAATGCGAAGTCGTGGGAGTGAAGCACGACAATGGGCAGCTTCTAGTAATGTGCAATCGTGCTTCCGGTTACGACGTCATCCGATGCGATCATGCAATCCTGGCGGTCGGGCTCGGAATTGAGAGACTACATGAGCCATTGCCATTCTGTTCGTACTGGCACGATGACAACCTGCACCAGCCGGTGCTCCGAAAGAATCGTCCCAGGCGTTATCTGGTGACAGGCTGTGGCGACGGTGGCTTGATCGACGCCTTGCGATTGCAAATCGAGAACTTCAAGCACGGCGATATTCACAAACTGTCCAAGATTGTCCGCAATGAAGACGATCTACAGACGATCCGCTTTAAGCTGATGGAAATAGAGGAAGAGGCTCACGTCCTAGCGACCCGTCAATCAGATGTCTCCGCATTTCTCTTTGAAAAGTACAGGCAGCTCAACCTGTCTGAGTTGTTGAAAGAGCACGAGCCCCGGATGCGCACAGACACGATTGTTCATTTGCACGATCGAAGCTCTCTGACGCCGTTAACTTTGGGGGCGTCGCGTCTGAATCGGCTGATGACGTTCATACTCGTGCATTACCGCGGAATGAAATATCACCGCGGTGATGTCGATTGGGAGCAAGTTGAATGGGAGAAAGGACGTGGCTTTCGAGTCGCTTTCAAAGATGGTGAACGGATCAGCACGGAGTACTTTGACGAAATCATTGTTCGCCATGGCCCCGAGCCTTCAATCGACGAGTATTTCCCTGCCATCCGCAAAAAGCACCAGTGCAAACAACTGCCAGCGGTTGATCCAACTCGCAAACCGCTCTGGCCAGAGACGTTCCGCAAATTACTGTCCGAGAAGCTTAGTTTGCGAAAGAATACGACGGCCGATCTCTGGGTGACGCGCGCCGCCAACGACCTCAAAGCATTTCTCGGCAACGACGTCGAATTGGGGCAACACTCCCTCGAATACCTGTTGATAAACGCCGCCGCGAATGCTCCCACGGTGCTCAAGCTCCTCGGCGAAGTCAACATGAATTGGAGCCGCACCCATTTCAGACAAGTCATGCACCGATTCAAGGTTTTCTGCGCGGCATGTGAAAAAGAATCATCTGAGATTCTAATTGACAAGATCATGATTGGGGATTGGCCGGACGGTCTGATTGCTGCGGAGTGCTTTGATCACTTCATCGACCCCGCCGTGCGAATCAAGGCGGGTAACACACTCGCAAAGCGAGTTCCCGAATCGAGTTCGACACTACTGGACTATAAGGATACGTGGCGTTTTACGATCAGCGCCCTCGGCTACCTCGGCGCCGTCAACTGGCGACATGTGATATTGCGGATCTTGAAGTCGACAAGCAGCGATTCCGACGAGAAGTTTCGCTCCTATGCTCTGTCGGCGGCAGGCAATCTGATCTCAAAGGTATCCAATGATGATCTAAGGTTTATGCAAAGTTTCCTGCAATCACTTCTCTACGGATTCAAAAACGGCGAGTTCAGTCCTTCAGCCAGCCCTGTCGTGGATCGCGAACTCTATTGGTCAGTCAAACGCAGCATTGGCCGGCGAAAAAACTATGATGGTGCCGACTACTTCCAACGAGCGCTGGGCACTTGGGAGACGCAATCCTTCGACGAGGACGGGTTGGTTCGAGGTTGTTTTGCACATATCCTCGGATCTATGCAGTTGCCCCATACGATTGGTACCTTCAGCCATTTATTATTACTTGAATCTGCGCCGGAATCCCTCCGCATTGAATGCGCGAGGAGTCTTGGCCGCATTCGCCATGGTGAAGCCGCCGAAGCGCTATATCAAGCCATTCCGTTGCTGGAACAGCAAGCATCGAAGGAAATCGCCAACCTCGCGCGAATTTCCCTGGTATGTGTCTCCCACTTAAGCAAAGCCCCTGCGACAACACTTGAATCAGTTTTGAGCCAATGGAAACTGCAATTCCCCCTCTCTTGGGTAATTCGTGCCATTGGTCTTTGCCGCGCTGACACGTATCTAGACCATGTTCGCCAATGTTTGATAAGTCCTGATGGCGAGATTCGTGGCCACGCTGGCTTGGCTTTAGCGAGGATGGGCTACAAGGAAGAACTTTGCGACAAGCTTAAGCATGCCACCTCCGACTTGGAACGCGTCTTGTTCGCGATGGCAGAACTTGTCTTGGGCGGCCAACCGGACGTCGGCACGCTCAAGTCTTGCCTGCAGAATGAACTGTTTGAATGGTCGGGCCTGGTCGTTGAGGATCTGCGGGAAATTCTCACTGCAGCATCAGAGGATTACAGAGACATACTGAGGCCGTGGGAATCGTTGCTCGATATCGAAGCTGAGAATCTGAGCTACTTGTACGGATGATGCAGGCGGGCGTGACAGGCGTGACATGACCTAAAGATGCCGATCCTCATCAAGCCCCGTTCATCGATCGCTTGGCTCTCGCATCTCTCTCCGCGAACCTGCTTCCACGACGAACTGCGAGTTTGCGGTACGGGTTCACACAGACAGATATCACCCAGAGTTCAATCTGCCGCGTTTGTACTTCCCCCCCTAGGTTGGTAAGGTTGGCAAAGGTTGCGAGGTGTGCTTCGGAAACGTTTCCGGCCTCAGGATTGTGGTTATGGAAAAACTTGATGGTTATCTCCGAATCAAGGAGGCCGCAGAGTATCTCGGCGTCTCTCCGAACACGCTCCGCAACTGGGGACGTGAAGGAAAGATCCTCGAACATCGGCACCCGGTGAACAACTACCGGCTGTACAAGGAAAAAGAACTCGCCAAGCTCCTCAAAATGACCGAACGGTCTCAATCCTGAGCCCGAGTTTAGACTCTTCCAACATGGCAAAACTGAAGAACTGGGCGACGATCGCAGAATCCAGCTTTCCGTGGGAACGGGATGCTCTGGAATTCGTGCGCGGCCAGTTCCCGGACCATGAGCCCTATCGAGCTTGGTCCAACTTCGAGTTCATTGCAGACGACGGAACTGTTAATGAAGTTGACCTGCTGGTCTTTACGCCTCAGGGCTTCTTCCTCATTGAAATCAAGAGTCGCCCGGGCTTGCTTCGCGGTGACGCCGGGACGTGGACATGGGAGACTGAGGGCAAGGTCTTCACATACGACAATCCGTATCAACTAGCGAACTCGAAGGCCAAGAAGCTCCGCGCACTGCTTCAGCGTCAGAAAGCGTGCAAAGGTAAGGGGCAAGTACCTTGGATTGAGGCTCTTGTCTTCTGCTCGGCTCCTGATCTGCGTTGCGAACTGCAGGGCAATGCTCGTTACCACGTTTGCCTGCGTGACGTCGCTGCCGCCGGGGACAAGCCTGCTCGTCCGGGCATCATCGCTGCGATCAAGCGCCGCGAGTGTGATGGCCTGGACTCAAACAGCAAGGGAACTCACGATCGCCCCACTGGGAAAATGGTTGCTCAGGCGATGGAGCAGTCAGGCATTCGACCGTCACAACGCAGTCGAAAAGTCAGCGACTATGTGCTGGACAGCCTCGTTGACGAAGGTCCGGGATATCAGGATTGGCTCGCCACACATTCAACCCTGAAGAACATCAAGCGGCGAGTCCGGATCTATAACGTTCGAATCGGAGCTTCCGCCGAAGAGCGACAGACGATTGAGCGTGCGGCACGACGCGAAGCGGTACTGCTGGAATCTCTACAACATCCCGGGATTCTGCGCCGTGAAGGATTCACCGAACATGAACTCGGACCGGCTCTGATTTTCGAGCACGATCCGCAGTTTATTCGGCTCGACCACTTTCTCACACTGCGGCATGCACAACTGACACTCGACCAGCGACTGGACTTGCTTCGGCAGATCGCCGAAGTCGTCCGATTCGCCCATGAAAAACGTATCGTTCACCGAGCCCTGCGACCGCAGAGCATTCTCGTGAACTTGTTGTCGACCGGGCGATTTCAAATCAAACTCTTCAATTGGCAGCTTGGCTATCGTGAAGAAGGCTCAACGTCGTCCGGTGGATCACGCGGAATCAGTGCAACATATCACTTTGACCAATTGATCGAAGAAACTGCGACCGCCTACATGGCCCCGGAAGCCATGCTGCTGGATGGCGGCCTGGGTGAACACCTTGACGTGTTTTCCCTGGGAGCGATTGCATACCACATCTTCTCGGGCCAACCTCCTGCTGCGGATGGCCTGGAACTCAGCAACAAGCTGAGAGAAACAAAGGGTTTGCAGATCAGCTCCGTCCTGAACGGCGCGAGCGCCAGCCTGCAGGACCTTGTTCAATGGAGCACCCATGCTGATGTTAGTCTGAGAATCGACACGGTCGGTGATTTCCTCGAACTCCTGGAGAAAGTCGAAGACGAAGCCACTTCTCCGGATGCGGAGAACGTCATCCTCGACCCCGACGTCGCGCGAAAAGACGACTTTCTTCCCAATGGCTTCCGAGTCTTGCGACGACTTGGAAAAGGCAGCTGCGCCGTTGTGCTGCTGGTCGAGAAAGATCGCCAGGAGTATGTGCTCAAGATAGCATCGTCGCCTGAACACAACGCTCGTGTGAAGGAAGAGGCAGAGACTCTCGAAAAGCTGCGGCACAATCACATCGTCGCAGTACGAGGAACAACAGAGATTGGTGACCGATTCGCATTCTTGATGCAGCCTGTCTTCTCTAACAAAGAAGAACGCCGAATCGAAACCCTGCGGGATCGACTTCGTCAGGAAGGCCGACTGCATATTGATCTGCTCCAGCGATTCGGAGAAGACCTGCTGGATGTGCTGAAGTTTCTGGAGGAAGAGTCCGGAATTCCGCATCGAGATATTAAGCCAGACAACATTGCGATTGGTCAGATCAAGCGAGGTGACAAGCTGCACCTGGTGCTGTTCGACTTTTCGTTGTCGAAAGCCCCAGCCGACAATATCCGGGCTGGCACTTCCGGTTATCTCGATCCGTTTCTACCGCTGCGTAAGCATAAACGCTGGGACTTGCACGCTGAACGGTATGCCGCCGCTGTGACGTTGTACGAACTTGCTGCTGGGCCGAACACGTTTCCCAAATGGGGCGACGGTTCAAGCGATCCTTCGCACCTGTCATGTGAAGCAACGATTGATGGCGATCTTTTTGATGCCTCCCTTCGCGACAGCCTGACAGAGTTCTTCAAAACGGCTTTTCGTCGCAATCCGGACGAGCGTTTCGATAACGCCGAAAGCATGCTGAATGCATGGCGAGAATGTTTTGTCGGCATTGAAGAACCCGGATCTCTGTCCGATCATGAGGACCAAAACGAAATCCGCCGACTTCTGGAAGCGGCGACATTTGATACACAGATTCCAGAACTCGGCCTTGGCACTCGTGCTACCAATGCTTTGGATCGTGCGAATGTTCTGACTGTCGAAGACTTGTTGACAGTACCCGTGCGACGATTGCTGCGACTCCGTGGAGTGGGCAACAAGACCCGTCGTGAAATTGTCGCGGCAGTTCGGATACTTCGCGAACGGCTTGGCAACCCGGAACGTCCAACGGTTGTCGACGATGCAGCGACGGACAAGGCTCCAGAACCACAGGGACTTGTCGAAGTCGGAAACCTCAGCGTTGATCAGATCATCGCTCGCATTTCCCGAACAGGTAGCCGAGAAGGCGATACGGCGAGAGAAACACTGCAGGCTTTGTTGGGACTGAAGGGCGCAAGTCCAGAGTCGCAACCATCGACTAGCAACATATCCTCATGGCCGAGCCAAACGGATGTGGCCTCTCTCGTCGGAGTTACACGCGCACGAGTAGGCCAGCTTGTTGGGAAATTCCAGGAGCGTTGGACGAAAGATCCGCCACTCACAAGCCTTCGATCCAGCATCACAGAGATTCTGTCTGCGGCTGGTGGTGTCATGACCATCGGAGAACTGGCCGAGTCTATTCTGGTTGCTCGCGGTTCCGTTGAGGACGAGCCACGAAGAACAATCCTGGCCACTGCAGTTGCTCGTGCTTGTTTCGAAGTCGAGCGCACGATGGACGAACCGAGATTTCTGGTGCGCCGCGATGACGATCGAGTCCTGGTCGCTTTGTCACAGGAACTGACGGCCTATGCCGGGAAACTGGGCGACGAAGCCGACAAGCTTGCCGGTGAAGACCCTTTGGTTCCACCTGCACGAGTCCTCCAGCGATTGAGGGAAATCACTGCGCCTAGTAGTCATCCTCCACTCAGCGACGCTCGGCTCATCCGTTTAGCAGCTGCGTCATCGAGAGTTGCTGCCGTATCCAGTCGTCAGGAGTTGTATCCACGTGGCATGGATGCAGCCCGAGCGATCAAGTTGTCGCAGGGAGCCATCTACGGCGTACCAATGTTGACCGTTCAGCAGATCTGGGATCGCATCTCCGGGCGTTATCCCGAAGCCGCACCTCTGCCGGATCGTCCAGCCTTGGATGATCTTCTGCATGCAGCAGGATTTGACTTTGAGTGGAAAACCGACGCTCAGGGCGTTGGTCGATTCGTCAGTCGTCAACGTGACATGGTCTCGGTCACAAGCGGCAGTGAATCCGCGTCGCGCATGCCCACAGCACCAGGGCTGTTGACGCCCGGAGAGATTACACCGGAAATCGCAGACGCTCGGCAGTTTGAAGAGCGACTGGAACGAGGGCTTAAGGACGGTGCTTTTCTGGCTCTGCTCGTTACGCCCAAAAATTATCAGAGAGCCGCAAAAGAACTGTGCGAAAGATTCCCGGTTGAGAATGTGGACCTGGAATCGCTGTTTATCGACTCGCTTCATCAGGTCGTTGAGAAAGCGGGTGGCAAATGGGACGCCGTCGTCAATGCTGACGCCGCCGTTGGCAGTCCACAGTGGAACAAGTTCATGGTACTCGTCAATCGAGCCATGCCCGTCATTGAGCAGCAGCTTTTGTCGTCGCAACGAACTATCCTTTTGACCTATCCCGGTTTGCTGGCGAGGTACGATCAAATGGCTCTGCTGGCCAACCTGCGAGAAAAAATCGGCCGCAAAGACGGCATCCCAGGGCTGTGGCTACTGATTCCCGGCGATACACAGCCTCTCCTGGACGGTAAAGCGATCCCGATCATTAGCCCAGGGCAGCGAACGCGAATACCGGAGAAGTGGATTCGCAATGAACATCGCGGATGTGTGGCGGAGATTGCACAATGACAAAGAAAAAAGATTCACTCCTGTATCCGTTACAGCACGTCTCCATTCGAGTTCCATGGCATGACAATGGATGGACCGGCAGCGTCTGTAAGAATCCAAGACTCAATACGGCATGCCTGAAGCTTAAGGGAATTGCAGACAGCAAGAACGACGAAGAAGAAGAGGGGCTGAGAGAACAATCCATCGACGACTTGACCGAGCAAGGTCTGCGTCTCCCTCCATGTATTAAAGAACGTGCCACGTTCATGGCTAGCTTTGCATTCAGCCGAACCGCGGAGCATCCGTACTCGCGCACAAGTCCGGAGACGCATGGACATTTTCGGCCGACGGAACTTCGACATACCGCTTACTCCGCGGCAGCAGTTCCATTCCTATGGATGATGAGGGATCAGGTTTGGGGCGATTCAAAGCAGAAGCTGATCGGAATGATCCGAAAATACCCGCTGGAAGACGTTAGTCAGGACAACGAACCGGAACTGAGTTTCGAGACTAACTGGGTTCAGGATTACAGTAATCATACAGCGTTGCTTGATTGTTTCTGGAAGCACGTGTGTCCAGAAGACTCACTGGTGTTCTTTTATGCCAAACAGGTGCCGCTCGTTGAAGACACGGGACGACGTGTTTTGATCGGCGTTGGCCGTGTTAAGAAACTGGGCCCGCTGACGGAGTACAATTACGACGGCTCACCGGATGGAAAGCTTCGAAGTATGCTGTGGGAACGAATGGTGACGCATTCGATCCGCCCGGACTTCGCGGACGGCTTTTTGATGCCCTATCAGGAGGCTCTGGAAAAATCTGACGAAGGTCGTGCGTTCGATCCGGCAGACGTTGTTGCCTTTGCACCGGAAGATCGGTTTCAGGAGTTTTCATTCGCGACCGAACACGTCGGCAACGACGCCGCGATCAGTGCGTTACTGTCACTCCGAGACGCCCTGCATCGCTGCTCTGAATCTTTTGGATTCAATTCCTCTGCTCATGAGCGATGGATCGACAAAGAGCTGGGGAGACTCTGGAAGAAGCGAGGTCCATTTCCGGGGCTTGGTCCCGTTCTGTGCGCGATGGGTGTCGAACTTGGCAACTTCATCGCTCAGCATCTGGTCGACAAGGTTGGCGAAGACGGAAATCCGTGGCCAGCATGGTTTGAACTGCTGGACGCACCTGCCAAACACCTGCCTGCGGAGCTTGCACGTCACATCGATAAGACCATCGCGTCGTCGTGGAAAAAGATGTCAGGCAAGCGCCGAGCATTCCTCGAACTACTGAGTCGCTTTGCATTGTCGCAGGATCAGGCTGCTGTCCTAGCCACAGACGAAGGCCGAAAAGACACCGGTATCAACCTCAGTGACGAAGAGATCATTGCGAATCCTTATCTGGTCTATGAAACCACGCGTCTGACTCAGAATCCGGTGTCTGTTGGTATTGTTGACCGAGGGATGTTTCCAACGGCCTTGATTCGGGAGAACTTTCCCGTTCCGGAGCCGTCTTTGGTTCAGACGCCCGTGGATGCTCGCAGACTTCGAGCATTGACGATCAGGCTTCTTGAAAAGGTCACAGCCGATGGACACACACTGCTGTCTCGTGAACGGGTCGTCAGTGAACTGCGTCGCTGGGATGAGAATCGAAACGATGAAATGCCAGCCCAGATCACAGCGGACCTGATGGCCGTCGCGGAGGAAGAAGTCTTCGATGCTCACATCCGAATTGTGAGCATGGCTGATGAGTCACCGGCGTACCAACTGGAGCGGTTAGCGGCGGCTGGCGAACTGATTCGTCGGACCATTGAGAAAAGAATCGAGGCAAAGCGACACGCCTCAAAAGTGGACTGGAGGCAGCAACTGGACGCATTTTTGGTCGCCAATAAGGCTCCACTGCCAGACGATCCAGTAGAACGTGAAGTGGAAGACCGAGCACGTCAGGAAAAGACAGCTGCCCTCGAAGAACTGGCCGCTTCCCGATTCAGTGTCCTGATTGGTCGAGCAGGCACGGGCAAGACAACGCTGCTCTCTGTGCTGTGTGCTCAGCCGCAGATTAACGAAGCGGGCGTTTTACTGCTGGCACCGACCGGAAAAGCTCGCGTTCGCATGGAGGACGTCGCCCGACGAGCCGGTATCACGAACAGCAAGGCAATGACGCTGGCTCAGCACCTAAGTGATTCCGGTCGTTACGAGGGAGGAACCCAACGATACCTGTTGACTGGCGAACCAGGCACGGTTGCCGAGGGGACGGTCATCGTTGATGAATGCTCGATGCTGACCGAAGAGATGCTTGCAGCGTTGATTGAGTCGCTCCGCAAAGTTGATCGTCTGATTCTGGTAGGTGACTATCGACAACTGCCGCCGATTGGGGCCGGACGGCCCTTTATTGACATCGTTTCGCTGCTGCAGCCCGAAGCCTTTGAGGAAGCAAAGCCACATGTTGCTCGTGGCTTTGCAGAGCTGATGATTCCTCGGCGTCAGGGAACAGCAGAACGCGACGACTTGCTGCTTGCATCGTGGTTCGGCGGAAACGAAACCAGTGCAGGAGACGATGAGGTCTTCCAAATCCTGTCAGGCAAACGAACCAGCGATACGGTCCGCTTTGAATCGTGGGAAACTCCAGACGAACTTCAGAAGCTCATTCCTCAAGTCCTTCGAGATACTCTGGGCAATGCAGACGGGCTTGAAGACTGGGAGGCACTCTGCAAATGGCTGGGCGGTAATCAGGTGGATAACGGGTCATTCTGGTTCAATAACAAATGGGGCCCACACGAAGGATCAGGAATTGCCGCAGAAGCGTGGCAAATTCTTAGCCCCGTGCGGCAAAAGCCATGGGGTGTTGATGCCCTGAACCGCTTCATTCATAACCACTATAAGGCTCGCCAGATCGAACAGGCTCGTAACCCAGGACAATATCGGAGCATCCCGTCTCCCAAAGGCGACCAGCAGATCATCTACGGCGACAAGGTGATCAACAATCGCAATTGGCGAGTTTCCATGAAGCGGATGTTTCCCACTCCGAATGCCGCAGGCTACCTCGCAAATGGGGAGATCGGCGTTGTTGTCGGACACCGCCGGACAAAGAAGAAGTCATGGACTCCCAAAGATCTTGAGATTGAGTTTTCCACTCAGCGAGGAACGGTCTTTAAGTTTTACAACAGTGATTTCAAAGACGAAGGCGATTCCGGGCTGGAACTAGCCTACGCACTCACCGTCCACAAAGCTCAGGGCAGTGAATTCAAAACGGTCTTTCTGATCCTGCCGCGATCTCCATTGATGGTCACTCGGGAACTGCTTTACACAGCCCTAACCCGACAGAAGGAAAAAGTCGTCGTCCTGCTTCAGGGTTCCGCAACCGATTTGCATCGATTCAGCTCCGAGGTTTACTCGGCTGCAGCCAGTCGCCTGACAAACCTGTTCCGCCCGCCGAAACCTGTCAGCATCAAAGGGAAGTTCCTCGAAGAACGGCTGATTCACAACACGACGATTGGGGTCCCGGTTCGGTCTAAATCCGAAGTCATCATCGCCAACCTGTTGCACTCGAAGGGAATCGAATTCCTGTACGAAGAACAACTGAAGATCAATGGTCAATTGATCGACATGTTTCCCGACTTCACGATCTACGACGACAACTCTGGCAACACCTACATTTGGGAACACCTCGGAATGCTGAACGATCCCGGGTACAAGCGACGCTGGGACGAAAAGCAGCAGTGGTATCATGCAAATGGGATTCTGCCTTGGGATGCCGCCGAGGAGGCAGACATTCGGCTTATCACAACCCGCGACGACCCGCGTGGCGGAATTGACGCCGCAGCGATCAATCGTCTGATTGAGGAGATACTCATGTGAGGCTGACGGCGCTGCACAGGCAGAAAATTCTCTGCCCGGCAGGCCATTCCCTTGTCGTTATCGTACAAATATTGCGACAACTATCTGTATGAGCTGCAGTATCACCTGCACTGTCATAAGAATCTGCGTTAAATCATTTTTCATTGCAAATCCCTCCGTTTTGGGTCACGGCCAATTCCGTGCATTACTAACAGAGTGACGTTGCATTCTTTTAGAAAAAGAATCTTCCCAATTTCTTTTTCAGGCCGTGTAGACCTCCATGATCAATCGCCAATCACTCTTGTCCGATCTTCAGAAGCTGCTACAGAAGCTGGAGGCTGATCTGCTGGAACGCAGTATGTCTGCGGAGGTTCCGGAGGTGGGTGTGCGGCTGAAGGATGAGCATGAGCGGGCGACGACGGCGCAGCGGACGGCTCAGAACTATGAGGACTGGAGGACAGATGCGATTACTCAGGCGGCGGCGGCTTGGGTGCTGTCGTGTGTGTTCGTGCGTTTTCTTGAAGACAATCGGCTGATTGATCCGCCGAAGATCAGCGGTCCCGCGTCAGGGGGGAGTGGACAGTCGGAGGATCGGTTGGGCCGGGCTCGGGATGAGCATGAGCTGTATTTTCGGAAGCATCCGAAGCAGACGGACCGGGAGTATCTGCTGTCGATCTTTGATCAGTTGGCGAAATTGCCAGGGACGAAGGATGTGTTTGGCGAACACAATCCGATTCGAGAACTCCCGAACTGGCTGAGCGGTGACGCGGCTGGGGAACTGTTGAAGTTCTTTCAAAAGATCGACGCCAATACCGGAGCCCTCGTTCACGACTTCACAGACTCGAACTGGGACACTCGGTTTCTGGGCGACTTGTATCAGGACCTGTCCGAGGCGGCTCGAAAGAAATACGCCCTGCTGCAGACCCCCGAGTTCGTCGAAGAGTTCATCCTCGATCGTACGCTGGATCCTGCACTCGATGAGTTTGGGCTTGAGCCACCACCGGCACCGGGGGAGGAAGACGTCAGTTACGACTCCCCTTCTCGCGACTCGAAGCTCGTCACTCGCCGCTTTCGCATGATCGACCCCGCCTGCGGTTCCGGCCACTTTCTGCTCGGCAGCTTTCCGAGAATCCTGGATCGCTGGATGAAGAAGGAACCCGGCACCAACGTGCGGGAACTGGTCCAACGAACACTCGACAGCATTCATGGCGTCGATGTGAATCCGTTTGCGATTGCAATTGCTCGGTTTCGACTTTTGCTGGCTGCATTGAAAGCTTGTGGTGTTGAGCGACTCGCCGATGCACCCGCGTTTCGTCTGAATCTGGTCTGCGGCGACTCTCTGTTGCATGCACCGTTGAGCGGTGGGCAGAAGGTGCTCGACTTTGAGTTGACTGAGGACTCGGACGAATGCGACCACGCCTATCGGAGTGAAAACCTGCCCGAGCTAAAGCGGCTGCTGCGCGGCGGTCAGTACCACGCAACCGTAGCCAATCCGCCTTACATCGTGCCGCGGGACAAGCAGCTTAGTGAGCGCTATCGTAAACGCTTCGCGTCATGCCACCGGCAGTATTCTCTGTCCGTACCTTTCATGGAACGAATCTTTCGGCTCGGAACTTCAGGGGGCTACACAGGGCAGATCACGTCAAATAGCTTTATGAAACGCGAGTTTGGCAAGAAGTTGATCGAGTCGTTTTTTCCGACTGTGGACCTTACGCACGTGATTGATACTGCGGGCGCGTACATTCCCGGCCACGGCACGCCAACGGTAATTCTATTCGGTCGACATCGCCAGCCAGTAGCGAGCACATTGCGGACCGTGATGGGAATTCGTGGAGAGCCTTCCACACCCGTCAATCCTGCGTTTGGAATGGTCTGGTCAGCAATTGTTGCACATTTGGATAACCCGGGTGTGGCGAGCGAATTTGTGAGCGTCGACGATTCTGATCGCTCCCGATTTCATAAGCATCCGTGGGCGACTGGTGGTGGCAATACAATCGACGTACTCAGCATCATCGAGTCATCGGACCGTCCAAGGCTTTCATCCATTACTGCCGCAATCGGCGCGTCAATTGTGACACGGCTCGATGACGTATATTTGCTGCCGAAGGGAGTGTGCCGGCGACAACAAGTTTCGGCTGAGTTTGTCCGGTACGTTGCTATCGGTGAGTACATACGCGATTGGGGATTCGATGAGTTTCTTGAGGGGATTTGGCCCTATGAGCAGCGCGGTGGCTCGGCAATGGCTTCAAAGCAAGTCGTCCACTTTCTATGGCCTTGGCGTGCAGATTTGTCTGAACGCGTTGCATTCGGCAAGAGCCAAATTGAGCGCGGCCTGAATTGGTTTGAGTATTCGATGGCGTTCTTTGAACGAAACCAGACAAGTTCAATCATCGCTTATCCAGACAAAGCGACAACACAAAACCACTTCACTCGAAATAGCGGACAAACACTCATCCAAGACTCCGCGTCAGTAATTGTGTTTGATAGTTCTGTGGACACTGACGCGCTATGTGGGGTGTTAGGACTTTTGAACTCTGCGACGGCATGTTTCTGGCTGAAGCAGATGTGCCACAACAAAGGCAGCACTGTTGATCAACACGGAGCGAGACAAAGGACAGATCCATTCGAGGATTTTTATCAATTCAACGGCACGAAACTAAAGCAGTTTCCGCTATCGGAAAGTCGGCCGCTACTTACAGCGCGATCAATCGACAACTTAGCAACCCATGCGCGACAGGTTCATCCCACTTGGATCGCAGCGACAATGGTTCCGACTCGCGACGCCTTGGCTACGGCCAAGCTTGCCGCCGAGTTAGCACATTCGCAGATGATTGCCACGCAAGAAGAGCTCGACTGGGAGTGCTACCGGCTTTATGGGCTCATCGCTGCCGATCTCACAATCTCTGAGCCGCCTCCCATCAAGCTCGGCCAGCGATCGTTTGAGATTGTGCTGGCTCGGAAGTTGGCGGCAGGCGAAGCGCAGACGACGTGGTTTGAACGACATGGCTCAACACCAATCACCGAACTCCCTGGTGAATGGCCGGACGATTATCGTCAACTCGTCGAACGCCGCATTGCATTGATCGAGTCTGATCCGAACATCCACGTCATCGAACAGCCCGAATACAAACGCCGCTGGAACACCGAGCCGTGGGAATCACAGCTCGAACGAGCACTGCGGGAATGGCTGCTCAATCGGCTGGAGAGTTATTTTGATTTCGATGGGAGGATGAAGGCGGAGCAGCAAGGGAGCGAGGGGGCCGGGGAGATAACGAGTGAATCGCCGCCGCTCGCCGAGATTCAGCTCGTCAGTGTTGCTCGTCTTGCCAGCGTCGCTGGGCAGGATGCGGATTTCCTGCAGGTCGGGGACTTGTATCGGGACGATGCGGCGTTTGATGTGCAGGCTCTGGTGACGGAGCTGGTAGCTCCGGAATGTGTCCCTCTGCTTCCCATGCTTCGCTACAAGCCAGCCGGACTGATCAAGCGAACGACCTGGGAACGCACGTGGGATCTGCAGCGGCAGGAAGACGCCATCGATGCTCGGACTCAACTGCCAGCGACCGATCCAAACTACCTGACCGAGGATGCAGCGAAGGCTCTGAAGGGAAAAGAGGTTGGCAAGATCCCGGTTCCGACGAAGTACGACTCCAAGGATTTTCTGACGAGCGACTTCTGGCGGCTGCGAGGCAAGCTGGATGTTCCCAAAGAACGCTGGATAAGCTTTCCACACTGCGAGGGCCCGGACGGAACGTTGATGCTGTGCTGGGCCGGTTACGACCATCTCCAACAGGCCCGAGCGATCAGTGCTTACTACGTCCAGGTCCAGACCGAATTCGGCGGCTCCGACGACCCCCGCCTGATCCCGCTCCTCGCCTGCCTGATCGAGCTGCTGCCGTGGCTCAAACAATGGCACAACGACCTCGACCCCGAATTCAACATGTCCATGGGCGACTACTTCGAAGGTTTCATCAACGAAGAAGCCCGCCAGCTTGGCAAGACCCTGCAGGAAATTAAAGACTGGGTACCACCGGCTAAAGCACCGGCACGCAGAAGTAGAAAGGCAAGGTCATGAACGACCGGGTGTCCATTGAATATCGCACAGAGTCCATTCTCAATCTGCGAATGCTACAGCAACAAGGCCATCTGAATCTAGAGCCTGGATTCCAACGGAAGAGCGTCTGGACGCTTACGGATCGGAGAAAGTTGGTTCAGTCAGTTCTGGAAGGGTATCCGGTTCCATCGATTTTTCTCTATTCGCGTCAGGAAAACGGAAAGACGATCTATGACGTTCTTGATGGTAAGCAGCGATTGGAAACCATCTTCATGTTCACTCGCGTCAAACCATTCCATAAAGACGCATTTCAGGTGAAGTACCACTTCCCAGACGATGACCCGAATGAATGGACGGGAATTTGGGACTGGAAAGCTCTTGAAAAGTATCAGCGTGAATCTCCTTTCCTCACCTACAAGTTCCAGGTTGCGGAAGTAAGTGGCCCACTTTCTGAGATCGTTGATCTATTCGTACGCATCAACTCGACGGGTAAGGCACTCACGACCAGCGAACGCAGGCATGCAAAGTTTTACACGAGTACGTTCTTACGCGATGCAGAGAAACTCGCTCGAAAGAATCGCGATTTCTTCACATCACAGCAAATCCTGTCACAAGGCGACATTGATCGCATGCGAGATGTGGAACTCGTTTCTGAGCTACTGGCATCCATCCTGGCAGGTGGATTGATTCACAAGAAACAGGCTGTTGACAAAGCCGTAGGAAATACTTCCACGCATGCCGGTTCGCTGAACAAAGCGATTGTGGAGTTTTCCGCGACACTGAATGCCATCAAGCACATGTTCCCCGAACTTCGAACAACCCGGTTCAGAAATTCTGCAGAGTTCTATTCACTGTTTATGGTCGTATGGACCCTGCACCAGCAGAAGTTATTGCTGAATGATCGCCGACGGAATCAGGTTGCGATGAAGCTGCTGCAGCGTTTTTCGGGCGGCGTGGATGAAGTACGAGAGCAACAGAGGAAAGCGGACGGGGCCCGCCCGGATCAAAGGATCTTTGCTGACTATCTGATGATGGTTCAGCAATCAACGGACTCTTTGGCACCACGCAAGCGACGCGGTGAGATTATCCAGCATTTGCTGGAAGGGCTTTTCGAGCGAAAAGAAGAACGCCGCATTTTCAGCAGTGAACAGAGACGCCTTCTCTGGAACAGCGACGAGAAAAAGAAGTGCTCACAATGTGGTGAGGTGCTGGATTGGATAAACTTTCAGGTGGACCATATTAAGGCGTACAGCCGTGGCGGAAAAACAGAGCTTTCCAACGCTGCATTGATTTGCGCATCGTGCAACTCCTCGAAGGGGGCTGGTCGTGGAAAGAGACAGAAGTCGATTCGACTGAACGGGTAATTGTGGTGACGAAGAATGGGAACGATAAAGAGCATCGTTGAAAGAACATGCAATGCGACTGGACGGAATACGACTTGAGAATTTCAATTGTTTCGAGGAGCGACTTGTCAAACTGTCCTCTCGATTCAATCTTATTGTTGGTGATAATGCCACAGGGAAGACCACACTGCTCAATGCAATGGCGGTCGGGCTTGGTAGTTTGTTTCTTGGCTTTCCAACACCGGCTGTTGCAAAAAGCATCCTTAAGGATCAAGCCCGCTTGAAGTTCTTTGAGCAAGGCGATGCAATTACCGCAGAGAGTCAATTCCCGAGTGTCATTAGCTGTATTGGCACCGTTAACGGAGAAGTCGGAGAGTGGTGCCGGGAACTGCTAAGCGAAGATGGGAGAACGACTCGGGAGTTTGCGTATTGGATCAGAGAGATCGCCAGCAAGATTCGAGATCAGGTTAAGGCTGGCGAGAATGTGATTTTGCCTGTGATTTCATTCTACGGAACAGGACGGCTTTGGGTCCAAAAGAAGCAGCGAGAAGTGAGGACGCTGTCGCCTGACAGTCGGTTCATGGGGTATCTGGATTGCTTGGAACCCGCTTCGGACGAGAAGCGACTTTTGCAGTGGTTCAAGACACAGGAAATCGCCGCAATTCAGCAGGGCAAACCGATCAGCACACTAGAAGCCTGTCGCAAAGCGGTGTTGACTTGTGTTCCTGGTGCAACTCGCGTTTATTTTGATGTGAAACGCGACGAACTGATGTTGGAACTTCCAGATCGCTCACTGCCGTTTAGCTACCTGAGTGATGGGTTTCGAAACATGGTGGCGATGGTGGCAGATATCGCCGTGCGATGTGCCACGCTGAATCCGCACCTTGCAGGCGAAGCCGCACTGCTAACGCCGGGCGTCGTCTTGATTGATGAGATCGACCTGCATTTGCATCCCAAATGGCAACGAAGAGTCGTCGGTGATCTGCTGGCAGCTTTCCCAAATATTCAGTTTGTTGCGACAACTCACTCTCCGTTCGTCATTCAGTCGCTGCCACCAGTTGAAGGCGTCCAGTTGATTAATCTCGATAATCCAGATGCTGAAGACTTCGCAAACAAGAGTGTCGAAGACATCGCCGAAGATCTTCAGGGGGTAGATCAACCTCAACGCAGCAAGCGCTGGCAAGACATGATGGAGGCTGCTGAGGAATACTACGCGGTGCTGCGGAATGCCAACGGCAAGTCTCCGGAGGAAGTGGCTCAGCTCAAAAAGAGGCTTGACCAACTCAGCCTTCCGTTCAGTGACGATCCTGCGTATCAGGCGTTTCTGCAGATGCAGCGTGCAGCTGTTGGAATGGGGGGAGCATAGAGTTATGCGTCCAGTAAATCGACGATCGGTTCCAACAGACAAGGACGGAAATGACATTACCTTTGGTCATTACCGAGACGCAAGGGACTCGCTGATCGAACGCATTGGGGACTATTGCTCGTATTGCGAGGTGTGTTTGCACGTCGCAATTCATGTCGAGCATGTTCGCCCGAAAGATCCTAATCCGAAGCTCGAAAGAGTGTGGTCAAATTTTCTGCTTGCATGTGAGCATTGCAACTCAACCAAAGGAGACGAGGATGTCGTGCTTTTGGATTATTTCTGGCCAGACGCTGACAACACGGCTCGTGCATTCGAGTATTGGCCGGACGAACCGCCTCGCGTCGCAAATGCATTGAACGCACAACACAAGCAGATTGCAGAAAACACCATCAAGCTCACTGGACTTCACCGAGTTCCAGGGGTCAAAGACTACAGCGACCGGGACCGAAGATGGTTCAAGCGGAAAGAAGCTTGGGGTGTGGCACTGATCGCAAGAACAGCTTTGGATAAGAATCCAAGCGAAGAATTACGTACGTTCATTGTTCAGACAGCGATCTCACGTGGATTCTGGTCGGTATGGATGGCGGTATTTCATGATGACGTAGAAATGCGAAGGCGGTTCTTGAACTGGTTTCCGGGAACTGCCGTGGGTGAGTGTTTTGATGCTGATACCAACCCCGTGCCGCGACCGCAGGGACAAATCTGAACCCAAACATCCTCTAAAGATTCCCCGATGACACTCCTCAAAGAACTCATTGCGATCCCGGAACACGTGGACAAGGGACAGTTCGTCCTGCGGCTGACTGAGGGAGTCACGGATCCGAAGGGAACCGTGGACGCTTATGTCGTGACGCCGCAGTTGGAACGCTGTTTCGATGACGCGTTGAGTTTCATCCGGGGCTCATTGCAGGGAAACACCAGCAAAGCGACCTATCTGCATGGCAGCTTTGGTAGCGGTAAAAGCCATTTCATGGCGATTCTGCATCTGATCCTGTCGGGCGATACTCATGCGCGTGGAATTCCTGAACTTGCGGCTGTCGTTCAGAAACACAATGCGTGGATGGCGGGAAAGAAATTTTTGCTGGTGCCGTACCACATGGTCGGTGCTCATGATGTTGAGTCCGGAATTCTTGGTGGGTATGTCGAGTTCATTCGTCGATGCCATCCTGATGCGCTGGTGCCCGGTGTGTATCTGGCCGAAGGTCTTTTTCACGACGCCGAGGCTTTGCGACAGAGAATGGGCGATGCTGCATTTTTCTCCGCTCTCTCGGAAGGAACGTCCGGCGACAGTGATTTCGGAGACGTAGACGCGGGCTGGGATGCTGCGAGGTTTGAACGGGCTGTAGTGGCCGACGTCAAGGATGAAGAGCGTTCGTTGTTGATTGCGGCGCTCATCGGAAAGTTCTTTGGTTCGTACGACACTCAGGCCGGTGGTCGAGGCGAGGCCTTTGTCTCAATTGATCAGGGATTGTCGATTGTCAGTCGTCACGCAAAGGGGCTCGGATACGACGCCGTTATTCTGTTTCTGGACGAGTTGATTCTCTGGCTCGCCAGCCATGCAGCGGATCTGAAATTCGTTCAACGCGAAGGGCAGAAGCTTTCCAAATTGGTGGAAGCTCAGACGGCCGATCGTCCGATTCCGTTGATCAGCTTCGTGGCTCGGCAGAGAGACCTGCGGGAACTTATTGGCGACGCTGTGCCCGGTGCGGAACGGCTCAACTTCGGTGACACACTAAGCTATTGGGAAGGAAGATTTCACAAGATCACGCTCGAAGACCGCAATCTGCCGACGATCGCTTCTCGACGTATTCTCCGATGTCACAATGATGCGGCTCGCAAAGAACTGGACGCGGCATTTGAAAAAACGGCGAAGATGCGAGAGTCTGTGATGACGACTCTGCTCACCGGCGAAGGGGACCGCGAGATGTTTCGCAAGGTCTACCCGTTCAGCCCTGCTCTTGTTCAAACATTGATTGCCGTTTCCAGCGTATTGCAGCGTGAACGCACCGCATTGAAGGTCATGGCACAACTGCTTTATGACCAGAGAGAGTATTTGGCAGTTGGGGATGTCGTCCCGATTGGTGATTTGTTTGACGTGATTGCGCACGGTGACGAAGCCTTCAGTCAGGAAATGGCAATCCACTTTGATAACGCCAAGCGACTCTATCATCTGAAGTTGCTGCCCCAATTAGAAAAACAGCATGGTCGTCGCGACGACATTGAGAAGCTCCCACAGGATGACCCTCGGCGATCGGCGTTCCGAAATGATGATCGTCTGGTAAAGACACTGCTGTTGTCCGCATTGGTTCCTGAAGTGGAAACTCTGCGAGGACTGACAGCAGAGCGATTGGCCGCACTCAATCACGGTTCAATCAAGACCCCGATTCCTGGCCGCGAAGGTCCGGAAGTGCTGAGACGTGTACGCGGATGGATCGCTGGTGGAGTTGCTGACATCCGAGTCGGCGAAGAGCAGAACCCGACGATCTCGCTCCAACTGTCGGGCGTTGACACAGAAGGTATCATCAAGCAGGCGGAACGAGAGGACAATCAGGGAAATCGCATTCGCCGCATCCGTCAGATGCTGTTCGAGCAACTGGAAATCACTGGCGAGGATGAATTCCAGCAACACTATGAGTTCCTGTGGAGAAACACGAGTCGCTCGTGCATCGTACTCTTCAAGAATATCCGTGAGTTGCCCGATGCATCACTTCAGAATTCAGACGATGACTGGAAGTTGATTATCGATTTCCCGTTCGACGAACCGGGCCACGGACCTCGCAGCGACATCAGCCACCTGCAGGGCTTTCGCTCAAGGCATCCCGCTGGATCAAAGACGGTTTGCTGGATCCCTCAGTTCTTCAGTGAAGACTCACGCAAAGACCTGGGACTTCTGGTCATTCTTGAGCACATCCTGACCGGCGAGCGATTCGGGCAGTATGCCAATCATTTGTCGCCACAGGATCGACAGGGAGCCAAGACGCTCCTCGAAAATCAAAGGAATGTTCTTCGGGAGCGAGTAAAGTTTCATCTCGATGCCGCATACGGACTGGATGCGATCACAACAGGTTCGTTGGATACCGTGCATGAGCTGGAGCCCAACGAACAGTTCATGTCTCTGCGGGATGGCTTCGATCCGCAGCCGCCAGTTGCAGCCAACCTGAAAAACGCGATGCAGCATCTCCTCAGTCAGGCACTGACGAGTGAGTTTCCTGCGGCTCCCCACTTTGAAGCGGAAATCAAGACAGGTAATCTTAAGAAAGTACACGCGGTTGTCAGTGAAGCAGCACAGTCTTCGGATGGTCGCGTTGTCGTCGAAAAGACACTTCGACCGCTGGTACGCCAGATCGCAAACCCGCTGATGCTGGGTGAAATGGATCATGATGCGACTCATTTCGTAATTGGGCAGCACTGGAAGAATCACTTCAGCCGCAAGTCTGCCGAGAATCCTAGCGCGATCAGTGTGGGGCAACTTCGAACCTGGATTGATCTTCCGCAGCCGATGGGATTGCCGAAAGAGGCTGAGAATTTGGTGATCATGATCTATGCGGAACAGACCAACCGCACGTTCCTGCGTCACAACGTCGCCGTAGAGGGTTCACTGACAAACCTTCCAGACGAACTGGTGCTGAGGGAACAGAAGCTTCCATCAGAATCAGACTGGGCAATTGTCGTTGAACGCAGTGGTCATATTTTCGGAGAGTCGCTGTCTTCGTTGATCAAAGGCACCACGGTTGCAGCCATGTCGGCGTCGGTGAAACGAAAATCGTCCGAGGCTCGAACAGCGTGTCAGGGTTTCTGTGAGAAGCTGAAGGATCGGCTTACCAAGTTTGGACTCGATCCGACCTCCGCCAATCGCTTCCTAACTGCCACGGCGACGAATGCACTGCTGGAAAAAATCAATTCAAGCGAAGCCGATCAGGTTGTGTCAGTATTTGTCGCGGCTCGCGTTGCGACGTCAGCACCAGAAATGGGCGAATGCCTGCGAAGCGCGTCACGGTTGAGCGGTGTCATTGATGGTACGAACTGGGAAATCTTTGATGCCATTGGCAAATTGACGGACGACCGCAAGATTCAAGCTGAGCAAATTCGTACTGCGATTGGAAACGCTCTGCATGTTGATGAGAATGTGACGGCACTGGGGCCTGTACTGAAGGAAGCTCAGCTCAAGGCGGTCAGACTGCTGACTGACAGTCGCCCGCCGACACCGCCTGGTCCTGATCATGGTGGCGGCGCTCCTCCTGTTCCGCCGGAGACAAAGCTTCCGCAATCAAAAAGCCGTGTCGTCGCGTCTGAGTCGCGTACAGGGCTGTCCGTTTCGGATGCCGAATCGGTATTGGGTGAACTTAAGAAGGAAGTGAAGCAAGGCAGGACCGTCAAGCTGAACATCAGTTGGATTGTTGAGGAGGGTGGAGCGTCGCCATGACCGTCACATCACCGACGTTTAGTCAGATCAAGGCTCAGGTGGCGGCGATCCGTAAAGCGGTTCCGAACACAAGAGCGGTCGCGATCCGTTCCCGGACCAAATGGACTGGAGACATCATCCAGCGGGATGGAGAGGAAACGTATCGAATCTACCAGTGCGATTCGCCACTGGCCATGAGAATTGCGCTAAGGAACGCAGACGAATCGGCTACGACCGTTCTGGTCACAGATATCGACGACAATGACATCAGCAATGATATCTTCGTGAGGCTCAAACCGCGAAAACTGTATCCGCTGAACAGTTGGCAAATCGTGAAGGCTCTATTCCAGGCCAAATCAATTGACCCTCGCATTGCGAACCATGGGTGGATTGCCGAGACACTGATCGAATACATCCCAGTCGATGGATACGCGCCCGTCGCGAGTGGCTTTCTGGCAGCGGAAACAGTCTGGCCAATTTTGTTTAAACGCATGATTGGACTGGAGGCAGAGTCCCCTGATCTGGTGGCTGTTTTGAAATGGTCGATCGATGCTCCGGCCGTGAGTCGCTATCAGGCGACAACTTCAGCCTTCAAAGAAGCCGCAATTGAGTGGCTCGTGTCGACAGGTGGACCGGCCATGGCCACGGTCCTGCGATGTGTCGGAGCCAATGACCGTCCGGACGCTCTGCCAATTGGTCTGGCGGCTGGCGTCGTCTTCCATACGAAGGCGAAAGGAAAGCTGGAGCGCGCGATCGGAAAGCTGGAGGAACGTTATCTTTGTGGGCAATCAGTTGAACTGCCAATCGTTGAACGCTGGGCTGCGGCCGCGACTGAAGTTGTCCGTCTTCAGCTTCGTGATTCGAGGCTGAAGCAACAACAGTTGAATCGGTCCGACGAGATCCTCCGCGAACTACAAGCCGAAGGTTTTGCATCACTCAGTGACACTTCGCCGGTTGGCTTCGATGGTCGTTTGGCAGAATTCGGGAAGCAACTCAAAGCGTTGCTGAAGTCCGGGCCTGCTGCTGAGATTGAGCCGCTCCTGGAATGCCGTCAATCGATTATGCAGCACGATCGCCATAGTCGCGAACGTCGACAACTGGATCGCGTTGACATGGCGATCCGACTAGTTCGTTTTCTGAATCAGTGCGAGGCGAACCAGTCGTTCTCCTCAATGGCTGAATCCGCCGCTTTTCATCTGTCAGAGGGAGGCTTTGTTGACTGGGCAAGGCTGACACTTCGTTCCGGTGACCCGGTGAGCGAATTGTCCGAAGCCTATTCGAAGCTGTTCAATGCTGTCACAACTGTCCGTGAACAACAGTCGCGAGCATTTGCGGAACTCCTTCGAGACTGGACGGCTGCGAAGACTTCGGACGAAATCGTGGTCCCGGTAGAGCGGATTCTGGAACAGATCGTAGCCCCGATTGCCGCAGAGTTACCTGTATTGGTCATTGTGATCGACGGTATGAGTGTTGCTGTATTCCGTGAGCTGATGGCCGATGTGCTTGGGCACGATTGGTTGCTGCTGGCGGAAGAGGCCCACGGATTGCGACCTGCACTGGCCACAACACCCAGCGTGACTGAAGTGTCACGCACAAGTCTGCTTTCCGGAAAGTTGCTTCAGGGAACTCAGGATACCGAAAGGACTGGGTTTGCGGCACATCCAGCGTTGCTGAAGCACTGTCGTGCTAACTCGCCCCCGATTCTGTTTCACAAGGCGGCGTTGAGGGAAACCGACGATGCAAGCCTTGCGGCTGAGATTCGAAAGGAGATCAGCTCGACCCACAGAAAGGTCGTTGGCGTCGTTGTGAATGCAGTGGATGACCACCTTCTGAAGGGCGAGCAGATCGATACGCGGTGGTCACGAGATGAGATTAAGGTGCTGCCGCTGCTGTTGCACGAGGCCCGCATCTCAGGCCGAACAGTCATCATGGTGAGCGACCATGGTCACGTTCTGGACTGCAATGCCAAAGGTCAGTCGTATGAGGGTGGTGAGCGATGGCGACTCGATCAGGGTGCACCTTCCGATGGTGAGTTCCGTGTGAAGGGGCCGAGAGTCGTCATTCCGGAAGCAGGATCACTCATCGCTCCATGGACGGAGAAGATCCGATACGGCATTAAGAAGAATGGCTATCACGGAGGCTTATCTCCCCAGGAAATGGTCATTCCAATTGCGGTTCTGACTGCGTCCGGTGCATTTCCGTCGGGTTGGGTTGAAGCACCTGCAGATCTGCCAACCTGGTGGGATGTCATTTCAACGGGCCCGCTGATTGAGCCGTCACGTGAGCAGGTAACAAGGCCGGTGAAGCCAAAAGAGAAGCCTGCAGGACGCTTGTTCGATCCCGAAGAGGAACCTGCGCAGCCAGCAACAAGCATAGAAATTGCTCCTACGGCGCCCGTCGTTCCGGATTGGGTGCAGGCCTTGCTGGCGTCTCCGGTATTTGCAGAGCAGAAACGGCTCGGTGGTCGCACAGTTCCGACGGATGAAGTATTTTCGAAACTGCTGATGGCCATCGACCAGCGGGGCGGGAAGATTACGACAGCGGGGCTCGCGAATTCTCTTCGACTCTCTCTGGTCAGACTGCCGGGGTTCATTGCAACGGCTCAACGCGTCCTGAATGTCGATGGATTTCTTGTTCTGAATCGAGACGATGTTTCCGACACGATTGCACTGGACAGAAATCTCCTTTGCCGGCAGTTTGATTTGCCAAAGGGGGCAAAATGAGCATCAGTCCGCAACGGAAACAGGAAATCATTGACGCACTACGCCGAGGGACTGTCCCTCGCAGCAGCCTTGATGCGTTCGCGGTTGGACTGGACCGTTTTGAAGTCGCTCTCGACGAAGAACTGCATAAGGTTGCAGGAGGAGGCAGCGTCTTTAAGGCAATCAGAGGCGAGTATGGTTGCGGGAAGACGTTTTTTTCCCGATGGCTCGGTGATCGCGCACGCAAGATGGGATTTGCGACGTCCGAAGTGCAGATCTCTGAAACTGAAACACCTCTACATCGACTGGAAACTGTTTACCGTCGATTGACGGAACGCCTCGCGACGGCTGATGCCGCTCAGGGAGCGCTTCGGAATATCGTTGACGGATGGTTCTATACGCTGGAAGAAGACGTTCTTGCAGAAGGAACGATTGCAGCGGATGACGAACCTGCATTGTTGGCTCGCACAAACGAACTTCTGGAGCAGCGTCTGACGAAAGTCAGTGAAGCGGCTCCGATGTTCAGTGCCGCGTTGCGTGGCTATCGGCAGGCACTTATCGCCGGGGAGCAGGCCACAGCGGATGGCATTCTAGCCTGGCTATCCGGACAACCGAACGTCGCGGCTGGTGCGAAGAAATTTGCTGGCGTCAAAGGTGATATCGATCATTTCGGAGCCCTGAGTTTTCTTCAAGGCGTCCTGACAGTCCTTAAAGATTCCGGCCACGCGGGACTGCTGCTGGTACTGGACGAAGTCGAGACCATTCAGCGTATTCGCAGTGATGTCAGAGATAAGAGCCTAAACGCTTTACGGCAATTGCTCGATGAAGTGGACTCCGGGCGATTTCCGGGGCTCTATGTGCTAATCACTGGCACGCCTGCATTCTTCGATGGTCCACAGGGAGTTCGCAGATTGGAGCCGCTCGCTCAACGTCTGCATGTTGATTTTGCGAAGGATGTTCGGTTTGACAATCCACGGGCCGTTCAGATTCGCCTGCCCGCGTTTGACCTCGATCGATTGTGTCTTGTCGGCTGCCGCGTCCGAGATATCTACCTTCAACACAGTGCTGCCGCAGATCGTATCAGCAGTCGATGCAATGACTCGTATGTTCGGAAGCTGGCAGAAGCCGTGGCCGGCAAGCTGGGTGGCAAAGTAGGAGTAGCACCCAGGATTTTCCTGAAGAAGCTTGTCGCTGGAGTCCTTGATTGTGTCGACCTGCATCCCGGTTTTGAGCCAGAGCGAGATTACGAATTGACGATCAGCGATGTGGAATTGAAGGGCGTTGAAAGACACGCAATGGGAGCCACAGACGTTGAAGAAATCGAGTTGGATCTGTGAGCGGATTTGAACAACTCCATCCAGCACTGCAGCATCACATCGTAAACAGCTTCGGCTGGCGTGAGCTAAGGCCATTTCAGGATGCCGTCATTCCGCAGATTCTCGACGGTCAACACCTGATCGTGCTTGCACCAACCGCTGGTGGAAAAACTGAAGCCGCGTTCTTTCCGACATTGTCCCGAATTCTGACGGAAGGATGGACAGGGCTGAGTGTCTTGTACATTTGCCCTATCAAAGCACTCCTGAACAATCTGGATGTTCGTCTCCAGAGATACTGCGAACTTCTGGGTCGCCGTTCAACACTCTGGCATGGGGACATCTCCGCGACAGCCAAGAAGAGGATACTGCGGGAGCCGCCCGACTGCCTGCTGACGACCCCCGAATCGCTGGAAGTCATGCTGGTTTCGCGAAACGTCGATGAACGAGCACTCTTCAGTAATCTGCAGATTGTGATCATTGATGAGATCCATGCCTTTGCGGGAGACGATCGCGGCTGGCATCTGCTGTCGGTACTCGAACGAATTTCGCGACTTGCCGGCCGGGAACTGCAAAGAATCGGCCTGTCTGCGACGGTCGGCAATCCAGAAACGCTGGTTGACTGGCTTGCGGGATCCTGTCAGCGGAAACGCAGCGTATTCTTGCCACCAGCAACCTCGGGAGTCGGCCAGGCTGATGTGAAATTGGATTATGTCGGATCACTCCACAATGCAGCCGTTGTGATTTCGCGTTTGCATCGCGGGGAGAAGCGGTTGGTCTTCGTCGACAGCCGTGCTCGCAGCGAACAGTTGGCGACGGATCTGCGGGCACTTGGCGTTACGACCTTTGTGACTCACAGCTCTCTAAGTGCCGAGCAACGGTTGCAGGCTGAAGAAGCTTTCGCCAGCAGAGACGATTGCGTCATTGTTGCGACCAGTGTACTTGAGCTTGGCGTCGACGTGGGCAATCTTGATCGAGTGATCCAGATCGATTCGCCAACTACCGTCAGCAGTTTCCTGCAGCGCATGGGACGCACCGGACGTCGAGCAGGAGGAATTCGTAATTGCCTGTTTCTGGCCACCAAAGAAGAATCGCTACTTCAGGCTGTAGCACTGATTGATCTTTGGTTAGAAGGCTACGTGGAGCCAATCGTTCCGCCGCCGCAGCCGTGGCATATTCTTGCTCAACAACTGATGGCGTTGGCTCTTCAGGAGGGTGGAATCGGTCGAACTGAATGGTTTCGCTGGGTCCAAGGGGTGCAGGCATTTGGCTTTATGTCACCGGACCAGGTGGAAGGACTTGTTCAACATATGTTGGGCGCTGGAATCCTGTCGGACGATGAGGGCCTTCTGTGGCTTGGCAAAGAAGGGGAGGAGACTTTCGGTCGCAAGAACTTCATGGAACTGTTCTCTGTGTTCACGTCACCGCCGCTGTTTTCAGTATTACATGGCCGACAGGAACTCGGCTATGTCGATGAAACGTCGTTCCTTGGTAAGCAGGACGGCCCAAGGATCCTGCTGCTGGGTGGGAGAGCATGGCTGGTCAACTATGTCGATTGGCAGCGAAAACGAGCGTATGTCGAGGCGACGGAACTGAAGGGCAAATCCCGATGGAAAGGTCAGGGCACTGGCCTTGGGTACCGACTGTCGCAATCTATCCTCCGAGTCCTTACCGACAGCGAGGACAGGGAATTCTGGTCCAGTCGCGCAAAAGATCAGATTAGTGCGACTCGCACGGAATTTCGCTGGCTTGAACGGGATAGCACAGTAGCACTCGTCGGCACTGATGGCCGGCTAACGTGGTGGAATTTCGCGGGAATTCGAGCCAATGCCACACTCGCGAATGAATTCGCACAGCTCACAACCTGCCGAGTTGACCACGACAGTTTCTCGTTGAATTTCGAATCTACAGTCCAGCTCACTGACATCCAGCGTGCACTGAATGAGTTACGGCAGAAGCCCGCCGGCAACCTGCGCCCCTCCGTGGACGACCAGGCGATTGAGGGTTTGAAGTTCTCCGAATGCCTCCCACTGACGCTGGCTCGTGAAATGTTGGAAGTCAGATTGCTGGACTTCGATGCCATTCGCCCTGTGCTGGCATTGAAATTACGCTGCACTACGTAGACCGCAGACTTAGGAAGAGAGCCCGCCCGGGAATTGAGAGAACAGGCCTCCCAGTCGAAGTTTCTCATTCCTCTTTTCCAACAACTTCAGGTGAGCATCAACATGGCTGCGGACTCAAGCGACAAAGAGGGCTACACGCCTCTCACGGACTTTAAGACCAAGAAAGGATTCCTTGGTAGAACTGAGCGTGCCAATGTACCCGCTATGGTGTCAACAGATGCCGAAGTTGTTAATTGGATTGTCCAGAGAGCCCAGGAGTCATGTACGGGTTTCCAAGTGTGAAGAAGGCGTCTTCATTGCATTCTGATTGTTCTGACTCGAAGGTGTAAACCAAACCGGGGCCAACGCATGCGATGATGGTTTGGCAAGACTCTCGTTGCTGCAGACACTTCAGCCGGATGATCGCATAATCTTTCGGGCAGTCTCGAAATCGATCTCGGCGTAGATCTCGGTCATGTCCGTAGTGCTGTGACCAAGAACCGTTCGCGTTCCTTCAAGGCCATGCTTTTTCCTCAACTCCGTAGCCGCGTTGTGTCGCAACTGATTTGGAGCCCATTCGTTAACTTTGGCCAGCTTGCAGGCCCGTGTGATGGCTCGCGTATAGCTTGTCCTCAAATAGTGCTCCCCGGCGGACTTTTTAGGCGTGGCCTTGGGCTTCCTTTTTGCCTGACTGGGAGTCATCGGACTTTGTCTCTGAGACTTGCGGAGCTGATTGCGTGCTTTTTCCGCAGCATCCGGCCGAAAGACGTATCCGTCGTCCTTCAGGCTGGCCAAGTATGGCTGAAGAATCTCCTGCCCGCGTGGGCCGATGAAGATGAGTCTCTGTCGGCCGTGGTGGGCGGTTTTGTGGGTTTGTGGAATGAATGTCCAAACATCGCCAGAGCGATCAAGATCACGTGCTCTCAGAATACAAACCTCGCCCGGTCGCATGCCCGTGCAAAGCTGTAGCTGAATCATCGCCCAGACCTGCCGACTCACGAACAACTCAACGGCATCAATATCTGCCTAACGAACCGGCTGAACGGGGCCGGTCTCTCTAGCCTCGCACCGCCCCCGGCGGAGGCCAGTTACGGCACGGCAAGCCTGGTAGACTGAGGGATCAACGCACTCGTTTTCGGTCCCCCAGCGAAGCCTACGCACGATAGCCAGCAAGGACTTTCAAAGGGCGACTGCTGAGGGACAGACCTTCAGCGGCAGCTGGCCATTTCTTGGTGTTCGGAGAATTCATTTCGTGGAAGAGTCAGGCCGTTTTCCACGAAATGACGCCGTTTCCATCATTACACGCGATAAATTGATAATGACTGAGACTTGACGAGAAAGGCGAGGAAGCCGATAAAGACTTACGGAACATTGGGTTTTCGTTGAATTGAGTCGCTTTGGAGAATGCCTGGGGGCCAAGAGGTCGCAGGTTCAAATCCTGTATTCCCGACTTGTTCACAAAACTGCATTCCGAATCGTGTTTAACGATACCTGACGACGTTCGTCAGTGCGGCTGAAATCCTTCAATTGTGT
>JBPOIW010000028.1:0-57779 GCA_052034165.1 Planctomycetota bacterium | reverse complement strand
CTGTAACCTCAGTTAAGCAGATGTTTGCAGAATTGGACTGTCTGATGCCAGGTCAGAACGCCCAGCGGCACAATCTGCGCAACTCATCCTTGCTGGCAGAATCGACGCCCTCATGAGAATCGGCATTCAGGGAATCGTACATCATTCTTTTCGCTCTACAGTCACAAACTTCGCATTCAACCCAAACTCCGGAAGCGAGTGAAAGCAGCCGTCGACCAGGAAAAGTCGCAGACTCTGGAGTCTGGATAAAACGAAAAAGCCCGACTCACTAAAGAGCCGGGCTTTTATTCATTCAACTCAAAATCATTGCCATAGTCTAAAGCACAGCTTTGATCTTCGTCAAAAACTCGCGGTTCGTTGGGAACCTCTCCATCGTTTTCGTCAGTTGTTCCATCGCCTCAACCGGGCTCAGGCTGATCAAGCTGCGTCGCAACATCGTGATGCCTTCCAGCAGGTCAGGAGCAAGAATCTTCTCTTCCCGACGAGTTCCGGACTTGGTGATATCGATCGATGGCCAAATGCGTCGATCAGCCAGTTCTCGGCTAAGCACCATTTCCATGTTGCCTGTGCCTTTGAACTCCTGAAAAATCGCTTCGTCAATTCGGCCGCCCGTATCGATCAGAGCCGTTCCGCAGACAGTCAGAGAACCGCCCTCATCGAAACGACGTGCCTGTCCGAAGAGCTTCTTCGGAATATCCATAGCCCGAATATCCAGACCGCCAGTTCCCGTCCGTCCGGAATTGTTCGCCTTGTTAAAGGCACGGGCCAATCGAGTAATACTGTCGAGCAAAATGAAGACATCTTTGCCTTCTTCAGCCAGACGTTTTGCTCGCTCGATAATCAGTTCGGCAATACGAATATGACTTTCGACATCGCTGTCCAGTGACGAAGAGATAACTTCGCCCTTGACCATTCGACGCATCTCGGTCACTTCTTCCGGACGTTCATCAATCAACAGCACCATCAGATGAATTTCCGGATGGTTAATGCTGACGGAATTTGCCATATCCTGAAGCAGCATGGTCTTGCCGGTTCGCGGAGGTGCAACAAGCAGTGCTCGCTGTCCCTTACCGATCGGACAAAGCAAGTCCATAACTCGCATCGTCAAAGGCCGAGGACCAATCTCCAGTTTGATCTGCTCAAACGGGTTGATCGCCGTGAGATTGTCAAAGTTCTTGACATTCAGGTACTCCTCGGGAGTAAACCCATCAATGAGTTCTACTTCACGGAGTCGTGGTCCCTGATTGCGCGTACCCTGCCCGACATCGCCTCGAATCAGGACACCTTGACGCAACTTGTATTTCTCAACCAGTGAACTGGAAACAAACGGGTTGGAGTCTTCCGCAGCGTAGTTTCTCTTTGGGTCGCGGAGAAAACCGTATCCACGTGGGTGAAGTTCGAGGACGCCATCAAATGTGCCCTCAACGACTTCACCGGACGGCTGAATTGTTCTGCCGCGTCGCGGGCCTCCGAGATCCCGTCCGCGTCCCATATCCCGGCCGCCACGAGGTGGTCCACCTTCACTACGTCGACCACGACCGCCATCATTCCGGCCCCCGTCATTCCGGCCACCACGACGCCCGCGATTGCCATCATTTCTTCCATCACCACCACGAGGCCCATCGTTCCTGCCTCGGTTGCCTTCAGGCCGGCCACCACTCTGAAATCGACTGGGTTCACGGCCATCATTGCGACGAGGTTCCCGCACATCACTGCGGCCTGGCTCTCGCACATCATTGCGGCCAGGTTCACGTCCATCACCGCGACCTGGTTCACGCACATCATTGCGACCTGGTTCACGCAAGTCGTTGCGACCGGCTTCCGGACCCCGTGGCCCAGTGTCTCCGTCGCCAACACCATCACCACCTCGACGACGACGACGGCGACGGCGACGAGGCCGACGATCTCCGTCAAACAATTCACCCTGGCGAAGTGGCGCACCATCCTCACCGTCACCGGGGCCTCCGCCCTCATAATCATCAGACATCTGATCGCGATCATCGTCCAGCTCACGATCGCTCGCGAAATCCCGATCAGTTTGTCGATCCGACTCTGGACGCCGCTCTGCCAGCGGGCTTCGATCCAAATCGCTGTCACCACGATAACGCGAACGACCTCGGCCAGAATGACGTGGAGATCGTCCGCCCCGATCAGAAGCCCCATCTCTTGTGGGCCCACTATCTCTTAACGGAGCGGCATCTCTCGCTGGCGCGGGTCCGTCATCATCTCCAAAATCCAGCTCTTCTGAGCTGAAGTATCTCATCCCGGTCTGAGGCTCAACGTCGGCAATCTGTCGTTCAAACCGACTTGAAGTCCTTTCGCTTCGCTCCGATTCGTTTGAGGTCGACTCGGGAGGAGCATCGGAAGGAACGGGGCGTGTACTGCGAGTTCCACGCCTCGCTGGAGAACGCTCACTTCGAGCTTTCGGAACCCTCACCTCGTCCGAAGGACTTTCCGCGGACGGCTTGGGCTCAGCCGCTGTTGAACTTTTCCGCTCCCGCGGTTGACGGGCCGGACGCTCTTCATTGACAACGCCCGAACCAAAATCATCGTCTGAACTTGAAGGCACCGGGGCGACGCTGTCCTCAGTACCAATTTTTTTGGAACGTGTTGATGGTCGGCGAGCCGGAGCTGACGATGGAGAACGGGTCGACGTTCGTCGACGTGGTCGTTCGCTGATTCCTTCAGAATCGGAACTGCTGGTCGGCATAGATGTAACCTGATTGGGCCTGGGTAAAAATGGAGGCAACAGGCGAAATTGCCTCAAACCTCGCAAAAATTAATTTTCACGGTATCAACAAACCCTGCGATTTCGGGCAAATTGCCACAAAAAGAGGTTTGGCAGAAAGCACCTTGCTCGCTGCATAGCGACCGAGAAAACACGAAAAGAACACGGAGTTCGCCCGTTCAAAGGGACGAAACGGCACATCCTAAATCGGATGTGAGACTCAGTAGAGTAATTCGGCACCTGCCAAAACAGACATGTGCCGCACTCCTGCTGAAAACTCGCTGCCCACCATCGGTGATTCAAGTGCCGGCGCTTTTCGCCACTAAACTTGACTCACACACCTCGAAGTACTTCGAGATTCCAAGGGACCACCTCAAAAAGGAAGAGGTCACAACGATCCAGCCTTCAAATGCCAGAACTGACCGGAAACACTGAGGTCTTCTTGCGACCATGGTCTTCATGGCGACCGAAAACAGGCCACCAACCGGAAAGCTCAGTCAGCGAAATGGAAGCTTCAGGAGAGTTCCACTGAGCAATAACACTCGATGCACTAAGGGAATCAGCACATCTCAAAACCGGGCATCATCATAACTTAAGTGCCAACACGAGATGGCACACGTCAGCTCAAGAACAGACTGACGACTCTAGTATTAACGGATCTCAAGTCGATGTCAATTGAACTGTTCGCTGGAAAATTAAACATTTTCGAGTCGAATTAGACGTCGGCAGAGATTCTCAGCGAAATCTATCTGAGCTCCACCGTGCCCCTCGACAGAAAATCTCAACAGACATAGTCGTCAACACATGCCGACCTGAAAAAGAAAAACAAGCGATCTGCAAACTTCTACCTGCATTCTTCCCTTGGACCACTAACTGCCCCCAATTTGATCTTAAGAAACTGCGGCAAACGAGATGACTTCAGATCCATTTTAACTACAGTACTTATTATCACCCCTAAGCACTGCTCATGAAGTCGGAAAACTCAGCATGTTTGACGAGTGCATTAGCAGTTCAGGCTCGGTAGCGCTTCGGAGAATGGAATCCCACAGAAAAGCAAGACATTACACAGAACTGCCAGTACATCTTGCCTTCCTAACGATTTCTTGGGCAGAGACCTCTCCTTGCTTTGTGTCAAATTGATCCAAACATGGAAGCAGATCCAAAATCTCGACGAGATACTGTATTTATGTCTACAGTGTTGGCATCGAGTTTGCTCTACAGGTCGGGTCCCTACAAATCGTCAGCAGGTAGCCAGATGATTGGCTGGATTTGAACAGTACGTTCATCTTTGTCAGTCCAATGAGTGGTTGCAGCCGATGTGGCGTCTGGCGGTTTGCCACCAAAGTCCAAGAAGAGGCAGTCATGCCCTTCATAAATTCATCAGGGAATCTTGAAGCGGATTGACGTTGAAGGTTCTTGAATTCAACGTTTATCCAACACGAAAGAGTCTGGAATGTCTGGTACAGGAAAGAAGATCTCGCTCACGAGGCGGCAACGCGAAATCTATGAGTTTCTTCGCGACAAGATCATCAATCGAGGCTATGGCCCCACGGTTCGTGAAATCGGACAGCATTTTGAGATCCGATCCCCCAACGGGGTGATGTGCCATCTTAAGGCTCTGGAGCGAAAAGGACTGATTTCGCGTGAACAGAATATGTCTCGCGCGATCCAGTTGGCTGATTCTCCGCAGAATCGTCTCTCCGTTTCCCTGATAGGCAGCACAGCCTCCGGCGGTCCAGTGCAGCCTAATGTCTCATCAGACGAATTGATTTCGTTTTCGGCAATGTTTGAAGGCGTGGACGTAGGCTGCCTAAAAGTCGAAGGCAATCTGTTTGCCCCGTTGCACATTTGCAACGGAGACTTCCTGATTATCAATAGAGAAGCCCCTGTACAGTCTGGATGCCATGTGGCTGCACTTGACGATCGCCACGCTGTCATCATCTGCGTCGTTCAGGAAGGAACAAATCATCTTGTTCCCGCAATAGCAGGCGGATTTAATTCAACAACCCGTCAGGTTCTTGGGGTCATCACAGGCGTCATTCGAAAGTTCAGGATTCCTACCGTTCCTGTGGCCGCAGCCACTACTGATCTGAAGTAGCCTCGAAAGCCATCTCGAATTTGCCCGCAACAAAGATCGGCTTGAGGCAGACAGTTCTGCACTCAAGCCAGATCACTCGTCCATCCGCGAAAACGCATGAGGTTGTGGCCGACTGGAACTCAAGTTAACAACAGGGCCGCTTGAGTCGTCAGCCCGCCTCAGCGAACGAATCAACCGGCATGCCGATGCTGACCCATTTGGCTTAGCCGGTTGTAAAGCGTCTTTAGTGCAATCCCGAGTTCCCGGGCTGCCTTAGGCTTGTCTCCCTGGTATTTGTCGAGCACTTTCAGAATCAACCTCTCTTCCATTTCCCGAAGTGTGATCGGTTCCGAGCTGATAAGGTCCGCGGACACATCGCTATGACTTGATGGGGCTGCTGAGTTCCGAACCTGTTCATAGCCAGAAGTCACACCAGAGCTGGAATTTCGCAGGATACTGCGGGGCAGATCTTCTGGCTGAATGGTTTTTCCATCAGACAGAATGGCAGCATGCTCAAGCACGTTGGCAAGTTCGCGAACATTCCCCGACCAATGATGGGACTGCAAAAGTCGAATTGTTTCTGGCGGCAACATTTCCGCCGGCACACTATCTCGCTTCAAATGTCTTGCAATTAAATGCAGCGCAAGACTTGGGATGTCATCGAGCCGCTCTCGCAACGGAGGCAGGTAAATCTCAAACGTGTTGACTCGGAAAAACAGATCTTCGCGAAACGTACCGGCCGAAACCATCTGCTGCAGCTCTCGATTCGTCGCACAAACAATTCGCACATCGACGTGGAACGGTTCGTTATCTCCCACTCTTCGAACTTCACCCGATTCCAGAAACCGCAGCAGTTTCACCTGCATGGACTTATCGAGTTCTCCAAGCTCATCGAGGAACAGCGTCCCATGGTTAGCGACTTCAAAGAGACCCGCTCGATTGGAATCGGCTCCAGTGAACGCTCCCTTGCGATGTCCGAAGAACTCACTTTCAACAAGGTTTTCAGGGATTGCCCCACAGTTGACGGCCACAAACGGCGCGTCGCGACGATCACTTTGCTCGTGAATTCGCCGCGCAACCATTTCTTTTCCAGTGCCTGTTTCACCAAGGATCAGAACTGCAGAATCAGTCGGAGCGATCTTGGCGATCAACTTGTGCACGCGAGCCATCGGTGCGGAATTACCGATGAGGTCCGAGCGGCCTTCTACGCGCTGAAGACGGCTCTCAAGGGCCAGTGTCTTATTCTCCAGAGCTTTTCGCTCACCAATCCGATCCAGCACATTCGCAATCTCAAACAGCGACACGGGCTTCGGAAGAAAGTCGTACGCGCCCATGCGGATCGCGCGAATCGCATCGTCTCGATCACCGTGACCTGTGCTGATGACGCAAACCGTCTCCGGAGAATGCTCACGAAGATAGTCGATCACGTCCCAGCCGCTGCCGCCTGGCATGCGGAGGTCAATAATGGCCGCATCAAAGACGTTCTTTTGGATCGCTTCGATCGCCGCGCCAGGAGACTGCTTCACCGTGGCCACATGGCCCATCCGGGGCAGCTCTGATCTCATTAATTCTGCAATAGAATTCTCATCATCAACGAAGAGAACTCGCAGGCTTTGTCGTTTCCTGGTACCCACCGCCGACTCCATGGCCAAAGCACTCAGCCTCATGCTGAGTACAGTCCGTTGCGCAAAACCACCAATCAGAAAGAGAGTTTCTGAAGGCGCATTTCCCAGTGCTTCTGTCGGACATCCGGCAAAAAGCACCGATGAGAGAGGGCTATGGTGTAACAGAATTCCAATCTGACGGCAACGTGGGTTTTGCCGAGATCTGAACGCATGCCCAGAGACGAATCGCTACTTTTTCATCGCCTTTTTCATCGCGTCGCCCATGCCACCAGGGCTATCGGACACGATCACGCCAGCCGCTCGCAGAGCCGCCATTTTCTCAGCTGCTCCACCGCCACCGCCAGAAATAATGGCTCCAGCATGGCCCATTCGCTTACCCGGAGGAGCTGTCTGGCCAGCGATAAATCCGGCCACAGGCTTCGTCACATGTGACTTGATGTACTCCGCCGCCTGTTGCTCAGCACTTCCCCCAATTTCACCAATGACAAGAATGCCCTCGGTGCCCGGATCATTCTGAAACATCTCAAGCAGTTCGATGTAATTCGTCCCGTTGATCGGATCGCCACCGATACCAACGGCCGTGCTCTGCCCAAGCCCCACACGACCCAACTGCCAGGCAGCTTCGTAAGTCAGTGTGCCGCTCTTGCTGATGATCCCGATCGTTCCAGGCTTATGAATGTAACCCGGCATGATCCCGATCTTGGCAACGCCCGGAGTAATCACTCCCGGACAGTTTGGGCCTATCAATCGTGATTTCGACCCGGCCATCCCGCGCTTCACTCGCAGCATGTCCATGACTGGAATGCCTTCGGTGATAGCCACAATCAAATCCATGCCGGCATCTGCAGCTTCCAGAATTGCGTCCGCACAGAACGGCGGAGGAACAAATACCATGGAGGTGTTGGCGCCGGTCTTCTCTCTGGCTTCTCGCACGGAATTAAAAACCGGGAAACCATCAACTGTGGTTCCACCCTTGCCTGGTGTAACACCGCCGACGAATACATCAACCCCGGGCTGACACTCCGCCGCATAGGCTCGACACTGCTGACTATGGAACAAGCCGGAGTTACCTGTGATCCCCTGAGTGATCACTCGCGTCGATTTGGAAACAAGAATACTCATCGGTTTAAATTCACAAGCTTGAGATCTGAAAGTCAAAAGTTCGGCACTGGCGATCAAACACCAACATCACTACGCACCAAGCGACTTAACCACTTTTTGAGCCGCATCCGTCAGGTCCGTCGCGGAGATAATATCGCGACCACTGGCCTTCAACATCTCCCGGGCTTTCTCCACATTTGTACCTTCCAAACGCACCACGAGAGGCACATTAAAACCAACCTTTTCGTAGGCGTTCAGAAGGGCCGACACAATGATGTCACACTTCATAATCCCGCCGAAAATGTTGACCAGGACGGCTTTCACATTCTTGTCCGCCAGGATGATCCGGAAGGCTTCCGTCACCTGATCTTCATTGGCCCCGCCGCCAACATCAAGAAAATTGGCAGGCTCACCGCCGTGCAACTTAATCAGGTCCATGGTGCTCATCGCGAGACCCGCCCCATTAACGAGGCAGCCAATATTCCCATTCAACTTTACGTAGCTCAGGCCCGTATCAGCAGCTCGAACTTCCGCCGGATCCTCTTCAGAAAGATCTCGCAACGCGACAACGTCCTTATGACGAAACAACGCATTGTCATCAAAGGTCACTTTACCATCGAGGGCAAGCAACTGACTATCTTCAGTCAGGATCAACGGGTTGATCTCGACCATACTGCAATCGTAAGCCACAAAGAACTTGCAGATCTGAGGCAGGAATTTTTCAGCGTTACGAACGGCAACCGCATCGAAGCCCAGAGCATAGGCCATCTTACGAGCCTGATAGGGATACAGTCCGGCAACCGCATCAAACGGCTCTGCAACAATCTTTTCCGGCGAGTGCTTCGCAACCTCTTCAATGTCCATCCCGCCTTCGGACGACATTATCAACACGGGACCGCCGACTTCGCGATCGACAACAATCCCAAGATACAGTTCGCGAGCAATCTTCAGCCCCTGCTCGACAAACAGCGTATTCACCTGCTTGCCTTCATCGCCGGTCTGAATTGTAACTAGCGTGCTTCCCAGCATTCGCTTTGCGTTTTCCGCGGCTTCTGCGGCCGTTTTCACCAGAACAACGCCGCGCTGAGCAGGATGCTCCTTGAACGTCCCTTTTCCTCGTCCGCCAGCGTGAATCTGCGACTTAACAACGGCAATCGGTCCACCGAGCGTAGTAAATGCAGCTGCCGCTTCTTCTGCAGACTTTGCCACAATACCCTGAGGAACTGGCACACCAGCAGCCTTAAAGAGCTGCTTGGCCTGATATTCATGAATCTTCATGGATCACGATCACGTTCAGGAATAAAGAAAAAGTTCTCTCACAGTCACCCATTGCAAATCCATCGCATTTTCGCGACGCGTGCCGGTTTGTGAGCCGCGAAGACTATAGCGGGCACTGTTGTCGACTTCGAGGAACGCAGTCCCGCCGCCGTGGATTTCCTGAAAATTCGCTGATCATGAACGCTCCAAATTTATGCATAGCCGCGTCGACATTGGGCATTGCCGAAAAAGATTCAGCCCGAATGTCCGTTTTGCTGACGAAAACAAGGCTTTCCCCACATTGCAAGAACGGAGCAAGAACAGAGACAAAACAACCGAATCCAACAGGCGTAGCGGTCTGCCCACCCGCCTGAGTCCTCATCGCCAACGTCCCGCACTATTCATCGTCGTCACCGTCACCCAGATCGACTTCTTCATCATCCTCCGGATCCTCCAGCAGTGGTAATCCGCAATGAGTCTCTACCATCTCGGCAATCTGACAGAGCCTCCCTGTAACGCGAGCCTGCATTGGGGGAAGTGCGTTTCCGATCGAGTCGGCCGCTTCGTACAGCTCAAACGGGTTGTCACCATCCGGGATCGACTTTAACAAATAGTCGGCAACACTGATGTCCGCTCGTGCATGATCAAACGGATACTGGATACCCTCGAAGGACTCACGCAGATGAAGAATGTGGTCTTTCATCTCTGCCATGCGATCGGTGATTTGCGAGATCAGTTGAGGATTGTCATTGCTTTCACTCAACAGCGACAGCAGTTTTCCCATTGCAATTTGAGCATCCCGAATCACCAGGAGCTGGCCGAGTCTTTCGTTCACATGATCGAACAATGCCAACAACTGATCCAGTTCTGCGATGGTCGCACCCTGCCCTTCCAGAACTTCGCGAACCTGCGATGTCCGAGCGAGCTGCAGTGCGGCGTAGAGTCGGTCGGCTGCGGCATCTTCAAATGGAACCAGCTTCGGTTCCAGCTTTCCGATTCGCCTCTCGGCAGTATCGCGAGCATTCTGGACTTCATCACGACTTGTCAGAGAAATCGAAAAGTCCTTCCGACGTACACGCAGGCCGGACTTCAGGAGAATATCAGCGAGACCAATCTCGATGAGTTCGGTATCGACAGCGTCATATTTCTTCCAGACTTCGCCATACTCATCGGCGGCCGCAAGCATGGCCGCACGTTGCCTCTTCAACACTGTCAATGCATCAGCAGCACGGCTCGGCGCCTTGAAGGCAACCGTTGGAGTTGGCATCGGGCGATACCACGCCACATGCCCCTGAAAAAATCGACGCAACGCCTTCCAGGCATCCTGTTGTTGTTTCTGCATCTCCATCAGCTTGTCAACAGGATGAAGATCTGACTTCTTCAGTTCAGCGCCAAAGATCTCTTTGTAGTAATCCCACGTGACGGCGCGAGAAAGAAAATCGAATCGTCGAAAGAGATGTGCGGCCGGAAGTCGCAGTGTAAAAATCCCATCCGTGTCCTCTTTGGCGGCACTCGCCATGCGTTCCGGGTCGGCGGGATGGGTATCAAACAGGCCGGTTTTCGATTCCAGTATCTTCTCGTCAATTTTTGCATGCACCTTTTCCGGCAACTGATCCACATTCAGAAGGATCAGCTTCGGGAGGTTATCTCCCAGTCGACCTTCGCGGTAGAAATTCCCCAGATCAGACAAGGCGCCTCGATAAGCAACACCAAGAACAGCAAGCTGTCGAGCTGTCGTGGCAAATGTTCGGCTGCCAGCCAATCGCGCTTCATGGCGGTCCGCATCGAACTCCATCTGCCGCAACAGGATCCCGCTGACAAAATGCCCGATAATCATCAGGCCCCAGAGTACGATTCGAGTGAGCCAGATCCCGAATCTCGTGAGATACAACAGCCAGCCAATGCGGATATCAAGACTCCGCGACAGGTCAGCCAGCTTCTCATCCCACGCATCGCGTTCGTAAACGACTCGAGTGAACCAGTAACTGATCGAACGAATCAGGTAACTGAGCCGCATCCCGGCCCCCTGCGCGAAATGACCAAACTCATGCGCCAGAACACCGCCAAACTGTCGCATGGTCAAACCGGCAACCAGCGGCATCCCAAGAGTCAGCACAAGATCATTTCCGGCCATGCTCAGAATGCCTCGATTGAAACTCGCGCTGGCGTTGATGTTGCAGTCGATATCAATCCGCCGAGGACGAGGAGAGTTGACGGCTTTGCAGATCCGATCAACAAACTCAAACAGCAAAGGCTCATCTTCAGGCTTCAGAGTTCGTCGCCCTGAATCCGTCGCTGGCTTTGAAAACAACGGTTTGATCATGAACAGAACAAGTCCCGCGCCGGCAATGATCGGAGCCAGATAGGCAAGAAAAGCCAACACAACAGCACGCCCCGCGTTACGTCCCGAACCAACTCCGCTTGCCGCTGAAATCATTCCGGTGTGATTGATTGCGTGATACCAAACCAACCAGCCAACCGCACCAATCAGAGCAACATAGATCAGCGGCAACATGACCATGAAAAACGAAACCAGCACAATTCCGAATCGATAGCCACCAGAAACTGGCACTGGCGCAATTCTCGGCTGAGTAAACGCGGCGAAAACTTTCCGGCGAAGAGTGTCAAAATCCTCCGGCGGGGCTGACAAAGTAGCCGCCGTGTGACGAACCGCATCCGCCTGCACATCGCGAGGTCCGGCAACAACTCTTGCTCGCACCGCACTGACACCTGCTGTCACCGAAGCTGCACTGGTGCCCGACGGATTCGACATCGCCTGGACAGGCTTAGCATTCTGAATCGATGCCTGATTGACGTTGGACTGGTTTGCAGTTTCCGAGTCGGTAATTCGACGAGCGCGGCGGATCACGGGCGCTGCAGGCGATGAAGAAAGAGGAGTCGCTACGACATCGGTGGGCTCGGAGGTCTCTGCTCCCCTGCTTTCCAGGTTTTCTCGGACTGGTGCCGGTACGATCCTTATACCGGCAACACGATCCGCAACTGGAGCTTTGCCGGCCGTCGCCTCTGTGCGGCTCTGTGATTCGCGACCGCTCGCTGTCGGCACTGTGATCACGCTCTGGCACTTGACGCAACGGATCCGCTTTCCGCTAAGCTCATCCTTTACGGAAAATTTTGCTTCACATTGCTGACAATTGATTACGATTGACACCCACACACTCCCGCTGCATTCTCATTGCCTTGTGCCATCAGACTCATAGGTTCGTACATCAAGTGACTGTTGGGAAGAGAAAACATGGGGCTTCAACAAATCCAATCCAACTCAAAGACGGAAACGATGAGGGCTGGTGGTCCGCGCCTAAATGGTTTCCGCGGAACAATCTCGAGAGTCGTCTGGGCTTTCTTGATGGCTGTACCTCTTTGTTCGGCAGACGAGCCAAAATGGATTTCCTTACTGTCCGACGTGAATCCTGCGGAACATTCTGTCGCAGGAAGATGGGAACGCAGAGCCAATTCACTTTTCGTTCCGGCCGCTGAAGGTGCGAAGATAACCCTGCCAGCCAATGCGTCAGCAGAGTACGACCTGCGAGCAAGTTTTACTCGTCGCACAGGAGTCCATTCTGTAGGCCTGGTATTTGTGGCGAATGGACGGCAGGCTGTCTTCGAAGTGGATGCGTGGGGACAACATCTGGCGGGGTTTCAGAATGTGTCAGGAAAGACCATTCAGGAAAACAATACTCGCCGAGAGAACATCAGCCTGACAAACGGACGTCGCTACACGATTACAGTTCAGGTACGCCGAAATTCCGTTGCGGGATTGCTCGATGATAAAGAAATCTGTCGACTGGAAACCGACGGAACCGAACTATCAATGCACGATGTCTGGCGGCTTCCAAATCCTGATCAACTGGGATTGGTTACATGGAACGGGGACACCGAATTTCATTCCGTCGAGATCAGAAATCTGGGAACGACTCCTCCCAAGCTGGCAAAGACGCCTCGACCAGAAATGAAATCTTCTGCGCCGGCAGGAAAGAAATCGACAACACCGGCAGCGGCCAGAAATGTCTTGATTGTGATCGCCAATGAAGACTTCTTTTATCGCGAATATGCGGATCCCCGACGAGAACTCGAAAACGCCGGTATTCGAGTCACGGTAGCGGCTGGCCGGAAAACGTCCTGCAGACCCCATCCCGGAACCGGCGAAGGTGCCGACGGAGGTATCGTGAATCCGGATCTCGCGCTCAGTGATGTGAAAGCTGACCAGTTTGATGCAATCCTGTTCTCTGGAGGCTGGGGAGCTTCCTCCTATCAGTTCGCATTTCCCGGACGATACGACAAGGCCTCCTACAACGGGAACCGAAGCATTCGTGCCGAAGCGAATCGGGTCATCAATGAGTTTATCGAACAGGACAAATACGTTTGTGCTTTGTGCAATGGCGTGTCGGTTCTGGCGTGGGCTCGCGTCAACGGGAAAAGCCCTCTGGAGGGAAAACGAGTTTGCGCGCCGGTTCGCCAAGCCGCTTCCGGAATCTACAACGGTCGCCCTGCTCAGCCGCCATGCTTATGGCACCCCGAAGTCAATGGTGCGTTGATTTCACCGTCTGGATCCGTGGGCCAGCCGGGCAACGTGGCTGACGATGTGCTGGTCGACGGAAAGATCATCACGGGCGAAGATGACCCTTCGGCCAGAGAAATGGGCAGAAAAATCGCCGAAGCTCTCAGATAGCCCAGAATTCCCACAGTGAGCATATCACACAGGCTGTCATGGTGATTCTGATCTTGGCCGGATTTTAGGCTGGCCATATCTTACCGAAGATTCAGCACTGTTTCTGTCGTCCGGCATGGAAGCCGAATTGATGATGTCGCGCCCGGTACTTCTGCTTTTGCTTCTCACAGCCGTAATGCAAACGGGCTGCGTGCATCGGCGCGTCACGGTGAATTCGTATCCGCAGGGAGCCTTGGTGAAAGTCGATGGACGCGATATCGGCTACACGCCAGCTTCATTTGACTTCACGTGGTATGGAACTCGAGAAGTCCAGCTCCTGATGGACGGGTATGAAACGCGAACGGAACATGTCGACATCAACTCTCCCTGGTATCAGAAGTTTCCGCTCGATTTTGTCAGCGACAACTTTTTGGGCAAGCATGTGACCGATCATCGTCAGTTCACGTTTCAGCTCGAACCCAAGAAAATCGGGCAGTCCAGTGATGTCCTGCAACGAGCTGGCTCACTGAGAAGTGAAGCCCTGCACGGTCAATAGACAACAGACGGGCCACTTGATTTCTTGCTCCCTCCGTCATGCGTGGCCCGACCGGATTCTCAATAGCCCCTGGGTGCGAATGTCCGCGAGGCAGCTCCATAAGACGACTTTTCGCCGCGGGATTGCACTGAGACAGCGGTCCAGGTAACCTCGGTAACGAAAAGACCGTTAGTGAAGGTCTGTTGAAACTGTGTTTGGGGCGAGTTTTCGATCGAGGGGTGCTATATGAAGCTTTCAGGATTCCTGGCTTTTTTCCTGCTGGTTCCAGGATTCGCCGTTGCTCAGGAAGAGCTTTCTGACGCTGACAAGCAATTGATTCAGGCGATTCAAGCAGCTGGTGGGCAGGCCATGCCACTGGCGAAGAATGATGCTCGACTGTCTGTTGCCTTCCATTTGTCCGACAAAGAAATCACAGACGAGACGCTGGCTGTCGTGAAAGACGCGGCTTCTATTCATTCGCTCAACCTGCGTGGAACAAAGGTTACGGACGCGGGCCTGGCTCATCTGGCTGGTTTGAAGGGGCTGACTCGCCTGCATCTGGAAAAGACGGCCGTCACCGACGCCGGTGTCGCTCATCTGGCGGCACTGCCTGCATTGGAATACCTGAACGTCTACGAGACGAAGATTACGGATGCAGGGCTGGCTCAGCTTGCGGCGATCAAGTCTCTGCGTCGCCTTTTCGTATGGCAAACGACTGTCACCGAAGCGGGTGAAGAAGCCTTGAAGGCGGCCATCCCGGAGATTGAAATCGTGCCGGACTTCAAAAAAGATCGCGAACGAGAAATCGTAGAAGCTGGTCGCGCTGCGGAAGACTCTGCCAAGCTTGTTGAGGAACTGGCCGCACAAATCGACGGTCAGGGAAAAACGATCACTGAAACGGCCGCCGCTTCTGAGGCCGCCGCGAAGGCTCAGGCTGATGCTCAGACCGCATTGGATACAGCCAATAAGGCTCTGGAAACTTCGAATGCGGCCAAGGCTGCCGCCGACAAGGCCGTTGCAGATTTGAAGGCAGATCCAAATTCTCCAAAGGATGCAGTCACGGCCGCAGAAGCAGCCGCTGTTGAGGCACAGAAGGCTGTCGAAGCCGCAACCGCCGCAATCGAACCTTTGAAGAAGCCCGCTGAAGACACAAAGAAAGCGGCCGAGGAAGCCAAAAAGAAAGCCGATGAAGCCACCGCAAAGCTGACGGAACTGAAGACGAAGTCAGAAGAAGCCGTGAAGAAGGCAGCCGAGTTGAAGGCAAAGGCTGAAGAACTGGCCGCAAAGAAGTAGGCGTCTTCCCGCCGCACTTTTTCCAGAGCCAATCTGCAACGGCCCTGGACTTGTTGCTTGGATTGTGAATTTCAGAACGTCGCCTGCCTTACTCCGTGAGGCAGGCGATTGTTGTTTTGACATCGATGTACTTGCCCCTTGTTGGTGCTATCCCATTTGCTGTGCTCATTCGCTTGTGAGCCATGACATGATCCGGCACTCCGCACCCATTTGTCTACTGCTGGTAACGCTCACCGCATCGATCCATGCCCAGGATCCATCATCGCCGGAGTTCTTCGAATCTCGCATCCGGCCGATTCTGGTCGAGCATTGCATGGAATGCCACGGACCGACGCAGCAGGAAGCGGGACTGCGACTCGATTCAGGCGAAGGCTTCAGACAAGGCAGTGACAGCGGACAGATCTTTGATTCCAACGCCCCTCATCAGAGTCTGATTCTGCGTGCCATACGATATGAGGATGACATTCGCATGCCGCCCGATGGACGTCTCTCCGACGAACAGATCGGGACCATCGAGCAATGGGTCAAGGCTGGTGCGGTGTGGCCTGCCGAGGTTGCTCCCCAGCCGAACAAGGCAAAGTCGTCTGTATTCGAACTGGGGAAGGATCACTGGGCCTTTCAGCCGATTCAAACCAAAATTGTCCCGCCGGATGTCGAGCCTTCGCAGGTACCTCACCGTGATGCGGCTGTGATCGACAAACTGATAGACGCGGGACTACAAGAAAAAGGGCTGTCCCGAAATCAGGTTGCTGACCGACGCACATTGATTCGCCGAGCAACCTTTGACTTGCATGGCATGCCTCCCACGCCGCAAGAGGTCAAAGAATTCGAAAATGACTCTACCAAAGATGCGTGGCCGCGCCTGATTGATCGACTTCTCGCATCGCCTCGATACGGCGAACGATGGGCAAGGCATTGGCTGGATGTTGCTCGATACTCAGACACCAAGGGCTATGTCCGTCTGAAAGATAATCCGCTCTACCCGGCAGCCTGGACTTACCGCGACTACGTGATCCGGTCGTTTAACGAAGACCTTCCGTACAATCAGTTTGTGCTGGAGCAACTTGCCGCCGATCAATTGTCGGCCGGGCAATTCTCTACAGTAAATTCCGAAACAGACTATCCTGCTGCAGACAGGACTCCACAGTCATTGGCAGCAATGGGCTTTCTGACCTTGGGCCAGCGATTCATTAACAGCCCAAACGACATCATTGATGACAGAATTGATGTTGTCACGCGTGGCCTGTTGGGACTCACGGTCACCTGTGCTCGTTGCCACGACCATAAGTTTGATCCCATTCCCACAGCCGACTACTACAGTCTGCATGGCGTCTTTGCCAGCTCGTATGAGCCGGACGTTCCACCACTGATCCTGCCGACAACGGAACTTGCAAAGCACCGGGGCTATCTCGACGAACTTGAGCGACGAAAAAAGCAGTTTGATGATTTCCTTCACGCAAAAAAGACGGAACTGGAGTCATCGTTTCGGAAACGTGCGGGCGAGTATTTACTGGCCGGACAATTTGAGAAAGTTCAGGCCAACTTTTTGCCGGTCATGTTCCTGATCGACGCATCGAAGGACCTCAACCCCGCCGTCATCCAGCGTTGGGCTCGCTTGCTGGAGAAAAGTCGGCGACATCATGATCCCGTTCTCACGCCGTGGCACAAACTGGCCCAGCTCGCAGAGACGGAATCAAAGGAAGCGTTTACTAAAGCGTCTTCTGAGTTGATTGCAAAGTGGCACTCCGATCCAGATGACCAACGGATCAATCGAGCCATACTGGATGCTCTGAAGACGGCCCCGATCAACAGTCTGAATGATGTCGCGGCACGCTACAGTGAAGTATTCACAAACGTTGATGCTCTATGGAATACCACGAAGTCAACAGGTGTGACTGCACTGACAGATGCGAATCTGGAAGAGATCAGACAACTGCTATACGGAGCGGAGTCGCCTGCGGCAGTCTCTTTGAAGGAGATTCAGGACTTCTTGTTTGTCGACGCAACGACTCAGAATCAATTCCACGAACAACAGCGGGAGATCGAGGACTGGATTGCCTCACCCGAAGCAGCGCCTCATGCCCATGTCTTGCTGGACTCAGAAACTCCATCGGACTCGCCCATCTTCCTCCGAGGCAATGCGAGTAACCCCGGTGACAAAGTCCCTCGACAATTCCTGCAGGTTCTGAGCTCTCCGGATCGACGTCCGTTTCAGACCGGCAGTGGTCGTCTGGAATTGGCGATGGCAATCGTGAGTCCTGAGAATCCATTGACGGCCAGGGTCATGGTCAATCGCGTCTGGCTGCATCATTTCGGAAATGGACTTGTCCGTACTCCCAGCGATTTCGGCTTACGTGGTGAATCGCCGACGCATCCGGAATTGTTGGACTACCTGGCGAGTCAATTTATAGCCAAGGGCTGGTCCATCAAAACGCTCCATCGCACAATCATGTTGTCTGAGACTTATCAGCAACAAAGTCTGAGTCATGCAGAAGGAGAGTCAAAAGATCCTGAGAATCGATGGCTCTGGAGAATGAATCGAAGGCGACTCGACTGGGAATCATTGCGAGATTCACTGCTGACAGTTTCAGGTCAGGTCGACTTCACGATGGGCGGCCCATCTGTATCACTATTGTCCGAACCGTTCTCCACCCGTCGTTCAGTCTACGGGTTTATCGATCGCCAGAATCTGCCGGGGCTATTCAGGACCTTTGACTTTGTCGCACCGGACAGCTCTGCACCACAACGTTTGCAGACCACGGTTCCTCAGCAGGCACTTTATCTGCTCAATAGTTCGTTCATCCAACAGCAGACGACGGCGTTGGAGAATCGCATTTCTTCCCACGAAAACGTAGCAGACTCTGCAGATGTTGAAAAACGGATTCAGAATCTGTGCGAATTGATTTATTCCCGCAGTCCTACAACCGATGAACTACAACTCGCAAAACAATTCCTGGCCGACCATTCTCACGCCGAGTCATCAAGAACAGGCGTAGGTCAGCTCGAGAAATTCACTCCCTGGCAGGAATACGTGCAAGCCCTGCTCATGTCGAATGAGTTTGTGTTCGTTGACTAGAATCTGATGACGTTCAGCGATGATCTCGTGGTGGATTTAACTTGGGTCGTCCTGTCAGAGCCATTAGTCATTCTGACCCGTGTGAATTGAAGCGGCACCACTGAATCTTGACCGACACATAGACGCTGGATTCGCAGTCGAGTAGAAATCATCGACCCACCTTTTCGATCGGAATGTCGTTGAATCTCTGTCTTACTCTTCACGCGACTTCCAGAGAAACTGTTCCCTCGATTTAGGCGAGGCGAATCGCGTGCCAACACTCTCAAACTCGTGAGGCTACATGTATGCGCAACCGAACTCTGGCGAGCCTGACAATTCTCCTCATCATCTCGTTGTTTAATGCAGCAACAGCAGATGAAATGCCGTGGAAAGCGGGAGTCGCGAAAGTGGTAGTGACTCCGGAAACATCGATGTGGATGGCCGGCTATGCCTCTCGAAACAAACCGTCCGAGGGCAAGGTGCACGATCTTCACGTCAAGGCTCTGGCTCTTGAAGATCAGGATGGGCATCGTGTCGTCTTTGTGACGGCCGATCTGATCAGCATACCTCGAGATCTTCGCAACTGGTTGCAGGATGAGTGCCAAAAGAAGTATTCCCTGAGTGCTGATTCACTCCTGCTGAATGCCTCCCACACTCATTGCGGCCCGGAGCTTCGTTCCAGCAAAGTTTCCTTCTACGGTGCTGCCGCTGAACAGATTGCCCATACAGAGAATTACTACAACAACCTCAAGCAACAAGTCCTGGAGCTGGTTGGTACCGCACTACAGAACCTTCAACCTGCAAAAATTGGATACACTCACGGCCGTGCGGGTTTTGCGATGAATCGACGGCTTCCGACGGAGACAGAACCGCGCAACGCTCCTTATCCGGACGGCCCCGTAGATCATGATGTTCCGATCCTGAAGATTGAATCGGAAGCAGGCGAACTGAAAGCCTTGCTGTTTGGATACGCCTGCCACAATACAACCCTCAGCTTCTATCAGTTCTGCGGAGACTACGCCGGGTTCGCTCAGTACGATCTGGAAACTGCCTTTCCTGGTGCAGTGGCCATGTTTATGACCGGATGCGGCGGTGATCAGAATCCACAGCCGCGCGGTGAACTTGCTCTGGCCGAGCATCACGGGAGCACTCTGGCACTCGCTGTGAAAGCCGGACTTCTGGGACCAATTCGCCCTGTCCAGGGAACAATTCGATCAGCCATCGAACCTGTTAAGTTGGAATTCGCTGCTCCACCAAACCGTGATGAACTGGAAGCTCTGCAAAAATCTCCCGTCGAGTATTCACAGAGGCGAGCCAACGCATTACTCAAACAACTCGATGAGCAAGGCCAAATTCCGACCGAATATCAATATCTGGTGCAGGTCGTCCGCCTCGGAGATCAAGTGACAATGGTTGCTCTCTCCGGTGAAGTGGTTGTTGACTACTCCTTGCGACTCAAGCAGGAGCTAAAGGGAGACGCAGCGGTCTGGATTGCAGGATACAGCAATGATGTGTTCGGCTACGTTCCATCGTTGCGAGTTCTCAAAGAGGGCGGATACGAAGGCGGCGGAGCCATGCAGTTCACAACATTGCCCGGCCCGTTCGCAGAATCTGTGGAATCCCGCATCGTCGACAAAGTTCATCAGCTGATGAAGAAGACGGAGAAATCGGCAGAAGAATAGCCGTCGGCAGAGTTGTTTTCTCGTCTGCTTCCTGGAGTACTCTGCGCGTCCAGATGGCAATCGCTCGGGATCCTGTCTTATTCAAACTCTCTTCATCAGGTCTGCCATGTCGTCACGAACATTCCTGGCTCTATTCTTCTTTACAACCGCTTCCGCAACGTTCGCGCAGGAGACGGAATGGAAGATGGTCTGGAACGATGAATTCGATGGCCCCAAGCTGGACTACAGCAAATGGGAGATCGAAGTGAACGCATTCGGTGGCGGGAATAATGAACTCCAGATTTACACCGATCGCAAAGAGAATGTGCGCATCGAAGATGGACGACTCATCCTGCAGGCCAGAAGGGATAATCACGGAATTGCGGGAACCGTTCGAGAATACTCGTCCGGCCGCATTCGCAGCAAGAATCGCGGAGACTGGAAGTACGGTAAGTTCGAAATCCGGTCGAAGCTTCCTGGTGGTCAGGGCGTCTGGCCGGCGATCTGGATGTTGCCCACCGACGAAGTTTACGGCACATGGGCGTCGAGTGGGGAAATCGACATCGTGGAGTTCAAGGGCCAGGAACCAAACGTCATCTGGGGAACTCTTCATTACGGCAAACAGTGGCCCGACAATAGACATTCAGGAACGCAGTTTCGCAGTCCGGACGTCGATTTCACTCAAGACTTTCATACGTTCACACTCGAGTGGGAAGAAGGTGTTGTGCGCTGGTTAATCGATGGAAAGCTTTACCAGACTCAGACAAAATGGGAGTCTGCAGGAGGCAAGTTCCCGGCTCCATTCGACCAGAACTTCCACATGGTTTTGAACCTCGCCGTGGGAGGTGGTTTTGTCGGCAACCCCGATGCGTCAACAAAGTTCCCTGCTCAGTTTGAAGTTGACTACGTCCGAGTTTATCAGCGGCCCTGATCTGGTGACGACGTTGGCGGCTTGTTGATCAAGTGGTTTATTCTGCAGTGCTGTTTATCGCCCAGCCGCAGGCGCCGGCCACACTTAGAAGCCGGCGCCTGCGGCTGGGCGGTAAACAATTGATTCAACAACGTCGCCAATGCACTCGTTCAGCACTGCTATTCTGACCGTTGGCCGCTTGTGACAAACTCTGTTTCATTCAGAGATCCGTCCTGATCCTTGTCAAAGCGAGGAAAGCGTTTAGGAGCTTCCTCAGGATCAGGTTGACCAGCCAGAAATTCTTCGCGTGACAGGCGGCCATCGTTATTTTTGTCCCGTTTGCGGAACATGGCGGCCCGATCCTGATTCTTCCCGGGCTTTGTTTTTTCCTCACCGGCTGAAGCCTTGATCTGGGGAACAGCTTCCGGTTGCTTCGCCAGAATCGCCTGAAGCTTTGCCAGAACTTCGGGATTGGAACCAGCAATGTTGACCGTCTCGAGCGGATCTTCTTTGTAGTCATACAGTTCGTACTCGGCGTCGGATGCATCAGCTTCGGGAACCTTCCATTCCACCATCCGGAAACGATTTGTCCGGATCGCTCGTCCCACCCTTTCGCCTCGCGGATAGACATGAATCACGCTCTCACGAGTCTGCACATCCGGAGATTTCACGGTTGCTGCTGCGCTCAATCCATCCAAACCGTCTCGTGCAGGTAATCCGGCAAGCTCACACAGCGTTGGGTAAACATCGACGGTTTCAATAAGAGCACGAGATTTCTGCCCGGCTGCACATCCGGGCGACGAAATGATCAGAGGAATTCGAGTCGCCTGTTCATAATTTGTATGCTTGCACCACATCCCATGATCACCGAAATGCCAGCCGTGATCACCCCAGAGCACAACGATGGTGTTGTTTCTGGCCCCGCTTGCATCCAGTGCGTCGAGAACTCTGCCGATCTGCGCATCGGTGTAACTGGTCGCGGCGTAGTAGCCATGAATCAGCCGCCGAGTGTCCGCCTCCGAAATCGTACCTTCACGCGGCATGTCGCTGTATTGGCGTAATTCACCACCGAACTGCGGGGCATAGCTCGGCGCGTTTTTCGGAACATCAGTTACCTGAGGCATTGGAACCGTCTTCGGATCATACAGGTCCCAATACTTCTTCGGCGCCACGAATGGCAGATGTGGCTTCAGAAAGCCGCACGCAATAAAGAACGGCTGGTCCTTATTCTCAGCGGCAACCGTGATTCTTGCAGCAGCCTCAGCGGCGATCTGACCATCACCATAAGCCTCATCCGCGACATCAGCCGATTCTGTCGCTGTCCCGCGCGGACCATTATTGGACGTTCGCTTATTGTCGTGACTTACTGCAAGCTGATACTGCGCTGCTTTCGGTCGCCAGTGCGGAACGGTCCACGAGACTTCGTCTTCTGCGTTTCCGTGCCCTACGTGAAACACCTTGCCTAACGCCTGAGTGGTATACCCGTGCTGCTGAAAATACTGGGCCATCGTCACGGCATCCGGCCGGCTGCGGCGAAAGTTCGTGGCCAGATCGTAAATGCCAAGCGTCTGAGGTCTCAGGCTGGTCATCAACGCATTTCGCGACGGAGAGCAAACTGCCTGATTGCAATAGGCCGACTCGAAGAGAACGCCCTGCCCTGCCAATCGATCGATGTTAGGTGACTTTGCGATCTTGTCGCCGTAACAACCCAGAACTGGCTTCAGGTCATCCACACAGATCAGCAGCACGTTTGGCCGACGAACTGGCTCACTCGCAGGACTGAGGTTTGCTTGACCAATGAACTGCAACGCCAGAGTGAAAACAATCACCAGACGGTGGCGATGCGAACTGATCGACGTCATGGAAGACTCTTTCGAATGGGCTTTTCGAAAAACGGCAATTCCGGTGAAGCAAGAAACTCAGACACACGCCACGGATCAACAACTTTTCGAGGCGTTCAGCTTCTCACCCTCACGCTACAAAAAAGCCCGGGATGTCAATCCTTCCCGGGCTTGATTAACTTCGAGTGAACTGCGATCAATCAACTGCATTCCGGATGAAGTGCCTTGCTGACGCAGCCATGGCTGGCCTGAGCAACCGTCGCTGACCAATCGGCCAGATATCCTCGTTTCTCTTCGAGAGGACGACGAGGCGGAAGCTTCGTACGTCGTGCTGTCATCTCATCATCACTGATGTTCACTGTGATCGAACCTTTGAGAAGATCGAAGCCGATCAGATCGCCGTCCTGAACACATCCGATCGGCCCACCAACAGCAGCCTCCGGAGCACAGTGAACTCCAATCGCCCCGTGAGAGACACCTGACACACGAGCGTCAGAGATGAAAGCGATCTTCCCGTCCAGCTCCGGAACCGCGAGTGCAGCCGTGGCGATCAGAACTTCTGGCATCCCACAAGCCACTGGTCCCATGTTGCGAAGCACAATGACGCTTCCCGGAGTAATTTTTCGTTGCTCAACAGCACGGACGATATCGCGAGGATCCTCAAAGCAGACAGCCTTGCCTTCAAACTGAGGGTTCTTCATGCTGGAGACTTTGAACACGATTCCTTCCGGAGCCAGGTTGCCGAAACAGATCTGCATATCGGCAAATGGCTTGTAGCAGTTTTCCTTCGTAACGATGAGATCCTGACCGGCCGGTGGTTTCGGAACGTCTTTCAGGTTCTCTGCCATCGTCTTTCCGGTGACCGTCATGCACGAGCCGTCAAGCAATCCACTGTCCAGCAAATGCTTCAGCAGAATTGGCGTGCCACCGATCTTGTGCAGATCAACCATCGTTCTTAGACCGCGTGGCGCAAAGCTGCAGAGCACTGGTGTTTCTCGGAAGATTGTCTGAAGATCTCGTAGGGTAAAATCTACTCCCGCTTCACGAGCCAGCGCCAGAATATGCAGAACGCCGTTCGTGGAACCACCCGCCGCCGCAATCGTCACTGCACAGTTCTTGAAGGCGGCTTTGGTCAGGATATCGCGTGGTCGAAGATTCAGCTTCAGCAGGTTCATGACAGCATGTCCGACCTGACGACACTCAGCCTTCTTCCCAGGATCCACGGCCGGAATCGAGCTGCTGGCTGGAAGCATCAGACCGATGGCTTCCATGGCAAGGCCCCAGGTATTGAAGGACGCTGCGATTCCGCAACCACCCGGCCCCGGACAGGCATTGCGAATAATCTCTTCCGACTCTTCATGCGTCATCGCTCCGACGGAAGCGGCCGCCTGCGAATCGTAGACATCCAGAATCGTAATATCCTTGCCCTTATGGCAGCCGGGCAGGATGCTTCCGCCGCTAACGATCAGGCCTGGGTAGTTTGAGCGAGCCAGGGCCATCGCAAAGCCGGGGCCATTCTTATCGCAATTATGCATGCCGACCATCGCGTCGTAGCAATGTGAGGTCACCACACATTCAGCGCTGTTGGCGATCAGATTGCGAGACGGCAAACTGGCATTCCCGCCTTCATGCCCCTGAGTAATGTTGTCGCTGACGCCGGGGGTTCCAAAAGGGAATCCCAGCATGCCAGCTTCACGACAACCTGCGGCAATTTCCTGGGCGAGCGCATAGCCGTGGACGTTACACGTATTGCCTTCCAACAGCGGTACACCGATACCGACCTGAGGCTTGTTAAAATCGTCGGCTGTCATGCCCACTGCGTAATAGAACGCGGTGATACCTTTTTGCCAGCCGTGAGTGAGTTTGTTGCTGTTCCAGTTAAGCATGGGATGTAAATCAGTTCGAGAGGATGGAGGTGAAAATTGAATGAAGAGAACTTATGAGCGTTGGTTTTGTGACGTCGGAGTGATCAGTGGTGCAGAAGCCTTTAAACCACCGGGGTAGACCCGGTGGCGAAACGGAGTCGTTTTTTCTTTAAAAACTACCGGCCAATGCGTCGAATGCGAATGTTGCGGTAATGAGCTTCTCCGGGAGGACCACCGTGAATCTGGAGAGCAAGTAAACCTTTTTGTTCGATCGCTTCATCGGCTTCTGTGTAGTCAACCGTCTTGAAGTCATTGATCCACAGTTGGATATGTCGACCTTCACAGAGAATGCGATACCTGTTCCAGTCGTCACGTTTCAGCACCTTATCCAACTCTTCCTTCTTCGGTGCTGCAAGGATCTTGTTTCGGCGCGACTCGTCATAGAGCGCGCCCCAGTAATTCTGACCGAGATCAGCCTGATAACCGATCATCTCATGATGATCAGGGATCCGTTTACTTCGAAGCTGAACTCCTGCGTTCGTCCCTTCACCGATCAGGCGAAACTCCAGCGTGAGTTCAAAATCGGAATACTGCTCCTTCGATGACAGAAAGAAGTTGTGAGGAATCTTGTCCTTCAGTTGTCCGCCGATGATCGATTCCTGCTCGACGCGAAATACAGACGTGTCACCATCCCAGCCTTCCAGGGTTTTGCCATCGAAGATTGCAGTCGTATTCGCATCTGATTTCTTTTCTTCAGCAGCAATCATGGCCAGCGGCGTTAATAACGCTGTCGTCATGCAAACAGATAGGCCAGCAGTTAGGCCAATGGATCGGATCGTCGATGCGTTCATGGAGCACTCCAGGTGTCAGGAGATGGCGGAGGGTGGTCATACCCCGGAGTCTAACGAATGAAGAATTGCGGCGGAACCAATGGCCGAGTTGGTAGACGTTGGCATATGAGATCTGAGATTTCAAATTTGAAATTTCCTGTCGGATCAATCATGCCCCGTGCTTGGCACCAACTCGTGGCCATCTAAAAACCTTGATCCCGTCAATACGCAAAAAGGCCCGGCATCCTTTGGAGAAGCCGGGCCTTCGATTTAGCTCAAAGGTGGATCCTGTCAATTACAGGGACCAACCTTCACGGTATTCACGCTGAACGTACTGATTCAGCTCTGGCAGATTTGTGCTGACCAGATTCTTGGCATCCCACTCAATACGCTGACCTTCGCCAGCTCGCACTGCAAGATTACCGACAAGAATCGTCTCGGTCAGACGACCAGCGTAGCCGAAGTTGGACATCGTGCCGGGCTTGTAGTTGCCGCGGCAGGATTCAACGAACTCCCACTTGTTTCGCTCGTCGTTGCTGCCCTTGAATGGGATACGAGGAATCGACTGTTCTGGCTTCTTGAAGCCCTTGAAGTCTGCATCGGGCAGCAGTGTGTAGGCGGCACCGTAGTCATTCTCTGACAACAGCATGCCCTTGCTTCCCACAACCAGAGCCGCGCTGGTTTTGCCGCCGCCCTTTTTCTGTTCAGCAATACGCTTACGGAAACCTTCTGGCAACTGAGCAATCAGGTCGTCTGATGGCAGGCTGCCACCGTCGTACCAGTAGAACTTCGTCGCGGCCAGACCATTGCGTTCAGGGAATTCGAACATCAGCGTCGTTGCGCCAGGGAAGGTTTCACCTTCAACGATGCCTGGATTCTTGACTGCTGTAACAGCAATCGGATCCCACAGTTCCAGAGCCATCACAGGCATGTTTGTGGTATGGCAGGCCATGTCGCCCAAGGCACCCGTTCCAAAGTCAACCCAACCGCGCCAATTGAAGGAGTGATACACACCTTCTTTGTAAGGACGCATTTGGGCAGGACCAATCCAGGAATCCCAGTCGAGATAATCAGGCACTTTGTCTTCGCCAGCGGGGCGACCAATCCCCTGTGGCCAGACCGGACGATTTGTCCAGACGTGCAGTTCAGAGACCGATCCGATTGCCCCCGAACGAATCACTTCGACCGCTTCTCGCAGTCCGTCTTCAGCGGTGCCCTGATTACCCATCTGAGTGACCACGCCCGTTTCCGCAGCAACTTCTCGCATAATACGAGCTTCGCGGATGGACCAGGTCAGAGGCTTCTGAACATAGACATGCTTCTCGGCCTTCATCGCCTTGATAGCAGCCGCAGCATGAGTATGGTCCGGGGTGCTAACACTTACGATGTCGACTTTGTCACCGAGCTTGTCCAGCATCTCACGGAAGTCAGTGAACTGCTCGGCCTTCGTGAACTCTTTCGCCTTCTTGGCCAGAGTCCGTTTATCGACATCACAGATGCCAACAATTTCCACATCCTGATCGGCGATATGACTGCTGTCGCTGTCACCCTTGCCACCAACTCCAATACAGGCGGCGGTCAGACCTTCAAGAGCCGAGCGAGTCGGCTTTCCGAATGTCTGCGGAGCAACCCAGAACGCAGTTCCCAATGCGGCAGAACTGCCGAGAAAACTGCGACGTGATGTCTTTCTTGTCATGAGCGTACCTCGGGAAGTCAGTGGGACAAAAACAGAAGACTCCCAGGCAAAAGATTGACTGCTAACAGCCGTCAATACACCGCACCCGGGAAAATTTCAGGCCAAACGCCCGATCAGAACCAATTACGATAGCAACACCGGGGGAAACAGCAACGATTCGACCAACTTTCAGGGGTCCTCCATATTTGCCGTGAATACTTCACCCTGGTGAACACTTTGGATCACACGCAAGGTGCATTACAACGCAGCACGAGTCGTTTTCTGCCGGTGGCAACTCTTCGACAACACTCGGGACAAACTTGAATGAACGCGCAAACGCTGCCGGAAGATTCTGATCGATACGCCGCTGAATTGCAGGAGTTGCACAATCTTCAGAATCAGACGTCATCATGGAGCGGTGTCGTGATGATGCTGGTCGTATCAATGGCACTCTTTGTCGGGACTGGATCTGCTTCATGGTCATTCGATTATGCAACGACCCTGATCCTGATGATGCTCCTTCATGAATGCGGACACTTCATCGCCATGAAGCTAAGCGGCTATCGCAATCTGAAGATGTTCTTCATTCCTTTTTTTGGAGCCGCAGTCTCCGGCCGGAGCTACAACATCCCGGGCTGGAAAAAGGCCGTTGTTTCTTTAGCTGGTCCTGTGCCGGGAATTCTCTTTGGAACAGTCCTGGGAATCGCGGGCATGGCTTTGAAGATCACATGGATGATCAACGCAGCCGTGCTATGTCTGATTCTGAATGGCATGAATCTTCTCCCACTGTTGCCTCTTGATGGCGGACGAGTTGTTCAGGAACTCTTCTTTGCCAGACATTATGCGTTCGATGTGGCATTTCGAGTTCTGACCGCAAGTATCGCCGCCGCACTGGCGGTGTTGTTTGGAGACTGGTTCTTCGGATTCCTTGGGTTCCTGACGGCCATCGGAATTCCAACCGCACTCCGCTCCGGCAGAATCGTCCATGCCTTGCGTAAGGAAGGCGTTCAATCTGACCTGGAAACAGACGATATCCCGAAAGAACTGGCTGTCAGGATCCTCGATGAAGTGAACAGAACCTTTCCGCCGCAGGGGTTAACACCAAAACTGAAAGCCCAGACCACACTCGGAATCTTCGAATCACTCAACAGCCACGCACCCGGAATCGCAGCCACGATTGCGCTCACATGGATCCACGCAGCGAGTTTCATCGGGGCTTTCATAATGATCATCGTAATGATGGCAGGACAGCAGAAACTGGCAGAACGCGATTCCGGCCCTGCCCTGCCCTCTGAACCAGAATCGGCGGACGTGCCCTGACATTTGAGTTACTGAAGTGTCGTGAAGCCAGCACTAGCTTTTTCAACCCGGCTAGGTCAATCGAATTGGCACAGAATGTCGTCTTCATTCCGACATGCGCAACGCTCGAAACAGAAGTTGGATTTCGTCATCGATTCCATCAGGTGAGCTGATGGTTTCGGCGATTTCACTCTGCAGAATTCGTCGGTACCGTTTTCGCAATCGATGCAACGCGATTCGCACGGCTTCCGGAGACATCTTCAAGCTTTCAGCCACCTCGGCCAGAGTCCCCTCGGTCGGTTGCCCTGCCAGGTGATTCGCCAGCACCGCAAATAACTCGGCTCGACCAGCGTCCTGATTCTCCAGCCGAAGTCGATTGAGCACTCGTTCAAGCAGAGCCAGTGCCCAGCGGCGTTCAAAGATCTGCTCGGGCGTCTCACCACGAGCAAGCTCAGTGGCCAGTTGCGCTTCTCCGCGTTCAAAGTCCAAAGAATGGAACGCGATTCTTCCGCCACGCACAGTCGCGTTCTTCTTGTCTCTTTCATTGCTGGCAAAATGCCGAGCGGCCGCCAGCAGGAACGACCGAAACCGGCCTCGTTCCGGGGCCAGCTCAACAAACGCATCTCGGGACAGTAGTGTGGCGAAAAAGCCCTGCGTCCAGTCCTGAGCTTCATGCAGATCACGAGTCTGACGCCGAATAAATGCGTACACCGGCAGCCAGTAAGCTCGACAAAGTTCTTCCAGGGCAACTCGGGCCGATGCGTCCTGGCCCTGCCGCGCCTGCTGAATCAGACTCCAGCGAGTTGTCGCGAAGCGTCGAGGCCATGAGGCGGTCGGACTGGGGGCGGATGACGTCATGCTGAGGCTCTCATGAAAGATTTCCGAAATTCCCCGTAACGTTCGCCGCGAATTGCTTCTCCTGATAATAGAGCGAACTCGGTCCTGCCACAATGGGATCATCAGTAGGTCCTGCCTGCCGGGCAGGACTTCGCGACTTGTCGCGACCTGAGTGCAAGTCATCGCACAAAATCGCCCCGGAATTCCATGCCACACTGCACACAGGTTCGCCTCACGGCGAAAATCCTTTCCGGCAGAAAGGATCTACAGGAGCCTTCTCATGACAACCACCTGCCCCACCTGCAACGGCGAACTGATCACCAACAACGGCCAGACATTCTGCCCTGCCTGCTTGCTGCAGCAGGGCATGAAAAGCTCCACGTATGGCGGCGGACCACGTGTCGCATGGAAGCCGCCCGAAATCGAACAGCTCACTGCCGTGTTTCCACACCTCGAGATCCAGCAGTTGCTCGGCGCCGGCGGCATGGGAGCCGTCTTCAAGGTCCGCCAGAAGGAACTCGATCGTATCGCCGCGTTGAAAGTGCTGCCCGGCGAGATGGCAGCCGACGCGGGATTCACAGAGCGATTCCTGCGAGAAGCTCGTTTACTGGCATCGCTCAGTCATCCGCATATTGTCACGGTCTACGAATTCGGCCAACGCGACGGCATCTATTTTCTGCTGATGGAATTCATCGACGGAGTCACTCTGCGACAGGCACTGCGAGCCGAACCGATCAAAAAACTGGCCTCAAAGGAAACACTCGCCATCGTCGGGCAGTTGTGTGATGCGTTGCAGTTCGCTCATGACGAAGGCGTCGTCCATCGCGACATCAAGCCGGAAAATATCCTCATCGACAAACGCGGTCGAGTCAAAATTGCCGACTTCGGACTTGCGAGATTGCTCGGCCAGTCCCCCACAATGCCGACTCTGACGAGAACCCATCAACTGATGGGCACACCGGCCTATATGGCCCCCGAACAAATCGAAGGCCTACCCGGCATCGATCATCGAGCCGACATTTATTCCATGGGCGTCGTCTTCTACGAACTGCTCACTGGTGAGTTGCCGCTTGGCAGATTCTCGCCGCCATCCGAACGAGCCGAAACCGACGTGCGACTGGATGAAGTGGTGTTGAGAGCCCTGGCCCGAGAACCTGACCGGCGCTATCAACAGGCGAATCAGGTGAAGACTGATGTCGAGGCGCTCAGTTCACCCAACGCGATTGCAAATTCTATCGCCTTTCCATCTCGCCGTCCCTTGATTGGAAAAGGCGTGATCGGGTTCATCGCCGGAGTGCTCGTCACTCCAGTTTTGGCCGCCGTATTCTACTTCGCATTGGAAGCTCGCCAACGTTCTCATGCGATGGCCGAGGTCAGTGAGCGCGAACGCCAGGCTGCGAGCGACTATGTCAAAAAGGAAATTGCGGAGGCTCAAGCGAGGCGAGCCGCCGATGGGGCAATGGATCAGAATCAGATGGCTGGCATGATGGCCGGGTCGGAAGCTGCAAGTGCAATGATGAGCGGAGCTGGCGGCGAGGGGATGATGGGTATGAGTGGAATGCCCGGCGGTATGGGAATGGGCATGTCGCCCGCGCCCATAAGTTCACATTCAGCCGTCGTCTTCGAGAACTCTGTCCCGTCGCTCAATGCCCAGTTGTTTAATCTCACCGATAAGCAACGTGCCGCTGTCAACGCGATCCTGAAAGAAACCCACGAACGCTACCTCAAGGAAGAAGCCCTGCATTCGATCGTCTCTGTCGATGCCAACGGTGTGCAGACAACCAGAGTCAGTTCGTTTCCAGATCAACTGCGAGCCATTGAGAACGACATGTGGACAAAGCTCGATGACGCCGTGTCGGTAGAGACTCAGGAAGAATTCCGCAACCGCTTGAACCTCTATACCGTCGATGTGGCAGACAATCATTCCGAATCCATGGGAACGATGGGATCTGGCCCCGGCATGGAAATGCCAAGTATGTCCCGCGGCACAGCTGGGGCCAGTCTCACAAACCGGCCGGGTCTTCTTGGATGGGAACCAAAACAGTACCCAATCAACATCAGCATTTCGAGAAGCGGTCGTTGGATCGAATGGTCGATTAGTGCGAAATACGACCGACTAAACGGCAGAAAAGCTCCCACGCTGCCATCCGCCCTCCAACGCTTCTATCGCGCCCCCGGCCCATGGATGGCAGTGGCCAATGCCCGGGCTACGTATGCGGCAAAGGATTGGATGAAGCTCGCGGACTACTTTACCGCCGAGGCGATGACGCGTGAGTTTCTCGATTCGCTTGTCTGCAGGGATCTGATCCGCGCCCGGCTCAATGAAGACGGACAGGCATCAAGTGAAAACGTCATCAATCCTTTGACTACGAAGATGCTTGAGGAAGCTGGCGAGTCTCCTGGTCTCCAGGAAATGATCGGCTACAACATGATGAACGGTGGTCAGGGCACTCTGGGGCTGCATTTGCAGCTTGAAAAGCTGGCTACTGAGTTACGGGAAGTGCCTTCGACCGACGTTGATTTGACCATTCAACGAGCCGCGGAGGAGCTAAAGCACGACCGATTGGCAGAAAGGTTTGCACTTGGCTTGCTGATGAAAGCTGCAGTGAATGATGAGCAGTATGCTTTTGAGCTGATCCATGGTGACGTCTCATCCTACACAGAAACCGGCGACACGGCCTCCGCAACGCTCACAATTCCCAACAAGCCGCCAGTGCCAATCCGCTTCAAACGCGAAAATGGACAGTGGAAAATCGATGCCATCGGTTCCAACGAACGCCTGCTCGAACGTCTCAAGCAAACAAAGATCTGGAAACAACATTCCGAATCGGGAACGGCTGAACCTACTACGCCGTCATCGGCTCCACCTGAGACTTTACCGCTCCCGGCAGAAGAACCCGCGCCGCCCCCCGAAGCCACTCCCGTCGAAGGAGCGACGAGTGTACCGTAGACCGATCTGTCCTCAGATCGGTCTGTGTGCACTCCGCAAACCAATGTGGATGACCACTACAAAACCTCAACGCAGCAAGTTCGCGGCGCGATGAGTTGCGAAATGGAGATGGCGGAGATGAAACAACAGGCCGCTCATGGCGATCTGAGACAGATCGACCTACGTTAACCAACTCACTCCTTCGCAACCCGGCGGAGTTCGATTCCCGAGAGCACCGGCAGCCCCACTTTGGGGACCAACTGCAAGCGGAAAGACTCACTGATGTCGACGACTGGCAAATCACGAATAAGCGTCTGACCATCGGAGACGGAAACGTCAGTCAGCAAGGTCACGTTATCCAATACGACATCGAAGACACGATCACCGGAACTGGGGCCGCCGATCGGGGCTCCGAAGAACAAACGGATCGAGTAAGGTTTTGGCTCGGCAACTATCTTCGTCCGTTCCGACACCGGGACCGAGTCCGCTTTTGCCGGGTCCGCTTCAGCGACTTTGGCTTTTCCCTCCAGCGTCACTCCAATCTGCAGGTCCGCCGCCCCTTCCAGACCCGAGGCGAAAATCCACGGTGTTTCTGTTCCGGAAATTGCCGAAGAATGACGCTTGAAGAATCGAGATTGCTCGTTCGCCATAATTGTTAACGGCGACAACTCATTGGCCGCATTCGGCCATTCGACCCACAATGTTCCATTCGCATCGCGACGCTGCCCCGGCGCGCCGAAGTTGATGCCCAGCGTTTCAATGGGATGTTTTTTGCCATCAATGCTGCTGAGCGAATTCGTGGTCCACGTTTCAATGTCGGGCATATGAACCAGAGCCAGCGACGTCTGATTCTGATACGAACAACTGCAGGTCCGAGTGTAGTCCGGAGCATTCAGCACTCCACCGGCTGCGATCAAATTACCCGTGCAGCCAGACTTGAAGCCACCAAAGTTGCCAGTCCCTGCATGCGTTTTCAGGTCGTAAAACCCGGCAGCTCCGGATCGAAACGTCAGCATGTTTTCGCTGGCCAGAATGGTGTTGCAGCCGTACGCTCGCGAGATCTTCCATGGCGATTCTTCGCCAGTCAGCGGATTGCAAATCATCTGCGGCTCTCCGTTCTTCAGGTAAAACGCACCGGCCGATTCGTTGTACGAGTTTGCATTCGTAATGATCAGATCATTGTGCAAAATGCAGGGACCCGAATACTTCAAATCGGGCTTCGACCAGACCTCCGAACCATCCGAGCCTTTATACACTGTCATGCCTCGGTCAGTCTCTCCCACCAGACGATCGCTCGCGGCCGCACCGGCCTGAAGCAACAGGTCCCGTTGTTCCGAATACCCCAGCCAGGTTCCGAAAATACCGTTTTCAACCTGCCACTCGGTCTCACCGGTATGAGCATCCAAAGCGAGCAAACGATAAGTGGTCGGCGCAGGGATGCCGCGGCGAGCCAGCTTTTCTTCGACGATGCGGGGGTTGCGGTCGAGGCAATAAATCTTGCCGCGGCCGGCCACGATTGCGTTATTCCAGAAGCTGTGTCGAGAATCCACTTTCCAAAGCTGTTTGCCGCTGATGCGATCAAAGCCCACAAGTGCGCGGCTGCCAGCTCGATCAAAACTCTTCGACCCAAAGCCCGCCTTATTGCCTTTGACTTTCTCGTCTTCCTCTTCGAAAGACAGGTTCAGGCGATCGCGATATTTCGCAAACCCGAGTCCGCCGATCAGCACATCTTCGTAAACGCCGATGTAGCTCCATTCCTGTGGGTTCTGAGGATCCTCCTGAGGCAGTTCAATGGTTTGCAAAGTCTCGCCCGTGGCCGGATCAAGTACCAGACAGACGGCCCCTTCAAGAATGTAGATTCTATCGGACGTGACCACGTAGTTCGTCCCACGCGCATTCGCGCCCGGAATGTGAACCTGGTTGTATGCGGGATCCAACGGTGTGTCTTTGTAGGTTTCATCGTAGTAAACATCGTAGGTCCGGAGATCTTTAAAGTCGCGTATCCAGAGTACGCGCCCCGTGTAGACATCGCGAGAACTCAGCTTGTTGATGCCCTGAATAAACAAACGACCGTCGACCACTTGCTGCGGCGGCCCATGTCCATGTCGCGGCAGCACATCCATGTTGCTGCTCCCGCCGAACCACAGTACACCCAGCGGCAATTTGACGCGAGAATCGTTGGACTTGCGAGTATTTGCGATGTCACCATGTAAATGCGTCCAATCGGCGGATCCCGGCAAAGCACCGACTCGACGAACGATAACGGAGTGATCGGTGATCGCGACTTCGGCTTTCTCCAAATTGGCAGCGGTGATCTGATCCGCGATCTTTTGACGGGCATCGCCCGTCGCCAGAAACTGCAGTACGCCACCATAGGGTCGGACGGAATCGAAAGCTTTGGCCAGTCCTGCTCGATCAGCTGCAAGGTTTGGTGCCAGGTCCGTCCCGACAAAAATCATGTGCGACAGATAAGGTGACGCATCAAAGCTGACGACGGATCCCTGATGAGCGGTGACCCGGCCCAGAAGCCCGGCCGAATCCAAACGACGTCGCAACGCGGCAACGCGTGCGGCATCCTGATCGATGATGGCCAGTTGCACGAACGGTGATTGCGCGGCGATCGCATTGATGACTTTTTCATCGGCCGCCCCGAACCACAACGAGAATCCCTGTGGATCGCCAGCCGACAACAGTTGTTCGGCGAATTGTGATTGTTCGTCAGGGACCTGAAATGATTCCGGTGTGATGGCAACACGCGATGCCGATTCTGATGGTGCCGTCGAGGACGCTTGTCCAAAGGTCAGGATGTTACCTTCCAAAGTCACAGCGAAGAGCTTTCCGTCGGCCGCCAGCAGTCGTTCAATTTGTCCCTCAGTTTTGACGGACCAGACGAGAGTCGGTTTGTCACTTGAATCTGTCGCGGGCAATGCGACGGTGCTGATTCCGCCGGGACCAGCGGCGTAAAGCTTGTTGCCCGCCAGAATCAGATCGCCACGTCCGTCGGCGGCAAGTTCCCACACGATCGTGCGTTCAGCGTTGTAAGCTCGAATGACCGGCAAACCTTCTTTAGTGGTTTCGGCCGAATACACGATCTTGCCATGCAGTACAGGTTCATTGGGCTGAAACGCCGTCTTCTCGCCTTTCTGCAAATGGAATTCTCGCACACCTTTCAATCGCGTATGCACATAGAAAACGGAATCATCTGCGGAGACAAAAGAACCGCCTGAACCCTTTCCGCCAGCGTTGAGTTCGAAATAGCGTAGTTCGCCGGTTTTGCGATTGAACAAGGCCGGAACCGATCTCCCGCCGGGAACGATCAGATCGTCCGTTGTCGCGACCAGTGCGCCCTGTGGAGCTACTCCGGCAAACGACGGCGCACTGTGCGGTTGCTTGATATAGGTGGAGCCCGACGAATCATTGACCCATTCAACCGCGCCGGTTTCTGCGTCCAACGAGTAGACAAACACGCCCATAAACGGCCAAATGCTCGAAGCAAAATAAACCTTCCCATCGCGCACAACGACGCCACCTCGCGCTGGCCACGCTGAGATCAAACGCAGGTTACCGACGACCTTTCGCGGTCCGGGGGCTCCGGCAAACTGCCACCGGATCGCGCCGGTCGCTGCATCGACACAATACAGACGGCCATCGTCGCTGGTGAAATAGACGGCACCGTTCCAGCCCACGGGCGGCAATCGAACCGGCGCGTCGGCGTAAACAGCCCACAATTCTTTTCCCGTGTTGACATCGATCGCGGAGAGTTTGTCTCTGTCGCTGTGACCAACGAACATTCGTCCGTCCATCACGATGGGTTCAAACAGTCGATCGTAAGGCATCAGGTCCAGATTGAGCGGATCATCCCACGCCTGAACTCGCGGAGTTCCCTCCCGCGTCCACAGCAATTGAAGATTGTCCGGCAGTGTTTCGGGCGAAGCGGCCGTGCGTCCCGCGTCGTATCGCCACATCGGCCAGTCACCGGCATTGGCGGTGACCGACATCGAAAGCGCAATGATCAGGGCCGCGATTGCACGACAGGATGTCAGCAGATTCGTCGTTGAGTGATCGGTGTTGATTTTCATGGAAACCGTCCATTCAGAAGATGTCGAAACCACCCTACATTAGTCGAATCGTATCAAAACGCATCGACCTCAGATCGATGCGAACCATTCGATTCAGCAACGGATCACCGAACTCCGCGACCAGTTTGATGACTTCCATCGCCGCCATACAACCGACTGTTCCGCTGACAGCTCCGAAGACGGGAAAACGCCGCTGCCAGCCTTCAGGAACATCCGGAACCAGCTCTCGAAACCGTCGTGTATGCGGGGGATGAATCACAGTGAGTGATGCTTCCAGTTCATACATGGCCGCTTCAATCACCGGTTTACATTGTTTCTCGGCCGCGTCATTCATCGCCAGACGTTCCTGAAACATCGGGGCGGCATCGACAACACAGTCGGCCATAGCAACCAGTCGATCGGCGTTCTCGACTGAGATATTCTCGGCAATGCTGACAATTTCAAGACGCGGATTCAGTTCCTTCAAGCGTCGCACAGCCGATTCAATTCTTGGTTTATTAATCCAGTCATGAGTCATCAGCAATTGACGATTTAGGTCCGACGGCTGCACGTTGCCGGCATGCGCGAGGATCAACCTTCCAATGCCAGCGGCAGCGAGTTCATAAGCGACGACTGAGCCCAGTCCACCCACACGGCTGATGAGGACGGTGGCTCCTTTCAGCTTCTGCTGTCCGGCTTCACCGAAATCACGAACATCCATTTGCCATGCATAGGTTGTGCGATCTTCCTCGGTTAACGGTAAGGAGTTCATGTTCTGCGGTAGCCGTTCGAGACGTTGTTCTGTGGATTTATTCTGCATCGTTTATCCACCGCTGATCATTGGCATAAGAGTCAGCCGATCACCAGCTTTCACAGCGGTCTCCAGACGAGCCTTCAAGGTGACGGAATCGCAGATCACAAGCAGCCCCGGAGGAAGATCGCCTTCAGTGACCGCATAGCGGCTGGAATCGCCCAGCACAGTTTTCGTCGCGGGAAACTCAATCAACAGCCACGCACACACAGCTCCCAATGTTCGCGACGACTCACAGGGAATCACAACCTGCGAACAGCCCGCTGCGCGTTGGAGGGGGCCCGTGAGTTCAATCAGGATCTGGTTCTGGTCCGTCATGCTCATTCAATCTGCAGCCTTATGCATGATCACGTTGCCTGTTGATTTCTCTTTGATCAGCCGAATGCAGTAATCTCCTAACGCATCCGCTTCTTCCTGGTTGTGAGTGACATGCAGGATCGTGACTCCGGTGATCTTATTCAAGCTTTTCAGCAGACTTTGAGCCGTCAAACGAGTTTCTTCATCCAGAGCACTTAAGGGCTCGTCCAACAGTAAAACGCTGGGACGAAACGACAATGCTCGCCCCAGCGCGACGCGTTGTGATTCGCCGCCGCTGAGTCCTTTGATGCGTCGATCCAGCAACGGAGTGATCTCCAGCAAACTTGCCAGCTCCATCACCCGATCGGATATTTCTTTTGCCGGTCGACTTCTGACCTTCATCGCAAACTCAATATGCTCGCGAACAGTCATTGAGGGAAACAGCGCGAGGTCCTGAGGCATGTAGCCGACATTTCGATCGGCAGGAGTCCAGCGAGTCACATCCACGCCGTTGATCAGAATACGGCCGGAGTGAACTGTACGTAGCCCGCAGATGGCTTCCAGGATCGTCGTTTTGCCGATCCCGGTTTTGCCCATGACGACAGCGTATTGCCCTGCGTCGACTCGAAAAGAAAGATCTTTGAGCTGAAAATCGCCAATCCTGATGGAGACAGAAGAAAGTTCGATCATGATGTCAAACCGGCTCCAATCCATCGCAGGATCAGCAGCACGACAATGGCCATCGCCACCATCAGCAGCGAGACCGCAACGGCGGCATCAAGTTGCCCCACGCTGAGTTCCAGGAACACGGTCGTCGAAAGTACTTCGGTGCGAAATCGAGTGGCGCCGGCAAAGACCAGAATAGGCCCGAATTCTCCGAGTGCTCTGGCCCAGGCGATGGTTCCGGCTGTAATCATGCCTCGCCACGCCTGAGGCAATGCGACCTTCATAAAAGCCTGAAACCGAGTACAGCCAAGAGTTCTTGCCACGTCTTCGGCACGCGGGTTGATTTGATCAAAGGTGACTCGCATCGTGCGAATCGCGAACGCACAGGACACCGCAAATTGAGCGAGAATCACAGCTGGCCAGCGATACGTAATCGGGAATCCGACGTCTTCTCGCAGCCACGTTTCCACCGTCCACTTGCTGCCAGGAAAAAACCATTGGCTGAACGGAAACGGTTGGTGAAATAGAATGAGAAGGCTCAGGCCAAGCACCAGCGGGGGCAGAACAATCGGAATGTCCACAATGGTGTCAACGATCCGTCGACCGGGAAATTGAAAACGCGATAGCAAGTACCCCAGCGGCGTTGCCACCCAGAGCGACAATACGGCCGCTACGGTGCAGGTCAGAAGTGTCAGTCGAAACGCCGCCTGAATCTCCGGCTTGCGCAGCGCGCTGGCGAACTCCTGCGGCGACGTGAACATCAGGTCGGCGACCAGCAGCAGAACGATCAGCAGAATGAAGCAGGCCGAGAGTCCTCCCATCATCAGAAAGAACACAACGTCGCTGAATTGCCTTGTCCGGTTACGTTTCAGAGTGGAAGCCTTTGGAAAAACTTAGGAACGAGTTACGTAGGCCGGACAGAACAACGTGCGTTCCGGCTTGCTCATCTTCTGCCGGAACTCGCTCTCGCTCGCTCCGGCCTGCATTTACTTTCCAAACTTCCACTGAAAACCTTCGGCCGCAAAGATTTCCTGACTCTCTTTGGACGACAGGTGGTCAAACAAGCGACCAGCCAACCTGGGAAATCGGGACTCTTTCGCTACGGCCCACGGTTGAGTTGCCGTGGAGCATGATATGTCTCGAATCTGAACCGCATCCAGAAAATCGGCCGCGCCGGCCGCGTTGCTGAGATAGGCCACAGCGGCATCGAGAGATCCGGTTCGTAATTGATTGACAAGCATATCGCCCGTGGGAGTCTGCACAGTCACGTTGGTCATCAGTTCTGTCTGAAGCCCGCTTTCTTTGAATGTATTTTGAGTGATCCAGCCCATGGCACATTGTTTCTCGTGACCGATGCCAACACGCAAACCTTCTTTCGTCAGATCACGCAGCGAAGTGATTTTCTTTGGGTTGCCTTTTTCGACCAATATCACCAGCTCATTTTGGGACACGGAAACGGGATCGGGAAACAAGTCTTTGACCTGATTCATAAACTCCAGATCACAGGCGAAGTAAGCGTCCGGATGCTGACCACTTTTCATCTGCGCTACCAGGATGCCGCAGCCGTTGTAGGCCCGTGACACTCGCACGCCTTCTCGCTCTTCAAACTGACTGATAGTGTCTTCGATGACAGGCCGCAGCATGGAACCTGCATAGACCGTCAACTCAGGCTCGTCCTGCCACTCATCGCCCTCTGAAATTTCGAATCCATGCGCCTGATAGTGTTTCAGGCCACGGTCGCGAGCCGATACGTACCGAGCAAAATGCAGAGCGGCAGACGGTTGCGGCGATGATGAAATCACGCCGACGGAGACCTGGGAAACGCCTTCAGCCAGTTCGGCCACTTTAACAAACTGCAGATCAGGATAAGTATGCAGAACAGAGTCGTAGACAATGCCTGCATCGGCCGCGCCAACAAGCACATCGTTCGCCACATCCGTGACTGTTGTACGGTAAGCGGCGGTTGCTTTGTCGAGCTGATCCCAAAGTCCACTCGCGGTGGTAATCTGCTTGGTGAGTTTCGCGATCGCGGCGGCATCAGGATTGGCCTGAACCAGACGAACGTCGGCTGCAAAAAGATCTGACAATTCGTCGATGCCTTTGGGATTGCCCTTCGGAACGACGATCCCACAATGCATTTTTGCGATCTTGATTGTTTCGCTCACCAGCCCTTTATTGCGAGCAATTTCCAGAAAACTGTCATCAGCGGGCAGATACAGATCACCAGTCCCGCTCACTTCAATCTGCGACAGCAGTGACTGAGATGTTCCATATTGAATGACCACGCGCCGACCCGTCTCCGCTTCGTATTTTTCACGGATCTCTTCCATCACCGCCCGGTTACTGGCTGCACAGAAGAGGGAGACCTCAATGGCATCTGAACCTCCCTGCGATGCGGCAGAGCCTGGCTGCGAATCAGAGGGAGCGGACGGTCGTCGAACATCATTGTTCATCAACGCCCACGTCATGCCTCCGAGGGCCAGCAGCGAAGCAAGCATCGCGACAACGGTCTTTGACATGTTCAAGCCCTCATTACAGGATTCGACGTGTTCGATTGGATCTAAAGCCAGCGACAAACAGAAATCGAACGTCGAATTTCTGTCTGCAATAACGTGGATCCGCTCGCAACTTTTGTTTGTATCGCACTCACACCCGCGACGCAACCAGATGTCTTGAAGGACCGATGGCTTCCCGTTGCAAGCACTGCTCTGAATGATCATCGCGACGTGCGTTTCGCCCGGCGCATTATGACAGATGGTCCGTTCAGATGCCGTTAAGTGGTTCGCCTGAAGTCTTAACTTTTGATGAACGATCGTCTGCGACGACGGTAAACATGGCCCCGATACGGTACACTCAACTCTGACTTGCGCTGAAGCAGCGGTGAAACAGAGCCGATTCAGATTGAGGGTGTTGATCTATCTCTGACAACCTGATCTCATCGCAGGCAAACAGATTGAAACGCTTCGTCTGATGGAGTTGATGAGATGAACGGTCGACATTGCGGCATTCTTCCTGCCCTGTTCTGTCTTGTTTTGCAGGCCTCGGTGTCCTTCGCGGCAGACTGGCCTGCTTATCTCAACGGGAATGACCGCGCGGGATTCTCGTCGGCCTCACTCTCGCCCGACCTGCATTTGTCGTGGGTCTATCGAACACCGGCTCGGCCGGAGATGGCATTCTCCGGGCCTCGTAGCACACCGATCGAAGGACACGTGATGCTGCATCGTGTCAACTTCGATGCGGCGATGAATGTGGTGCATTCCAGTGGCCGGTCTTACTTCGGAAGCACAGTCGACCATCGCGTTTACTGCGTCGATTCCATCACCGGAAAGACCGTATGGAGTTTCTATACCGACGGTCCGATTCGGCTGGCTCCCACGCTTGCACATGGCAATGCGTATTTTGGCTCCGACGACGGCAAGGTCTATTGCCTGAATGCAGAGACTGGCGACGTGGTTTGGCAAATGCGAGTCGGGCCGAAGGATGATCGGCTGCTGTCTCGCGGTGAGATGATTTCGCGATGGCCGGTCCGTACCGGGGTTCTGATCGACGGCGAGACTGCTTACTTTGGTGCGGGGATCTTTCCTCACGAGACCATCTACCTCTGTGCGGTCAAAGCGAAGACGGGGGAAATCGTCTGGAAGAATGATCGCATTAGCCAGCAGGATGCAGGGCGAAACGAACTTTCGCCTCAGGGTTATCTGCTGTGCAATGAAGACTACCTGTATGTTCCTTCCGGGCGATCTTTGCCGGTCGCAGTCTCGAAGGCCACAGGTGAAATCGTTTTCCAGAGAAAGCATTCCTGGCGAGCTGATGCAGGCGGAGTTGTCGGTGGCACCAAGGCCCTGCTGGGTGATGGACAGGTTTATTCGGGCGGACCTCACCACTTTTTGGCGATGGAAGAAAAGACCGGCGACGTCGGAGCGGCGTTTATTGGCGGACGACAAATGGTTCTGGCCGATGAGCATGCCTATCTGCTGGATGGTTCCAAAATCTTTTGCGTCAATCGAGCTGAACACGCTCGGGCCAGTCAGGAAAAACAGAAGTGGTTTCTGAAGGCTGCCAAGGTTCGCAAAGATGCGGAGCAATTGCAGGAAGCGGAGCAGAAGATCGAAGAATACGCGGGCGTCGGAATCGTCTGGGAGTTTCCCAGTGAACACGACGACGCCTTGATCGCCACGGACAAACTTGTCATCGCTGGCGGCCTGAATCAGGTGACAGTACTCGATCGAGCCACAGGGAAGAAAGTCTGGGAAGCGCCGGTGGAAGGCAACGTAATGGGCTTTTCAGCGACAGACTCGCTGCTGACCGTCAGCACGGATTCGGGACATATCTACGGATTTGGAACGAAAGCCGCCGATGCGGTGCAGGAGTGGCCCGAACCATTCTCTGCGGCCTTTGCCACTGACGAACTCACAGATCATTTCCAGCGAACAGCGGCCGAGATTATTGAACGCAGCGGTCATCGAACTGGCTTCTGTCTGGTTGTCGGCAGCGAAGACGGACGGCTGGCGTATGAGATTGCAAAGCAGAGTTCACTCACCGTGTTCGCCGTCGAGCCTGACGAGAAAAAAGCCTCGGCATCACGAGCCGCGTTGGAACGAACAGGGTTGCATGCATCGCGAGTGACCATCGTCAACTGTTCCGTGAATGAGATTCCATTCGCAAACTATTTTGCCAATCTGATCGTGTCGGAGACTCAGTTGCGCACCGGTCAAATGCCGTGTGAGCCGGACAAGGTTGCTCGGTTTCTGAAGCCCTGCGGAGGCGTGGCCATGATCGCGCGGCCGGGGCATTTTCCCGGCAGTGCGGGCTCTGATGAAAAAGCGATCTCTAACTGGGCCACAGGGCTTTATCAGCAGAGCAACGGAGAACTCAGGACGGATGAGCAATGGCATATTGTGCGTCGCGGCAAACTGCCAGGCGCCGGCGAGTGGACTCATCAATATGGAAATCCGGCCAACACGTCATTTACTAACGACCAGCGAGTTCGTGATGGACTGGGAGTGCTGTGGTACGGTGATCCAGGTCCAAGTGCCATGATTAATCGCCATGAAGCAGCCGGCGCGCCGCTGTCGACATTCGGTCGCATGTTTATTCAGGGCGTTGATAGCGTGATGGCGTACGACGCCTACAATGGGTCATTTCTTTGGGAACATGATAACCCCGGAGCCATTCGAACGGGTGTCTTCAACAATCGCGAAACGCATAATCTCGCGGCCAGCGAAGACATTCTTTACATGGCTGTTGGTGAATCGTGCAAGGGTTTGGATGCTGCAACAGGAAAGGTCATTGCGGAATTCAAAGTCCCCGCTTCGGAAGATGGTCTGACTCGAGCGTGGGCGTATGTGGCGTACGACAACGGCCAGTTGTTTGGCACCAGTACAATTCGTCAGGAGCTTGAGGAGAAACTCCGCCGACGCGGATTAACCGTGAAGAGCCAGACGGACGCGATCTTTGGAGTGGACACCAAAACCGGCCAGTTTCTCTGGACGTATCGCGGCACTAACATTCTGCACACAACGATCGCGATCGGTCCGGAAGCGGTTTACTTTATTGATAGCTCGCTTACTCCGGAGCAGCGTCAGGATTTGTATCGGCGCGACAAACCGGAATTGAAGAATCTGACCGGCGACGAAGCACTCAAAGCCGAAGAGGAGATGAAGAAACTGGACGTGCGACTGGCGGTGGCCATCGATCGTACGACCGGCAGGAAGCTTTGGGAAAAGGCGGTCGATGTGACAGACACCACCGACGTCAGCGCAGGCGGCGGCAATCTGACCGTGATGTATGCAGATGGATATCTGCTCCTGTGTGGTGCCAATGCCAACGGGCACTATTGGAAGCAGTTTATGGCGGGCGAGTTTAAGACTCGCAAACTCGTGGTACTGGACGCAAAATCCGGCGAAGAAAAGTGGTCGAAGAATGCTAACTACATGAATCGCCCGGCCATCGTGGAGGGACAGATCTATGCGGAGCCGTGGGCTTTCGAACTGCAAACGGGGAAAGAGAAAACTCGCATTCATCCACTGACCGGCGAAGAAACTCCATGGCAATACAGTCGGCCGGGACATCACTGTGGAGTCATCACCGCGACTCCGAACATGATGTTCTTTCGCTCCGGCTTTATCGGCTACTACGATTTGTATGAAGACAGCGGCACACGACACTTTGCCGGACAGCGACTGGGGTGCTGGATCAATGCGATTCCGGGCAATGGGCTCGTGATGATCCCTGAAGCCAGCGCTGGCTGTGTCTGTCAGTTCTCGATTGCCTCAACGGTAGTGCTGGAACCGAAAACAGAAAATAAGTCCTGGGGAATTCTGAGCGCGGTCGGTGATGCAACTCCCGTTCGCCGGATTGGCATTAACTTCGGGGCTCCAGGTGATCGAAAAGATCATGCTCAGAAGGAATGGTTTGACTTCCCACGGCCAATCAGCGTCAATCGGCTGGAGTTTGTCTTTGATATCCAGCCGCAATTAGCGCCGGGTGGCGGATGGTACAGTCATAATCCTGACGCTGTTCAGGTGAAAAGTGATGAAGCCTCGTGGCTATTCGCATCGGGAGTACGCGGGCTTGAACATTTCGAAATCCCACTGCTGGGACCGGAAGATAAACCAGCCAATTACGATGTGAGAGTATTCTTCAGCGATATCAGTCCAGTCGAACTTGATGGTGTGAAGGTGAGTTTTCAGGGCGCGGAGTTTTCCGGAGAGACTCAGGCCATAGACGGTAACATCAGCCAGAAGCAGGCTGTCATTGAGAAGGTCTATTCAGCCGTCGGAGTAGAAAAGAATCTGGTGGTGGACGTAAAATGGCCTGCCGATAAACCGCAGCCGACAATTGCGGCGATAGAAGTGTTTCTTCATCGATAATGATCCAGCATGTTTTCCGAAGGTTGAACGGCGATTTCCCGTTTAACCGTCATTCGGAGGCTTGCGTTTTGAAGTTGCACATTTGCAGCCATCCCATCCCTAAACGTCAGTGAGAGAATGAGCTGTAGCGTTTTACCAGTGTTGCCGTAAATCCCTCGCTGACGCGTCGGGTTTTGATAATCTCCCGTTTTCCTGGGCCCGTTGATCCTGGTGGCTCGTCAGGTCTTGATTTGGGGGGTTAACGGTGGATGCCATTTTCGCCGACGGAGCGGCGAAACTACTTAGTCGAGCCGCTCCGTCGGCTCGCATTGAACCCCAAATCATGTTCTTGACAGAACTCCAGGCAGTCTTGAACAGCGCAACTTCAAAACTCACACTTCGGGTTATGATCAATATGAAAAATCTTGCCAGACGAACGTTATCTGAAAGACTCCACGGTCGTCGGATTCTGGCAGGCCTGACAGTCCTGACGATTGCCAGCTCCTTAATGGCCTGTCAGGTTCCGGTGTTCCGCTATGCACTGGAACGCTGGAGCTCGGACCAATATCGAATTCTGGTCCTTGCGGAAGGACCGTTGAATTTGGAACACCAGACCACTTTGAAGACGCTGGAAGAAACGGCTGAACGTCCTGCACAGGCGACAATGAAGGTGCATGATGTGACGACAACAAAAGACGCTTTTGTGAAGCAGCTCTGGAAGAGTCGACAGACGGGTTCCGAGCCGCTGATGGTGGTACTCTATCCCGAACGGTCCTCCATCAATGCGGAGCAAGTGGCTTACTCGTCGCCTTTATCCGCGCAGCATGTGCCACAGATCGTGAACTCTCCAGCTCGAAAAGAGATCACTGAAAAATTGTCCGAAGGGCATTCGGCTGTTTGGATTTTTCTGGAGTCAGGAGACGCCGCAAAAGACCAGGCGGCATTAACACGACTTCAGGAACAACTCAAGAAGGACGCGGAGTGGCTTAAGCTGCCGTCGCCGGAAGAAATGGAAATCAAACCGGAGTTGCTCGCCAGCGCAAAGATCAGGCTGCAGATACAGTTTTCTGTCATCTCCGTCAGGAGAGACGATCTGAAGGAACAATTCCTGATCGATTGTCTGCTGAACAGTGAATCGGATCTGCGCGAGTATGACGAACCGATGGCCTTCCCGGTCTTTGGGCGAGGTCGAGTGCTCTACGCGATCGTCGGTCAGGGAATAGCGGCCGACACGATTCGTAAAGCATCCTCGTTCATTGTAGGGCCATGTTCCTGTCAGGTGAAAGAACAGAACCCAGGCTTTGACCTGCTGCTCAGCTGCAACTGGGACGATCTTGTTGGTGACACGTTCATCAGCGAACCCATCCCGGAAGGCGAATCGGAGCCAAAGCTGTTGACAATTCCAGCGGGCCGCGCGAAACCCTGAGAAACTGACTCTTCTTCCGGGCATTATTTGACCTGCAATTTGGCTCTGAACGGCTATTGGAGCCCGTCCGATTACTGGGCCACTCTTGCGACCGATCTGCCCTTACTGAGCAAACGGCGTGAAGCTGAGTGAACTGCGTGAAGTCGAAGACCGAAGCGAAAAACCGGGGAAACGAGACAACTTTCCATGACCATTGCGAAAGGCAGGAAATCGCAATACGCTGCCGGATGTCTTGATGTCATCCTGTTCGGAAGGGTTGTTTTGGCGATGAACGTGTTAGCCGATCGATATTGTCTGTTGAGTGTTGGCGTATTGTTGCTGTTCTCGATGGGTTGTGAACAATCCTCCGGACCATCAACGCCGGGACTGCCGTCAACTCAGTCCGCAGTGACGCCTGACGACGCCGCGGCCGTTGCAGCTCTGGAAAAGGCGGGCTGCAGTTTGAAAAAGAACGCCGACGGTCTGGTAACAGAGATTGCCGTTTCGGCCGATACTGATTTTTCTGAATCCATGAAGCACCTGGCCGGTGTTCCCCACATCATCATCGCAAGATTTGGTGGGCCGGGGATGAACGACGTGGGAATGCAATCGCTGGCTAGCCTGAAATTGCTCAAACGGCTCGACCTGACAGACTGCTCGGCCATCGGCGACGGAACTTTGAAAGTTATCGGAGACCTGACCAACATCGAAGCCCTGGTCCTGCGTCGAGCGGGCTTCACCGACGCCGGCCTTGAGAGCGTCAAAACTCTGACAAAGCTCCGCGCGATTGATTTGCGGAACAGCAATGTTACCGATGCTGGAGTTGCTCATCTGGCGGGGATCAAATCGCTTGTGGATGTGCAATTGGAAAAATCCAAAGTCACCGATGCGGGAATTGAACACCTGCGAGGGCTGCCTTTGAAATCCTTAAATCTGAATTACACCGCTGTGACAGATCTGGCCATGCCAGCCATCGGGAGTATCGGTACTCTCGAATCACTCCAGATGGAAGCATCGCGTCTGACGGATGTCGGAATGGTGGAAGTCGCAAAGTTGAAGAAGCTGAAGCGCTTTGGCTGTCGACTGGCGGACGTGACTGGGGGCGGCGTAAAGCATCTCGCTGGTTTGACGGAGCTGACTCGATTGGAACTGCGAGAGACGTCGCTGGATGACGAAGGCCTGGAAGTTGTCAGCAATCTTCCCAAGCTGACTTACCTCGATATCAGTGAATGTCGCCTCGTTTCGGGTGAAGGGATTGCGAAACTCGGTAAGCTGACTGGCCTGACATTTCTGGAACTGCGAGAAATCAAAAAGGTCAAAGATGAGAGCTTTGCAGCTCTGGCCACACTAACGAATCTTGTTGATCTGAACGTGTCCGCAACGCGAATCACAGACGAATCCGCTGCAGTCATTCTGAAGATGCAGAAGCTCGAACGACTGAGCGTGGCAGGATCGCAAATGGGCGACGCGGGCATCGTGCAACTGGGGCAGCTTCCATCATTGAAGTGGCTGGACCTGACAGCATCAGATCCATCTGAAGACACGATCAAGGCACTCAAGGCGGCGAAGCCCGATCTTGAAATCCTGAGCGCTGCGAACTAAGGCATTCAGAAATTCCCGAAGGCGAGCGGCTGGGCGTCAGCCCTTCATGTAAAGAATGAACCGATGACACGGAGGGCTGACGCTCTCCCGCTCGCCATAAACGACCACGCAAGTTTGAATGAAATCACACCACACTATGCTTCCAGATACCTCAAAACGCACTCGCAGCGAGTCACTGTTTAAGCATGCATCCAAGTTGATTCCAGGCGGAGTCAACAGTCCTGCTCGAGCCTTTGGCGGAGTTGGCGGCACACCACCCTTCATGAAGCGGGGCGACGGCGCATACCTGTTCGATGTCGACGGTAATCGCTACATCGACTACATCGGTTCGTGGGGCCCACATCTGTTTGGTCATCGCCATCCGAAGATTCTTCAGGCGATTGAACAGGCATTGACGATCGGCACCAGCTTCGGCGCGCCTACGGAGGCGGAAGCGGAGCTGGCTCAGCTGGTCATTGAAATGGTGCCGTCGATCGAAATGGTGCGAATGGTGAATTCGGGGACTGAAGCCACGATGTCGGCCATTCGCGTCGCACGAGGATTCACGGGGCGAAATGGGATCGTGAAGTTTGCCGGATGCTACCATGGTCATGTCGACAGTTTGCTGGTGGCGGCCGGTAGCGCGGCATTGACTCTGGGATGTCCTTCCAGTCCCGGTGTTCCCGCGGGAGCCACCGCAGACACACTGGTTCTGCCCTATAACGACTGTGAAAGTCTGGCGGCCGCGTTTCAAAAGAACGGCGATCAACTGGCGGCCGTCATTCTCGAGCCCGTAGTAGGCAACATGGGATGCGTAGTTCCAACGCCCGAGTTTCTGACATTGCTCCGCTCACTCTGTACGCAGCACGGGACAGTGCTGATCTTCGATGAAGTCATGACGGGCTTTCGCGTCGCGTCCGGGGGTGCTCAGCAACTTTTCGGCATTATGCCCGACATGACGACACTCGGAAAAATCATTGGCGCGGGCATGCCGGTTGGAGCCTATGGTGGTCGTGCCGAGATTATGAATTGCGTTTCACCTGTCGGAAAGGTCTACCAGGCTGGCACGCTCTCCGGGAATCCGGTGGCCATGGCCGCGGGAATCGCAATGCTGAATCTCATTCGTGATGAGAATCCCTATCCGAAGCTGGAAACGACGAGTGCGTTGCTGGCCGATGGCTTTCAGACAGCAGCGGCAGACAACGACGTTCCGGTCACGATCAATCGTGTCGGCAGTATGCTCACTGTATTTCTGACTTCAAGCGGAGTCAGTGATCTATCGTCGGCAACGTCTTCCGATACAGCAATGTTTTCGAAGTGGTTCCATGGATTACTGAACCGAGGCGTCTATCTTCCCTGCAGTCAGTTTGAAGCCATGTTTGTCTCCGCTGTGCATACGCCGGAAGATGTTGAGCAAACAATCCTTGCAGCTCGGGCCGCTTTTGCAGCGTTGAAAAGCTGACTGAGAATCCGAAGACGCCTGCCGCTGAATTGGCCTGCGACCTGCCGCAGGTCACCAGCCCTGCGCAAGAGATTATGCGGCCGACGTTCTCCTACACAAATTAAAACGGTTGTGAGGGTTCCTCACATCAGCCGGAATCGGGGGGTGAACACAGCACTGCCGACGAGCAGCCGGGTGTTGATTTTCTGCAACAGGACCCGGCCTTCGAGGACTTGCCCCGTTTCGGTCCAGCAACATTGTTGCATAGTCAGGACGGATGAATCGAGTTCCCGGGATTAAACCGATTTCCCCTGAAAGACAGGCAGAGAAATCGTCATTGAGACCTAAGTTTGAGGACATTCAGGGTGTGCGCAGCGATGCGTGAGCCTCGTTTTCATTCAAGATATCTTCGGAAAACGCCTTCGATGCAGACAAAGTCAGTTTTGGAACGCCCGAGAGAAGTTCGCCCGGTCGATGACGCGGCGGCTCAACAGACTCAGAACTTTTCAAGCCTCGTGGCTCAGCACACGGTCGACCTTCCCGGTACGGAATGGCTCACGCGAATCCCGCTGGCCTCCCCTCGGGAAAACGTGAGATGCCTGTCGCTGACTCACCGATTTATGAAGCGTGCATTTGATATCGCCTGCGCGCTGACCCTGGTGATCCTGACTTCCCCGCTTCTGCTCATGGCGGCCATACTTGTCAAACTGACATCACCAGGACCGATGATCTACTCGCAGACACGCGTTGGTTTGAATCTGCGGACAAAGAAGAAGAAAGATCGTCGTGAACAGGCACAAAGTCTTGGTGCGAATCATTCCGATCGGCGAAAGCCGGGGCGTGATCGCCGCGAACTCAGCAACTATGGTCGCCCATTCACGATCTATAAGTTTCGCACAATGCGAACCGACGCCGAACGCCATGGGGCTCAGTTTGCAAAACAAGGTGATGCCAGAATAACCTCCATCGGACGATTTCTTCGCAGAACGCGAATTGATGAACTGCCGCAGCTCTGGAACATCCTCAAGGGGGACATGTCCCTGATTGGGCCCCGTCCTGAACGTCCTGAATTCATGATGAAGCTGCAGGAACAGATTCCAAACTTCATCGATCGCCTGGGACTGAAGCCTGGTTTGACAGGCATTGCACAAGTGGTCAACGGATACGATAACGAACTGGAAGGCTTTCGCCGCAAAGTGTCGTACGACCTGCTGTATCTGCAAAACTGCAGTGTCTGGAACGACATCAAGATTCTGTTTCGAACCGTTCGCGTGGTCATCACAGGTGAGGGTGCTCTGTGAAACTTACTGGTTGTTTCATCGAAAGATAAAACGAAAAGACGCCAACCAGATCTGGTTGGCGTCTTTTCGTTTGCAATATTCGCTTGTCGTTACCCCGACTACGGAGAGGCAACCTGAGCCGGTGGGTCTTCGTTGTGCTCGTGAATTGCGATCGCAACTCCAGTCGCGGCAGCACCGATGACAGCCAGGGCCACGACGTCCATCAGGCCGAAACCAGAACTTGGCTGATTATAGTTATCGTAGTAGGGATCATAATAGTGTTCGTAAGCTTGGCCTCGAACAATCTCCTCGCTGGCTGCGACCACAAACCCATTCACGGCCCCTGACGGAGCTGTACCATTCTTCCAAAGTCGCACGGGGGAATTCATAGACCCCACAGAAATCTCATGGGCTCCGCCCCGAACTCCGGTGATGAGGAAATCTCCGTCAGCACCAGTCGTTGTGCGAGCGATCGTGGTCCCCTCGAATTTGAGTTCAATCTGAGCGTTCTCGACAGGTCTCTGGTCCGAGGTAAAGACTTTGCCACGCAATGTCCCATCGGCTTGCAATTCGATATCGCGAGCTGTTCTTGCTCGCTCAATCACAGTACTGCTATCCGAGGCAGACTTGCCAGCACGGTTGTTATCGAAAGCAAAAGCCGTGTTGGAAAGCAGGATCCCAAAGCATACCGCGATGCTGGCGGCTTTGTTCAATGATGAGTACTTTTGCATCTCTTTGAGACCTTTTCATTAATGTCAGTCGCCGTCGATCGACGCATTGCGACAGCCACAAATCGTTAGGAAACCCGAAGGCACCCCATAACTCCCGAACAAGAAGCGTCCGGGAAAGACCGATCGTTGAAAATCGCACTTGATCGGTTCATCGACAAAGGCGGAAAGAGTGCTACATTCGGAACAGCCAGAAAAAACAGATTCCGCAGAAAAACCCGGAATGGCATTTTTGGCCGAAATGATCAGTGACAACTTTCTGTCAGGGGCAGGCCCGGCGAACGAAAATCCGGAAAGAACGCGAGTTGTTCGTCTGCCTCAAACTCAGCGACTAACTTGACCGAGCATTGAGTTCCCCTGACGATACCGTCTTCGCTCACTACGTCTTCATTCAATGGTTTCCGGTCGAAGAAGGAGCCTGCGTTGGTTGTTCCCATTGGCCGTGGCGCGGCTGATAATCCAGCGAACCGGTTTCTACCGATCCTCGTGGAGGCCGATTATGAGCAGATGGAGTTCGATGACGAATTCCTGCTGGAGCTTGAACGCCCCAGAACAATGTATTTCGATGATACATCACGGACGATCATTTCAGAAAACGATAGTCCGGACGTCCCCTTTCGATACAGCCTGAATCCCTATCGCGGTTGTTTGCACGGATGCAGCTACTGTTATGCTCGCCCGTCGCATGAGTACCTCGGACTCAGCGCGGGACTTGATTTTGAAACCACGATCCTGGTCAAACGAAATGCAGCCTCGCTGTTTCGCGACTGGCTCACTCGCTCAAAATACGAATGCGAGGCGGTCATGCTGTCCGGAATCACGGACTGTTACCAGCCCGTCGAACGAAAACTTCAGATTACTCGACAGTGCATTGAAGTGGCCTGTGAAGCAAGACAGCCCATTTCAATCATCACGAAGAACTCTTTGATTACACGCGACATTGACTTGCTTAGCGAACTGGCAGACCAGAGCCTGTGTCGAGTGGCCATCAGCATCAACAGCCTGAATCAATCGATGACAAAACGTCTGGAACCCGCCTGCACAGCTCCAGCGGGGCGTGTTGAGACAATCACCCGTCTGTCGTCCGCGGGGATCCCGGTTCACGCCATGATTGCTCCGATTATTCCGGGGATTAATGATCACGAGATCCCAACCGTTCTGAAGGCCGTTTCCGAAGCAGGAGCCAAATCGGCCAGCTTTATTATGATCCGATTGCCACTGGCGGTAGAAACCGTTTTTCTGGATTGGCTAAAGCGTCATCATCCGACCCATGCCGCCAAAGTGGAATCTCGCCTGAGAGCTGTTCGGGATGGCAAACTGAATCAAAGTGAGTTCGGACTTCGCATGCGAGGAACAGGACCGATTGCGGACCAGATCAGTTCCTTGTTTCATCTGCATCGAAAACGTTGTGGATTGGCGGAAACGTTGCCAGCATTAAGAACAGACCTTTTTAAACCGCCTCGGACATCAGGAGGTCAGCAATATCTCTTCTGAGCCTCTCCGGCGAATTTTGTACGCGGCCACGATTGAGACATCATGTGAATCATGATTTGTCTCATGCACCCCGGCCTCAAGTTTGCCGCCCGACGAACAAATATCAGTCATTGTCACTGAGCTTGGGAAGAGTCTGCTAACCATGGGACTAACGCTCCACAAAAAGGTATCCTTCCGGATGTGCGGAACCGGGACTGCGTTCTTGAGTTCAGAATTTTTCGTCGTCAATCCCCCCAGAGTTCTGCAAAGTCACTCGAAAGTTATGCATCCGTGAATGACTCGGAGAAACCAGAACTGACCCTGATGCAGATATCGGATCTGCACTTCGGCCCTCCTTTCCGGGAAGAGGCTGGTGAGGCAGTCCTGCGGCTCGCCAATCAGTTGGCCCTGGACGCCATCATCGTCAGCGGGGATCTGACTCAACGGGCAACGCGGGTACAGTTTGAGGCGGCCCGGGATTTTCTGACGCGTCTGCCTCCGATACCTCAACTTGTCATTCCGGGAAACCATGATGTTCCGCTCTATCGGTTTATGGAGCGGATGCTGACTCCCCATCGTCTCTATCAGGAGATCATCTCTCCGGAGCTGAATCCTGTATTGAGAGTTGGCAAAGCAATCATTGCAGGAATCGATTCGACGTCGCCTCACACGGCGATCAGCAATGGCCGCGTCTTTCGTCGTCAACTGGAGGCATGCACCGATCTCTTTCGCGATGCCCCATCAGATGCGATCCGGATTGTGGTGGCCCATCATCCGTTCGTACCAGCTCCGGATTGTCTGAGCGATAAACGAGTGCAACGAGCTGTTCGTGCCATGAAGGTCTTCGGAGAACTCAACATTGATATGATCCTCGGTGGCCATTTGCATCGGGCTTACATCGGTGAATCGGCCGATTTCTATCCAGCGATGGAACGCGATCGCAGCATTCGCGTTATCCACTCCGGGACGACGACCTCACGACGCGGCCGAGGCAAGGAATTCGGGAGAAACTCCCTGAATGTGATCGAGTTCAGAAAGCAGACACTTACTGTCTCGCACTTCCTGTTTCGGGATGAGTCTCAATCGTTTACGGTGGTGAGCCGCCATATCTTCCAGCGACGACAACAAAACTAACGGCACGCTGAATCTGCGCAGGCTTTGAGATTAGTGCGGATGTCGCGAGTGTACAAAGTCAGTAAGGCCACGAACAAAGAACAGAGAGGAGTCTTCACCTCGATCCGCTTCACCTCGATCCGCTTCACCAGATCGCCGATCCAGAACGTTTCCGGACTCTGATGCGCGCTCTTACTCTTTTGCCTGCCGAAGTTCCTCGACGGCTCTCCGCAGCTCGCTCAATTCGGCACGCAGATGTTCGTTTTCTTCACGAAGCTCGTGAATCTCATCACCAGCTCCAGGTCGACGGGCCTTCGCTGAAGCCTTCATCGCGTGGACGAACTCCTCCTTCGCGGCGTGTAGTTCCTTCTCCATCACTTCTGCACGATTCATCAGCTCATGAGCCATGTCGTGCATTTCGGCGGCTTTCAGATTCTCAGCAGCCGTGCGAATGTACTTGATTCGTCGAGCAACCCGTTCCAACTTTTCGGCCTGCTCTCGATGTTGCGGAGGAATCTCTGGCTTCTGATGACGTTGATGCAGATCGAAAAGTTTGCCTTCCATGCCAAAGATCTTTGCATCCAGCTCACGGAGCTCCTGTTTCGGAGCCTGTTCGAATTCGGCTTTTTCCCGTGTTTCTCGAAGCTCCTTTAATCGCTCTTTCAGATGATCAATGTCAGCGTTCTCTGATCCATGATCCAACCCCTTCTTGCCGGAAAGCTCCATCGCCCGAGCCATCAGTTCCTTTGATTCCTGAAACAGCTTCTCGGCTTCATCCTTACGGCCATTTTCAAGCAACAAAGTCGCCTCCGATGTCACAGTTCTGGCTCGTGCTGCTAGCTCTTCAGCCTCATCAGCGTACGTGAAACCTGCTGAGGTCAGGACTGCAGTTGAAAAGATAAATCTGGCCAGCGTAGAGAATCGCATGGAGACAACTTTCATGAAGGGAGAGTGCGAATGACCCTGCAGAACCTCAAGTTCAGATTACAACGACACACAGAACCAGATCGTTCCATTGAGCTACGGTGCGTTGATCTGTCACCGTCTGGAAAACACAACCTCTCAGGAGAGGCAACTTCAGGCCAATTACTGATCAGGCGATGTCGACGATTCTTTGGCCAAGAACTTCGAATCGCGGCTCAATTCCCAGCCCGGGCTTTGTTCCGGCCTGCATAAATCCGTTCACGCGCTGGGGGGCACCAGAAGCGTTACTGACGCTGACATAGCTGTTAAAGTCAGTGCTTGTGAATCGGAATTCTTCAGGCGTACTGTGCGCCAGATGCGCGATGGCTGCCGTCGTGATATCACCGCCCCAGCTATCTTCAAGCGTCATTCCGATTCCCATCGACACACACAGATCGCGAACCTGCTTCGTCTTTGTCAGTCCACCGAGCTTGCTGATTTTCAAATTGACAACATCCATCGCAAGATCCGCCCTGGCACGCAGCAACATTTCAAGGCTGTCGACATTCTCATCAAGCACGAAGGGATGATCGGTGTTTCGACGGACCGAGAGACATTCTTCGTACGTCAGACAGGGTTGTTCAATATAGACATCGACATTTCGAACAGCACGAACAACTCGCATGGCCTCGTGCTGCGTCCATCCAGTATTTGCATCAGCGACCAGACGATCCGACGGGAGCAGCATCGCACGAACAGCGTGAATCCGTTCGATATCGGTATCCGGATCACCACCAACCTTGAGCTGAAAGCGGGTGTAGCCTTCAGCTCGATAACCAGCGACCTTGCGAGCCATCTCTTCGGCTGATTCCTGAGAGATCGCTCGATAAAGCCTGACGCTTTCGCCAAAACGGCCCCCCATCAGGATGCATACCGGCAGTCCGGTGGCCTTTCCCAGAATATCCCAACAGGCAATATCGATCCCTGCTTTCACGTAAGGATGCCCCTTGAGAGCTGCATCCATACGATGATTCAGGACAGCAAGCTGTCGTGGATCATAACCGATCAGATGCGGGCTCAGTTCCCGCAAGCCAGCACGCACACCTTCGGCATAAGCTGGCAGATAGAAAGGACCCAAAGGACACACTTCGCCGTAGCCAATCAGACCGCAGTCCGTTTCGACCCCGACGATGGTGCTGTCAAAAACGGAGACAGACTTACCGCCAGACCACTTGTAAGTGCCCTCGTGCAGCGGAAGATCAACACGATGCGCAAAGATGCGGGCGATTTTCATGAGCGACTCTAAGCTTGAGCGTTTGTTCAAGAACCGAAAACCAGAAACCTCTGCAACACGGCCTTACGCCGACTCGGAACACATCGGCCGACAATTTTATTCGCCTGCCGCAATGCGATTGTCCGAAAACTAATGACTGAAAACCGGCCTGCCAACGCCGAACCGCTCGCCTTATCCCGGCAATAACATCCCGGTTCTTTGATCCAGGCCCAGCATGATGTTCATATTCTGCACAGCGACACCACTAGCTCCCTTGATCAGATTGTCGATCGCGGCAAACACCACCAACTGATCTCGATTGAAGCGGACTGAAATGTCACAGAAATTTGTATACGAGACGTCTTTTGTATTAGGGATATGGTCAACAATCCGAATGAACGGTTGCCCTGCATAGAAGCTGCGGTAGATCTCAAGCAACTGAGCCTGCGTTTGAGGAGCGTTCAAGCGAGGGTATATAGAACAGAAGATTCCCCGATCCATCGGCATCAGATGAGGATTAAAGGCCACCTGGACGCCGGCGCCACAGACATCCGTCAGAACCTGTTCAATCTCTGGCGTATGTCGATGCTTACCAATGCTGTACGCGGTCACAGACTCATTGCACTCGGAGAAAAGGTTGGACAGTTTTGGCGTCCGCCCTGCTCCGCTGATGCCACTCTTTGCATCAATGATGATCCCGGTGGGTTCAATCACTTTTGCCTGAAGCAACGGAGCCAGAGCCAGAATGGACGTGCTGGTATAGCAGCCTGGGTTCGCGACCAGCTCCGCACTGGGGATGCGATCGGCATAGATCTCCGGCAGGCCGTAGACAGCAGTGCTCAGACGCGTCGGGTCGGTATGAACATGTTCGTACCACGTTTCATAGACTCCCGGATCTCTGAGACGATAATCCGCGCTGAGGTCAACGACGCGACAGCCGGCTTCCAGCAATTGCGGAATAGCTTCCATGCTCGCCGTGTGTGGAAGACAGCAGAACGCAATGTCACACAGCTTTCCAGCCTGCTCGGCGGTCAGGTTTTCGCATCGCAATTTATAGAGCCCCGTGAGTGAAGGATGAACTTCGCTCAAAACGGGCCTGTTCTCCTGGCGAGTCGTCGCTGCAACAACATCTGCCTGCGGATGTCGCGCCAGAATCTTGAGGAGTTCAAGAGCCGTGTATCCGGTTGCACCAAGAATCGCGATTCGAGCCATAGGAGTCGCCGTAGCGGAAAGAGGGGTTTGGGAAGATTTGAGAATCTTTGTGACTCTGGAGTATAGAGGTCGACACCTGTCACTCAACGACGGCACATCAACCGTCCGGCAGTTTCTGCAGATTCGGAGTCTGCAAGTTGCCAGGAAAGGTTCTGGAGAAAGCATCGCTTCAAGCAGTCTCCATGGAGCCGAACGCTTGTCACAACTGGCGAGTGCGTCGAAGTCCGGCAGCTCCAGCACTGTCCGGATCATCAGCGGCGAGAACCGCTGACGCAGCCCTCCAAAGCACCCTCTCAGCGTCACGACCGGCGCTTTCGGCAGAAGTGTCAAATCCGAAACGATCCGTACATCCGTCACATTTTAACTCAACCGAACGGGTTTGAACCGCCGATCGATATGAGTAACCGTCATTGCCGGCGCATCCGGCACACATTCTCTGTACGGCTCGATCGGAACAATCGATGAAACCCACACGAATCTTTGCCACGGCTTCCCTGATCATC
>JBPOIW010000122.1:0-59158 GCA_052034165.1 Planctomycetota bacterium | reverse complement strand
AGTCACTCCGGCGGTCGGGTCAACAACGGAGATCAATCGGTCGGCCAGCCAGTTCAGCAACGAGCTCTTTCCGACGTTGGGGCGACCCACAATCGCCACTTTCGGAATTCCCATGTCTGCTGTCCTTCAACGCCCACTGACGTACTGCAAAAAATGAAGCGGTTATGATCGGTTTCAGAGTCCGGGCTGGAACGCCCTGCCAGCCCATGAAGGGGCTTCAGGTGATAAGTTCTCGACCGCGTCGTCAAAATGCACCGAGGAAAAGCTGCGGAGCGTACACCTTTGAGGCTTCCCCGTCATTCGACTGGCCCAAACCACCCCCGAATTTCGCACAAGTGAATACCATTCTGGCGTGTTCTGACGTGGCTGCGTACACTCCGGGGACCTGAATCAGGATTCTTTGGAGATTAGTCGTGGCCGGTAAACCAGTTCCTGCAAAGCCCGTTTCACCTGAAAGCCCCCCCATTTCTGTGCCCTCGGAGGCGACCAAAAGCGACAGCTCGACGATCGCGATGGGGGCTCCGCTGAACCGGAATTCTCCATCATCTTCGGCCGTCAATTCAATGGCGGACGTCAGTTCCGGAAGAAAGCTCAGCGACAACGGGGAAACACGCAGCCGGCGACGATCGACTTCACGATCATCTGGCCAGAACGATCGACTTGTGTCATTGGATGCCTTCCGTGGCTTCATCATGATGATGCTGGCGGCCGGTGGATTCGGAATCCTGGCCTTTTCAAAAATCGATAAGTCATCCCCGGTCTGGGAAGTCCATCAGTGGGACCAATGGCAGGCAATCGGAATCCATTTCGATCATCCGAAGTGGCTGAGCGTGATTAATAAATACAGCGTCTCGTTCTGGGACCTCATTCAACCCTCCTTCATGTTTATGGTTGGTGCGGCCATGCCGTTCTCAAGCCAGCGGAGGGAATCAAACGGGGAGGGACTGTTTGGTCGCACTCTGCATGCCATCCTGCGTTCTGTCGCTTTGGTGCTGCTGGGAGTTTTTCTGTCTTCGCTGGGACATGAGAAAACTCTCTGGATCTTTCCAAACGTGCTATGCCAGATCGGGCTCGGCTATTTCTTCGCGTGGGTTATGCATCACTGGCGACCGGTGTACCAGATCGTCGCTTTGTTCGTGATTCTTGGTGGCTACTGGGGATGGTTCTACATGAATCCACCGGCCGCCAATTACGACTACGCAGCCGTCAGCGCGACTCAGGAGAATGGTGAAATCTTTGAAGGAAAGTTTGCGGCCTGGTCCAAAAACGCGAACGCGGCCTACAAGTTCGACAGTTGGCTATTGCCGCGACTTCGCTCGGTAGAGGATCCGGTTCCAGCGCCCGAAGCAGAAACGCAAAATGAAGCTTCTGCAAAAGAGGAAGCGGCGGCCAAAGAAACTCCAGGCCCTGATGAGAAGCCAGAGGCGACTGAGGAGGAACCCAAAGCCGCCGAAAAACCTGCATGGTATCGTCAATGGTTCCTGCAGAACGCAGAGCCTTACAAGCCAAACACCGGCGGCTACACAACTCTGAACTTCATCCCTTCAATTGGCACCACACTGCTGGGAATTCTGTGCGGTCAGGTTCTCCTGCGAATTGATTTATCGAAATGGTCCAAGCTGGGAATTCTGATTACCAGTGCCGCCATTTGCTTCGGTTTGGGGATCGTCTCCCATGAGTACGTTTGTCCGATCGTCAAACGTATCTGGACGCCAAGCTGGGTGTTGTTCAGCGGCGGTTACGTGATCAGCATGCTGGCGTTGTTCTACTTTCTGTTTGATATTCTCCCTCTGAAACTGCTGGCCTTTCCGTTGGTCGTCGTCGGCATGAACTCCATTCTGACCTACATGCTGGGGCAGACCATTTCAGGCTGGATGCGAGAAAGCATCGTCAAGGTGCACCTGGCTGGCATGATCGAAAACGTCTTCGGCCCCAAAGCGCTCGATCCACTGTGGTATGGCCCAATCACATTGCCTTCGACCGTGTTCCTGCTTTACTGGCTGTTCTTGTTGTGGCTGTATCGCCAACGAATTTTCCTGAAGCTGTGAATGCCAACGCCGTGGGGATCTCGGGGCGACACGACCGGCCTGAAATCGAGAGAGACTCTGCTTTGCTCGGTTCTATCCGACTATTTCGCGGCCGTCTTTTGTTCCGCTGAACTGCGATGACATATGTGCAGCATGACTGGCAGAGTTGTAATCCCGTCGACGCTGGACTTCAGATAAAACGGTCGGCTCGATTCGGGCACCCACTTTGCCGTGGTGATAAAGAATTCGCGTTCGTTCTGACCTTCAAGAAGCATCAATCCGTTCAATCCGATGTTGTCGACGAAGACTCCATGAGGCATATTGCGGCCGGAATCCTCTTTGCCAAACTCGACGAGCCCTGTATGGTCCAGCCGCTCCACTTTCAGGAATGCTCGCACGGTTTCTCCCGCCCAGACCGTCAACTCAGCCGTATGCTCGTTCTGTCCTGCAGCCTGCTGTTCAGCGGTCAGAATCCGGACCGATATCTTCGGCTTCTCAGCAATCGCCAGGGACTTCAGTCCACCAACATCGTGTACCACATCCTTGTCACCAATTCTTGCGCGAGCTTTGAAGACGAGACTCTTCACAGCCTCTTCTGATGGCTGAGCGGCCTCATTGGAGGCAATCAGAATCGCCATTGCCTGACGCTGTTCCGGCTGAATGATCACTGGATCCGACAGACTAAACCCGGCGGGAAGATTTTCTGCGAAGATCTCAATTGGGCCCTCATAGCCATCCAGCCGTGTCGCCGTGAAAATGATTTCGCGACCAGTTCCTTTATGAATGGACAACGCATCACCCGCCATCGCGATGCTGAAATCCGGCTGAGGATTTCGAAGCATCAATTGATACTTGTAATCAGCTCCCTGAAATCCGCGAGCATCTTTCAAACGCACGATATAAGTTCCATCCGTCGGCGGAATAAATGTGAGTCGCGAATCTTTGCCCCACTGCCGCATCGGGTCATCATCGTTTTGGCTGTACATTGGAAAAACGGGCAGACCTGTATCCTTCAAAACAGCATCGGCCGGATGAGGAACGACAATAAATGCTGGCCCCTGCAACGGATGTGAAGTCGGGGTTGTGCCAAAATAAGTCTGCCGCGGCGTCGCGCCGGGATAAACTTTGAAACCAGAATCCGGACCACGCGGGTAAAGCCACAACTTCACCACTTCGCCGTCAGCATAGAGATATTCGTTGAGTTCCATTTCCTGCCAGTTGAAGACTCGAAAGTCATCCGCCGTGTCAGAATCTTTGCCGCGAAACGTAAAGTAGGAATCTCGCACAGCCTGCAGTTGAGCCTGAAGCACTGGCTTACCGTCCAGAGTGACCACTTCCACCATCGAATCCAATGGTGACTTATCCCGTGAAGCCTTAACTTCGATCAGGATCTCCTGCCCCTTCTTTGCTTCGAAGCGAAACTGATCCTGATCACCACTTCCGATTCCGCCATCGATAACTCCGGAGATTTTGACCGGGAACGGAACGGCCTGCGCGGCGGCAGGATCGCTGTTCGGCTCCATTTCCGCCAACTCTGCCAACGGCCCCGCGGCTTCGACCATGACGACGGGGGCGGCCGCATCGCTTGCTTCCGCTTTGGAAACGATTGCCGGAAGTGCGATCGCTCGTTGCTCGCTCTTTGACGTTGCAACCAGAACTCGCGAGTTTGGAGTGTCGATCGCAAAGCTTGTCACAAGATCCTTCGGCAGGCTCTCGGCGGACTGTTCATTCACGCTCGCGGCGTCCCATGTCTTGATGGAGCCGAGGTCGGAGGTCGTAACGAGATAGCGGCCATCGTCGGAAATGCCCAGGCGAGTAATCACGCCTTCATGGGCGAATCGAGAAATGACCAGCGGATTAATCTGCGGCCCATCCACTGACACCAATTGCCACTTGCGGATGCGACTGTCTGCCCCAGCGCCCAGCACGAATTGACCGTCAGGAGTAAACACAACTGAATACTGTTCGGACTGAGGCTGGCTGAGCGTATCGAAACGCTCTCCACTCGCAACATGCCAGATCTTGATTGTTGCATCGGCACTTGCAGACGCCAACAATTTTCCGTCCGGACTGAATCGCAGGTCAAACACCGCGCCGTTGTGGCCGGTCATTTCGCGGATCTTCTCACCGGTCTCTGCATTGTGCAAAATGATGCGACGATCGTATCCCGCCGTGGCGACGATCTTTCCGTCCGGCGACCAGTCGGCTGAATAAAGGATGTCGTTGTGGCCGGCGAATTCTTTCTGAATCGAATCCTGCCCAATCACGACCTCCACCGCGCGGCCAGAAAGGCCCGGCATACCGGTGGCCAGCAGAACTCGGGTCCCATCAGAAGAAAGACGCAGACCATTTACTTTGCCGTCCGCAATCGGAAGGCTCCAGACAAGCTCGTTGTTTTCGATGCGTCGCTGTTCAACGAGCTTGAATCGACCCATGAGTAAATTTTGGCCGTCCTTCATCAACGCCATGGCCAAAGCTGGCGATCGGACTTTCGAAGCAGTCACGGCAACTTTTGGAAGTGTTGGCAGCACGGCCATACGACTGTCAAATTTCCCGCCCTCGTGCAACCACTGGCTGAGAATCGCCAACTCGTCTTTTGAAGGCTGAGCTTCATCAGTCGGCGGCATATGGTCGTCCCCAGTGCTGATCAACACCTCCAGTAGTCGACTCTTGTCAGCGGCGTTCTCATTCAGCACCGGGCCATTTTCGCTGCCCTTCAGGATGTCATCAGGCGCCTGCAGGGAAAGCCCGTTCTGAGCATCCACGCGGCTGTGACAACTGACGCAATACTTTTGCAGCAGCGGCGCTACCTGTGAGGAATAGCGAATTGGTTCTGCAGCTTCAGCAACGGACGAAACCGTCAAACCGTAAGTCAGCACAGAGACAGTCAGCAACGCTCGCACGAACATCAGCGCACCTGCAATTCGGCCTTGATCGAAGTCGGGTTCCAGCCGGTTAATCTCCGGCGATCGGATTGTGGTGCGAATCGTCTCACTCTGCAAGCAGCCACGACATTCATGGAGCCTGTCATACAAGCCCGACGCGCCAGCGAGTGCGTTTTACTTCCCGGCAGTGCCGCCTCTGCGGCCTCATCCGGCAAATATGCTCTTGCGTCCATTGACATTGAATGGAGGACATGAGAGCTTCGCGCTGCAAATACGCACTCGCTGGCGCGTCGGGCTTGTATTTTGGAGCGTTACGATTTAACTGGGACCCAGCCAATCGGTCTACATTAGGTGATGTGGAGTTAGCGATTGAAACAATTTAATGCTGGGGCGCCGATTGCGTATTTTCTCACCTGGACAACCTACGGTACCTGGCTTCCCGGTGATCATCGTGGTTGGAACCCCAAGGACGGAAGTGGGTCGCAAACCGCCAATCAGCTGTTTGAGGAGATGGCTCGTTCTCAAATGACCGAGCCACAGTTCCACCTCTGCACTGTCGATCGCGAACTTGTCGAAAAGGTGATTCGTAAACATTGCGAAATCCGTCAGTGGACTCTGCACGCTGTGAATCCGCGATCGAACCATGTGCATGTTGTGGTCACGGCACCGGGCTACGAGCCAGAACCGGTTTACGAACAATTCAAAGCCTGGTGTACTCGACATCTGAAAGTGAGTCACAAGGAGCGTGCCAACTTCTGGACAGAGCGAGCGAGTCGTCGCTGGATTAACCACGAAGATGACCTTGAAGCTGCCATCCTCTACGTGATTGAAGCACAAGACGGTGATCACGGCGCTGCTTCATGGAACCGGTAATACAAGCCCGACGCGCCAGCGAGTGCGTCTCACTACCAAGCAGTGCCGCCGCTGCGGGCCTTTGTCCGGAAAGCATCATGTCGCATCTATTTGCAGCGGCTGGAGTGAATGAGAGCTTCGCGCTGCTAATACTCACTCGCTGGCGCGTCGGGCTTGTTCGGCAGGCAGGGTCATGCGTCCATTTTTAGCGGCGGGAGGTAATCAGAATCTCGCGATGCTAAGACTCACTCGCTGGCGCGTCGGGCTTGTATTGTGGTACGATCAGGCCCGTTGGCTGCACACGGGGGTAAACCCGAAACCAGGAGCTTCAGAGAAAGCTGCCTCGGAATCGCAGTTTTTTGAAATCAGCCGAGGAACTTCGCCGCTGGTCGCTACGACCGCTCCAAACGGTTTTCTTACGCAAGGGCTAATGTTTCCTTGAATGAACATGTTGAGCCAACCGGCTTATTTCGCCCTGTCGTCATTTCGCGGGTAATACTCAAGCACAGAGTCCATTCTGCAATTCATTCTCTCGCGATGACGTTCTGTCCGTCGCGGTTTTGATTTGCGGACTAAGCCCGTCTCGTTTCTCCCCAGAACGCGAAGAAAGTGTTGTATGTCGGATTTTGATACTGATGTGCTGGTCACGGATCGACGCAGATCATCACAGCGCCGCAATAAACCGGAACGCCGACCAGTCAGGCCGGTCAAGGAAGTCGCTCCGGAACCGGAAGAGGATGTCCGATTTGAAGATCCAGGAATCTCTGCACGCCGAGAAATCATGGATCGTCGTCGACAGGATCGTCGTCGACAAATTGACCCCACAACCTGCGAACGCGATTACTCGGACGGAGAGATCGAGTTTATGCGTGCCATGGATGATTACAAACGCAAGAGCGGTCGACCATTCCCGACATGGAGCGAAGTTCTGGAAGTTGTGATGAGCCTTGGATACCGCAAGGTGGCGGATCCATCTCTGCTGGAGTGGAGAACCTTCGGCGATCAGATGGGATCACTCTAAGCTCAATCGAGATTACTCAACACGCAGGCCGCTATGGATCAGCGACCTCTGGTGTTACGAAAACCTTATTTCCTGCGAACCGCATTTCTGGCGTCACAAGTGACCCGAACATGCGGTTCGTTGCGTTGATGGGTCAAGAATCCTTGGCTCTGATATGAAGTAGGATGGGCATTCCTGTCCGTCGGGGCAGATTCAAGAATTGTTGGTATGTTAAAAAGCGTTTTGACACTGCAATGTCCAGCAATTCATCCGATTGCGTTCCAGGCCCGGAGGGTCGACATATCATCTGCCGGGGCCGTGAGGCCCCGGATTGCTTGGATTCAATCACGAGAAAGGCCTGAAAGGCCGACACAAAACAGTGGCGAACATGGCCGCTTTCTTATTGTGTCGACCCTTCGGGCCTTTGTTTCTTAGGTCGATACGATTCCCGGGGCCTCACGGCCCCGGCATTTGATATGCCTGCCCTCCGGGCCTAAAAGTCGCGCGTTCGTCGGACAAGAATGTCCAACCTACGGCTTTAGACCTGACACATGACTATGCAATGATTCCGTCCACAACATGTCCATGGACATCCGTCAGACGGTACTGTCGTCCCTGATAGCGGTAAGTTAGTCGCGTATGATCGACTCCGCACAGATGCATGATTGTGGCCTGCATGTCATGCACATGCACCGGATTCGCCACGATGTTCCAGGCGAAGTCGTCCGTTTCACCATACACAGTTCCGGGCTTGATTCCTCCGCCCGCCATCCACCAGCTGTAAGCTCGCCCAAAGTGATCGCGACCTTTGGGGTTCACAGGATCTCCCTGACCAAACGGCGTCCGCCCGAATTCACCACCCCAGACAACAAGAGTATCATCCAGCATCCCGCGTTCTTTCAGGTCCTTGACCAACGCGGCGGAAGGGCCTTCGGTGTCGATGCATTGCTGTTCCAGTTGAGTATGTAAGTTCCCGTGCTGATCCCACCCTGCATGCATCAATTGCACAAACTTGACGCCTCGCTCCAGCAATCGGCGAGCGATCAAACAGTTGTTGGCAAACGTCCCCTTCTCCAGCGCATCAGCGCCGTAACGATCCAGAGTGGCTTTTGTCTCGCCGGAGAAATCCACAAGATCCGGAACGCTCGACTGCATCCGAAACGCCATTTCGTATTGAGCAATCCGAGTATCAATCTCGGGATCGCCATAGTCTTCCAGATGAGCCTGATTCAAGGCGGCGATGTCATCCAGAAGGTCGCGGCGTGAACCAGATGTGACCCCAGGAGGATTTGCGAGATAAGGCACAAGATCTCCGGTGTTGCGGAAGCGGACACCCTGATAACGGCTGGGAAGAAAACCGCTGCCCCAGTAGTAATCAAAGAACAGCTGTCCGCAGGTTTTGGCCTTATCGCTGGAGGTCATCACCGCAAACGTCGGCAGATTGTCCGTTTCACTGCCCAGCCCATACGACAACCACGCTCCCATGCTGGGACGGCCAGGAACCTGAGCACCCGTCATAAAGAACGTCACGCCGGGAGCGTGATTGACCGCTTCTGTGTGCATGCTGCGAACGACACAAATGTCGTCCGCGATCGATCCCACGTTGGGAAGCATTGAGCTCAGCGACATTCCGTTTTGCCCATATCGCCGAAACGGCTTGATCGATGGCAAACACGGCCACTTGCCATATCCGCTGGACATTGTCGATAGTCGTGTGGTGCCACGGATCGAGTCCGGGATATCTTTGCCGGCCATTTCCCGCATCACTGGTTTGTCATCGAACAGGTCAACGTGTGATGGACCACCACCTTGCCAGAGCACAACAACGCGTTTGGCTTTCGGAGCGAAATGCGGCAGGCCTGGCAGAGGAGGCTCGGCACCAACCGCTGACGAAGACTGCATCAGCGACGCCAAAGCCGCCAGACCGACTCCACTGGCCGATGTGCCAAACATCTGACGGCGAGTGACGCGAGCGGCATTGTCCAGAAACGGGTTCGTCATGATTGATCTCTTGCGGGAGTTCTCGTGCGGCGTCAGGTCTGTTCTTCATGTAGGATGGGCATTCTTGCCCGTCGAAACCCTGTCGGACAAGAATGTCCAACGTACAACTTAGACGTTAAAAACACACTCGTGTTCATTCTCTTGTCAACGCTTCATCCAAATTCAAAATGGCGAGACACACCGCTGTCATCGCAGCATGATCGGCCGAGTTCAATGATTCGTCACGTGCGGCTTCGCCAACAGATAACAGAGCTTTGGCCGCTTCAGCATCTGCCGAATAAACCGCCAGCTGCTTTTCATAGGCTCTCACCAGAATCGCACGATCACGCTCTGTGGGGACTCGGCCCAACACTTGTCGAAATGCTCTAGTCAGCTGAGATTCGAGGTCGGGCGAAACTTTGCAACACCGTTCCGCAAGAACTCTGGCGGCCTCAACCCATGTCGGATCATTCAGTGTCGTCAAAGCATGCAACGGAGTACTCGTCGGAGTCTGACGAACTCGGCACGCCTGGCGATTGGACGTGTCGAACATATTCGCCGGCCCGACCGTACGACGCCAAAACGTGTAAAGACTTCGTCGATACAAGTCGTCGCCGTGAGTGGCCGGATAAGTGAAGTCGCGTTCCTTCGTGATGGCCAGGGATTCCCAGATGCCATCCGGCTGATAAGGATAAACCGGAACACCGCCCATTTTTAGATTCAGCAGTTCGCTGGATGACAGAGCCCAGTCTCGCAGCAGCAACGATGGCATGCGGAATCGGCTTGCACGAGCATACAAGCGATTCTCTGGATCGCGTTGCTTGAGTTCCGGGGTGACTCGACTGGACTGCCGATACGTCGCACTTGTCACAATCAAACGATGCAGATGCTTCATGCTCCAGCCGTGTTCGCGGAACTCAACCGCCAGCCAATCCAGCATCGGCCCGTGAATTGGGAACTCACTCTGCACGCCAAAGTCTTCGGCCGTCTTGATCAATCCAGCACCAAAGAAATGCTGCCACATGCGATTCACCTGAACTCGTGCGGTCAGCGGATGCTCAGCGGACACCAGCCACTTGGCAAATCCCAGGCGATTGGTCGGAGCCCCGGCAGGCAGAGGCGGCAAAAAGGCGGGCGTCGCGAAGGAGACTTTCTCCGTCGGGTTGAGATACTCACCGCGTGAAAGAATCTTCGTCTCACGAGGCTGTGCATCGCTCATGATCATCGGGCGAGGCATCTGATCAGCGCGGTAATCGGCCAGTTGCTTTTTCAGGTCATCGCGCTGCTTGATCGCTGGGACTTTGTCGCCCAGTGTGGGCTGAACTTTTTCGGAGAAGTGTTTCCGCAGGTCTGTTACCAGAGTCTTCTTTTGGTCTTCGTTGAGTTCTCCATCGGGCTTGATCACCAACGCCGCCAATGCTTCTGGCAATTCGGAACCGTCTCGGAGCTTGCCGTCCACGATCAACCCGACACGCCATTCTTCGAAGGCCGCATCTACGCTACTAGTGACGTCGACTTCAAGAGCAGCGATCTGCGTATCGAACTCCGCGATGCGAGCTTTCGTTTCCGGAAACGGATACTCCAGAAACGGCGCAGCAACACGAACTCGCGATGAAAAGTACTGCGGCGTTCCGGACTCGGGAACTCGATTGAACGCATCCAGCATGCTGTAGTAATCACGCTGCGTCATCGGATCATACTTGTGATCATGACACTGCGCACAATTCATGGTCAGACCAAGCCAGGTTGTTGATGTGGTCTCCATGCGATCAAACAAGATCACCCAGCGTTGCTCTTCCGCAATCGCGCCGCCTTCACCGTTCAGTAAATGATTACGATTGAAGCCGCTGGCGATTTTCTGTTCGTCTGTGGCGTCAGGCAGCAAATCTCCGGCCAGTTGCCTGATCGTAAATTGATCAAACGGCAGATCGTCATTCAAAGCCTTCACGACCCAGTCTCGCCAGATCCATTGCCAGGTATCGCCATCCTGCTGAAACCCATTGCTGTCAGCATAGCGAGCTGCATCCAGCCAACTAAGTGCCATCCGTTCGCCGTAATGAGGGCTAGACATCAAACGATCAACAAGTTTCTCGTAGGCGTCAGGACTTTGATCGGCGATAAATGCGTCGACTTCTTCAGGCTTGGGAGGAAGACCAACAAGATCGATCGAAAGCCGACGAATTAATGTGGCTCGATCGGCTTCCGGCGATGGCTGCAGCCCAATGCTTTCGAGCTTCGCTAACACAAAGCGATCAATGGAATTTCGCGCCCAGTCCTTCCGAGTCACCTCTGGATCGGCCGGACGAACCGGAGCAACAAACGCCCAATGGTTCTGGTAAACGGCACCCTCGGAAATCCACCGCTGCAGCAACGCTTTCTGTTCTGGCGACAATCGACGGTTCGACTTGGCCGGCGGCATTTGCTCATCGGGATTCTCGGAATGAATCCGCTGAATCAGTGTGCTGGCCGATGCGTCTCCAGGAACAATGGCGCCCGCGGCGATTGCGGCATCTCGATCATCCAAACGCAGATCAGCCAGCCGCTTGTTGGAATCCTGGCCGTGACAGTAAAAGCAGTTCTCGGACAGGATCGGTCGAATGTCGCGATTAAAGTCGAGCGACAACCGGGCCGGAGCGACCTCCTGAGCCATCACAGAGAACGGTTGGCCGCTCACGATTGCCGTCAGAAGAAGCAAGAGCCCTTGATGCGGTTTCATAGGCAGGCCTGATCAGGAGGGAGGAGCATCACAACTCATAGCATTAGTTGCTCGTCCGTGGATCAACAGGCCGACACAGCCCAAGCGGGTAGCGTGACGGTCTGTCGATTCAATCGATTCATCAGCCGATGGGCGCTAGCCTCGGTTGAAATTCCGTACATGTCGTCAGAACAAAAACCGGGGCTAGCGCCCTTCGGCTGATGATGAACTGTCGCGGACTCTTTCTTTCGGCCCTCAATACGCGATCACAGAAACGAGCAGATGTAATCCGTAACCTTGGTGATCTTCAACAGAAAATGGGAGTTCCCCGGAACGTTAAACGCTTCGCCGCCCTTGACCGAATGCCAAGTCGTTTCTCCGGCAAGACAATAGGTCAACTCGCCGGATTGAATCTCCATCAACTCCGGCTTGCCGGTGTTGAACTTGTATTCACCCGGAAGCATGATCCCCAAAGTTTTCAGGCTACCATCGGCGAACTCGACCGAGCGGCTGGTGACGTTGCCATCGAAGTAAACATTGGCAGCTTTGACGACGGAGACAGACTCAAACTTACTCATCGATTCCTCTGAATTTCCCAACGGGTGAATGATGTCGACTGGAAACCTCTGACCTAAATTGTACGGCGGTTCATAACCCCAGCAAAGTCCCTCGCGGGTGGGTGATCCATGTCCCGGCGAATCCGACGTTACGATCCCCTCAAATCGGAAGTTCCGGATTCAGCGGCATTCCATTTGCGGTTCGGCCCTGAGATGCCGAAACGCCGTCCATAATGGCAGGAACGGCCCATATTCTGGGGAAATCTGCTAAGATCGACGGACGTTGGCCCTCATTGTCTCAGCGTTCCTTTCCGCACACATTTCCCTACCTACCCAAATCCTGAGCTTCCACAGCGATGTCAAAACGTGATTTCTACGAAGTGCTCGGTGTTTCCCGCAGTGCCTCACAGGATGAGATTCGGAAAGCTTACAAGAAGCTGGCGAAGAAGTTCCATCCGGACGTGAAGCCCGCAGATCCTGATGCTGAGAAAAAATTCTCTGAAATCACCGAGGCGTACGATGTCCTGAGTGACGACGCCAAGAGGAAGAGCTACGACCAGTTCGGCCATGCGGCACGCGGCGGCGCTGCAGGTGGCAATCCGTTTCAGGGGTTTGGCGGCGGTGGCGGTGGTGCATCGTTTGACCTGGACGACATTCTTGGCGGAATGTTCGGCGGCGGTGGCAATCCGTTCGGTGGTGGTGGTCGACGCGGCCAGCCACGAACACAGAAAGGACAGGACGCCAAAGCAGAAATTACCGTTCCGTTTATTGTGGCCGTTGAGGGTGGCGAACATTCCGTTTCATTGCAGAACGGTTCGAAGACCGAACGGTTGAGCGTGAAGATTCCAGCCGGAATCGAAGAGGGTCAATCAATTCGTCTGGCAGGGCAGGGCAACCCGGGTTCCGGTGGTGGTCCTGCTGGAGATCTCATCGTCACCGTCCACATCGCGACTCATCCGTGGTTCCGCCGCGATGGCCAGAACCTGCTTGTCGATGTTCCCATGTCCCCGTCCGAAGCAGCACTCGGCGCCAAGATTGACGTACCGACTCTGAGCGAAGGAACCGTCGTTCTGACCGTTCCACCGGGAACCTCCAGCGGCGCCAAACTGCGGCTCCGTGGCAAGGGCGTTCGCAATCACAAGACCGGTGATCGAGGTGACCAGTTTGTGGTGCTCAAGATTTCCGTCCCCAAGGATCTCTCCGAGGAAGCTCGTGCACTTTACGAAAAGCTTGCTGAACTCAACCCGAAGGATCCTCGCGAGGGACTGTGGACTTGATTGCGAGCACAACGCTCCAACTAGCTATCGTCCGTAGGTGCAGAATTTGAGTCGCGGGCTGAGAGGCAAAAGTGGCCTCAAGGGAAATAATTTCCCTGGCCGTCAGGAAAGAATTTCCGCCGCGCTGTCCCCGCTGAGGATGCATAGAAAATCAGCCTAATCAAAATCTTCGATAATCGCCGGAGAACCGGCCCAATTGATACAGGCGCAAAAACTGCCACAGTTTTCGGCTCGTGAATTGCTACTGATTTCCAAGTGACCTGCGGAACGGACATCGGCGGGAAGCTTGAATTCAGGGACGGAGCTCATGATACCGGGACTGTACAGTGCTGCGACAGCCATTGACGCATCGTCGCGGCGACATGAAGTTGCGGCCGAGAATCTGGCCAACATCCAGATGCCGGGCTATCGCAGAAAGATGGTTGCCAACACCACCTTCGAAACGATGTTTCCATCGCAACGTCCGACCATCAACAACACGATGTCGTCGGAGTTGCTGGGAACCGCGACAACTCAACCGCGGCACGATTTTCAGCAGGGGCATCTGGAAGACACCGGCAACCCGCTCAACTTTGCCTTGCAGGGCGACGGATTCTTCACGATCAAGGGCCCGGACGGACCACTGTATACGAGAAACGGTTCCTTCTACGTCGACACAAACCGCCAGCTGGTGACCATCGATATGTTGCCCGTGATGGGGCCGGGCGGTCCGATCGTGGTTCCTGACACGATTTCTACGGAGAAAATCGAAGTCTCTGCCGACGGTCGACTATTGGCGAATAACCAGGAGTTCGGTGAATTCTCGCTCGCCAGGTTTGCAGACAACAATGTTCTGACCGCTGTGGGTTCATCCCTGTTTGTTGCTCCGGCAGACGTGGTTCCTCAGAAGGGAACAGCCATGGTGCAACAAGGGCAACTGGAACTCGCCAACACGTCTTCGATCGATGAAATGCTGACATTAATTGAATGTTCACGTCATCTGGATGCTGCCCAGAAGGCCCTTCAGACCATTGCCGAATCCGTGCAGAAGCGGATCGGATTACGATAACACTCTTTCGACATCATCCAGCTCAGGCCCATCAGGGAAGGATTTCTGATTCATGTTAAGAGCTTTGTATTCCAGCGCGACGGGCATGAAGGCCCAGGAAATGATGATTGACAACACCGCGAACAATCTCGCGAACGTCAACACACCTGGCTTCAAGCGCAGTCGAGTTGACTTTGCCGACATGATTTACACCAACCATCGCACTCCGGGAACTTCGGTTGGCAACGGCCAGGTTTCACCGACCGGACTGCAGATCGGGAATGGTGTTCGCGTAGTTGCTAACAACAAGCATTTTGCTGCGGGAACCGCTGAACAGACCGGAAACCCGCTGGACATGATGATTGAAGGCGATGGCTTTTTCGCGGTCCAGATTGCCAACGGAGAAACTCGTTATACCCGAGCCGGCGGATTTCGAATGGACGATCAGGGGCGTCTGGTGAATGGTGACGGGCTCCTGATGATTCCAACCATAACGATTCCTACTGGTGTTGATGTCAATCGCATCACGATTGGCACGGATGGAACGATTCAGGGGCAGCCGACAGGAACAGATCAGGTTCCGGTTAATCTGGGGCAGATTCAAATATCGACATTTCCCAATCCCAGTGGTTTGTCCAATGAAGGCGGCAACCTCTTTGCGACGACAGCGGCCTCTGGTCCACCCACGGCTTCAAATCCAGGAGTTCTTGGATTCGGAACTGTTCGATCAGGAATGCTGGAAGGAGCCAATGTCGAAGTCGTCACGGAACTGATCTCTCTCATTAGTGCTCAGCGAGCTTACGAGATTAACTCGCGAGCCATTCGTGCGGGCGATGAGATGCTTTCAACCTCAGTAGATATCGTGAGGTAATCTGATGACACTGAACTTTCTTAAGTCATGGTTCCATCTGCTGCAAACCGCCGTTGCGATAACGGTCTGTTGTCACACAGCCTGCGCGGCAGAGCTGGTGATCGAACTGAATGATGTGGCGACGGTGTTTTCGCCGCAGGTCCTGCTGCGAGACGTCGCTAAGGTCAAAAGCCGCTCAGTGTCCGACCAGGTAGCTGCGGAAGCTGTTGAACTGCGACTACTGGATTTGACGGTCCCGCATGAAACAATCAGCGCTCGATCCATCACGACACGACTTGTCCTGGCAGGATGGTTAGTGGAAGAAATTCGCATTATCGGATCGCCCGAAGTGCAAGTTTCGTTTCGGCAACCCGAGCTTCTGACAGATGCGGTCATTGAGGAATCTGCCACCGATGCCGCATTTGCGATTATGGGAGGAGAGCGAGAAGACCTCGCGGTGAAACTGCAGAGTGTATTCGTGCAGTCGCTTCCACTGAACATTCGCGAACTCGATGGTCTGATGGCCAGGGTCAGCCCGCCACCACAGGTCGGTCCCGGCAGGTCGATCATGCAGATTCAGCTCTGGGACGGAGATCAACTCGTCGCAACTCGATCGGCCGCGTTTGACATTCGTAAGCGACAGAAAGTCGCAGTCGCCAAAATCGCGTTAACTCGCGATAAACCGATCGACGAACGTTCCGTACAGTTTGAAATGCGTTTTGTATCGACGACGCTGGATGAACTTGACGGCTCACAGGTTTTTGGTCAGCGAGTTCGCACGAATATCGTCCCCGGAACCATCCTGCAGGCTCGCGACTTTCAGACCACGCCAGCCGGCGCACGGATCATGATCAAGAAGGGCGACCTTGTCACCGTGTATGCTCGGGCCGGAAAGCTGCAGACAAGACTTCGCAATGTTGAAGCGCTGCAGGATGCTGGTATTGGCGACAACATCAAGCTGCTGAATCGTGAATCAGACAATCTGTTCAGCGGCAAAGTCATGAGCCCCGGCACTGTTATGGTTATCATTGAACGTTAGAAGGGATCGCCATCATGTTGAGAACCTTAGGAACAACCGCAGTCAGAAGTTGCGCGATCGTCCTTCTTGTGGCTGGAATAATTTGTAATGGCCCACCCGCAATGGCTGACTCGCTTTGGAAGAAACGCGATCCTCAACGAGCTTATCTGTTCTATGACTCTCGGGCCCGCAATGTCGGGGATCTGCTCACGCTGATTATTAGTGAAGCCAGCGAAGTGGATAACAGCGAGAACAGATCCTTGAATAAGAACTCCAGCAATGGAGTTTCCGCGGATTTTGCAGCGGGCTCCGGTGGAGGACTTGCAACGCAGGCGGCCAACGCATCGCTCGACTTCGCTAGTTCGGCTAAACGAGTGTTCTCCGGGAAAGCCGATTATCGTGACTCGAGAGAGTACACGGACCATATCACGGTCACTGTTGTGGACGTCCTGCCGAATGGCAATCTGGTGATTTCCGGAAGGCGTTGTCTAAGCATCGCCGGGGAGCAAAGAACACTGGTTGTCTCCGGAGTTGTCCGTCCTATCGATCTTGGCCCCGACAACAAAATCAGCTCTCGCTATGTCGCAGACCTGAAGACAGTTTACGAAGGCGAAGGTACTTCAAAACGATTTACGCGACAGGGCTGGGTGAGCCGCGCTGCGAACAAGGTGTGGCCGTTCTGAAAGATCTTCTCAGGAACAATCCCGAAATATGTTCTGCCTTTCACAAGCCGAGGCGTCAGCTTTGAAGTTGCGTTCTTCGACAATCGGAGAGCTCCACAGGGCGAGAACACAGGGAATTATCACAACCCGACGCGTCACAGCCTGTTGAATTAATCAGCCGGAACGCGTTAGCGTCCGGTTTTCGCCTCTGAAACCCAGAAGAAACAACTGGGGGCTAACGCCCTGCGGCTGATGAAGCGATTAAATCAACACGCCGGTCAGCGAGGGATTTACGGAACCATTGACAAAACGCAAATGCTCAATCCCTCACTGACGTTTCGGGAAGCCAACTCCGTTCACATACTGAGCCATTGCCGGAACTTAAGTCGCACAAAACAGACAACATGACGGACCTCACCATGACACGTCTTCCTCTGACAACACGACCAGTCTCCAGGACAAGGTGGTTTGCGGTCGTCACCATGATCCTCGCCACAATTTCAATCTCGAGCGTGAATGCACAGGAGAGCGGGCCATTGGTTCGCATCAAGGACATCACGACGATTCGTGGCGAGCATCCGAACACAATCAGCGGCTTCGGACTCATCACCGGGCTCGCGGGCACAGGTGGCACGACTCCGACAACGAAGCAGTTCGCGCTACTACTGTTGCAGAAAATGGGGAATCGAGCAGACCCGACTTTGCGCGAGAACATTCAGCGTTCTCAGGAGAAGACCGACAACATGTCTGTTGTCCGTGTCACCGTTGTACTGCCTCCTCATGCCAAGAATGGCCAGAAACTCGACGCACTCGTTTCAGCCTTTGACAACGCGAAAAGTCTGCATGGGGGAGTCCTTTCCGAGACAGTTCTGGAAGGCGTTGATGGCACGGTTTACGCGATTGCGTCGGGACCGATTTCGCTGAACGGGGGTGACTTTGGAGGCAAAGCGGCCAGCGTCACGAAGAATCATCCGACCACCGGACGTGTTCCGATGGGAGCAATTGTCGAAGAAGAAATTCCCTGTCGTATCTTTGACGGTGATGTGTTTTACTTCCTGCTTCGCAATCCACAATATGCGACCGCTGACCGCATGAGCAAGGCGATCAATCAGTATTCTCCAGGCTGTGCCGCTGTGCAGGACCCAGCGACTGTTGCAGTGCGACTACCGTCCTCGGCACTGGGTGACCCGCACCGGTTTATCTCCGAATGCCAGGAGTTGACTGTTGTGCCCGGCAATACGGCTCGTGTCGTCATCAATGAACGGACGGGAACGATCGTCTTCGGATCGGACGTAAAGCTTTCGAAGGTCGCGATCACTCACGGCAACCTGATTATCAGCACCGCGGAGACTCCGGAAGTCTCGCAGCCGAATGCGTTCAGTGAAGGTGAAACGACTGTTGCTCCTCGAACGTCTGTCGATGTGATGGAACAACCGGGAGTGATCAGCGTGATCGAAGAAACGGTGACTGTGGGTGACCTTGCCAGTTCGCTGAATGCACTGGGAGTCAGCCCGCGAGATCTGAGTTCGATCTTTCAAACGCTCAAAGAGTCCGGCTCTCTGCATGCTGAGTTGGAATTGAAATAATCCGGGACGGTTGCGACAAGGATATCAGATGAACATCAGCAATAACCCTGCTCTCCCCGCTACGGATGCTGTTAAGACAGACAAGGCAGCAGCATCGATGAACTCTGTGCCGAAGGATTCAGAGAAATCTGAAAAAGTCCGGAAAGTGATTGAAGAGTTTGAAGGTGTGTTCATGTCGATGATGATCAAGCAGCTTCGGGAAACGAACAATGGAGAAGGGTTCTTCCCGGGCGATCACAGCGATACCTACGGCGGCATGTTCGACATGTTCATGGGTCAGCATCTTGCTCAAGGTTCGCAAACGGGGCTGGAGTCGTTATTCGAATCCACCACCGCAAAGAATCAGCTTGCCGACTACGCAAATCGTGGGTCGATGAGTAGTCGGCGATCGAAGGGAATCGAGGAGTACAATAATGAGCAATTCCGCTCCAGCGCCGCCTTGCCTGCTGCAACCTGAACATCTGCGGGGACTGCTTGTTCATGTTGATGCTGAGGAAGTTTCTCTGCGAAACACAATGCGACTTCTCAAGGATCTGCCGTTTCATTCCACTGATGATTCAAAGCAAAGAGAGCTGCGCGTCCGCATCGACCAAAGCCTCCAGCATGCAGCATTCCTGCTGGAGAATCGCAGCAAAGTCATCAACAATCTTTCCCAGTATCTGAACCTTCCGCCGGAGCAGGTTTGCTTTTCTGCACTTCTGCCGTATGCCACCCCGGCAGCAGCGGCTCTGTTGATTCCGGCTCGCCAGCGTCTTCAGAAAATTCTTGTGCAGATCAAGACTCTGGCCAGCACTGCCGCCTGGATTGTCAACGAATCGCGGCGAATTCAACTCACTATCATGGATTCGCTGCCCGGCTCTCTCAGCTCTGATCGATACGATGCAAGCGGGCAACGAAATCTGAATCCTGCAGCCTTTCGATTTGAAACTCGTTCGTGAAAAGACGGATCCATGCGGGCGTTTGAAATTGGATTATCTTCTCTCCGCGCACAACAGCAGACGCTGTCGGTGTTGGGGAATAATCTTTCCAATGCCGCGACGCCCGGATATCACCGTCAACGAGTGGAACTGGATACGCGATTTCCGCTTCGCGACGATGACCTTCATGTCGGAACCGGCGTGGATGTCACTCGAATTGCTCGCCTGCGTAACAGTGCAGTGGAGACAGCCTTGTTGCGCAACTCTTCCGAAGCCGGAACCAGCGCGCAGGCGCTGGAAATCAACCGGCAGATTGAGTCGTTGCTGACGCCGGGAGATGCAACAATTCATGAGACGTTGTCGAATTTTTTCAACCGCCTTGAAAAGTCATCCAACGCGCCGCAGGACCTGACAGTGCGTCAGGAATTCCTTTCGTCGGCCGATGAACTGATGAATTCGTTCAACATTCTGGATCAGAAACTGGCCACTCTGGAGCGTGACGTACGGCTGAATGTGGATGATGGTGTCAAAGAAGTTAACCAGTTGCTCAATGACATTGCGGGGCTCAATTCGCTGATTTTTCAAACGCGAGCAGCATCCAGTGAGCCCAACGACCTGCTGGACCGTCGTGACGCGATGCTCACGAAACTTGCGGAATGGGTCGATGCGGACTCGATGAGTTTCGCGGATGGTCGCGAACAGGTTCTCGTCGCAGGCGGTGCTGTCGTTATCGGAAATCAGGCCACCTCACTGCGTTCCCGCGACTATCGCAATGGGACGACCGGGATCACGCTCAATGAACTGACCACGCCGCTGTCGTTGGGCTCCGGAAAACTTCAGGCAATGACAACGGCGTTGAATGAAACGATTCCCGCGTTTCGAGAACGTTTGCGAGACATGGCGAGGGAAATCATCCGCACCGTCGACCAGCAGCATGCGCAAGGGATGTCGGATCAGGGACCGTATTCCGTCCTTCTGGGGACTCGCGGGGTTCTGGATCTGACTGTGCCGCTGAACAATAGTGTTCCGGAATTCCCCATCAACAGCGGCGACCTGTACATTACGGTCACCGAAGATTCGACGGGAATTCGTCGCACGGAGAAAGTCTCGATCGATACATCGACGGAATCTCTGACCGACATTGCCGCCAAGCTGACGGCTCTTGATGGTGTGGTTGCGACCATCGATACCGTGCGCAAAACTCTGATGATCTCAGCGGAGGGATCGTATTCGATTGACTTTGCCGGACGTCCCGACAATGTCCCGGTCCTGACCGCGATGACAGGCACAAGTCGACCGGAGTTCAGCGGTCATTTTCTGGGGGATGCCCCGGATGAGTGGAGTGTAACCTTCTCCGGGCCGGGAACCGTCGGTGAAACCGTCGGGCTGACGGCAACCATCCGAAATTCATCTGGCCAGATTATCGCCCTGCAGAACATTGGCGCCGGCTATGAAGCGGGGACTGCGGTACAGATTCGAGACGGCGTTGCGTTGCAGTTCGGAAGTGGCACAATCGATGCGGCGGACACGTTCTCACTGTCGCTCACAGATAACCCGGATGAAACAGGCATCCTGTCAGCACTGGGCATCAATTCGCTGTTTTCCGGCTCCGAGCCGGGCCTGTTCAGGGTTCGGGAGGAGCTGAGACAGAATCCTGAAAGACTGGCAACGTCTGCAACCGGGCAGCCCGGAGATGCGATCAATCTGGCTTCAATCGCCAAACTGCGTGACCTTCGACTTGGTGAACTTTCCGGTCGAACCTTTACGGAAGAAATTGCAGATATCACGGCGGAATCCGGGCTGATCGTTCAGGCCGCCGATAGCCGAACAACTCAGTTGGAGAACTATCAGTCTCGACTTCAGGCAGACCGGGATGCTCTGTCCGGAGTCGATATCAATGAGGAAATGCTGTTGATGATGCAAAGCCAGCGAGCCTACCAGGCGGCCGCTCGATTCATCTCGGTGGCCGACCAGATGCTGGAAGAATTGTTTACGATTGCAAGGTAACTGATCGTGATCATGGCTCGGGATCGTGTTGATCCTGAATCGGTTTTGAAAGTGCGTGGCAGAAGAAATCAGACAGATGAATTTTCGAGTGACACAAAGTCAGATGGCCGCAACGGCTCGCAATTATCTTGCGAAGCAGTCGTCTGAGCTGTTTACCACTCAGCAGCAGATCAGCACGGGGTTAAGAATTCAGCGGCCGTCGGATGATCCGGCAGCCATCAGACGCAGTTTGATCCAGAAGGATCGCGTCGACCGTCTTGAGGCACATGAAGTATCTATCAGCCACGTGAAATCCAGGCTCGAGCAGGCTCATGTGCATCTGAGGGATATCAATAGCCTGCTGACCACAGCAAAGCAGCTCGCGCTTCAGTCGCAGAATGTGACTGACGACAGCGAACGAACAGCGATCGCGGCCCAGCTGGATGGCCTGTTGCAGCAAATGACAAGTGCCGCAAATGCCTCCGATGAAAGCGGCTATCTTTTCAGCGGCACAGCCGCGAATACTCAACCTTTTCCAGGAACGCTCGACAGCAGCGGTCAGACCGTCTACGCGGGCACACCAGACAATACCAGTCTTTATATTGCAGGGGATGTCGAGCGTCAGGGCTTGCTGCCAGGTGACATGGTATTTCAGTCGGCTCGTCGCGAGCCGACCGTTGTCGTTGGGAAATCCGGGGCAGCTCCCGGAACCGGAACAGATACGGCGGTGGGGTCCAAGCAGTTGCTTGTGACACACGGCGCAACCACGTTTGCTGGCGCCTCAGGGATTCTTACAGGAACCGATTCTGCGGCGGGCGATACCATCATTGGCCCCAGCGGATCCCATACCTTCCAGATTAACGACACCAGTGGGACAGGAGTCTCCGGGACGATCTCGCTGAACGGCGGCGACCCGATTGCTTTCAATAACACGATGACAAACCTGGTCGTTACCGGTCCTCTGGGTGAAAAAGTTTATGTGAACACCACAGCCATTGCCGCCGGATTCAATGGCTCCGTGGATATAGAAGCAACCGGGAGTGTGTCACTCGATGGCGGTATTACGACGACGGCGATTTCCTTCAGCGCGAATCAGCAGATTACAGATAGTCGCGATGGAACCCTTGTGAATTTGAACACAACCGCCATTCGCCGTGCCGGTACTGATCATGTGGAGTTCCCGGGAACCTCCGATGTCTTCAGCGTCCTGCGGGAACTGCGAGATGACATTCTGAATACTCGGAACATGCCCGAGTCGACTCGTAGTGCAAGCCTGACTCGACGCATTGGAGACATTGAACGCATCCAGGACCATGTCCTCGATATGGTGGGAGTTCAGTCGGTCAGTCTCGAACAGATTGATCGGCTGGAATCGCGCACGGGTGACCTGAAACTGGCGGAAAAAATTGAGTACAGCGATACGGTTTCTGCAGACATTGCTGAGGCCGTCCTGCGTCTGCAGGAGTTGAACAATCTGCAGCAGTTTACGATGGCGGCCGTGGGCCAGTTGTTGACACCAAACTTACTGAATTACATCCAATAACTGCGATGAGACGCTGCCATGAAGAATGAAACGAAGCGGAGGATTGATGTGGCCGCAAACAGTGAAGCGGGGGGCCTCTTTCGAAGGTCAAGACCTGCAAAAATCTCGCGCGAGGAGCTTAAGGCTCTGTCGATGCTGCTGGAATCTTCCGACACCAGTTTGATTCGGTTTGGCAATGCTGTTTCCAGTCATCCGGCTGTACTTCAGTACTTGCTGCGAGCCGCAAATTCTTCTTTGACGGGCAGCGTTTCAGAGATCACCGACGCAACTCGTGCAACTCTGTATCTGGGAACGCGTCGTGTGCTCTACCTGCTGGATACTCTTCCTGCCGAAATGATCGAAGAGGAGAACGCAGAGAAGCTTTCAACGGCGTAGTTCAGAACGACGGAAGCCCAGTCGCAGATTTACGCCTTCCGGCTGACGAAGCCCACATCGAACGAGGCCGCGTCTACTTTTTCAACGCCGGTGCCTCGCTCAGGATGCTGATGACGGAATCTCGCAGTGCAGGCACAAATGAAACGCCGTCGCCGCCTGTGATAGTTTCATTTCCCTTCCAGTCAGTGCAGCAACCGCCCGCTTCTCGAAGAATTGGAATCAACGCGGCGATGTCCCATGGTGACATCAGCGGATCAATCGCCAGCTCAGCTCGCCCCGTGGCCACCATCGCATGGCCATAGCAGTCACCCCAGCCGCGAGCAATCTTCACCTGATCCATGACACGGACGATGGAATCGAAACGACCGGTCGAACGCCAATGAGTCGGCTCCGTAAACATCAAACGGGACGCGCCAAGTGATGTGACCTGACTGACGGCGGTCCGTCGAGCCGCCTGTTGACCGATCTGCCACCAGCAACCTTCTCCGTCTGCTGCATACACGACTTCGTGGAGCGCCGGGAAGCGGCAGACACCCGCCACCATGCGGCCTTCGTGTTCGATGCCGATCAACGTACCGAACAGGGGAACCCCGTGAATGAAGGCTTTGGTACCGTCGATGGGATCGAGAATCCAGCGGAAGCCATTGCGGCTGGGTACGTCGGAAAACTCTTCTCCCAGCACGCCGTCGTCCGGGAATTGCTCGGCAAGCATCTGCCGCATCAGTTGCTCGGCCCCCTTATCGGCGACGGTGACTGGCGATTCGTCCGATTTGGATTCCACCAGCAAGCCATCAACCTGATAATGCTGAAGAATCAGCTCGGAGGCGCGAGTCGCCATGTGGAGCGCGAACTGCAGACGGTCGGAATAACGAGGCACAGGAATTCTCTCTTGTCAGAGTCAGATTTCAGTGAAGCCCGGCATTGTTTCGACTACTGTTCCGTCTCCAAACCTTCGAATGCCAATTTTCTGGGTTTTTCCCTGATCCAACTGACCGCTGAGACTCGAAGACAGTGCATTCACTCTGCTGATCAGAAGTGATGCAGGCTCCCGGATCGTGAACATCCCCATTTATTCAGGGGTTTCGCGTTGAAGAACCTGGAGCGGGTTGTAAGAATACGCGATTCCCGATGCGAAAACTGATCTTATGTTCAGTCGCATCCTGCGATAACAGTATTTCCCTTTTGATTTTGAATTTACTGGTGCGGCATGTTGAAGGACCGATCTCGAATTGAACGTCAGCTGACCAAAGCTCAGCAGCAGTTGTCAGCTTGTGAAACAAAGCTGGCTTCCGAAGGAGTCACCGGAAAGGCTCGCGGCAAGAATGCCGTTTGGCGTCTGCTGAATGCCGATTACCGACAGCTCAAGCGTCGTCTGAACGCCGTCGCAGCTCTTGAAGCTCGCGAAGCGGGCGTGATTCAGCGCAAGGCTGAAAAGGCTGCTGCTGCAGAAGCTGTCGAAGCCTGATATTGCCTTCGGGCTTGCAGGCTTGAAGTATCTGGAGAGGTGGCAGAGTGGCCGATTGTGCAGCACTGGAAATGCTGTGTATCAGAAATGGTACCGGGGGTTCGAATCCCCCCCTCTCCGTTTGAAGTTTCATAGCCCAGGCGTTTGAACGTGAAAACATCACGATTCAACTCGACTGGGTTTTTTGCTGCGCACATCGTTGTCAGATCGCCTGCTGGCGGTTCTGGCGTAATCCTAAAGGAACGTCTGGAATGTCATCGAGAATGCTGGAAGGTAAAGTTGCTCTGGTTACTGGAGCTGGTCGCGGACTGGGGCGAGCATTCGCGGAACACCTCGCGTCTTTGGGCTGCAGTGTTGGCGTTCACGGGATGCGTGAGAATGGCCCGGCCGAATATGGTGAAGGCACCACTCTGACTCAGACTGCTCTTGAGATTGGTCAGACCCACGGAGTGCGAACTTGTCGAGTTCTCGGAGACCTGACAAACCCGGATCACGTGAAGCAGGTTGTGTCCTCAGTCTGCAGTGAACTCGGGCCGATCGATATTCTGGTACATAACGCCGGTGGTGATATCGCAGCAGCTGGCGGTAAGCCCAATCCGAATGACGCAGTGAACATCAAGATTGAAGATATTCGAGCAGTTCTGGATCGCAATCTTCTGAGCACCATTCTTGTCTGTCAGGAATGCTCTCGCATCATGATGCCGCGCAAGTCAGGTCGTGTTTTGACGCTGAGTTCTATCTCGGCGTTCAAGGGAATCGCCGGAAGTTCTATCTACGCAACGGCGAAGGCTGGCGTCGTTGAGTACACGCGATGCCTGGCTGAACAGCTCCGACCGTACAACATCAACGTCAACAGTCTTGCCCCGGGGGACACTCGAACGGGACGCTTCCTGGGAACTCGCAAAGTCGAAGATGCTCGCCTGGTCACTGACGGTACTCTGGACCGCGTGGGTGTCGTCGATGAAGTGACTCGCGTCGTCGAGTTCTTCGCCGGTCCTCTTGGCGCATTCGTGACCGGTCAGGTCCTGCGAGTTGACGGCGGCTCACAGATCTGGCCAGCGTGAGCATTCTCGTCGACGCTTCGCGGCAGATCGATTGAGTGTTCCCGGATTATTTCCGGGACGCTGAGTTGCCGGAATTCGCTGGGAGGCTGTTGAGTCAATCAGCCGGAACGCGTTAGTGTCCCGTTCTCGTTCCAATTCGGCTACCAGCTTCGTACGGCTTTTCGTTGCAGCAGTGCCAGAACCTCGAAGTGCGTGGTAAAGGGAAACATGTCGAAAGGATACAACTCCACCAGCTGGTATTTGCCTGCCAACTCGGCAATATCTCTTTGCAGGGTCGCTGGGTTACAGCTGGAGTAAAGAACCTGTTGCGGATGAATTGCAAAAATGAGTGCTCGACTGGCCGCATCGAGTCCTCGTCGGGGAGGATTACAAATAATGGTGTCGAAATCACGATTCGCCAGTTGATCCGCGGACGTGCAGTCGAGACTTCGACATTGAAACTCCGCGTGACTCAGACCGCTGCGTCGAACCGTTTCATTGGCACAGGCGATGGCGTTTTCGGAAATATCGATTCCCACAACACTTTGTTCAGTCGAACAAGCGGTCAGCGAAAACGCGCCGACGCCACAATAAAGATCCAGCACACGTTTAGCCTCGCTCGACTGAATCATCCCGCGAGCCGCCGCATAGAGTGCCGATGCGATTTCATAGTTCGTCTGGAGAAAGCTCTGCGGGCCAAACAACAAGTCGCGACTGACATTGTCGCCTGCGTCAAATCGGATCGGCAGCATTGTTTGCTCTGAAACCTCCACCTCCTCACGCCCGCTGATCGCAGAAGATCGAGCCGGCTGAATATTGATGGACATCACCGCGATGCTATGCCGTTCAGCCTCGGTCATTTTTCGCCAGAGACTACGGATGCGATCGACCGACTCTTTTGATCTGAGCACAAACTGAATCATCAATTGCTGATGACTGGGTGAACACGTCAGCACGACAAACTTCAGTTCGCCTCGATCGCTACCCGGATCGTAAGGGGCCAACCTCGCCGTCTGAATCATCTGTCGAATGCGTGCAATGGAGTCATTGATCAACACATGATGCAGCGGGCACTGATCGACGGGGACGACCTTTTGCTGATCATCGAAGAAGCCGATCTGCAGATTATCCAATGAACCGGAGACCGCCAGTCTTGCACGAATTCTCCCGCCCTGAGGCGACGAGACGCCTCGAAACGCACCGATGGCGACATCCGGAAACAGAGTCGCCAGGGCCTGAGTCTTTTGCTGCAGGGTCAGATTGTACTCCAGCCCGAGCAACGTACAGGAGTTGCAGATCTGCTGCTCATGATAAGCGCATTTCATAGTTTCAATGTCGATCTTCTTCTGAGTCTTCTGCATAAATCGCGGTCAGACCAAGTTCACTCAGGATCGCACATTCCCGCGCCCGCATGATGCACTTTTCTTCGGGCGTCAGATCATCGTAGCCGCAAATATGCAGTAAGCCATGTACGATGTATAAAGTGAGTTCCGCTTCGGCCGACCATTTTCCATCGGCAGCCATGCTCACCGCCATCTCCGCGCTGGCGATGATCTCCCCTTCGATTGCCGCTCCGGCCGCCCGGCCCTCGCGAAGCAATTCTCCGGAGTTCACATCGTCCCCTTCATCAATGGGGTCATCGTCGTCGGAAAATTGTTCATCTTCATCTTCTGCGTCCTCTTCAAAGTCCTCGTCGGACGGAAGTTCATCCGCAGACACAAAGTCGAGCTGAAAGCTGATCACATCGGTGGGATAATCATGCTGCAGATGATCGCGATTGATCACATTAATCGCCGCATTATCGACAATCGAAATACTGAGTACTGCCGATGCCACCTGCTCAATTGCAAGAGCCCGCAAGACGGCAGCCTGCACGCGATTTTCATCGAAAACGAGGCTGGACTGCCGATTACTGATATCAATTTCGAAGGCCGAGTCATCCACGGAACACTACTCCGGCTGATCTTCGAAAATCAGAGGCGTCGAAGATCCATAAGGAGCAACTCGAAAGCGAACTCGCCCTTCAAGAACTTTCTTCAGAAGATCACCGCAAATTTCGCCACGCCAGTCGCTTAACAGCAGCGGAAGATCGGACGATTCTCCGGTCCTCACATACTTCACAAGTTCAGTGAGATCTTTATTCGTGCCGACCAATGCCTGAGCGATCTCCAGTTCCGCGCACACATTTCCCAAAGCCAGTGCCAGGAGACGGGAAATAATCTGATCATCAGACGATGAATCATCACGCGAGCGAATTCGACGCGGCAGTTTGTCATCGGGAATGCGACCTGCTTCTTCGATCACCTCAATCATTTCATCCAGCTTGCGACGATACTCCGGGCGATTCAAATCGCGAGTTTCGAGGGCCTGCTGAACAGAACGAGGGCGGCGGCGAGCGAGATCAATCAACAGGTCATCGCGAAGAACTCTGCGAGCTGGCTTATTGCGTTCTGCCGCTTCTTCTTCACGCCAGACCGCCAGTCGTTGAGCCACCGCGAGTTCGCGGCGAGGCAGCTTATGTATCCCCGACAATCTTTCCCACGGTGTTGTCTTTTCTTCATCCAGAATGGACTGGCACATGCGATCGAACTCCATCGTCGCCCATTCGAGTCGCCCTTTGGACTCGAGCCATTTTCGCTGCCGCTCCCAAACCAGCGGAACGTACGAAACGTCTTCCAGTGCGTAAGCGATTTGTTCTTCCGAAAGAGGACGACGCAACCAGTCCGTACGTGTCTGCGAATTCGTGATCACAGTGCCAAGAACTCGTTCGACGATCGCATTGTAGGACAGTGGATAGCTGCGACCGCGAAGTCCTTCCGCAATCTGGATGTCGACCAGTCGGCGAGGAACGTGGCCGCTGTGTTGAACGCAGAATCGAATCTCCGCCTGGCCACCATGGACGATCACAGTCGTGCAGTCATCCGCCATGATTTCCCACCAGGGCGACAGCGAAGTGACTTCCAGCGGATCAACGGCCACGCAGCGTTCTGGTGTGGCAAACTGCAACAGGCCAAGTTGTGGCCGATAGCCAGTATCGGAGATAAATTCGGAGTCGAAGGAAACGATGCCACACTTTTTGATGTGGTCACACAGTTCCAGGAAATCTTCCTGGCAGGTAATTATGGAGGCATTCATCAGGCAGATTCATCACAAACTGCATCGTATCTCGAGCAACAACTCGATCCTGAGTTGCTTTCCGCCGGGAGGTATAGCAGGTTATCGCCGACCGACAAAACCAATCTCTGCCACTAATTCTGCTGAATTCTGCCGCCGCAGACCCAATCGGCTCGCCACCCTCAATATCGGCGTACTGATTTAATCCTCACCCACTTCATTAGCGAGGAATTGTGGTAGTAAACGGGTGACGTTTATCCATCACTCACATTTCGGGCTGTGAAAACCCATGAAATTGACACCTGCACCAGCATCGACTGAAACTCCTTGCATACCTGCAAAGCCTCAGCCGAAGTAAGTCACCGCGTTGCGGAAGATCTGAATGCCGTCGCCGTCGCCCCGGAGACCTCGTCGAGTCCACTGTGGGTGTTGAGTCGCGAACAGGAAACGTTCCGGATGAGGCATCAGCCCCAGCACTCGGCCGGTGGTGTCGCAGAGTCCCGCGATGTTGGCGAGCGATCCATTTGGATTCTCAGGTTCCGGCAGCAACGCGATACGAGTTGGATCGCCGGACGCTTTGGCCATCTCAACAGCCGTTGGAGACCAGTAGCAAGCTGCAATCTGAGAATTGTCACGCAGTTGATCCAGGAGTTCGGGATGCTTCAGAGCGATTCGACCTTCAGCATGAGCCATTGGGACATCGAATTCATCAATCCCTTTCAGGAACACACTGTTGCAGGACGTGACCTTCAACCGCACCCAGCGATCGGTGTAGCGACCGTTGGCGTTCCAGGTCAGAGTCACCTGATCTTCCAAAGACTTCTCTGCGAAGTTCTCGATACCGCGTCGCATCAGCAAGCCGGCTTTCAGGATCGTCTGAAACCCGTTGCAGATCCCGAGGACCAGTTTGTCGGACTGCAGAAATTCTCGCATGGCGTCGTTCAGTTGCCCGCGCAGTTGGCGAGAAAAGATGACTCCGGCGCCGAGGTCATCGCCATAGCTGAAGCCGCCGGGGACGCAGAGAATCTGGAACTGGCTGAGTCGCGAGGGATCTTCGAGCAGACGAAACAGGTGAATTCGTTCTGCGGAAGCACCAGCCAGTTCAAACGCGTGAGCGGTTTCAACGTCGCAGTTGGTCCCTGGGGCACGAAGAACGCAAACTCGAGGCGTAGCCATGATGATCAGCTTTGAAAATGGCGGATTTATCTGGAGAGAAAGGAACGGTATGGCCGGAGTTTTACCAGCCGACTTCGGAGTTTTCATCCGGGACCGTGTCGCAACGCCCGATTTCTCCAGGGCTGAGCAAAAATGCCCATTTTGATCGCTTCGGTTGTCCAGGCATCGAGAGTCGAAGAATGGAAGCAGGCCCCGGCTTGAAAGAGTCGGCTGGTCTGCACAGAATGCACGGCTCCATGACGGGGAAGTTTCGTCGATCGCAACAACGCAGGAATGTCAAACCGTGTCGACCATTGAAAAAGCTGAGCGGCTCAAGAAAGAACTGACGGACAAGTGGGTTGTGGTAGCCAACGCTCCAGAACTCAAGCGGTTTGCGAATTTGACCGGTAAAGTGAAGACCGTCAACATGAACTGTCGAGCGCTCGTCGAATTCGATGGGCCCGTGGATATCGGTTGGTACGACATCGATACAACTTATCTGACAGTGGTTGATGCTCCGAAGCCAAAGAAGTCGGAAGCTCACGGCGAAGCGAAGCCTGCCGCCAAAGCCGCGGCTCCCGCAGTTGCGAAGCCTGCCGCTGCCGGGGGTTCTCCGCTCGACAAGATTCGTGCCGCCGGTGCAAAGCCTGCCGAAGCGGCTGCTCCCGCGCCGGCTGCTGGCGGTTCTCCTTTAGACAAGATTCGTGCTGCGGGTGCAAAGCCTGCGACAACTCCTGCCGCCGGTGGTTCGCCATTGGATAAAATCCGAGCCGCCGCAGCGAAGCCTGCTGCAGCGCCGGCCCCTGTTGCAGAAACACCCGAGGCAACTCCTGCGGAAGAAACCCCGAAGCCAGCCGCCGTGGTGCCGAAAGCAGTGGTGCCCGTGACGGGTTCCCCGCTTGACCGAATCCGAGCCGCGGGCGCTGCGAAGAAAGAGTAGCCACAGTCGCGAAGTGACCGTCCGCAGCCACCAGAAAAATAATCGCTGCAGATTGCCGATGAACCCTGCCTGCACGCTCGGCCTTAAACCGGGTGACGACTTGTGACCTCAATGCGGCGACAGTGACGTCTGGTTCCGCCGAAGGTATCATCCACGGCCTTAGTCACAATCGTGATCCCGCCTGCCTGAAACCGATTGGTCTGCCGATGACGTCACCTGCCGAAGTGTTTTCTGACCAGCTGCTGCAGCATTCCATCGAGCCAGTATTGCCCGTCGATCGATCAATTGGTATCGGCTGCATCGGAGCGGGATTCATTATGGCGGATTGCCAGCTGGTCGCTTATCGCCAGCATGGACTCAATCCGGTGGCGATCACTTCGCGGACCCGCGCTACGGCTGAGAACGTTGCCGCTCGCCATCGAATCAAAGCCGTCTGTGATTCCGTGGAAGCCGTTGTCAGCCGCCCGGACGTGGAAGTCCTTGATATTGCGGTGCCGCCGGATTGTCAGCTTGATGTGATCCACCGGGCACTCAAATCTTCGGATCACCTGCGTGGGATTCTGGCACAGAAACCGCTCGGAGTAGACTATCGAGAAGCGCTGAAAATTGTGCGGATGTGTGAGGACGCCGGAGTGGTTCTGGCAGTGAACCAGAACATGCGTTTTGATCAGTCAGTCCGAGCCTGTCGCACATTGCTCGATCACGGAGTCCTGGGTAAGCCAGTGTTGGCGACCATCGACATGCGAGCGATCCCGCACTGGATGCCGTGGCAGGAGCGTCAGGGCTGGGTCACATTGCGCATAATGAGCATTCATCATCTGGATACATTGCGATACTGGCTGGGCGAGCCCGAACGCATCTTTGCCAGCGTTGCGCCGGATCCTCGCACATCGCAGAAGTTCGAGCATGAAGATGGCATCGCGCTCTACATTCTGGAGTTTCCTGATGATGTGCGAGCATCCTCATGGGACGACGTCTGGACCGGCCCGGCTCGCGAAGGCAGCGCGGCCGATATTGGAATTCGCTGGCGTGTCGAAGGAACCGACGGAATTGCTCGCGGCACGATCGGCTGGCCGTCATATCCGGAGCGAACTCCCAGCACGCTTGAGTATTCTACTCGTAAAGATCAGGGGCAATGGCATTCACCAAAATGGGATCAGGTGTGGTTCCCTGATGCCTTCATCGGCCCGATGGCGGAACTGCTGTGTGCTCTGGAAGAAGATCGGGAACCAACCATTTCGGGAAGGCAAAATCTTCCCACCATGGCGCTCGTTGACGCCGCGTATCGCTCGGCCGAAGAACATCGAGCCATTAATCCTCGCGAAGTTATGGATGACGTATAGCGTACGCTGGACCGCCACGCCTGTGCCTGGGAGAACGCTCCGCGGCTGCCATAAAGATCAGTCAGATCTGCGGTCAGGATGCAGTCAAGTCCCAAGGGGTTGATTCCACGCCAGCACGTGGCCAATGACCGACATAATCCAGCAGAGCACAAAGAATGCTGGCAGCCACGCCATGATACGAATCCGACGCGAAAGCATTGCGGGCTGGTGCAACGCTTCGGTGCGGATCAGCTCCTGCAGAGCTTCCGAACTGCTGACCCACCACAGCACGCTGACAACCAAACCGATGATCGACACGGCGGCACGATGCAGATTTGTGTCGGCCGTCCCCAGAGCAGCAACGAGAAAGCTGTTGGGAATCAGAAACACTTCTGTCACTTTGATAAGATCAGGATTCCACGAACTGCTCATAGGAGCCTCAAAAGTAGACAGTTAAGTTTCACTGTGGCCGCTGAGTTCCACTGTGTCAGGCGGGATGATATCGCAGGGGATGCTTACTTGAACGGTGTGAATGGCCGAGGACACTTGCGAACCGGCATACTCAACGGGCAGACACAAAAGGCGTCAAAAAATGATCGGAGTCTTACCAGTCTGCCCTGAGATCTCCTGAACATAACGTGGCACCGCATAGCCGGGAAGGCGCGACGCCAGTTCACGCAGAAGCTCGACACCTCGTGACTTCGCCACCGCAAAGTGCGCTGAGCCACTCACCTGATCCAGTTGATGTAAGTAGTATGGCATAACGCCGATATTGACTAGTCTTCGGCTCAGCGTTTCCAAAGCATCGACGGAATCGTTGACACCAGCCAGAAGAACCGACTGATTGAGCACCGGGACGCCGCTGCGGACCAGTTCTCTTAAAACGACTTCACAGTCGCCTGCGATTTCGTTGGCGTGGTTCGCATGCACGACAACAATCGCCTGCGATCGCAAACTGTGCAGCAGTTTCAACAGATCGCTTGTGATTCGCGACGGCAATACGATCGGAAGGCGCGTATGGAATCGAATCCGTTCGATGTGCGGAATGGCATCAATCGCCGAGCACAGGGCCTGAAGCCGCTGATCGCTCAACATCCACGGATCGCCACCACTAAAGATCACCTCGGTGATCGATGCGTCAGAAGCAATCTCCGAGATCGCTGGCTGCCAGTCATCGAGCCGACGAGGTTCGGCTTCGTACGGATACTCCCTGCGAAAGCAATAGCGACAATGCACCGCACAGGCACTGGCGGCAATCAGGAGAACGCGGCCTTCATACTTCTGAATCAGGCCGTCGGTACGACGGGCGGCGAGATCACCGACCGCGTCGGAAACGAATCCTTCGACGATTGCACCTTCGGCGGCCAGTGGCAGAACCTGGCGAAGAAGCGGGTCAGAAGCGTCCCCGGCCTGCATACGTTCCAGGAAATTCTCCGGCACGAGAACCGGGAATCGTCGCAGATATTCAGCGTTTCGATCTGAAATGCCCAGCCGAACCATTGCCGTCTCGAGCGACTCCTGCGGCAGAACCAGCCCGAGCCGCCGCAACAGATCGTCGGCCGAGCGTACAGCCCCGGCCAGTTCGCGCTGCCACGATCCGCCCGCAGAAGCGTCAGAGGGAGCCTCAAAGCCGGAATCTGTAGTGATTGGATCTGGAACGGGCAGCATTCAGGATTCACTCGGGCACAGGGTTCTGATAACGTACGCGGCCAATTTTCAGGGTTTCCTTTCGGGTCACGGTGTGACAGGAACCCCGGGTACTCGGCTGTTCTGCCGGGTCACGACCAGAAGATAACAGACTCAGAGAAACGACTCCAATGGGCACCATCAACGCGGGTGAATTCAAAAAGGGAATTAAAGTAATCATTGACGGCGAACCCTACGAAATGCTCGAAAGCTTCTTCGTCAAGCCCGGCAAAGGTCAAGCTCTGTACCGCACCAAGCTTCGTAATCTGATCAAGGGCAGCCAATACGAAAAGACCTACCGTAGCGGCGATGCTCTGGAAGCCGCTGACGTACATCGTAACGACGGAGTTTATTCTTACCGCGATGGCGACAGTTACGTCTTCATGGATAACTCCAATTTTGAACAACACAGCCTGCCTGCGGAAGTCGTCAAAGACGATATGCGTTGGCTGATGGAAGGTGCGACCGTTGGTCTGCTGTACTGGAATGGTCAGTTGATCAGCATGAGTCCTCCACAGCAGGTTATTCTGAAAGTGACTTATACGGAACCGGCTGTTCGCGGCAACACGGCAACCAACGTCACTAAGCCAGCCACTGTTGAAACCGGCGCGGAAATCCAGGTTCCTGCGTTTATCAAAGAAGGCGACAACGTCAAAATCGACACGGAAAGCGGTCAGTACATGGAACGCATTCAGTAGTTGAGCTCTTCAGAAATCTCCGGTAAGCGGCAGGGCGTCAGCCCTCCGAGCATAGCACGCAGTCGAAGGGCTGCCCCCCTGCCGCTCGCCTGATGTCACATGTCCTCAGAATCCATTGATTGTCACATGTCTGCGAATCCTGAACATAACGGGCGACTTTATATCGAAACTGTTGGCTGCCAGATGAACATGCTGGACAGTGAACTGGTCGTGGCCGCGTTGCGCAAGGATGGTTATGTACTGACTGACAATCCGAAGGAAGCGGACACGATTCTGTTCAACACCTGCAGTGTGCGTGAACATGCGGAGCATAAAATTTACAGTGCTCTGGGTCGTCTGAAGTTCAGCAAGCGAACGCGACCACAGAAGGTGATTGGAGTCATGGGCTGCATGGCTCAGAAGGATCAGGACCTGATCTTTCAAAAGGCTCCGCACGTTGATCTCGTCGTTGGAACCGGGCAATTGGCCGAGATTCCTCGCCTGATCCGCGAAACTCGTGAATCGGCCGAACGGACTCAGGTCAAGGCCGTCAGCCTTGGTCGTCGCGAAGGTTCACGCGAAGAAGTGTCCGACAGCTTTCAAAGCTACGATCCACTTCGCGATCCTGAAATGCGACCAACACCGTTTCAGGCGTTTGTCCGCATCATGATTGGCTGCGACAAGTTCTGTACATATTGTGTTGTTCCGGCGACACGAGGTCCGGAACAAAGCCGTCCCCCGGCTCATATCGTCCGGGAAGCTCGCGTCCTTGCTGATCAGGGCGTGAAGGAGATCACGCTGCTCGGACAAACTGTCAACAGCTACAAATTTACGGAAGACGGACGCCTTGTCCGATTGTCAGATCTGCTGAGTCAACTGAGCGATGTTTCAGGAATTGAGCGAATTCGGTTCATCACGAACTTTCCTCGCGACATGACCAATGACCTGCTGCAGGCCGTCCGTGATCTTCCCAAGGTGATGAAGTACCTGCATGTGCCACTGCAGTCGGGTTGCAACGATGTTCTCAAGCGAATGAAACGCGGCTACACGGTCGAAGAGTACCGTGAAATGATGCACCGCATTCGTGAACATGTTCCGGGCTGCTCAGTCTCCAGTGACTTTATTGTCGGATTCTGCGGCGAAAGCGAAGAGTCATTTCAGAAGAGCATGGATCTGATTCGCGAATGCCGCTTCAAGAACAGCTTTATCTTTAAGTACAGCAAACGCGAAGGCACAAAGGCCTTTGACCTGTTCGAAGATGATATTCCGGACGAAGTGAAACGTCGCCGCAACAATGAGATGCTGGATCTGCAGAATGCGATCAGCGAAGAAGACAATGCAGAATTTATTGGCCGACGCGTCTCTGTACTTGTCGAAGGGCCCAGCAAGTCAGCCGCAAAGCGGGCTGCGCGTGAGAGTCAACCATCGGAGCTGACGTCGCTGTTGCCGATTGCCGGGCAGAGTACTCCGGCCGACCATGAACATGATCACGGGCACGATCATCATCAGGATGAAGAGCCACAGTCCATTCAGCATGCATCCGATGAGGCTGCTCGTTTGGCCATGCAGCTGACGGGGCGATCGGAATGTGACAGAATCGTGGTTTTCGATGGCAATCCCCGGTTGATTGGAACTCGGGCGGAAATCGAAATTCACGATTGCACCAGCACAACACTGATGGGGTCGATTGTCACACGAGAAGTTCAGCATGGCTGCGACCTTCTGCTGCCGATTCTGGGATAAAAAACGGCATTGCGTTCTGAACTTCCGCGAAGGGGGTTTGGTGCCTCGCGAATGTTCTCGAATAAGCAATGCCGTTGTGAACGATGGCCGACTGTTGAACTGCAATCCTATTGAATAAATGCCATATTCAATTCTCTGATGGCAGCCTGTTCAGCGCGGGATACTTTCAGAAAACCCAGCAGTCCGCCAGCGGACTCGGCAACCTTCCATGCTCGAACGACCGTAATCACCTGCAGAGAATTAAACATCTCTGCAGAAACGAATAACCGGACTGCGGCCACATAGTCTTTCCACGTTTTGATCAGGTGAGCATCCGGGCGACGTGTCAGCCAGCCCTTGAGAACCTCATAACCTGGCGAATCAGCGCGAATTCCATCCTGTGCTGCGGCTTCAAGAATCGCCAGTCGTTCGGCCCGTTCAATATGGCCGTTTGACCATGCGACATGAACAAGAGGGACCAGCATCAGAACATGCAGCGAGTCAGCTCGAACACCGCAGTTAATTAGCTCTGTCAGCAGCTGCTGATCAGAGATATGAGTGGCTTCTCGAATGGCTTCCACTTCCGCCTGTTTGGCCGTCTCTGCCCTTGCGGCTTCGATCAATCGTCGATCCGTTTCGTACGCATAACTTTGTTCGAGCAGAGCACCACGTCTGGAAAGACCATCACCGAACATACTCAGATTCTCCTCTTAAATCGGGGCGATCCTGCGCGAAGGTCGCCATCATGAAACGAATCTGAGGGGAGAAGACAGGTGAGTCTGAGCAGCGATGATTTCTTATCGATTCATCGTGGTTCATTCTGCACCGGGAACAGCGTGGCCATCCAGGCTCAGCAGCGCCTGACACGGTCAGACGATGAGATATGTCTATCTCGAACTGCGAAAGCCTGCTCACGTTTTCCGAACGTCAGGATTCAATATTCGGATCGAACGCATCACAGTGCATGACGCATGTCACATTCACGGAATCGTCGGAGCTTTGCGCGGTAGTGCTTCCCTGCAATTTGGCAATTTTATTTTCGTTGCAGGAACGCATCATGATGCCACCACGCGACATCGCTGTTCACAGAATCCCTCAGTCGATCGAGGACCATCTGCACTCGCACCGGCGTTGAGCGACGTTCTCAGCGACAACACTCGTCTCAGCGAAACGCAGTTCCGTTTTGTCCCGAGGCGAAAGAACATGACTCGCATCTTTCCACACGGCCGGAAGATGGAGTCGCGATAGACGTCATCGTCGACGACGACTTACAAGCCATGGACAACACGATAAGATTCGAAGGGAGCGACAGGCATCTCAAGCCCTGATATTACTGGACTCCGGATGCTCAGAAACGGGTCCGACATTGCATCCCTGTATAGTGTGGCGGTTGAGCCTGCCGTTCAGAACAACCCAACCCCCAAATTTGTCGTTTGCACGATTGAGTAACGGCTGCGGAATCACAGCGATTCTTAAACGAGTTGCAGGAGATCGAGTTGCGTTGTTCGCTCTGTCGATGTTCCACTCCGCGATTCGCCGCAGGTGAGTAAACAGTCCGGGGAACGCGCATCAGTCGCCGGGGCATCGCTGATTGTGCCGATTATTCCGGGTCAGAATGTGGTGTTTCTTCGGGGTAACGCCACCAGGGAGGATGCTCCTGACCTAGACTCAAACGGGCCACCATCAGGTGACATCGCGCCGCTCGGCGGGAGTTCGCATGGTGCCAATTCACGTTCGGGGATATTCGGGCATCATGATACAGGCCTGTCAGGATCAGCAAAACGCTGAAAGTGACCGATTCACTCGGGAACTGATGGGCAGTCGTTTTTCCATCGTTCGTCCGGTGAGAGCAACAGAATTCGATTTCGGCTCCGCACTGGATCTGAAAGAGAAACTATCCCCCGCTGCGCTGGAGGAAGTTGTCGCACTGTGCAGAAGCGTCCTTCAGAGCGGACAACCCCAGCTCAAACGTATCTCTGAGAAGAACTTTGCCTGGGCCGTGCCTTTGTTGGATGATCCTGCACCCGGGGTTGCTGTGGAACTGGCCGGCACAGACCCTGATGAACTTGCGGAGTTGGTCAACCGTTCCTCACTCTGTGCGTGGACACGCGAGCTTTCCGTTCGTTCAAGCGGAACAGAGATCGCATCGCAGTACGAGCAGCTTGAGGCTTATGCAGCTCAGGTTTCTGAGGATCTTGAAGAACTGACATGGCTTCGAAATCTGGCCAACAATCTTGAACTCAGTGAGTCTGGAAACAGCGTCGAGCGGATTGCCGAGACTGTCTTGCCATCGCTCTGCCAGTTGATAAATGCTCATTCCCTGATCTTTGTCCGCGACGTGGCCGTCACCGGTCTGAACTCGCGATTGCCGATCATCTGGCAGACTGGCCCTGTTCGGATCCCTCGTCGTAACTGCCTGGCCATTATCGAAGCACTTCGAGGAAAGAATGCTGACCGCACAGTCGTCAGGAACTTTCCCAGGCGAGAATTCGGCGACGGTGGATTCGACGGAGTTGAATCCTGCGTGCTGGTTCCCGTCGCAACGGCGTCAGGACGACTGGGCTGGCTATTGGCCGTGGATAAGGAGATGTCCGCGGAAGGATGCTCTCGGACTTTCGGCGATCCGAGCTACCGAACTTACATGAGTGAGCGGGAGTTCGGGACGTTTGAAGCCAGCCTGATGAGTGCCACGGCTGTTGTGCTCGCGGCCCACGGACGCAACTGCGGCCTGTTCCACGAAAAGGAGATCCTGCTGCGTGGCGTGATTCGCTCCATGATCAATGCCATAGACGCGAAAGATTCTTATACCTGCGGTCACAGTGATCGTGTGGCCGAATTCTCCCGCCTGATTGCTCGCGAGTTGTCCTTGCCCGATGCAAAATGCGAAGAAGTCTACATGACCGGTCTTCTGCACGACGTCGGCAAGATCGGCGTTCCCGACTATGTGCTGAAAAAGCCGGGGCGTTTAACAGATGCTGAGTTTGAACTGATCAAACAACATCCCGTCATCGGGTTCGAGATTCTGAAACATCTGGAGAACCTGTGCTACGTTCTTCCGGGAGTTTTGCACCATCATGAGGCCATGGATGGATCCGGCTATCCGAATGGTCTCAAAGGCGAAGAGATTCCGCTGTACGCTCGAATTCTTGCAGTCGCCGACTCGTATGATGCGATGACAAGTAATCGTCCTTATCGACGCGGTATGCCCACGGACAAAGCAGAGGCAATTCTGCGGGGCGGCAGCGGCAATCAGTGGGATCCCCAGTGCGTTGATGCGTTCTTTCGCACCGTCAATGGCATCCGTCTGATTGCCAGTCAGAGATCATCGCCTTACATACCGACCAGATCTGAAGTATCTCAGACCGATTCAATTGAACTACAGCAGGCATGCGTCAATGGTTGAGGATTCGATCGAACACTATCGCAGGTTGTGTACAAGCGCCAGAACAATGGCGGCGATGACGCCCACACGCACATTGTCGTTGATCTTCGACCGAATTGATTCAGCCAGCGCTGCCGACACAACAGCCGGCATCGTTAACGCCAACGCCATCCCGAAGGAAACAGCGGGCTCCGCCGCTTCCGGATTGTGCGTCTCACCCCAATAGATCCACGCGGTCATTAGGGATCCAACCCCGATGAATGCCAGCAGTCCGCTCCAGGATTTCGCCTTATTCCAGGGTAATCGGGGACCTCGCAACATCAGACCAAACAGAGTTGCGGAGCCATCTCCGAACGCAAGAATTGAAAGAACGGCCAGGCCAAGTTCCAGATCCTGCGGGTAGAGCAGGCACATAAACAGGACTGAGAATGCGTAGCCGCAAACAGCGGCGATTCCCGCTCCTTCACCCTGACGCTGAATCTGCTGAAAGTTATAGAAGATTCGCAGCCCGATGACCGCACAGCAGCCGATGATGATCGACCTCATTAACCACGTAATGGGGTCAGCATGAGGAAATATGTGCAGTCCAAAGGCCAGTAAACCCGGGGCCATATGCCACAGTCGGCGTTTAATCTCGCGATAGGGCAACGATCGAAAAGCGAGTCCCGGCGTCGTGGCAATCGGCAGGTCATCTTTCAGAACTGGAACGGGAAGTTCCTGAAGTCCTACGGGCTGATTATGGCTGAAGCCGGAGTCCATATGTTCGACCTGTCTGCTTCCAGGAACCAAGCAATCGAACGACGTCCAGAGACTATCACTCAGGACGATTGTCGACTCAAATTCTCACGCCCTTTTTGGCATCATCAAAGATCTTCCGGGTTGCCCAGCGAGCCTGAAAACCTGTTCAATTTCTCCCGGCCTGTCGTAGGCTGGGAACGAGCACAATAACGGGAAGATCCTGAACTGAAGATCGAGAAACCACGCCGGAAGTTAAAGACAATCTAACACAAGCGGACCAGGTTAATGAAGACCCGGTTGGTGATAGCGAATAGTCAGCATGACAGATCGGCCAAAACTGCCGAATCACCGATGTGCTATTCCGCAGAGCCATCGAGAAGTGACGGCGTGAAGCCTCGACCAAGGTGGGTCAGGTCACGTTGAAAAACAATCCTCGGGGGAGATTTCGTCGCATCGATCATGGCTTCCAGACGTGTCGTCGGGCCACCTTCATCGAAATGCCCGAGAGCCTGAAACGAATAGACATCTCCGCCGGTTGTAAGCCAAGGTCCCAGTCGTTTGAACGTCGGCAGATCAACCCAGCCTTCAGCCAGCAGCCACGCAGGTGTCACGCGAGTCGCCATCATGGCGGCCGACATGCCACCGGCTTCAATCGGGGGACGAGCGGCAATAATATCGTCGGCAATTTTCTCAGTAACGTCCGGCATCGCCATCAGGATCTCCCGCGGAGCCTGATTGATATTAATGCGCCCATCAATGAATTCATCGTTCAGTACCGTCAGTTTGGCTTCAAGGAGCGGCATACTTTCCAAAAGGGACCCCGCATCGGCAGTCCACGGACTGGTCAGTGTCACCAAACCGCCGTTGATTTCAACCTCGACCTTGGCATCGATCAGGTCGTAGATCGAACGGAACTGGGCCGTGGGCGGTTCTGAAAGATCCATCCCGCCACGAGTGACTTCACCCAGTTCTCCACTGGAGATGTTCTTCGCGATCCAGTCAACCAACTGCTGTTGCTCAATCGTCAGTTTTCCCTGAGCCATTGAATCGGCGTTCTGATCACCTTTCATTCGATACGCGGTGATGAAGGTGGCTGTCTCCGTATCGAACTCTTCTTCAAGAAAGTCGTACATCTCGGCAACGATCCCGTTGTTGATGTTGATCTTCTTGTCACCGCCCGGCAGCGTGTTGCGTTCACGACTGGACACCGTCAAGTAATCACGGAAACCCGCATCAAGAATTCCGTCAGCATCATCAAACGGGGGACGCTCCGCCCCATCGTCCTCGTTAGGATCAAGCACTCCGTTTCGATTGGCATCCTCGCCGTAAAACAGTTGAGGTGTAATTCCCTGAATCTGCAGCAGTTCGTCAATCGACTCCAGCGGTGCGTTGCGAGCAGAGTATGGCACTGCCAGTCCCTGATACGTCACGGACTCGGCACCACCCAGCCTTGCTTCTTCGTCGCTGTCGATCCAGTCGAGAATGGCGTTGGTAATGTCTTCCGTCATATTTGGAATGTAGGAAAGCGCGGTATAGGGGTCCGTTGTGTCGTCCGTATCGTTTTCGAATTCCATCAGACGATTGATGTTGAATTTTGCGTTCTCTGAATTCAAACCGGATCGAGGTATTCCGGCGGTGGCTCCATTGATATCAGGAACCACAATCGAAAAGCGAACCTGCCCCCGCGGATTATCCGTTTCATTCATCGCCTGATTGTGGAACGTGCCCGGATTGTGATACACGTCGATCGAAGGATCTGTTTCCTTGAGTGCAATCTGACACGCGGCAAATTCAACGGCCGATTCGGCGGCCATGCGAGCTTCCACGTCCCGCCCAAACATTGCTGCGGCAGCGTGTTCCGTAGCCATGGAATTCAAATAACCATAAGCGGCCAATGACAACAAAATCACAACAACGGTCACGACCAGCAGAATGAATCCACGCCGACTGGCCCGCAATTCAAAGCGTCGGGAATTTCTCTCGGCAAGCAATTGACTCATTTTCATAGTGCTGACTCCGTGACAAACGGTTCAGCAACCGGAATGGGAACGACCATGCGATGAGTCGTCTCGGGCAGCGCGTAGGGATCGCTGACATCGTCTGAAAACGCATCCCCGGCATCTTCCTGATTTCGCAACGTCAGAGTAATCTCAATCGCTTTCGGCATTTCATTCAGGGCATTGCTGTCCCACGATTCCTGCCAACCAAGGCCGTCATAATATCGAAACTTCAGCCCCGAGACTTCCTTCGCCAAAAGCTTGCTGGCGGCTAACAATGGGGATTCTTCACTGGTTTCGACCGCAGTGCTTAGTCCAAACAAATCACCTTCCAGTTTCGCAATCCCAACAGCACCTGTGGCACTGCCGATCGATTCTTTGTCCGCAATCGCTGAGGCGAGCCCCCCCCCTCCGGATTGAGCCATCAAGTAGCGGACAATCATCAGATCACTTGTGCGCTGACTCATGGAAGTCAAATCCTGCGAGGCCACATACGCAAGACTCTTCTCGGGACGGCTCACAAACAGCTGCAGATCGTTCGCGGTTCCGACGAGACCGTTGGTGTAGGTCGTCATCACGGTCTCAGGATCGATGGAAGACTGGCCATACGAATTGCCGTCGAGCGAGCCTGAACTTGAACTCATCGCCCCTGAGGAAGTCGAACTGCCGCCCGTGCCTCCGGAGGTTCCTGAACCCGAAGATGAACCGCCCGAAGAAGAACCGCCAGACGACGATCCTGACAATGATCCAGATGTAGAACCGCTCGATGATCCCGAACTGCTGCCTGAACTCAACGTGGAACTGCTCCCCTCGCTAACGCTGGTCGATGTTCCGGAGGTCTCGTCGTTAGCCAGCTTTTTGACGAACACGACAGACTGAATATCTCGCGTCATCTGCCGCAGCAGAGACCTTGCAATCTGCTGGCGAGTGATCTCTTCGTTGCTGTCAAGCTGTAAACTGAAGTACTGCTGCATCGCGGCGAACAGAGCAATCATCAACAGAGATGTCAGACCAACGGCAATCATCAGTTCGAGCATCGTATAGCCGGCTCGTCGAGGATTGGCGATTCGACGCCATGGTCTGCGAGAAAAGCCCGTCATTATTCGCTCTCCTGCAAAGCCGCATCAAGGAAGAGTTGCGGATCACGCATAAAGCGAACCAATGTAAATGCTGCGTTCGGTTCTTCGCCGCCCGGTCTGTGTTCGACCAGGACCGTCACCTGCAATAACCCGGTGGTCCCGGCTTCCGTGACTTCGGCCGACCACTCCCAGTTGCCCGTCTCATCGTCGTCAAAACTGCCGCCCTGCGCGCTTGACGCTTCTTTGATTCCGCAGAGAATTTCGCCCATAACCGTTTCGGAACGGAGCACGGCTTCAGATTGCAGTCGTGCGGACAGTTCGGACCTTCGCCCAATTTGCAGACCTTGCATAATTGCGGCCAGCGACGCCATGAAGATGGCGACCGAGATAATAATCTCCAACAGACTCAGGCCCCCGCGCCTTTGCCCTGGCACGAACGCAACATTGCGAGGTCTACGGCATCGTTGCATCAGTCTGCCTCCATCATGAAGACAGGAGCGACTTTGATGGCCCCGGTGAGTCCACGCACGGAAATCTCGGACGTGCGATTCTCCTCATCCATCACGCGAAATGTCCGATCTTCTGCGGATCCGTCGAAGCGAAACAGAATTGGAGCCGACCAGGAACGACTGGAAAGACCTTCGTTGCCGTCAAGATTCGCGAAAACAGCCGGCTCCAGTTGTTCGCCGCCGGCGTTCTCTCCCTTCATCGCGCGCAGGAACATCTTCTCTGGTTCAAGGACCAGCGACATGACCAGCACCTGAGCCTGAGAGGAGTTGCTGCCAGCCTGATTGACCAGCGTCGGCTGAGGTTCGGAGGGAATCGCAACAACAGCTTGACCATCCACCTCATAACGAACGTGGTAGTCCACGCCAGAATCGATCGCCTGCTGTCTGGCGAAAGCGAGCACTTCGCGCACGTCTTCAGCTGCTTCCTGAACTCTGCCGTTGCGAACACGCTCCATCATGTTAGGAGCCGCCATCGCCGTGATCGTGACTATGATGGTCATCACAATCAACAATTCAAACAACGAGAACCCAGTGGCTCTCTTTGTGTTCGCTTGTTGAAAGTGACGCTGCATCAGAGGAACCGTAATAAAAGTAGAATGGGCATTTCTGCCCGTCAGAGGCAGTCGTGGAACATTAAAAAATGCTCCACGCTCATAAGGACCTGCCCAACACCACAACGGCCCGTTGGTATCTTTGAGACCAGCATGAATTGAGGCTGATTGTCTGTGGTATGTGACCGGTCGGAGCATTGCCCCGACCGTCGTCTCAGGCAGCCGGATCAGTTGCCCGCGTTCGACGCAGCTGGAGTCCAGTTGTTCAACGCAATCCCGCCGGAGTTTGTTCCGTCGCCCTGGCCATCAGAACCAGTGGACCAGATCGCAGGCTTCAGAGCATTCTGCTTCTTACTATGCCCGTCGCCGTTCCACTCATACTGCAGAGGATTTCCCCATGGATCGATGGGAACTTCTTCGAGGTATGGACGCAGCTTACGACCTTTGTATGCGGGCGGGTTGATCATCGCCTGCCATGCTTCGGTCCCGTTGCCCTTGAAGTATTCGCCATCATGGTCCGTTGCATAATTGCCTGCGGCCTTTTCCATTTCCTTCACCAGCGTATAGGCAATTCGTTCGTTCGCCGTCTTCTGGCTTCCAATAAGGTTCGGCACAACCATGCCGGCGATCACCAGAATGATGGCCAATACAATCAGGAGTTCCAAGAGCGTAAAACCTGAACGCTTTTGGACCGACGAAAGCTTCTGCACGGGAGACATCAATAGTGGACGTTTTTGCATGGCACTAAATCCTATTTCTTAAACAATCGTGTGAGGTAAAGGGAAGCCCGCACTGCGACCGAGTTCCAGTCGGTACGAGGTCAGGTTCGTTGAATTATGAGGGTCGACTTTCGCTCCGCAGAAATTGCATCGCTTTCGCAGACCGATTGACGACACGGTTTGCTTAAACTCAACTTTATCAACAACCCACTAGGTCGGGTTCGTCGACATTTTAATCACCGGCAACAGCAATGCCATCACGATAAACACAACCACTCCGGCCATTGCCAGAAGCATCATGGGCTCCAGCAATCTGACAACCATGTCTATTCGCCGGCTGGTCCGCTTCTCAAGATTATCTGCTACGCCAATCAGCACATTCTCCAGATTATTTGCTTCTTCTCCAACGGCAATCATCTCGATCAGGTCCTTTGAGAACTGACCGCTGGCTCGCAACGGAACTGCCAGTGACTGCCCGCTGCTGACGTTATCAGCCGCATTTCCAATCGCTTCGGCCAGCACCATATTTCCACTCGCGTCTTTGGCGATGCGCAATGACTGAAGAATTGGAACCCCATTCTTTAAAAGCGTCCCCAGCATGCGTGAGAAACGAGCCACCGCAAGGCTTTGCAGGATGCCTCCAAGTCCAGGGACTTTCAGCTTCCACTCGTCAACAAACCGCCGCCCCTCCGGAGACTGGACATACGTAACGACGAGTCCAACCAGGCCCGCGATCACCGCAAAGATCAAAAGCCCATAGCTTGTCAGAGTATCACTGATGCTGAAGAGCGTTGTCGTGGCCCACGGCAGAGTCCCATCTCGCTCCATCTTTTCAAACATCGGAGCAAAGTTCGGAACAACCCACATCATCATCGCCGTGACAACAAGCAATCCCACCACCAGCAGGAAGACCGGGTAAACCATCGCCCCGGTGACCTTACCTTTAAGCTCTTCCTGATGGTCATTAAAGGCAGCAATTCGAGACAACACGTCTTCCAGAAAACCGCCTTCTTCACCCGCCTTGACCATGCTCACGGTCAGAAAGTTGAAAGCTCGCGGATGCCGCCGCATCGCATCATTCAGGCGAGTCCCATCCGCAACCTGCTCTCGTACATCCTGAATGACAAATCTTAATCCGGCATGCGATGTCTGATCTTCCAGAAGCTGCAATGACCGCAGCAGCGGGACACCAGACTTCAGCAAGTCGGCCAACTGATTGTAGAAGACCGTCAGATACTTCGTTGAAACGCGTCGAGCACCCGTGGCGGCCTGCTGCTTGGACTGGTCAGATAACGTTACAGAAATCGGGAACAGACTGCGAGCTGCCAGATTTGAAAGCGCATCTTTCTCGCTGGTCGCTGTCAGCGTCCCCGTGACCTGTTTGCCGGTCAATTCGCGAGCATGGTATTTGAAGTCTGGCATAATGTTCGGATGTCAGGATCGTGTCTGATTCAGGAGCCGCGCGGGCTAAGAAATTGTCTGCTGAATTCAAAGTGTTCTGTCAAGAACAAGATTTTTGGGGGGGGGCAATGCGAGCCGACGGAGCGGCTCGACTAAGTAGCTTCGTCGCGCCGTCGGCGAAAATGGGATCCAAAGCTAACCCCCAAATCAAAACTTGACGAGCGACTAGCCAATCACATCTCCGCGAGTAATTCTAAGAACTTCCTCGATACTTGTGACTCCGACCTGAACCTGTTCCCATCCGCTCGATCGCAGAGTCGTCATACCGGCTTTGATCGCATAGTCACGAATTTCAACCGTGCTGCGACTTTCCGAGCACATGCGTTGAATCATCGGGTCCGTTTTCAGCAGTTCAAACACTCCTATTCGACCAGAATAACCGGTGTCGCGACATTCACGGCAACCGACCGGCTCATAAACCGCCTCCGGTAATGGCCGTGGAAAGTCGGCTGGAATCTCCAGCTTGTCAATCGGAGTCAACCGCTTGCAATGCGGGCAGAGTCGACGCACCAGTCGCTGGGCAAGAATTCCCTCCACCGTGCTCGCCACCAGATATGGCTCAACACCCATGTCAATCAGTCGAGTAAACGTGCCAGGCGCATCGTTCGTGTGCAGAGTGCTGAAAACCAGGTGTCCGGTGAGCGACGCCTGAATCGCGGCCTGCGCGGTTTCGCCGTCTCGAATTTCCCCGATCAGGACCACATCCGGGTCATGTCGCAGGATACTTCTGAGCGCAGCCGCAAACGACAAACCGATGCGACTGTGAACCTGAATCTGACTGATCCCGTCCATTTGATATTCAACCGGATCTTCCACGGTAATGATTTTGATCGTGGGATCCTTGATCTCGTTCAATGCGCTGTAAAGAGTCGTGGACTTACCGCTTCCGGTCGGCCCGGTGACGAGCACAATTCCGTGCGGCAGATCAATCAATTGCTTGAAGATCCTGGAGACCGTCGGAGGCATCCCGACAGCTTTCAGATCAAATTTCATGCGTGCTTTGTCCAGCAGACGCATGACCACGCCTTCACCGTGCATCATCGGGATGATGGACACACGCACGTCGACTTCACGCCCCGAAACTCGCAGCTTGATGCGTCCGTCCTGAGGCAGACGTTTTTCTGCAATGTTCAGGTGTGACATGATCTTCAAACGAGTCACAATCGCGGAATAAAACTGAGCAATCTCCGGTGGCGTAGGCTGAACTCGCAACATCCCGTCCAGACGATAGCGAACCCTCATTCCGTTTTCCTGAGGCTCGATATGCACGTCACTGGTCTGCAGTTTCACCGCCTCCATCAACAGCTCGTTCACCAGCTTGATGACCGACGGGGCCTGAGCACCCTCAGCCAGTTCGCCGAAGTCTTCGTTGATCTCCTCAAGGAGTTCGATGCCTTCTTCGGTCCGACGACGAACCAGTTCATTGATCGTGTCGCCGCCGACTCCCAGAAGCTCATGAATTCGACTGCCCAGTTCCCCACTGCGAGTCAGCACCGGTTCCAGTTTGAACCCACTGACAGTGCTCAGTTCATCGAGGCCTTCCAGATTCAATGGGTCCGAAGTCGCAACAACGACGTGACCATTCTGACGATACAAAGGCAGTAATGAATGGCGATAGATTGAAGACGTGGGAAATTTGGCAAGGAGTTCAGCGTCAACCTCAATATCCTTGAGATCGATGTACTGCATCCCGAATTCATCGGACAGTTTTCGAAGAATTGCGTCCTCGGTCACCACCCCCGATTTCACCAGAGCCTGATCAACGCGCAGTCCCGCGTGAGCTTCGCGAGCCTGCTGCAGTTGCTCGCGAGTCACCAGGCCTTCATCGACAAGTAGTTTTCCAAGTTCCATTGCGGGGCTTTTTTGTGAATCACTCAGGGCAAGGCCAACGATCGCTGATCGACCGTCAAGAGGAAAGGACGCCTATCGGCCGCCGCGGCCGCCAAATGTACCGCCACCGCGACCTCCAAAATTTCCGCCACCAAACGGTGTGAATCCTCCACCACCAAACGGCGACGCGCCACCTCGACCGGTGTCGCCGCCGCGTTGTCGCATCCGCTCCTGGATCATTTGCTGGAATGGATCTGTCTGAGGCTGCTGAGTCTGCGGCGGCTGAGGATTGTTATTGTTGCCGGAGTTTGAGTTGTTCGTGCTCGAAGACGACGGACGAGTTGCACTTGTTGTCACTCGAGGAAACAGAGAACGAAGAGACTCCTGAATCATTGAGGCATCTGAATTCTTTAACTGGACAACTCGAATGGTGCGATTCGACTTCTTCGCTGCTTCATCCGATTCCTTGACCATTTCCTGCACCTTGGTAAACAAAGCCTCGCTGGAGGAGACCACCAGAGAACTCGTTTGGCGATCGACGGCGACAGTCATCTGAACTCCCTGCGGCTCATTGCCTTTCCCATTGCCGCCACCACCACCGAACATCTGGGCCAGCGGATTATTCTGCTGCTGCCGACCACCAGCGGGTTCCATGTATGGCTTGAACGTTTCATTCACCATTGTGGCGATGTCGTCAATCTCCGCGTACTCCACTTCAATTCGACGCGGCTGCATGTCGCGCAGCGATTCGGGAATATTGTTGGAATCCAGTACTTCAAGAAATCCCTCAGCCTCTTCCACCGAGGCCTGTGGGCCAGTTACGAACAAAGAGTTCGAACGTGGATCCGGAATGATTCGCAGGGTCTGTGGATTCGCGCCCAGACTGCTGAGCCCCGTCATGCTGGAGACCGACTGTGTCAACGGACTGAACATTGAACTGAGCCCAAAACTGCTGGATGACGTGGTATTGGTCACGCTGCTGCTGGGAATGAATTGTTCAAGCAGGGCCGCAGCTTCTGTTGCATCGGCCGCTTGTAAATAAAAAACCGTCCATTTCGTGCGGAAGGGAATCGACTGCTGCAAGAAATCCATGGTCTCTTCCAGCCGGTCCAGGGCCTCTTCATCGCGGGACAACAACATCAGTTCGTCGCCATCAACAACAATCTGAATCCCGTCGGGCGTGGTGCTCTCGCGGCGATCAGCGGCCGGTGGATTCGTTTCCATTGGCACCTGCCGGGGCTGCGCGACCGAACCAGCCGCTGCGCCTTCGTCGACAACTCGATTCACCGGAAGATAGCCGCTCTCTTTTCTCAAGCCTGATCGACGAGGATGTACCTGAGTGGTCGAATCTTCTTTCTCGTCGGCAGCAGGTGCTTCTTCCTTAGCGGGAGACTCATCTGACGGCGTTCTGATGCCTTTGATCGGCCCACTCTTTTTTGGCACGACAATTCGTATCGAAGTTTTCTCGCTGGCCTGCCATTCCTGCTCAAGATACTTGAAGAATTCTTCCGGATCTCGACCTCGCAGAGAATATCGCCGAATGTTGCCACCTTCTCCCTTCTTTTTCAGGCCCGTACCGTCTTCACCAAGATCCGTGAGCACCTGCTTGATCTGATCGACCTGCAGAGCCGTGCCTTTGACGATGATACGGTTTCCGTAGAGATCCGTCTCCACAGTCGGAGCATTAGCTCCTTCGGCGACAAACAGATTTCGCAGTGTCGCAGCGGCCGTGAGCGGATCCATCTTTGCGAGAGGAATCACAGCGACCGAACCACTGGTACCCGCTCCTTCGCTAAACGACTTCACCCATTCCTCAACCTGCTGATGCTGTCGACTTGTCGCAAAAATGTGGACCGTTCCTGCAGCACCATCTTCATTCACGACGACGCCCGGCATCATGGCTGTAATGCTCTGAGCCACCTGATCGGCACGACCAGAAACTCGGTAGACCCGCAAGAACGGCCCGGTGCTTCCTTCGCGAGTCAGCTTCGTTCCATCCGGTAGTTCTGAAATATCAATCGCTTTGATGATCTCTTCTACCAGCGTTTGCTGATCCGGCGAGGCTGTTACGAACAAACTGTTCGTGCGAGTGTCCGACATGACCTGAAGCTGTGCGTTTGATGCAGCTGGAGCCGGAGCTGGAGTCGGCGGGCCACGGCGATCGCCCACTGCTCCCGAACTGACATTGGCAACTCCCTGACGCATCCCGAACTGACTAAGCAGCATGAACTCCGCTTCTTCCGCGTCAATATTTTTCAGCATGTAGGTCTTGAAGACCAGGTCGCCTTTCCGACGGCTGACCGACATGTCAACGTAAGACTTGATGCGACGCAGGTTGGAGCCCGTATCTGCAATGATCAGGGAGCCTGTCTGAGTAAACGCTGTCATCGTGCCAAGGCTTCCAAGAAGCTGCTCCACTTCCTGGGCCATCACGCCCACGTCAAGCTTCTCAAGAGGGATCTCGATTCGCACGATTTCATTTTCACCAATCGTGTGAGTGCCCTGATCAACCTTCAGGAGATCATCAACAGCTACATCCGGAATCAGGTTCGGCGGAATCCCTTTGTCCACATTGATGCAGACAAGGAAACCGTCCTTCAACAGCAGGGCATATCCCTTTCGCTGCAGGTAACCATTCAGAATATCGAGCGCCTTTCCGGCGTTATATTCCTTCGTGTCAATGTGACTGAATGTTCCGGGCGGAACCTGATTGAGGTCCAGGGTGTACCCGGCACCAGCGGCAAAGTCCTGCAGTACCTGATCCCACGGCGCATAACGAAAGTTGAATGAGAATTTCTCGACCAGCTGATCTGCTCCTGCCGAATCCGCAGCGCCGCCAAAGCTGGAGACGATCTCTGCACCAGCTGGAGCGGAAGCATCTGGCGCCCCAACAGCAGGCTGGGCTCCCATGTTTGGGTTGTTCATCAACTTTGGGTTGTTCATCAACGGCGCACCGCCGGGAACACCGGCGACAACTGGTGAGGAGCCGGATTGCTCAGCCCACTTCTTCTTCTGTTCCTCGTTCAGAACAGCGAGATACTTTCCTTCCCACTCTTTTCGAAAAGCTTCCTGCTGCTCAGGTGTCGTATCAAAACCCACCTTCGAAGAGGCCTCACGCCGCTGCGTGGCCAGTTCTTCAATCGCCTTCTTTTGTTCTTCCGTGATCCCCAACTCTGCGGCGACTCGAGCATCAGAAAAAGCCCGCACGCCCGCTTGCCGGATGTACAGCGAACGCAGAAGCTTCAATTGGCGACTGTCAAGAATCGTCAGCGCTTTGGTATTCGCATCTTCTTTCGCTTTGACTGTCGCCAGTTTCATTTCTTCACGAATCTTCGTTCGCTCCGCCTCGTCGGACGTCTCCTTCATGCGTTGCAGAAACGGGTCAAAAATTTCGCGGCCGGGAGAGCCACCTTTTGCCGCTTCCGCAAGCGCATCCTGCTGAGACTGAGACAAACCCAGTTGCTGAACCAACTCCTCGTTACGAAGCAAGTCCAACTCACTGCCAACTCTGGGAGCATCCTGCGCGGTTGCTGCTGGCGAACCGTCGGCAGCCAGAATCGCGCACAGAATCAGAACAGTGCGGAGAGCAGGTTGTGGTCGACAGATTTTCATGCTTCTCTTCCGTTGCAGTTCGCAACTCATCAATACGCTAAAAGCTGAAAAGTGCACCCATGAACACTTAGTCGGCGTTTAGAAAGTCCCGGTTCTTCATTGTCCCAAAACCGCTACTACGAGTCCCAAACCACCTATTCTTCGCGAATTCGAGAACAATTCGCGTTTTCTCCCCCAAGAATTAGCGGAAACCCCAAACTCAAGGAAGGTTACAGAGAGAGTAACGGTTGCAGCACGGGGCCTGCACAAGCCACGGCGGAGTAATTGCCGGGCGGGTAATTGGAAGAAGTGGTACCTTCGTTGGTTCAAACCCAAACAAAGGTTCCGGGAGTCTTGAAAAATCGCAAATCAACACGATTCGTGGATATCCTGCCGGGGTTCATTGACTAAGCCTGAAACAAAACAGCACAAGAAGACCGTTTCAGCTCCATTCTAAAGTGTTTCTGTGGAAATCGTGCTGAAGAGAAAATCATGAAGCGTTTGTTCACCATATTCGTTTCAGCTTCTGCAATCTTGGTCATGTTGAACGAATTCAGCGTGGCTCAGGACCGGGGAGACCGTGGCGATAGACGCGACCGTGGGGGATTCGGTGGAGATTCCGGCCGTGGAGATCGCGGCGGATCCGGTGGTCCTCCTCCCGGTTTCGGTGGAGGCGGGTTTGGAGGTCCTCCAGGTGGTTTTGGCGGCGGCGGTTTTGGTGGACCTCCAGGTGGCTTTGGCGGTGGCGGTTTCGGTGGACCGCCCGGTGGTTTTGGCGGCGGCGGTTTTGGCGGTGGAGACCGTGAAAGCCGATTCGGCTCAATGATGGACTCCAATGGAAATGGCAAGGTTGATCAGGAAGAACTCGACCGGATGCCATCCTTTGTACGCGACATGATGAAGGCACGCGGCGTCGAACTGAAAGCGGGGATGTCGCTGGACGACATGAGAAATAGCTTTCGCAGCAGTTTCAACCCTGGAAATAATTCGCCCGGGGGCCAGCCCAACGATCCCAATCGCAAAGGTGCAAACGGCGCAGTTGTCCTGACCCCTTACAAGATGAAACCAAAGAAGCCGCTGACGATCACGCTTCCTCCGGCTTACAGTGAAGTTGACACGGATTTCGACGGGCAGATTGCGATGCACGAATGGATGTTGACGCGTCGCGTGGATCTCGAAAAATTCGATTCGATGGATATCGATTCCGACGGTTACCTCATTCCGGAAGAACTTGCAATCGCTGATGCTGCCGCAACGAACCCGACTGCAGTCGCTTCGACGGCAAAGAAGCGTTTGCTGATTGTGAACGCAACGCCGACGAAGGCGACAGCAACTTCAAACAATGGCCAGCCCGGAAACGGCCAACCCGGGAGTACTCCACCGAACGGCCAGGACAATGGCAACCGAGGCGGGTGGGGCAACGGTGACCCGGCATCGATGGCGTCCGAATCCTTCAAACGCCTTGATGGAAACGGCGATGGTTTCGTCGACACCACTGAGTGGCAAGGCAGCCGAAGAACTCGCGGCATGTTTGAACAGGCCGGTATCCGACTTGAAAGGATGAGCCTCGAACAGTTCTCTCAGCATTATGTTCGACTGATGAGCAGCGGTGGCGGACGATAGTTGTTCGCCGGTCCTGGCGTTTTCGCGAGTCTCAGGACCTGCAATAACATCATCGGGGCGCTTTCCGTTTGAGTGAAGCGTCGTCATTGCAAATGAGCGCCGACAATTTGATCTCGGGCAACCCTCCCTGGTCTCCATCAAAGCATAATCTCTGATACGACTCCTCGAACATCCATTTCAAACTCGATCTCTTCGATGGGCGGTCGCGAATCGTGCCAGGTGACTCCAAAGAGTCCTGCTTTTCCAATCCGTGGATTAATCAGATTCTGAATGATGTCGTCGCAAGGATGTGCCGCGTAGACGTTAGTGCGATTAACCGCCTCCCACGATGTCCCCAGTTTCTGCAGTCGTTGTTCCATCAAATCCATCACAAACTCGGCTTTAGTTTTCAGGCCGGCTGGAGATGTGTTTGCCAATTCTATAATCCCATCTCGCTGAAGCACACCTTCTGGCAACTCGCCAGCGCCCGCAACAACGAAGGTGGGAATCTGAGCGTTCGCGACTGGCCGAGTAAACGCAAAGGCATATAGCGAAGGTTCTGCGGGTGGCACAAGGCGAGGTGCGATGTGCGTTCGAGCCACCGGATTCATCCCATCAACAAACACGCCCCAGTCTTTCAGAATGGCGGCGTACTGGGAGTTGAAGTCGCTAAAGCCCTGGAACGAAAATGGTTTCGAGCAACGCAGCGACATGGCACATATCGCGGCATGAGGACGACCGGCATTGCGAAGAAAAGAATCGATCAGTTCAAAGCCCTTCCGCCAGCCCACCATCGTTCGTAGCGTGACGTGCACAACTTCAAACCCCGGATTGGCGATCACTCCGCAAGAATACGGAGCTATCCCCGGTACAAATGAGTAATCTCCGTCAGGATGTTTCTTCAGGCTCATTGACAGCTTTCAGGAAGTCCGCGCAAGTCTTGTCAGGAGAAATTCATCAATTTGATTTTTGCGAAATCTAGCGTGTGGAATGTCACTTCGTCGATTGACCTGCATGTCTTTTTCCTCGTAAACGCCGTCGAATCGAATCCCACAAACAAGGACGTTACATTGAAATGCGTTACAAAAAGCACAAGAATTGGAGATCACTTCGGGATCCGATAAAGTATGCATGAACGGACCCCGCAGTCAGTTTCGAATGCGGGTGATCAAGGGGCTTCCTGCCACATACACCATCATCGAATCGCTCGCTGGCGCGGCATAGGAGATGGAGCAGGCCAATGACTTCAGGCTGCACGTTGAAAGTCGACTATTTTTGAAACTCCATTAGTCCAATGCACTTGCGAGATTAAGTCCGTGCTTCGAAGACATCCATTGTTGTCTGCCCTCGTTATCTGCATCGCTCTTTCCCTAAGTTTGATCGTACTGTTTTCGCAGCGGTCGCTGCCCGTCGAAGAAGAAGAGCGAAAAATTCGCCGCAAGTTTGCACAAGGCGAACACGGTGATGTCGTGAATACTGCTCGCAACCTGGCGGCAAGGAATCAATTGAGTGACATTGTGACTCTGCTCGCCGGAGAGTCAGCAACGAAGCTGGGGAATTTGGACGAGGCTGCAACGTTCTACGCTCGAGTTGAAAAACGCTCAGACAAGTATTCTGTCGCTCAGTTGGCCCTTGCCGAAGTTCTCCAGGAAAAAGGAGAGCTATCGAAAGCGGAGATTTCCTTCAGAAACGTACTTGAACAGGATTCCAACAATCAGGCCGCGCTTTCAAGACTTGCGTCGCTGATGATGACCACGGGCAGAGTATCCGACGCAACACCTTACCTGCGAACGTTGCTGCAACTGAGGACGATCACCTGGATGGAACTCGGATGGCTGGCCGCTCCTGATCGCGGAATCAACGCCATGGAGTTTCTGCAAAAGTGCCAACGGAACGCACCTGATGATCCCGCATCATCGATCGGAATTGCCCGTAACCTTTTTAACCGAGGGCTCTTCAAAGAGGCGATTGCCTGCACTCAAAAGCTGACGTTCTACGGACAATTCTCGGAACAGAGGGACCTCCTGACGCTCCAATGTCAACTTCATTCTGGCGAACCGCCAGGGGATGTGAAGGACGTAGACCGACAGTTTCAGCACTTCCGAAGCACTGCTCAACGAGATGGACTTTTTGTACTCGGCTCAATCCTGGAAGCGAACGGCTTGCAGCACGACGCAATTCAATGTTTTGCCGAGTGTCTGCGTATCTCGGACCACCTTTCGGCCTCACAGCATTTGCTTTCCCTGCTCGTTCGGACGGAACCCCGGATCAATTTAGAGCCACTACGAAATCGCATCCAGCTTCAGAGTCGCCTGGACACTATCGTAAGAGCATTGCAGGCCGAAACCCAGAATCCGCAGGCAGCGAAAGAGATTTCGGAGATCATGTCTCAGCTTGGCCGTGATGATGAGGCATTCGCCTGGCGTGCGGCTGCAGAGAGAGGAGGATTGACCATAGTTCAAAGCCCTCCACTGAATACGGATATCCGCCATATCCTTGATTCCTGCGTCAAATCCCGTGAGTCACTCGCCTCTGCGACAAAGGAACAGACGCATCACCGCACACCCGTCCAACCAGGCGCAGAATTGTCGGGGCCGGAGAATCCTATAATGGACGAGGCCGCTTCAGCTGGAATCAACTTCTCGTACTACGAGAGCCCGGACGATTCGACGATCGGCCGAAGAATGTTCGAGTGGACAGGCGGCGGTACCGGCGTTCTGGACCTGGATCACGACACCTGGCCGGACTTATATTTTACTCAGGGGACAGAGTGGCCCGTAGATATCAATTCGTCAAAATGGCTGGACGTGGTTTACAGGAATCGGAGAGGTCAGACATTTGTCGACGTGACTTCCGTCGCGGCAATAAGGGAGCCCGGTTACAGCCAGGGCGTTTCATGCGGAGACCTCAACAACGATGGATTCTCGGACCTCGTCGTTTGCAACATCGGAAAAAACAGCTACTGGGCCAACCAGGGTGACGGGACATTCATCGAGTTTAATCCATTACTAACGCACGATAATTCCTCCGAAGCCTGGACCACCAGTTGTGCAATTGCGGATCTTGACGCTGATGGACTTCCCGATATTTTTGAAGTCCGGTATCTGGCGGGAGAACAGATTTCGACGCTGATCTGCCCGACCACGGCCGGTCCGCGAGCATGCTCACCTCTTGCATTCAAGCCGACTGTCGATCGACTGCTGCTGAATAACGGTGATGGTACATTTCAGGATATCTCCGCCGAGGCGGGCATCGATTTTCCGGGAAACGGTCTTGGGCTTGTTATCACAAACCTTGATGAAGATCCTTTGCTCGAAATCTTCATTGCGAATGATGCCATGCCGAACGCCTTATGGGACAATCAATCCAGCGATGGTTCACCTCCATTGTTCGAAGATGTCGCCTCCCTTCGGGGAGTTGCCCTCAATAGTGAGGGCCTGGCTCAAGCGTGCATGGGAATCGCTGCCGACGACTTCAATAGCGACGGCTCGACGGACTTGTTCGTAACGAACTTCTATAACGAGCCTAATGCATTCTATGTATTCAACTCAACGGGGTTCGCCACCGACGAAGCGTTACTGAGTGGCATTCGCAGGTCTTCGATACCTATGCTGGGATTCGGAGCACAGTCCATTGATTCAAACTGTGACTCGATGCCCGACATCTTCCTCGCAAATGGAGATATTGACGATTTTTCTCACGAGGGGCGTCCGTTTCAAATGGTACCTCAACTGCTGGTTAATGACGGGCAGGGAAGGTTTCACGAAGAAATCGCCGGTCACACATCAGACATTCGCAATGCCCTGATGCGTGGAAGAGGAGTCGCCCGACTGGACTGGAACAATGACCATCAATGGGATTTGGCAATCTCATGTCTTGATTCCCCCGCGTGCCTGGCGACATTGCGTTCAAACAGCATTAGTCGATTCACTCAGGTAACCTTCATCGGCACCAATTCCAGTCGAGATGCCATAGGCGTTCAGGCCAAAGACCAGTCGGGAAGGCTTCAATCGCTGCATGCGGGAGACGGCTACATGGCGTCAAATCAACGTGCCATGATCTGGCCAATCTCTTCTAAGATCAAACTCAGATTAGGCACCAGTCCCGAAACCGAGATCACTCTTCAAGAGACGCCACAACAAGCAGTCGTTGAAGGAAGAAACAGGACTTTCCCACTGCCCGAGTAGCAACTTAAACCCGCAGTTACCCTCAGAGCATCAAAAGAATGCTCACACCATTCAGCAAAGCGCTGAACAGTGAGCAAAAAAACGAGCAGGCATTCTTTCCACATGCTGAATCGGGGAGACGCACTCCACTTCATGCCCCCCAAGCACACTGGCTGATGACAGCAGCCTGCGACCGCTGCTAAATTCGGATAAGAGTCAAAAACAAATCACAACCGACTCATTCCAACTGCAGCGGGCACAAACCACGAATATGAAACTTGTTCGCCGGTCAAGCTGACTTTAACATTAGAACTGCCGCGAAAAAGTCGACGACTAACCCTGCCCGCCAGAGCAGTTGCTATGGCGGGCCTACACAGGGCACTATTTGAACTCCAGCACAAAATCTTTGTTGGCCTCTGTCACACTCACCTTTACACCTGAGGTCAGTGGATCACTAAATTTTGCAGGGAGATCGTTTTCCACAACAGTCTTCGTCTCAGGAGGAGCCCCGTTATATCGAGGATCGTCGGTTAAAATCGGGGCGGCTGCTGCGGCCGCCTCTTTCCCTTTTGTCACAGTAACGGTGTAGTCACCGGGCACAACCCCGTCGTCGCTTTTAAACGTGCCCATTACAAAATTGCCGTTCGCGTCCGTCTTCGCGCTCGCCCCATAGCCTTTCGCGCCTACCGGGTGAAAGGTAATGAAAGCTTCCTCGACACCAGCTCCGTTCAGTTTCGCCGTCCCAGCGAAAGCTACCCGGTCAGGGCGCTTATCCGGAGGTCCGGCAGCGCCACAACCCAGCTGAAAAGCACACGCCAACACTAAAACACAACATCCGTACACTTTCCTAGTCATTTCTTGCAAATCCTATAAAACCTGCACCTTTTTTATGCACTTTCTGTAGGAATACCTACCAGAGGTGCACTACCATGCCACTAATCACGGGCATCCTACTTAAGCTCGCGTTAATATTGGAATGGTCCGAGAACCGGCATTCGCAATTTTCTTTATCTGGTTTTGTGCAAGGGATCGAAGGAGTTCTGTAGAGTTACTTTCAAATGTTGTGTTCAGGGAGAATTTTTCAGGCGACGATTTCGGTATGAGTTGTAGGGGATTTGGTGGTTGAAGATTTGGGGTCATCAGCTGACGTTTCAATGACACCGTCGATAAAA
>JBPOIW010000154.1:0-20801 GCA_052034165.1 Planctomycetota bacterium | reverse complement strand
CTGCAGCCAGGCAATATTCACCTTTGGTACAGGACTTTCCGTTTCCGCCGTACCATGTGGCTGGATCTCAGAATCGGCGGGACGATGGGAGTCGTGTGGCATCGAAATTTCGTTTGATGATAAAGCGGCGCGAACAGAAAACGAGAGACACAGCAGACGTGCGAGCCACCCGGACTTGCATAGAATGACACAGAGTAACCACCTTTGTGGTTCGACGACCTGCGAAATAGAAAAAAGTTTGGTGTTGTCTTTCTTCTGGTTCCCAATCGTCGCTTTCATCCACACAAGGTGAATGGCGAGCGATTGATGGATGACGGGCCGTTTGGAGCGTACATTGCCTTCCACCCTGGCTCGCCCAGGTGGAGGCGAATCTGGAAACCAGATCGACGTCGCGTCCATCCACGCAAGGTAGACGACAATCCCTGTAGACATTGAGGAATCGTGATGACTTCATTATGGACTTCACTGCGGTGTACTCATCGCACAGCGTCTTGCATCACGATGCTCATGCTTCTGATAACTGCGTCCCTGACACAGGCAGACGAAACTTCGCATCGAGTCACTCAGGGGCTTCAAGCTCTTTATTCTTTTGATCAGGCTGAAAATGGATTGATCTCGGAAAAGTCTGGTGCAGGGGAGCCTCTGAATCTTCGGATCGATAAACCGCAGAACGTGCAGTTTCGTTCCGGGAGGATGCAGATCACGACTCCGATCACGATTGCATCCGACGGGCCAGCGACGAAATTGATCGATGCAGTTCGCGCGACTGGAGAACTCTCAATCGAAGTTTGGCTGACTCCGTCGGACTTAAAACAGAGCGGGCCCGCTCGTATCGTCAGCCTTTCCATCGATCCTTCGCAGCGGAATTTTACACTTGGCCAGGACAAAGGTCGGCTGGACGTCCGCTTGCGAGCATCATCGACCGACAACAATGGCCAGCCGTCGACCGCGGGGCCAGAGAACTCACTCGCGACAAAGCTGACCCATATCGTTTTTACTCGATCTGCAAGTGGCGAAGTCGGGCTGTATCAGGACGGCAAGAGAATCGTCAGTGGCAAGGTTGCCGGAGACTTGAAGAATTGGAGTGACGATTTTCGACTCTCCATCGCAAATGAAATCACGGGCGATCGACCTTGGCTGGGCGATCTTCATCTCGTTGCGATTTACAGCCGTGCGTTGAGTGATTCGGACGTGGCTCAAAATTACTCCGCGGGCGTTCCGCTGGGGACAGACTTCGCCAAACTTCTGCCACCTGTGCATGAGGGACTGGTTGACTTCGTCCGCGACATTCAACCAATCTTTCGACAACACTGTTATGACTGTCACTCGGCTGATCACGAAGACGGCGGCGTGAATCTTGGCATTCGTGATCGCGCACTGCAGGGCGGCCATGATGGGCCCATTTTTGAAGTTGGCAGCAGTGTGAATAGTCGACTGATTCATTTGGTGGCGGCGGTGGATTCAAAGTCAATCATGCCGCCGGAGACTGGTGGCTTAAACAAACAGGAGATCGGCTTATTGCGAGCGTGGATTGATCAGGGAGCTATCTGGCCAAACGGAACTGATGTGGCTGATCCGCGTGAAGAGAAAGCGAAGACTCACTGGGCCTTCAAACGTCTGCAGGATGTGGCCATGCCTGTTGTACCGGATGCGATCTGGTCACAGACTCCGATCGACAAGTTCATTGTCGCCAAGCTGGCAGAAACAAAACTCGCCCCTCAACAACCGGCGACTCCCCGAGAACTGATTCGTCGCATCAATTTCGACCTCATCGGCCTGCCGCCGACTCCGGGAGAAGTCGATGCCTTCTGCGCTGCCGTTGAAAAAAGCCGAACGGCGGCGATCACTGCACTGGTCGATCGATTGCTCGCGAGTCCTCATTATGGCGAACGGTGGGGACGGCATTGGCTGGATGTGGCTCGCTATGCCGACAGCGATGGACAGGAGAGCGATCGCGATCGGCCCACGGCTTATCACTACCGCGACTTCGTCATTCGATCGCTGAACAACGACATGCCCTACGACCAGTTTATCCGCTGGCAACTGGCTGGTGATGAATACGAACCGGCCAATCCCGAAGCCGTTGCTGCGACCGGATTCCTCGCCGCTGGTCCGTTTGCCGCGTTGCCCGATCGATTGATGGAAGATGAACGACTGCGGAATCGCTACAACGAGCTCGACGATATGTTGTCGACAATCGGTACCGGATTTCTGGGGCTGACCCTGGGCTGTGTGCGCTGCCACGATCACAAATACGATGCGATCCCCGCGCGAGACTACTACAGCCTGATGAACGCGTTTCATGGCGGCGAACGTGCCGAAGTGCCGCTGGGGAATACAAACGAAAAGGTCCTCGCGTATCGCGATCTCGGCCCGGACCCGGGCCCGACGTGGCTCTTTCAGCGAGGCAACTACTATGATCGTGATCAGCCTGTGTCGCTGGGTTTCGTTTCGATGCTGACAAGTGGCAAATCACCGAGCGACTATCTTCTGACGGCTCGGGAATTAAGTCCGTCCAAACAAACCACCAACCAGCGTCGAGCGATGGCGGAGTGGATGACGGACACCGAACACGGCGCCGGTGCGTTGTTGGCGCGAGTCATCGTAAATCGCATCTGGCAACATCATTTTGGACACGGTCTTGTGAGAACTCCGGGGGATTTCGGCGTACGTTCAGAGACTCCATCACATCCGGAATTGCTCGAATGGCTGACTCATGATTTTGTGCAGCATGGCTGGCAGATCAAACGTCTGCATCGCCTGATCCTACAGAGTGCCGTCTATCAGCAAAGCAGCCATGTCGCGGGCTCCAACAATGCAACATCGCCACATCCCGATGCCGATAACCGGCTACTCTGGAAGTTTCCCTTGCAACGAATCGAAGGTGAAATCCTGCGCGACGCGATGCTGGCTGTCAGTGGAACATTGAATGCCAAGTCCTACGGTCCCGCGGTCAAACCACCGATCGCCGGCGAAGCGATTGTGGCTCGCAATCTGAAGGATGGATACCCCGACAAGATTGAGGACTCGCCGGAGATTCGCCGCCGTTCAATCTATCTTTTCCATAAACGAGTCGTCCCGTATCCACTGCTTCAGGCCTTCGATAAGCCGGATGCTCAGCAAACATGCAGTCGCCGCGATCATACGACCGTGGCACCTCAGGCTCTGGCATTACTGAATGATCCGTTCGTGCGCACGGTGTCCTCGGAGTTTGCTGATCGATTGATGAAACAGCATCCGGACGATTTGAAGTCGCAGCTTCGATTGGCTTATTTGCTCGCTTTGTCGCGAGAACCGCAGGACGATGAACTCTCCGCAGCGGAAGCGTTTGTCGCGGATCAGCCGAACCAGCGAAAAGCATTGACCGACCTTTGCCAGACAATCTTCGCACTGAACGAGTTTTTATACGTGGATTGATCGTCCTGGTCCCCAAACGTCGCTTCCATCCACGCGAGGTGGATGGAGAGCGTTGCTTATGACACACTGCGTTGAAAACTGCCCCGCGAAACGATTCGAGCACCACGTTATGAATCTCACATCATCTCACTGCCATCGCTTTGAACCCACCATCAACCGACGGCAATTGCTGCAGCGGGCTGGCGGAGGATTCGGCGGACTGGCTCTGGCTCAGTTGATGGCAAGCCAGGGCGTGAAAGCATCAGACGACATCAATCCCCTGGCTCCCAAAGCGTCGCACTTTCCGGCCAAAGCAAAATCGATCATCTGGCTGTTTATGGAAGGGGCACCCAGTTCGGTCGACATGTTTGACCCGAAACCGGAACTCACCAAACGCGATGGTCAGAAGATTGCAATTGATGTGTTTAACGGCAGCCCCGGGCCGTTGATGAAATCGCCATTTTCATTCAAGCAGTACGGCGAAAGTGGAGCGTGGGTTTGTGATCGCTACACAAACGTCGCAAAGCACGTCGACGATTTTGCGTTCATCAAATCGCTGCACAGTGATTCCAACGATCACGTCCCCGCGCTGTATCAGATCAATACAGGCATCGCGCGACCTGGGTTTCCGGCCGCGGGAGCTTGGTTCACGTATGGACTCGGCAGCGAGAATCAGAACCTGCCCGGGTTTGTCGTGCTGGGCAACAATCAGGGCATCAAAGGTGGCCCGCTGAACTGGCACTCGGGATTTCTTCCGGCCGCACATCAGGGCACGTTGTTTCGATCAGAAGGCAATCCGATTCTGAACCTGAATCGCCCGGCCGATGTGACTCGCGAAGATCAGCGACGGCAGCTCGATCTCATGGCGAAGCTGAACGCCAAACATCTGGAATCACGTCCCGGTGAAGCAGAGCTGCTCGCACGCATCCAGTCGTTTGAACTCGCGTATCGTATGCAGTCCGATGCGGCTCAGATGGTTGATTTCTCCACAGAGACTCAAGCTACACGCGACATGTACGGCGTTGACCAGAAAGAAACTAAATCGTACGGATCAAAATGCCTGCTGGCTCGACGGCTTGTCGAAAGCGGTGTTCGATTCGTGCAGGTTTATAGCGACGGTGAATGGGATGCTCACAGTAATCTGACGGCAAATCATACGGGGCATTGTCGAGCGACCGACATTCCGATTGCGGGATTGTTGACCGATCTCAAGGAGCGTGGATTACTCGATTCGACTCTCCTGATCTGGGGTGGTGAATTCGGGCGCATGCCGGTATCGCAGGGCAAAGACGGGCGAGACCATAATCCTCAGGGCTTTACGGCCTGGATGGCCGGTGCGGGCATCAAAGGTGGAACAAGCTTCGGTGAGACCGATGAGATCGGCTACAAGGCTGTCGTCGATCCGGTCACCGTCCACGACCTGCATGCCACCATGATGCATCTGCTTGGCATGGATCACAAACGCCTGACTTTCCTGCACAATGGCCGCGAGTATCGGCTGACCGACGTCGCCGGCGAAGTGCTGCAGAAGATTCTGGCGTAAAGGAGCGTGCCTTCCTTTCAAGGGCGTGTTCTTTTGGTCGCATCCTGAGGACTTCTGTTTACCGCCCAGCCGAAGGCGCCGGCTGCAGTGCTGGCCGGCGCCTCCGGCTGGGCGGTAAACGATTAAGTTTCTTGTTACGCTGGTTCACCCAGTTGGAGACGAAACCTCGTTACCAGATCAGCGAAACAGTGCTCATTCGACAATTCCAGCGGGATGAGAAAAGATGCACGTCCCGTTTTGATGCCGATTGATACGGTTTTCGGACATCTGAAACTGAAAACACTCACGGAACCCAAGAGTCCCATGTTATCTCGCACACGACTTACTGCTCAGCAACTTCGGAGTCATCGTTATCTGGGACCCGACGATCTGCGTTCGTTTGGCCATCGTTCTCGACAAAAGCAAGCGGGCTTCACGACGGAAGACTTCTCCGGGAAGCCGGTCATCGGCATTCTGAACACATGGAACGATCTCATTTCCTGTCACGCTCATTTTCGACAGCGAGTGGAAGAGATCAAACGCGGAGTCTGGCAGGCAGGCGGCTTCCCCGTTGAGATTCCTGTCATGGGGCTCAGCGAAACCTTCATGAAGCCGACGTCGATGTACTATCGCAACTTCCTCGCGATGGAAGCCGAAGAAGTGCTGCGGACTTATCCGATTGATGCGGCCGTTTTGATGAGCGGCTGCGACAAAACCACGCCGGCTCTCCTGATGGGAGCACTCAGCGCGGATGTGCCTTCGATCGTGATGCCTGGTGGTCCGATGAATCGGACTTCGTGGCATGGCGAGCAACTGGCCAGCGGCACAGATGTCTGGCGATTCTGGGCGGAACGCGGCGCGGGCCGAATGTCGTGCGAAGCCTGGTGTGAACTCGAAGACCATATCGCCGCGTCGCCTGGCCATTGCATGACGATGGGCACTGCATCGACGATGACGGCACTGGCGGAAGTGATGGGGATGACTCTGGCCGGAGCCAGTTCTGTTCCGGCCACTCATTCCGGACATGCTCGCATGGCCGCACAAACTGGTCGTCAGGCCGTTGAGCTGGCTTGGTACAACGTGAAACCAACCGAGCTGATGAATCGCGCGTCGTTCGAAAATGCAATCACGACACTGATGGCGATCGGTGGATCTACAAACGCGATCGTGCACCTGATGGCGATGGCCGGACGAACTGGAGTAACGGTAACTCTGGAAGATTTCGATCGCATCTCCCAGAAAACGCCGGTGCTTGCCAATCTTCGACCGACGGGCAAATATGTCATGGGCGATTTCTTTGATGCGGGCGGGCTAAATGCTTTGCTGGCGCAGATTTCAGATCTGTTGCATTTGGATGCGGTGACGGTCGAAGGCAAGTCGCTCAAGGAAGCGATTGGCGAAGCGGAGATCTGGAACGACGATGTCATTCGTCGGCGAAACAATGCCATCTGTACAACAGGAAGTCTGGCAGTTCTGCGAGGCAATCTGGCTCCGGATGGATGCGTGATTAAACCGGCCGCCGCGGAAGCTCATCTGCTGCAGCATCGCGGTCCGGCGGCAGTCTTCAAAGACTATCCAGACCTGAAAGCACGCATCGATGATCCTGCACTGCGGCTGACCAAGGATCATGTGATTGTGTTGCAAAATGCGGGTCCGCTGGGAGCTCCGGGAATTCCGGAATGGGGGATGTTGCCAATTCCGAAATACCTTTTGCAGGACGGAGTTCGCGACATGGTTCGTATCAGCGACGCGCGAATGAGTGGTACCAGCTATGGAGCCTGTGTGCTGCATGTGTCGCCAGAGTCGTACATTGGCGGACCTTTGGCATTGGTTCAGAGCGGCGACATCATCTGTCTGGATGTCGCCGGTCGCAAGCTGCAACTGGAAGTGTCCGAGGAAGAACTGAATTCCCGCCGCGCGAAGTGGGTCGCACCAGACCCGAAGTTTAGTCGAGGTTACGGCAAGCTGTACTTCGACGAGACCACTCAGGCTCACGAAGGCTGTGACTTTCGATTTCTGCATGCGGATTGCAGTCAGGATGCGCCGCCGTCGATTTATTAATTGGCCGCTGCATTCTTTGCTGCTGTGTGCAATAGGCTCGGATGGGCCGATACAATCTCTGCCGGTGGCGTGACGGGGTGTTGATTTAATCAGCCGCAGGGCGCTAGCCCCGGTTATTTCCCCTGGAAATGCTTGGAATTTCAACCGGGGCTAGCGCCCATCGGCTAATGGACCCACTAAATCAACAGACCGTCACGGCCCCGACAAAGAGTGTGTCGGGCTTTCAGCACTCAACCACAGCGCATTCCGCGGGAAGAAGTGATCGATGACTAAACCGGGTTCTCAAATTTCTGCCTCACAAGGCGACTCGACCAGCGACGGTCGAGCGGACACATCGCATTTCGCGCAAAAACTATTGTCCAACCTGAAGCAATTTTGGGGCTATCCCGGTTTCCGCGCGCTGCAGCGCGAAGCGATGTCACTGGTGATGAACGATCAGGATTCACTGGTTGTGCTCCCGACGGGCGGAGGCAAGTCGCTGTGTTATCAGGTTCCGGCGATTTCTCGCGACGGCCTGGCTCTGGTTGTTTCACCACTGATTTCGCTGATGAAGGATCAGGTCGACTCGCTGCAGAGCGTTGGGATCTCGGCCGCCTGCATCAATAGCATGCAGACAAATCGCGAAAAGATCGAAGTCGCCGACAAGATCCGTCGACGAGAATTGAAGCTGTTGTACATCGCTCCGGAACGACTGGTGCAAACCAAGACGGTGGAGTTCCTGCAGAGCGCGGGTGTCTCGTTTGTGGCGATCGACGAAGCTCACTGTATTAGTCAGTGGGGACACGATTTTCGTCCCGAATATCGCCAGCTGCGAAATCTGAAAACCATCTTTCCGGGCGTCTCCGTTCATGGATACACGGCCACTGCGACGGAACAAGTTCGCGCGGACATTGTGGAACAATTGGGACTGGTCAATTGCGATGTGCTGGTTGGATCGTTTGATCGACCGAATCTGCAGTATCGGGTCGAGCGACGTACCGACCCCATTGGTCAGATTCAGAGAATCCTGAATCGACACAAAGGAGAATCGGGAGTCATCTACTGCATCAGTCGCAAGAATGTGGATGCGACCAGTGAAGCGTTGAACCGTCTGGGATTTCGCACGTTGCCATATCATGCCGGGATGCCAGATGAAGATCGCCGGAAAAATCAGGATGCCTTCATCGACGAAGACGTCAACATCATCGTGGCGACCGTCGCTTTCGGAATGGGCATCGACAAAAGTAACGTCCGCTTTGTGATTCACGCCGAGATGCCTCGATCACTGGAGAATTATCAGCAGGAAAGCGGACGAGCAGGCCGCGATGGTCTGGAAGCCGACTGCGTGCTTTTGTACGCCGCAAATGACGTCGACACGTGGGAATTCCTGATGCAGGATATCGAAGATCCTGCGGTGCTGGACGCCGGTCGTGAATCTCTGCAGGCGATGAAGCAGTACTGTGTGAGTACTCGCTGTCGCCATGCACAGCTTGTGGAACACTTCGGACAGATTCTGGAAACCAGCAACTGCGGCGCGTGCGATTTTTGTCTGAAAGAGATGGAGCCGGTCTCGGATCCACTGATCGTGGGGCAAAAGATCCTGTCGTGCGTCGTTCGGCAAGGCGAACGATTTGGGGCGGCGTATACGGCTCAGGTTCTGCGAGGCTCCAAGGCCAAACGCATCGTGGAGAATGGCCACGACAAGTTGACCACGCACGGTCTGATGAAAGATGAGTCCGAGCCGCAACTGCGAAACTGGATTGATCAATTATTGTCTCAGGGATTCTTGCGACAGGCCGGTGAGTTCAACTGCCTGGAAGTGACACCATCGGGAAGAGAATTGCTAAAAGGGAAACAGACGCCGACGCTGTTGAGAACTCGCGTAGCGGATTCCGCGCAGCCGTTCGAAGATCCGTGGTCCGGAGTGGATCGTGATCTCTTTGAAGAGCTGCGAGGCATGAGAACTCGGCTGGCCATTCAGAAACATGTGCCGCCCTACATTATTTTCGGCGATGCAACCCTGCGAGATCTCGCGCGTCATCGACCGACGAAAGGTGACATGTTGACGAAGATCAGCGGCATCGGTGCTCAGAAGCAGAAAGAATTCGGAGCTGTTGTCCTGTTTACGATTCAGCAATGGTGTGAAGCAAACAACGTCGAAACGAATGTCGGACTGGACGAAACCGTCAAGGCTCGCCCGGCGTTAAGACAGCCGACGAAAGCTCCGAGCGAGGGGAAGACGCAGGAGTATTTCGATCTGTTTGAGCAGGGGCTTTCGATGGAAGACGCGGCTCATCAACTGGGTCGTTCCATGGACACGGTCAGTAAGTATCTGGGCATGTATGTGGAGGCCCATCGTATCACAGAAATTAGTGCCTGGGTGCCACCGGCGATGGAGAAACGAATCAACGAAGCCATCGGACAGCTTGGCTCTGAGCGTCTAAAGCCGTTGTTCGAACATTTGAAAAGCGAAATCTCCTACGCTCACCTTCGCATCGCTGCAACGGCGTGGAATCTGCGTCAGTCGGATGAAGAGTAATACGTTTCGGCGAGCGGCAGGGCGTCAGCCCTCCGAGTGCGTGCCGCACATCGATGTGCTTTTAGACCCTGGTTCTCAGAGAAATCTTATCGAGAATTAACGACGTTTCATGCCATTGGAACGTGGAAGCCCGCTCGGAGGGCTGACGCCCTGCCGCTCGCCGATGGAGTGATCTCGCCCAAAAACGACGCTTCTTTCCAAAGGCACGGCTTTACCAGTTCAACGTCGTGCGATGCTCGATCTATACTGCGGAGATTGTCGCTTCCCTCAGAACCCGCAAGAAAACCGTAGCTGAGCTCGTGAGAGCTCAGAAACAAGAAAACCGTAGCTGAGTTCGTGAGAGCTCAGAAACCGCTCCGAATTCTCACGAATCCGGCTACGTGCACCTGTTTTTTCAGGCGTTCTAAATCAATCCTGTCTTTGATGTCGCAATAAAGAGACCCATGGCCGCCAGTGAAGCCGATCGACAGCTTGTCCTCCGCATTCGGGCGGGTGAAGCCGATGCGTGGCAGCAGTGTATTGATCTGTATGAAGGCCGCCTGTTGGCCTTCGCGAGAACTCGTCTGCAGGATCGTTCCGCGGCGGAAGACATTGTTCAGGAAACCTTTCTTGGCTTCCTGAAAGCTCTGCCGAATTACGACGATCGCACGCCGCTGGAATCATGGATGTTTTCAATTGCGGCGCACAAGTTGATCGACTTTATGCGGCGATCGGGGCGACGTCCGGTGCTGCCGCTTTTGACATCCGAATCCAAAGACGGAGCAGCTCGCGATCTCACAGGTCCAGGTCGAGCCGCCTCCAGCATGATGCGCAGCAGTGAGCAGGCTCGAGCGGAGTCTGGTGTTGTGGAGAGTTGCCTGAAGGAGCTTATCCAGGATTTCAAAGCGAGCGGCGCGTGGGAACGGCTGCAATGTGTGGAGCTGATTTTTGTGCTCGGCTGGGCCAACAAAGACGTGGCCCTGCGGCTGAACATCACCGAACAAGCCGTCGCCAATCACAAGTTCTTCGTCGTGTCGAAGCTCAAAGACGCCGCGAAGTCTGCGAAGCTGTCCAGCACCGTGCTTACATCGCTGGGGTTGGATTGAGGGTCAGGTTTCATCCGGAGTTTGTGGCTTTTCCAGCTCATGCTTGCGGAAATCTCGAATCACGATGATGAACGCGACGAGATCGTAGAGCGTGTGAGCTGTCATCGGGATCAGCAGGTTGGGTGTGCGATCAGCGGCGATGAGAGCGGTGAGGTAGAGACCGAGAAATGCGGCCAGCATGGCGTAGACCGGAGTCACAGCGTGAGCGAGGCCGAAGAGGAGATTGCTGATCAGCACGGCCAGAAACGGATTCCAGTCCTGAATCCACAGATACAGGAAGCCGCGAAAGAAAGCCTCTTCGCAGACGCCGGCCAGAATTGCTAACAGAACAATATCGAACCAACGGCACTCGCTTAGATAAGGCCCGATGGAATCTCGGACGAACTCGCGGATCTGCACCAGTCCTTTGGAGCGGGAGACCATGCAGATGGTCAGAAGAATCAGCATCGGCCCGGTGGCCAGAATTCCGAGTCCAAAATCCTGAATGGACCAGAACAGAGTCGTCAGGGGCGCACAACCGGTGATCCATCCACCGACGAATGCGACAGCCAGAATCGCACCTTCGAAGATTCCAGCGCTGGTCAGGAATTGTGAGTGAGTCAGGGAAGGTTCGTTATCGGAAGAAATAGAGAGGATCCTTCGCAGCGATTCGATTGGACGGTGTGGTCAATCAGTCAGAATTTGCACGGCGTATAAACGAAAATGGGCACCGGTATGATACCGGTGCCGCGAGGGGACGCATCAACTCTGAGGACAGAAAGGAAGGGAGAGAGAGGAGAGAGGGGATAGGATTCAGCGGCAGCGTTCGCGATTGAACGCTGCGTGTTTCAAAGTGCAGTTCGGGAATGAACTACTTTTCTCGTGTGGAGTCAGCCATGGAAATCGACGGTCGGTCGAGGCTGCTGGAGGAGATACTGCGTTCGCTCGATTTGCGAGTGGCTCGCCAACCCGAGGCTTTGGCAGCGACTGGTTTTGCTGCAGCTGTTTCTGGAGCGGCTTCTTTGCGGAAGACAGCAGGAATCACGAGGTCATCCGATTTCTTTGGGGTACGTCGTGTCTGAGGGGCACCGAATGATGGAGTGTCATCATCACCTCGAAGCGGTGTTCCAAATCCGGCACCATTGGTATTACCGTCGTCACCAGCGGCACGCTTGAACGACTTGTCCGGATCAGCACTGTCTTCTTTGAATGTCGATCGTTCAGCACTGATTGGATCGGGTGCAGGAGCGAGTGCTGCTCGGGGGCTGGAGTTTTCGATGATCGGGTAGCCATAAGCCATCTGTGAGCCACCAATGAATGGCGAACCATAAGCCATCGCGGTTCCGATTGGAACAGTGCGATAAGCCGTTTGAGCTCTCATCACTTCGACTTCCTGAGACTTCATGACCAGCTTCTGGACCTGAACTTTCTGAGTCTTCCGTTCGGCCACCATTTCGGTTTCTTGAACGGCGACTTTGCGAGTTCCATGCACAGCGACCTGACGAGTGTAAGGCACACTGTAGGCCACAACATTCGGAACATACTGACGAGAAGTCGTGTAGTTCGGGGTGAAAGCTGTTCGCATCGAATAGCCCGTGCGATTCATCCAGCCGATAAGACCTGGTCGAGGATCAACCTGACAAGGTGCACACTTGGCGATCGGATGATAGTTTGTGGTCCAGCGGCCCATGTCACGATTGACCGTGCGGCACTCCGAAACCGTCTGGTAAGAAACGGTCGGAACTTCGACTTCGCGAGTGCGAGTCACAGGTCGGTATTCTGTGTACTCCCGATCTTCATAAGCCGTTTCGTAGGTTGGGACCTGAACGGTTTGCTTTTCACGCTTGTAAGTTGTGATGGGCACGGTCTGGTAGCAGGTTTGCTGAACCGGCTGGATCGGCGTGCATTGAGCGATTGGCTGAGCCATCACCGGACCACAACTACCACAGCCATCGTAATACTGAGCCTGGGCCGTGGTTTGTAACGAGACAACCAGCGCTCCCAGCGCGGCACCAAAAGTGAGTCTTCTGGACAGCATGTGCTTCTTCCCTGAAGAAATGCTCACGAGCGCGCACTGATTCCACCAGGAAACACATGCGAGCCAGTGAAGAGGAGATCCGGTTCAAAGTGCCTGTTCACATTTCTCAGTGCGGCTGAGTTAAGTGAAACAGAGACAAGGAACCATCAAGGTGAGACAGGTGGCAAGTTTCAACACTGCATCCTGCAGTGACTTAAACCAGCCGGTGGAGAACAGCAGAAAGAGGAAAGGAGTCGCAGGTGTTTGGCCGAATCTGCCGAGGAACACACTGCGTGCGGGCCGAGATTTATCCCAATGGAAAATTTGGGTCAATAGCGGTTAAAGTTTTGATCACGATTCTCCGCAGCTCTTTTTTTCCTTGATTGCTATTGCATTGATTTTTGCCTCGAACCACAGCAGCTTTTGCCGCTTCTGGGCGGCTTCGGCAAATTCTGCAGGTTTGTTTCCACTTGTTGATCCATGCCGGGGTGGATTGCGATCAAAAGGGCTAACAATGGTGGATTTGAGATCTGGAATTTCAAATCTGAAATCGACAGGCCAATGATAAAACGAATCCCTACTTCTTTCCCAATGCTCGTTGCTGGCGGAAGAACTCCTGCAGGATGGCTTTACAGTCTTCGGCCATGACGCCGCCCATCACGGCCGACTGATGATTCAGGCGAATGTCAGATGTCAGGCTGAAGAGCGTGTGGCAAGCACCGGCTTTCGGGTCGGTTGTCCCATAGATCACTCGAGGAATTCTCGCCTGCACGATAGCTCCGGCGCACATGGGACATGGTTCGAGTGTGACATACAGAGTGCAGTCCAGAAGTCGCCATGATTGCAGGACTTCAGCCGCCTGAGTGATCGCGATCATTTCTGCGTGGGCCGTGGGATCGTTCAAAGTTTCTCGCTGATTACGACCTTCGGCGATGACTCGTTCCTGATACACAATGACAGCTCCGACCGGCACTTCCCCTTCATCAAAAGCGATGACAGCCTGGTCAAGGGCTTTCTTCATCCAATAGTCATGCGGCGCGAGAGGGTTTTGAGGAAGCAGTTCAGACAAGGATCAGACGCCTTCAGGAAGACTATAGTGCTGAAAGATCAGCAGGTGGAGCTACGACGTTGTTCGCCGACGTTATTCAGTGCGCGGCCTCGATTGAGGTGATGTTCTGCTTGATCTGTTCTGCGAACGCCAGGACTCAATTGATGCCGTCTGAAGAAAGTAGTTCACGGGATGTGGGCGTTGAAGTCAAACGTTGAAAAGCACCCACACGGCGCCATCAAGGCTTGAAGCGGTGTGTTGGCTGAACTTCGCGCAGGCCAAAACTTCGCGCAGACTAATTAGACGGGGGTCAGGGAGTGATCTATTCTGTCACCCATTGAACGGTGAGTTCGGGAATATTGGCACTGCGAGGGCGAAACGTTGTGGTGACAGCAGCCATTGAAATTGACAATGTGACCAAGACGTTCGATGACCTGATTGCGGTGCAGCGAGTGAGTTTTCAGGTTCCTCGCGGGGCGACTTTGGGACTGATCGGGCCGAATGGAGCGGGCAAGACAACGCTCCTGCGAATGATTTCGACTTTGGCCGTGCCGGACTCAGGAGACGTCCGTGTTGAGGGCAAATCGGTTCGCGAGAATCCTCGTGCGGCCCGAGCTCATCTGGGCTTCATGCCGGCCGAGTTTGGATGTCCTCGTAACATGTCGATTGAAGAGTACCTTGATTACTTCGCGTGCATGTACGGCTTAACGCACGTTGAACGATTGAGGCGAATTCGGGATGTTTGTGAGCTGACTGATCTGACAGGTCGAGAAAACGTGATGGTCAAAGGACTGTCCACGGGCAACCGTCAGAGACTGCTGCTGGCGAAAACGTTGCTGCATGATCCGTCAGTTCTGGTTCTTGACGAACCGGCCAGCGGCCTTGATCCGCGAGCCCGCAATGAGCTTCGTGAGATTATCAAAACGCTGGCATCGTTGGGTAAAGCCATCATTATCAGCTCGCATATTCTGCCCGACATTGAAGACATCAGTGATCGCGTCGGAATTCTGGAAGCCGGTCGACTTGTGCTGGAGGGTGACCTGGCCACGCTGCGTGCGCATACGGGGACTGCTCAGAGAAGTGTGCGGCTGAGAGTCCTTCCGGAAGATCTGACACGAACATCGCAGATGTTGGCACAGTTACGCGGTGTATCAACGTGTGAGATCCGTGACCAGGCGATCGTGATGTCAACAGATGAGCCGAATAGCAATTTTGTTCTGGCGGCGTTACTGCAACATGACATTCGAGTTCTGCAGTTTGCGGAGAACGAGGTGAACCTCGAAGAGATCTTTATGCGATCCACAGCGGGGAAAGTCACATGAATACGGTGCGCCGATTTCTGGGATTCTTTCGAAACAGCCCGACCTATGGACGTGATCAGGCCAGTTTGATTTCCGGCTGGAACATTGGTCTGGCGGGGCTGGTTCTGAACGGAACGATCCTGATGACACTGCTGCCATTGATGCTGGATCCCAATGATCCGGACTGGCAGATGATCACGGAGAGTATGGAATTCGGACAGATTCTCGGCCTGATCCTGCTGGGTGGTGCGACGGCGTTTGCCACGTTGTTGATACCGATGCGACTCACGGGTGTTTTCATGGGCCCACGCATCGGGAGATACTTTGATCAGATCGTGCTGAGCGGGATTACACCGCTCAGGTTTTTGATTGGCAAAGTGACCTCGCAGAATCTGTTTCTGGCGTTAGTCCTGTGTCTGCTGCTGCCATGGTTTGTTCTTGTGCTGGCGTTGGGAGGACTTGAGTGGACAGCCTTTCTGGCCAATCTGTTTTTGGTCTGGCTCTATTGCATCATGCTGGCTGTGGTGATGTTGTGGCTGTCATTGTACTTCAATGAAGTGTTCGCCATGCTTCTGGTCGTTGGAGGCAGCCTCTTTCTGTGTGCCCTTGGTTGTGCACCGATTCCGTATCAGCCATTCGTGATTACTCCATTTCCGGCTCTGGTGCAGGGTGTCTATTCCGCTTCCGGAATGATTGAAGACGAGTACTTTCGCAGTTTTTCCAGCGTCTTTGTTTCGTGTGCAATAGGCATGATGACTGTGACGGCAATGGCTCTTGTGGCGATCTCTGTCGGTCCGTTGTATGGCATCATCCGTGACAACAGCACGTTTGGGGAAGTCGTTCGAGCGGGCGACAGTAAACGCAAGCGACGATTTCGATTTCGTCTGCACATCCAGCGACCTTCCGAGCTGGCATTCTTTTATGAAAATCGCGGCGATGCTCTCAAGCGATGTGAAGGCTTGCTGCGATGGGGAACCGGGTTTGTTTTGTTGGTGTTGCCCGTTGCACTCGTATGGAGCATTTACATCGTTGCGATCAGTCGCTTCTTCAGAAGTATGACGGCTGGCGGTGGGATGTATCGCTGGTTCTTTGCTGAGCTAATGACGGTATGTCATACGCTTCACGGGATCACTCTGCTGATTGCGATCCTGTTGTTTTCGCATGCCAGAAATACGACGTATCTGCGGGTTCCGTTAATTCGAGGCCGGAAGGTTTCCGTGTCTGTGATGGATTCGTTTTGTTTTGTCCTGGTGTTGCTGATGTCGACCGGGATGACGCTGGGATTTCCGGCATGGTTCAATTCTTCGCTGGTTGTCCCGGCCGGACTTGGCGAAAACGCAGAAGCATACAACTATTCTCGACTGACCAGCACGAACTTTTTCAGCGAGGGCTGGAAAGGAACGCTCGTGTTGAGTTTTGCGGGGGTCACGATCTATCTGCTGCAGCGGACTTTATGCCTGACGATGTGGATGAAGAGTGTGTCGTTCGTTCTGGTGGTTGCACTCTATGGCGTTCTCATCTGTGTGTTACCCCTGGCTTTTGGAGCCATGATGAGTGAGGTGCAGGAACTGCGAGAATATCAGTTCCTGTATCAAAGCGGGCCTGCGGTTGCTGCGGCATCTCCGGCGACGATTCTGGGAACGTTGTATTGGGGACGGCCTAACAGCTTCCCTTATGATCCGCCGTCAGTTCTGTTTTATGGGGGCCACGGATTTCTTATTCTCGTCTGTATCTTCTTGTTGCGTCGACTGAGTCGGGCGCTGCGTCTGGAGTACCTGAGTGTTTCTGCAAAGGAGAATTGCTGATGCGTGCTTCAGCGAACATCAGGACTTTGTGGGTGCACTGTCTGCTGAACCTGCTTCTGATTAATGTGGTGTCGCTGACGCCAGCATTGGGACAGTCGGCAGTTAATCGCGATGAGCGTCAGCCGGACTTTCCCGGGCTGGATATTCAGGCTGTTCTCGGATGGGATGGTCGGGTTGAGGTCAATGCCCCGGTGCCACTTTCGTTTTTGATTTCGAATCAATCCAATGAAGTTCTGGAAGGCCAGTTGATTCTCCGTGAACCTGAGACAGATCGAGAGATCAATCTGGGCGATGTCTTTGTTGGGCCGGGAAGTGTTCGAAGATTCTCCACTGTCCTGGCGTTGTCGGACTGGAATGATTGTGTTGCTACATATACGGACGGCTCAAGAGATTTCTGGACTCGTCAATTGCCGCTGATGACCGGCAAAGATTTTTCTGAAGACGTTAGCTTCCTGCTGTTTGTTGATGATGGTGGTCGAGCCCTCCAATTACCAGTGCCCGGAGATTCAGCAGGAGCGGTGCCCAATGAGAGCGATTCGGCTCAGGCGAAGTCGATTGATTCTGCGAGCGACAGATTTCAGCCGTCGCTCGGCGCTGGTTGGACTGTTCAGCCAGTCTCTGTGAAGTCGTGGCAGGTTCCGCAACATCCAGGGCCGCTGACAGTTGCTCAGGCGATGCTGTTTTCTGAGACGGCGAAAGTCGACATGCTGAATGATCCACAATGGGATGCGATCGGTCGCTGGGTCTGTTTGGGAGGAACAGTTTTCGTACATGATTCGTCAAAGGAGGTGCTTGACCGTCTGAAGAAAGCCGCTCCTTTGAGATCACTGCCGGCCGTTGTAGTAGACGAGCATCAGGTGCATCGTTGTGGCAATGGATCGTTTCGAGAATACAGCGGAGGGTTGTTCACTGCTGATGACTCGGGTTCGATTCGTAAGTTGCTGGAAGCTGCTGCGAAACTTTCACGATACAGCATCTTGTCGATTCCGAAAGACTTGCCGGTGACCTCTGTCAGCAGTTCGAACGCAAACTACACGCGTTTGATGGTGCTGGCTGTGTTTAGTATCTACCTTCTGTTTTCGGGTGTTGTGGCACTGCTGATGTTTCGGTCGAATCGCCGACGAGTGATGACGTATACCGTCTCTGTCGTGGTCATCGCGTCGCTGGCGGCCGCATTGCTGGGCAGCTATCTGCGGAGTAGTCGCGGCGATCTGCATTGGAAGTCTGTCATTGTGGGGGGGTCGGGAGGTGCGGTCCAGGTTGCTCAGATTGAGGTGCAGTCGGCTGGCGGGCGAAATACGCGTGTTGCCGTTCGAGGTAAGAATGCGGACCTGCAGTTACTGAAGAATCATCAATTGGACAGGCGTAATTATTACTCTCGATTCGCTTATACCCCGGGGCGTTCAGACGGATCTGTTGGGTATGCTCCGTTTTCTGTTCAGCCCAATTTGCTGCAGAAAGAACCAGATGCGTTTCGGATTGGTGTCCCGATCACGCCCTGGGGAATTCGTCAGAGCGTTGCAACGGCCTATGATCCAGAGTTGCACGGTGTTCAAGTCGAACTCAGATTTCAGCCGGAGGGGTCTGCCACAAATGCCACATCGACAAATCCGGGAGACTCGTGGTCATATTCTATGCCAGGTCAGTGGACTGTTTCGTTGACGAACAGGCTGCCCTTTGATCTGACGGACTGTCGGTTGGTCGTGACCACGTCCGTTCCTTATGTCTCTTCCAACACCGCTTCCGCAGTGCAGTTCTCAACGGGGCGCGGGGATCTGAGATTTGGGGATACCTCGGCGTCGGCAACGATGACAAGTTCCCTGTCAAATCTTCAATTGAACGTGACCACGAACCGGTACTGGTACGGCAAACAGAATATCATTGAGCCGGAGTCAGATTGTCCCGGTTCTGCAGAAATCTGGTTGGTTGCACGAGTCATCAATTCATCGTTACTGAATATCGATGATGAATTCAGCGACTTTGAGCAATTCGAGGGGGTTCACTATTACATGCAGAAGTTGACACCGGACGAGATACCTCAGGAGTGGCGTGACACTTGCCAGCAATGTTTTGAGTTTCAGATGGATGCGGCTCAGGAACAATTGAAAGTTCTGAAAACACAGCTGCCGCAGATTCCGCAATTCTGAAACCCGCTGTTGACTTCCTGACCGTCGTGGCCCACATTGTCCGATGTCGTTTGAGCCTGAGGCGCTGGCCGATTCTTTTTATCGAACGGCTAGCGCCTCAGGCTCAACGGTCATCTGCCGCTTGAAGCAAATCTGTTCCTTGTCGGAATCGAGTCATCTCATGATACCTGGATCACATCCTCGCCGAACAATACTGAAAGCGGGGCTCGGTGGATTTGCATCGCTTAGTCTGGCTGATGTGCTTCGGTTGCAGAATCAATCACAGGCCAGTGAGAGTCGACCGGTCGCGAGCGAACGAACGGCGGTGATTTTGGTCTGGTTGAGAGGTGGTGCCAGCCATCTTGAGACGTTTGACCCGAAGCCTCAGGCCGCTTTGGAGTTTCGTGGTCCGTATTCTCCGATCGATACCAACGTTCCGGGAATTCAGATCTGCGAGCTTCTACCGCGACTCTCCACGATCGCCGATAAGTATTCGATTCTGCGTTCGATTGCTCATACCGGCGGCGGCCATCCGGCGGGTTCACTCCAGGTTCTGGCCGGTGATCCGGATCCTCAGGATAAGCTGGTTCCGGTGTTGCCGGACTGGATGTCGATTGCCAGTTATCTGCGCCGCGACTCGGTTCGCAGTCTGCCCAATTACATCGCGGTGAATCCTGTCGACAACTACGACAACTTTACCATTGCTGGTCCGACTTATCTGGGACCCGCTTATCGACCATTCTCCGTCGTTGGTGATCTCAGCAATCCGAAGTTCGAGGTGCCAAACATTGGGATGCCAGCCGAGAATCTCGACCGCCTGCAACGTCGCATGTCCCTGAAGAACGGATTCGATCGTCTGCGCAGTGGACTGGATGTTTCCGGGACCTTAGACGCCATCGGCCGCTTCGAAGGACAGGCTCTGAGTCTGCTCACAAGTCCTGAGGCTGGTGCCGCGTTTGATCTGAAGCAGGAACCAATGGAGGTTCGTGAGCGATATGGCATGAATGCCTGGGGTCAGCAATGCCTGATGGCTCGGCGACTCGTTGAGGCTGGCGTGGAGATCATCACCACCGAGTTTGATGGTCCGTTGTGTGGTCGAGTTGCCAACTGGGACGATCATGCGGTGAACCATCATGTCTTCGAAGCCAACAAGTTCCGAGCGCCGTTCTTTGATCAGGCTGTTTCCGCGTTGATTGAGGATATTTACGCTCGTGGTCTGGATCGGCGAGTTCTGGTGGTTGTCGCGGGAGAATTCGGCCGTACGCCACGAATCAGTTACGTGGCCAGCAGCGGCGGAGGTGTGGCCAGTGCCGCGGCGGGCGTTGTTCAGCCCGGACGCGATCACTGGCCGCGAGCGAATTCCATGATCTTTGCCGGGGGCGGTATTCCAACGGGTCAGGTGATTGGAGCGACCGATGTTCGAGGCGAAGATCCGATCGATCGGCGCGTCGAACCGGGCGATTTTCTGGCAACGATCTACAAACATCTGCAGATTGATTATGCCAACGTCGCGATTGAAAACTTCACGGGGCGACCAGTCCCGATTCTGAACTCCGGCAAGCCGATCCCCGAGTTGACGCGCGGGTAGTCCCAACTGGCATTGCGATCTCCTGCGGCCCATTTTTACGGAGGAGAGAAATCACAACCCGAGACATCAGTGAGGGATTTCTCTCCAAGACGCCGATCCCTCGCTGACGCGTTTTGAAGTTGCGCATTTGTCGCCATCCCAACCCGAAACGTGAGTGAGGGATTGAGCATTTGCGTTTTATCAATGTTTCCGTAAATCCCTCGTTGAGTGGGTAAGGAGGAGGCTGAGTCACTCAGCCACCTCCTCCCCGTTGTCGCGATGGGGTTGCTTCCCCATATTGACCGCCGTGCGACTTTCTCGCAGCGGGCGACCCCTTTCTCATGGCCTCAGCAACGCAGCGGGAAATCCGTTCGGG
>JBPOIW010000350.1:0-20796 GCA_052034165.1 Planctomycetota bacterium | reverse complement strand
CCCGAACGGATTTCCCGCTGCGTTGCTGAGGCCATGAGAAAGGGGTCGCCCGCTGCGAGAAAGTCGCACGGCGGTCAATATGGGGAAGCAACCCCATCGCGACAACGGGGAGGAGGTGGCTGAGTGATTCAGCCTCCTCCTTACCCACTCAGTGAGGGATAAAAGTGGCCGCGATTTCAACAACAATCCCTCGCTGACGCATTTTGAAGTTGTGCTATTCGACAATCGGGCAGATCAACAGGGCGAAAACACAGGGAATTATCATAACCCGACGCGTCAGCGAGGGATTTACGGCAACACTGGTAAGACGCTAAAGCTCAATCCCTCACTGACGTTTCGGGTTGTGATGGTCGAATAGCGCAACTTCAAAACTGACGCATCGGGTTATGATTCAATCAACACCCCGTTTTGATGTCAGTGACTTTGGTGGTGGGATCAGAGTGCGACAAGAGAATCTTGTGATGCAATCCCATCGGGCAGTTCAGGATACCTTTTCAACACGCAATTCAGTCACCATAGAGTTCCTGAAAACGACGCTGAATCTCGTCTGAAGTGATCTCTTCAACCCGCGAAGCGATCGACCAGACATGCCCCCAGGGATCCGTGACCGCTCCGCTTCTGTCGCCGTAGAATTGATCACACAGAGGCCGCAGCTCGGTGGCACCGGCGTCGATAGCGCGAGCAAAAACCACATCGGCGTCGGCCACATAAAGATGCATCGTGACAGAAGTACCGCCCCGACTTTGAGGCCCCAGAAAATCCATTTCCGGATGTTCATCAGCCAACATAATGTGAGAATCCCCGATCTTAATTTCTGCGTGTCCGATGCGACCATCCGGTGCGGTGAGCCGCAATACCTCGACGGCCTCGAACGCACGTTTGTAAAAATCGATGGCGGCCCCGGCGCCCCCGATCAGCAGGTACGGAGTGACGCTGTGATACCCGCCGGGAATCGGTGTGACTTTTGATGACATCAGAAACTTTCCTGCATTGGCTGAGGATTCAGGGTGTCTGCTCTACAATTTGCTGGATCCGAACTTCTTTCGTTTTGTCCGCCGCAAACATGAGTCAGTTCTTTGCCCCGGACCATTCACGATTGCCGTCAGCATATGATCTCAATTCACGATCTTCAATTCGCTTACGCCGATGGACAGTTTTCCCTGAAGATCCCCGAACTGCAGTTCACTTCCGAAAAGTCCGTGGTCATTGTGGGCCCCAGTGGCTCCGGCAAGACAACTCTGCTGAATCTCATGGCCGGAATCCTGCCGGTTCCCTCAGGTCGCATCACGATCGCTGACACCCCGATCCATACACTCACTGATTCCGAACGACGCCTGTTTCGACTGCGGAACATAGGCATGGTGTTTCAGGATTTCCAGCTGATCGAGTATCTGAACGTTGTGGAGAATGTCCTGCTTCCGTGCCGAATTCATCCTTCAATCTCGTTAACGGCAGATCTTCGACGTCGCGCTGCTGAGTTGCTGGATTCCTGCGGACTGAAGTCATTGCATCAGCGTTCAATCACGATGCTGTCTCAGGGAGAACGTCAGCGTGTTGCCATCTGCCGAGCCCTGTTGTTGTCGCCGCGGATTATTCTGGCCGATGAGCCGACCGGGAACCTGGACCCTGCGAACTCCGAACGTATCGTGCGACTGTTGCTGGACGAATCGTCCCGCGCGAATGCAATCCTGATCATGGTGACTCACGATCATTCTCTCCTGCCGCATTTTGAACGAGTCGTCCCGTTTACTCAGTTCCTGAAAGCCGTCGATCCACAAACTTCTTTGCTCTGAAATGAACAGGCAATCGGAAAATTGAATACCGGATCGTGAGAGACACAAACGATCAGCATCATTCGTTGACCGGGCTAATTCGCCAACCGCCGACTCCACTCCGAAGAGGTGCGATTTCCGGTGGCATCGGCTGTCCGAGCAGCGGAAGGATCCATCGAGCGGTGTCCGGGATTCCCGCATCCCGCGGATCGACTTCATAGGCCTCCAGCGCCACCGGAACGGAGCTTTGGGAACGAAGCAGCCCCAGCGCCAACACGGACGCTCGACGCACCGGCAGAGTTTCTGGCGGCAACGAATTCCGATCCTGAATCCGTTCTTCGAATTTTTTTGTGAGCTCTCCATTGGCGGTCTTCTCATGAATGACGGCCAGGGCCCACAAGGCGGAAGCACGTTTCTCCGCGGATCCCGGCGCGGATTTGGAGAATTGTTGTTCCATGATCGGCTGCAGCTCCTTTAGTCGCACCAGCCCGGCATACTGCAAAAGCATCATTTCTCGCAGTGAGAGATCATTCGCTGAATTCCCCCCCGCATTAAGTTTTTCTTCGCACTGTTCGATCTCTGTTTGCACCGCGGCACGAATAGCATCGTCAGGAAACAACTGAATCAACCATGCTGCCGTGACAACAACTTCATCCCGGGCATGTCCCAGCAGGGAAAAAGCGGCCACTGAAAACTGAGTCGCCCGTACTTGTGCGAGCAACAACAGGCTCTGCTCCATCCCCTGCCAGTCTGCCGATTCAGGTCTTAGCAGCGCGGCTGCCTGAGCAACGATCTGTTCTTTCAGCTCAGGATGCTCAGCAGACACCAGAACCAGCATCGTCCGAGCTACATTTCGCACTTCAATGTGAACATCACTCAGTAGTTCCTGCAACCACGCTGCTCGTTCAGAATTCGGCCACAGCCTCATGGTCCTTGCAGCCGCCATCCGCACCTGAGCATCGCGATGCCTGCGGCCCGTCTCCAGATGATTTTGCAGCAACTCTGAGTTTCTGTCGAAGACCTGCTGCCACGCCACCGAAGCAACGCCGTCGGAGCTGTCGGCGCACAACGTTGCGGCCTTCACGAGAGACTCGGGTTTCTCCGTGTTCAGCAACGCAAGCGCGAGCATTCGATCCTGAATACTGCCAGCGATTAAGGGTTCGGCCGCTGAAAATGCCCGATCAGAGGACAGCGCCGCCGCAGCTCTCGCAGCCGCCATACGCTTAGGATACGTCACGGCAGGATCTCCCGTGATGGTCAGCAACACCTCCGCAGATTCCCGGTGGTCAATTGACACCAGACCTTCTGTCGCCAGCTGAAACGCCACTGTCGTGGTTGCGACATCAGACAGGCGAGCTTTCCAGAGCTCCAGAGCTTCTGCGGTTTTCCATCGAATCAGAGCGGGTTCAATTCGAAGCCGCTGAGCATCGTTACCCGTCTCCGCGAGTTTGATCAGTAACGGTGCCGATGACTGCAAGTCGCCCATCGCCAGGGCAGTTCCCGCCGCATACCGCACGCGCTGATTCTCGGAATTTCCCGCCAGCGTCTGCAGAGATTTCTCGGCCGACTGGATCTCCGCCAGTCTTAACTGCGCGACACGCGCCAATGACTGCGCGGCGACTTCGACCAACTCCGGATCGGTCCCTTCACGCAGCATGCGATCCCACAGTGGCACCAGTCGATTATCCAACTCCTGTAATGTGATGGGCGCGGGAATCAGCGGATCCAGATGCATCCGCATCGGAAGATTCTGATACCTGACAATGGGAGGCAACGAAATCGGCTCGAAGAATCCTCCTTGAGGAGAATAGTCGGGATTCGGTGCGGCCAGCACCGTACCTTCCGCAACTTCAGCAGGGGGCTGCAGAGCCGCCGCATAAGGCGACAGAAGAAAAATATTGGCCGCCAGAAGCAGGATGAGATTTCGTGGTTTCATAACTCAATGGTGCTCTGTCAATCATGAATTGATGTGCTTGCCTGACTGACAATGCACTAGTCCGGTCTCGTCAGTCGCAGCGTCTGGAAATACAGAATCACCAACAGCACAATGCTGGTCATTCCCGTGATCCACCAACTGGAAGGAATCAGGTCATAGGATTCAAACCCACTGACCTGCATCGCATTCAGGGCTGCCGCCATTGGATTGAGCCGCAGTGCCTGTTGGACAAATCCGAAACCAAACGGAGCTTCGCGATTCATCCAGATCAGCATTGTGCCGCCAAAAATCGCGACCAGACATCCATAGGAGACAGTTGTCGCGACCGCCGTCTTACGGAAAAAACTGCTGACCGTCGCACTGACCAGCATCGACAGAACTGCAGCCAGAATCAGGCAGATCAAAACCTGCACAACCTGTTGCTGCAGCGTCGGCTTGATCAACATGATGACGGCATAGCCAGGCAACGTGGCACATAACAGGAGTGCAAGTGTCAGAACAACGCTGATCAACTTGCCTCGCAATATTCGGCCCGGAGTCAGCGGGGTGACTCGCAGAAGATTCCAACTGCCGCCTTCCATTTCCCCGGCAATCATTCCGGAGGCCAGCCCCGGAGTCAACAATACGATCAGCGCGACCTGCAGAACAATGATCAGGGCTCCGGTATACTCCACGCCTCGCGATTCGGTTCCCTGAGCTGATGCCAGAGTCAACAACAACGACAGAACGGCACAGCCTGCGACTAATCTCAGCAGCCAGTGCATTCGACCAAATTGTCGACACTGGAATTCTTTCACCATGACCGGATTAACAAGTGGTGGAATACCGGCTGAGCGTCGCTGAGGATCCACAAGGAACAAGACTCGACGACTGGCACGAACCCATTGGTCCTGGTCGTCAGTGATGAATCCCTGAGAACGCGAACGATCAAGCAGGGAATGACTGAGTCGCAGAATACAGACGAGACTTCCCACAATGATGAATACCGTGGCAAAGCCGACATACCACAGCACCGGATCCCGAATCTCCATCAAACCGGAACCACCGACGGAACTTTGATTCAGCATTTTCATCAGAGCCGGGATCGGAGAAATCAGCTTAAGCAACTGACAAGCTTTGGCGATCGGGCTGGTTCCACCTGGAAACAGGGCATCAGGAAACCAGGGAACAATGGTCAGCGCAAACGTAACACCGTAACTCCATCGCAATGCCGATTCTGTGCTGCGGCAATATGTTCCAACGAGAAGTCCAATCACAATCAACTGCAGAGACACCAACGTCAGAAACAGGTAAAGCTTCAGCACGTCCTCAGTAAAAGAGAGACCTCCCATCAGATAACAGCACGTCAGTGCGGGAAGTGTCGCGAACAGCAGCAACAGCACAAATCCCAGCATTGCTAACGTCTTGCCGACGTAGATCGATGTCCGTGAAAGCGGAGAATTCAGCAGCAGCTCCAGAGTTCGCCTTCGCACTTCGGTGACCAACGATGTCGACGGGAAAACCGGTACGATCAGGATCGCCGCAGCCAGCATCGCATACGTCAGCCAGGCGAAGACTTCACGCCCTTTTGTTCCATCCAGATCCACAATGCCGCTCGAAGGCCATTTCAGAAAGACGATCACTGAGAATGCAATTGAGACCGCCAGGAGGATGAATAATGTTCTGCCGCTTCGAAGCAGAGCCAGAAGTTCTCGTTCAACAATAATCAGGCAACCATTCATCGCACCACCTCGGTCGTCGAGGCTTTCGTAGCGGCCTTTTCTGATCTCTCCGCCTCTGCTTCCCGCGCGGCGGACACGAACGCTTCTTCCAGATCCCCGGCAACCTCGCGGAACTGTGAAACCAGATCCCCGGAAGAAATCATTTGCCGAAGCAGCTCAGCCAGCTTTTCATCATTGGCCGCGGTGCGACAACGAATGATGGACTCGGTTTCCGAGACGGTTATCTCTGCGTCTTGTTCGAGCATTGGACGAAGGCGTGCGGCCGCGGCGGCGATGGTGGCCGAGTTCAAAAACTGAATCTCAATCGTTCTCCGCTGCGACAATTCACGAGTCACCTCCTGAAGCGTTCCGACGGCTCGCAACTTCCCGCCGGCAACAATCGCAATCCGATCACAGATCCTCGCCAACTCAGGAAGAATATGACTGGTCACAATCAGCGTTCGTCCTTCCGCCGCCAGTCGCAGCAGAATCGTTCGCATTTCAATACGAGCTTCCGGATCCAGTCCATTCGCGGGCTCATCCAGAATCAGCACCTCCGGATTGTGCAGCAGAGTTCTGGCGATGCCCACTCGCTGCTGCATGCCGTGGCTCAGACTTTCCACATAGCGATCCTGCATCCATGTGGCGTTTGTCAATTCAAGGACCTCCGCGACTCGCTTCTGCCGTTCGCGACGAGAAATCCCGAAGGCGGCTCCGAAGAAATCGAGATACTCCCGAACACGCATGTTGTCGTAGGAACCGAACTTGTCGGGCATATAGCCCACAAGCCGTCGAACTTTCGCCTGCTCGCGAACACAGTCCGCCCCACCAATGCGAGCATACCCGGAAGTTGGTCTGGAAAGTCCAACGAGAATTCGGATCGTGGTTGTCTTTCCTGCTCCATTCGGGCCGATGAAACCAAGGATGCTGCCCCGATTCAAAGTCAGGGACAGATTATCCAGCGCGACGAATTCTCCGTAGTGCTTGGAGAGTTCATGAATTTCCACAACCGGGGCCTGGTTTTGCATCGTCGTGATTCTCACGGTCAGATAATTCGTGGGGCGATAGCTCGTCGTGACAGTTTTTTGCGATTCGCAAGGCCACAGATCGCAGGCTGCATGAGCGTTCTTCAGGTCGCCGCTGCAGACGGGAGATTGGCCTGCTGCCTCACGGCGATACCGACTAAGAATGCAAAGAGAAGGCACATCCCGGGTGCCGCGAACCAAAACGGAGTTCCTGCGAATCGGCGGACGACACACGGAGTGCGCCTGCTGCTTTTTGAGCGGTACTGTAACTACCGCCACACCTCAGGCGTCGATCGGCAGATTCTGAGCAAACTGCCGTTAGCCTCAAAGCGACACGGGCTGCAATCTGCACGTTTGATGAGAAATGTCGAACTTATGGATTACTCGGCGGCGACATCATGCAAAAACTCATCGGCCGTGATTTCTCGAAACGGCTTCAATGATACGGACTCGCGGCTCTCGCATTCTTCAATGAACAATTCCAACCGCTTGTCGCCGTTTCCCTGGAAATACTCGATGACCAAAGGATGCAGACCACTTTTCAAACGCACCACACGGCTCGCGGGTTTAGGAGGATGATTTCCGTCATGATCGATCGTCAGCTTGTTGTGCAGAAACAGGCGACTGCCGTCGTCGGAAACAAGAATAAGACGATACAACCCATCTGATTTAATCTTCAGGTAGCCCTCAAATCGGATTGCAAAATAATCTTCACGCGTCTGATTAACCTCCTTCAGTCGCACCCCCAGTGAAGGAATGACGCCACTGCGCTCGGCGGGAAGGGACGAAAAATCCGGCATCTGATTGAACTTGCCATGATGAAACGAATATCTCAGCCCGGGCTCCGCTGATTTCACTTCAACGGCCTGCAACGAAGGCATTTCCATCGGCTGCAATTGGACGGCGACATGGTCCGCGCCTCGCTGTATCGCCAGATTCAAAGGCTCTGAAACTGGCAGAAGTCTGTCCAGGAAAAGTACCCAATCAGCAACGTTTCGCACAGCAGCTCCGTTCACAGACTGAACGATGTCCCCGGTGAGTATTCCGGCTGCTGCCGCGGGCGAACCTTCCTGAACAGACTGCACAACCACTTCGCCGGCCAGCGGCTGAATCTTCAGCCCGATCGATTTCTGATGATACAGTTCCGGCTCAAGCATTTGCTCAAACTGTCGGAGGACACGATCAATTGGAATCGCAAGCCCCACGTTCTGCTCACCATTAACACCGGCCGATACGATCCCAATCACACGGCCATCCATATTGACCAGCGGTCCTCCCGAGTTTCCTCGGTTACTGGCCGCATCAAATTGAATGAAGTCATCTCGCCGCGAGTTCTCATAGTTTGTCATGACCAGCGCATTTGGCCCACCTTCAAGAACAGACTTGGAGCTGACGATGCCTGATGTATAAACCGTCCCGCGACCGCCCGGATTGCCCGCGACCACGACAGATTCCCCGTTCATCAGATCCGCACTGCGTCCGAGCGGTACGATAGTCATGGGTGTTTTGACATCAAGTAGTCGAATGATGGCAATGTCCGACTCCGGTACTCGCCCGACAACTCGAAATCGAATCGGTCGCGACTTCGGCAACAGCGCAAAACCTTCCGTCGCTGGCAACACATGATTGTTGGTGAGCACGTAACCATCTTCATGGATGATCGTGCCGCTCCCTGAAATGATCTGATTATCGACCGGCGTGAACAGCGCGACGACGGCCGGTTCGATGCTCTGAATCACTTTGACCAGCGGAGTCAGGCGAGGTGATTCCGAGAGATCATCAGCCCTGACAGAAGCAGAGATCAGAACCAGTAAGGAGAGACACAGCAAGCAGGCTCGCAACAAGGATCCGTCCCTTACAAATCTGGAGGAATGCAATACAGCACCGAGATCAGGTCAGACGTCGTTTCGCGAGAACTCTGAACAACGGCTCTACGCGAAGCTGGATTGTACAGAAAACTTTGCCGCCCGGACGTCTTCTACATTGTCACATTGTCACGCAGTTCGAGTTGATCTTTCAGGATCGACACACGCTCGTTCAACCAATTCCTGGTCCAATTCAGCACTTATCCCGAGCGATACTTCTGCAGCAATCATTAATGATCGACATCAAGAATACCGGCCGCATCAACTTTACGCTACTGACAGCTTTCCTCCAGAAGCAACTCGGGGCAGTCGCGGAATTCGTCGATCCTCCTTGCGGGAGAGGATTTCGCGGCTTGCCGCGACTCTATGTGGGCTGAAGCCCACGCTACGGAAAATCACTCGTAGTGTGGGCTTCAGCCCACGTGACAGAGAATCAATCGTAGTGTGGGCTTCAGCCCACGTGACGGAGAATCAATCGTAGCGTGGGCTTCAGCCCACGTGAGCATGAGTCCTTCTCACGACACGACAAGTTGCAGCCGAAAAGGTGCCCCTCACCGCCATTCAACATGTGCCGGCACCACCGTTCGCCTGGCGACACTTCCAGAATCCTTTCCGGCAGAAATCGCCAACCTTGACAAGCATCCGCGACCACGCCCGAAGCAACTCGGAGCGCTATCCGGTTTTGACGAAAACCTGAATCCCGGACACTAACAAACAGCCCCGAGATAACATCCTGATTCTACTGCGGCTAAAAATCACAACCCCAAAACGTTATGAGGGAATCAGCAAGGCACCGATCCCTCGCTTATCGGCGTGTTGATTTAATCGCTTCATCAGCCGCAGGGCGTTAGCCCCCGGTTGTTTTTCCCGGGTTTCAGAGGCGAAAACCGGACGCTAACGCGTTCCGGCTGATTAATTCAACAGGCTGTGACGCATCGGGTTATGATTCAATCAACACGCCGTTATGCGTCGTGTTGTGATGGAGGGAACTTATTTCGGGACTGTTTCTAACTGGACAGCGCCATGTTCGGCTCCCTTAGAAGCCCGAAGCGCCCACGAGTGAACACTTTGCGACTCATTCACTCGCTGGCGCTTCGGGCCTGTATGCTCAATGGTTTTCCTGAACATGGCGCTGCCCAGCGATGCTGTCAATTGACTCAGACGCAACGCGTTCGCGTCCGGCTTTCGCCGCAGCACCTCACAGGAGGCAAACTCATCAAGAGGATCACTTCGTGATCAGCACGACGTCACTGTACGCCCGGCGTTCCCAGTGAACCTTGCCTTGCTCGTCAACTTTCGGAAATGCATGGACCGGCGTGACTTCAATCGACCACTTGCCGTCTGTGTCCGGCTGCACGTTGACTTCCAAATGCCCATAATGCTTGCCGCCTGAGATCAGCTTTCCGTTCTCCCAGACTTCCGGTGCGTTTTCGTGAGCCAGAAACTTCCGATAAGGATTATCAAAGCCAACGGAGGGACCTCGCAGTCCGTCTCCACCAATCCCGGCGTCATAAAAATGAATCGAATGCGGATGCATCCTGCCGTCACTGTGCAACTCCTCTCCCTCGACGAAAGAGCGTTCCAGCAGTTCATCATGGCCGGAAAAGACCAGATCGACTCCATACTTCATGAACAGCGGCAGGAGCACTCGCATAGGAATCCCGGCTTGTCCGGAGAAGCCATCCTGACCAAACGGAATGCTGTGGGGACCTGACCCAAACATCGTGTGATGAAACTGCACGAAGGTAAAACGACTGTTCTTCTGTGCGTCGGCAAGTTGAGCTTCCAGCCATTTGTACTGCTCCGATCCTGGATTGAAGTCAGGAGCATTGCTGCCTTCCAGATTGTGGTTGGTGTCGGATGCGGACTTGTGAGGCAGCCCGTCGCTGGAGTCCAGTGAGATCAGAGTCAGGGGACCGTAGTCGAGCCGATAATAGCGGCCTTTATGCTTTGGGTTCGTCGCCCCATTGTCCGGCACCTCGAAATACGTCAAGAATTTGTCAGTCGCCAGATTTGCCGCCGTCGCTTCGTATCCTCCACCCGGGCCGCCATAATTTTCATGATTGCCCAAGGAGGGCATTATTGGAATGCTGCTGGCCAGAGACCCGTATTGGCCAGAATTGTGACGCCAGAACTCGTCCCAGTCTCGCTGCTCGCCGCCAGCTTCGACAAGATCCCCGACCAGCAGAACCAGGTTCGGCTTTCGCTCGCCGATAATATTGCAATTGGCGATATAACCGACTGTCTGATTCACCAGGTAGTTCTTGATGCCATCCGGACGATTACTGCCTGTAGAGACAGGCCAGGCGACCGGATCCGCGGTCGATGATTCCGGTTCTGTTTCAGAATCGGAATACACGATCAGCCTGACAGGCTCATCTCTTCCGGGCGAAGTTCGGAATGTTGACGAATGCGTATCATTCCCCTGAGTCACCTGGTACTTGTACTCGGTGGAAGGTTTGAGTCCTTCGATCCGAACAGAATGAATCCAGGGCAGTGCCGGATGAGGACCGTTGGGCTCTTCCTTGACGGGGTTGTAGCCCAACGCCGACGCAAGAGTCGGCGACGACTTCATCGGATCATGTTCACTCGCCAGGAACTCAACAGTGCCCGGTTCCTTGGAACTACTGATCCATCGAATCGTTATTCCGTCGGGGGCAGGATTCTGCACATAGGGCAGAACTCGGAACTCTTCTCCACGCCCAGGCGATGCGATCAAGAGACAAAGCAAAAATGCAGAAATGCGCACGGCAACACCTCAGAGCGACTAAGAACGAAACATCACAGTTTCTCAACAAGCAGTGATGTTAACAAAAAAGCTCGCAGTCAGCAGACGGCGAGCTTTCGTGAATACTCAGGTTAGACACCAGTCTACTGCTCGAGCGGCTTCACGGCCGGTGATCCATCAGATTCCATCTTCAGATCAAACGTATTTGAGCCGGACTTCACGTCAAACTTGAACGCAGCATCACCGTTGTATTTTGCGGGAATGCCAACGGCATTCGTTGCACCCGGCGGCCAGTCAAAACTGACGGTGTTGGCGCCAAGTTTGCAGCCTTCAACCCCCTCGAGGTACACCAAAGTGTACTTGCCTTCGGCATCCGTATTTGCGGCCGCAGCACGACCAACATCCGGCTTGAAAACAACATTCACGCCAACAACAGGTTTCCCGTCAAGTGTGACAACCCCGGAGACCTCGCCAAGCTCAGGCTGATCCGAGCTGCCACCACAGCCCGCTGAGAAAGTAAACAGGGCACAACCAAGTACAAGCATGCCCTTCTTCAAACAATTTAACATGACTCTTCAGATCCTATTGCGGGTGATCGCCACGCCGAACGGCGTCGAGAAAACCCGCGAGTTGCAAAATTAAGTGACTTATCAAAACACGAACAATGAAGCCCGGCACCAAAATGGCCCCGGGCTCAGGACAAAGTGAATGGACAGAGAACTAGAACTCTCCGATCACCTGACCATCGTTGCGGCACAGCAGACGAGCAAACGTCGTCGTTGCCCACAGCGCCGGGTCAACGTTCGGAGATGTCGACTTGTAATCAATGTTCTCGCTGATAAAGCGAACAGATCCGTCACACATGACGAACTGAGCACCGCCAACGTGAACGCTGCTGAAACCGCGAGGCTGATGGTCGGCGTTTGTCGCAGACCAGTTGATCCCGTCGTAGCCGAGTGCAATAGCGTTCAGAGCAGCTGTCTTGACGCCATTGTTCGTGTCCTGCAGATTCACGGAAGCACTGAAACCGACGACGGTTCCCGCACCACCCATGACCTGGCCGTATTTCCATGCACGCTCACCCACCATAATCGTGTTGCTCGTTCCGTCGGTGATGTCACGGAAATTGATCCTGGAATTCTGGAAGCCTACTCCGAGAGGTGGAGTTGTCGAAGTTGTTGGAGTTGCCGGAGGCGTTGTACTGCTGCCGGTTCCTGCAACCATCAAGTAGTTCGAAGTCGCAATTGGAATTTCATTGGTACCTGTCGAAGTCACGTTTCGGTTATACCAGTTCGGAGCCCCGGCCAGCGTCGACTTGAAGTTGTTCAGCACCGGGCCAGTGTCCGACGGACATCGAAAATTCGGCTGAGGTGTCTGCAGTGCGGCAAGCCCAGCGGCAAGTCCCACATTTGTCTGCAGCGGTGTATTTCCAACATTCAGCACCGAATACAAATTCGCCTGCTCCACTTGCGGCAGGATCATTGCACCCCAGCTGTAAAGCCCCTGTTCGCCGGAAACGACAACATTCGGAAAGCGGCTGATATAGCCCGGAGGCAGCGTGTTGAAAATGTCATGATAGTTGTGCATTGCCAAACCAATCTGCTTGAGATTGTTTTTGCACTGCGTACGACGTGCAGCTTCACGGGCCTGCTGGACCGCTGGAAGCAAAAGGGCGATCAAAATAGCGATGATCGCAATCACCACCAAAAGCTCGATCAGCGTAAATCCACGCGATCTCAGTGAACGAACAGACAAACTCTTCATAAAGGACCTCCACAGAATTCGAGAACTTCAAACTAAAAAAGAGAAAGATGTCGATAGCCACTCTGAAAGCTATGACTTAAACTATTCAAATGTCAACTAAACCCCGAGTCGCTTTGCCGAAATTTTGTAAATTTCTGGAGCTCCTTGGTTGAAAACGAGCCCAGCACTCCCCTAGGCCAACGCATCGCGTTCCGTCAACGCAAGACGCCCTCGGAACGATCAGTCCCGAGGGCGTCAAAGACTTAAGCTGGCGGGTTGACGCGTCAATCAGAACTCGCCGACCACCTGGCCGTCATTGCGACACAGAAGCCGCGCAAACGTCGTTGTCACAAATCCATCAGGATATGGAGCGGTGGTCACTGACAACTTCTGATAATCGATATTCTGGCTGATGAAGCGAACGGCACCATCGCACATAACGAACTGAACGCCGCCCACATGGTTGCTGCTGAAACTGCGACGCTGATGGACACGATTGGTCGCGCTGTAGTTGATCCCGTCATATCCAATAGCCAATGCTGAAAGAGCCGCAGTTCGCATATTGCTGGCCGCAAGATTTGTTTCAGCGCTGAATCCCAATGCGTTGGCAGCACCGATGGTCAGGTTGTTAAACCGCCATGCTCGTTCCCCGGCAAGAATCGTGTTACTGGTTCCGTCTGTGATATCTCGAAAATTGATCTTCGAATTGATAAAGCCGACACCCAGTGGTGGTCCATACTGAGCGGCATAGACAGGAGGAGTTGTGCTGTCCGAAGTACTGGCGGCCATCACGTAGTTTGACGTGGCAATCGCTATCCGATCAGTTCCGTTTGAAGTGACATGAGCGACATACTGATTCGCATTCTGAGCTGGGTCGTCAGAAAGCGCATCGTTAAAGTTGTTTAAGACAGGACCAACGTCTGACGGACATCGAAATGCCGGCAGGGGCGTCTGCAATGCAGCCAATCCCGCCGCCGTTGCGAGATTCTGCTCCAGCAGAGTATTTCCCACATTCAATGTCGAATAGATGTTGGCCTGTTCGATCTGAGGAAGGATAAAGGCACCCCAGCTGTAAAGTCCTCGCTCCACAGAGTTCGCACTGGTTGTTGGTGGAGTTTTAGAGACAAAACCCGGAGGGAATGTGTTGAACACGTCGTGGTAGTTATGAAATGCCAAACCAATCTGTTTCAGATTGTTCTTGCACTGCGTACGACGGGCCGCTTCACGAGCCTGCTGAACGGCCGGCAAGAGCAGAGCAATCAAAATTGCAATGATGGCAATCACCACCAGCAATTCAATCAGAGTGAATCCACGCTTTGACACATGACTGCGGACCATGGTGTTCTCCAAAGATCAATCTAAGACAGCGAAAACTGAAGACAGGAAGTGATGAATTAGTCAGGTATAACGAGATTCTTTGCCGGAGTTGCACTGTCAGATTGCAACGCAAAGTCAAGGGTGTTTGAGCCTTCCTTGACGTCGGCTTTCAGTTCTGACTTTGTCGTATACCGAGGCGACAAGGCTTTCGCCTTCGTAGATCCAAGTGGCCACTCAAGGTAAACGCTGCTTGGCCCGACCTTGCAACCACTGAGCCCGTAAGAAAATTCGAGCGTATACTTCCCCTGCGCGTCCGTCGTACCAGTTGCTGCGCGACCGACTTCCGGCTTGAAAACGACGATCACGCCTTCCAACGGCTGACCATCAAGCGTAATTGTTCCAGCGACCTCACCAAGAGGCGGAGTATCATCGCCGCTTCCACAACCCAGCAGAACTAAACCAAAGAACAGAACGAAACACTGTGCCCGGCGCAGCATAAAGATCTCTTGGAAACTGTCCGACTTCTGGAAAAGAACATCACTGAGAGGAACGCCTGAACTCCGGGTCAGCCCGCGAGTTCTCTTCCCTGCAGCTAACTCAGCAATCGACCGTCCAAAAAGAAAATTCGGTACAGTCGCGCGAGTCGTCAGTCTGGCGTGAGGCGTCTCCATAATCCTAAGACGTGTTTAACGCGAAAAACAATCTCTCTTTGAATCCGAAATAGGAAAATGTTAAATATCCGTGAACGTTTTCGAGAAAACCATTTAATAGCCTTGAACCCCTGCTGCCATTCTCAGCACCTTCGCCCGCGGCTACGACGTAAAACATTTGAGCCATTCACCCACACGGGTGATTTCAACGATGGAATGAACTTCGCCTGCCCGCCCTGAGCAACCGCTCCCCTTTGATCTCGTCCCGCAGACGCAACAGCCGACAGCACAGACGCAACGGCCGCCAACAACAAGGTTGACTGCCAGTCGCTTTCTTCGAATGCCCGAATACCAGACCGCATACACGTGGATCGCGATCGAGATCCGCCCCTGCACGCAAATCAGCGGTTCATCAGGAAAGTGGCCACGCTGCCAAGAAAGTTTCGAATGACCAAAGCGACCTCGGGCTGGAACTGACAGTCGAGGAGCGACTTTTCCATCAAATCGACCCATCGATTGCGAGCCCGTTGATCAATCGAAAATGGGGCATGCCGCAGCCTCAACTTCGGGTGGCCTCGATGCTGAAGATAATCCTGAGGACCCCCGAAGCGAAATATCAGGAACAGCCGAAGTCGATCCTCAGCTCCCTGAAGATCATTCGCCGGATACATCGGCCCGAGCACATCATCATGAGGAATCTGCTGATAGAACGCCCGAACGAGACGCTCAATCCCTTCGGTCCCGATCACCCTGTGGATATCGTTTTCTGTCAATGAATGCGATTCGGACGGAGACTGTTCGGTCACAATTATTCTCGCGGTAACAATGACGGTCGATAGAGTTCGCGACGTCTGCAGTCCACTCAGGACAAAACACACTGCGATTACGCCGCGGTCATCCTGAGCAAAAATCAGTCGCAGCGACTCAGGCCAGCAGTCTATTTGATCATGGTTTCAGCACAAGTTCGTCTCTTCCCCTGGCCGCGAACGGTCCCCCAAACGGGAGACTTCATAATGCGGAGTGCGTCACGGGGTTCACTCGCGGCGGCAGCGAGACATCTCCACACGAACCTCGTCCGACCTGAAATGCCGGTCACAGCGCGAATTGAAGTCGGTGATGCACAGATTTGGCCTTGTGCCGCAACGGACATTAGCCGCAGGCGAACCTTGTGCGACGTGCCACTAAGAGGGCGAGCCGAGACTGAAGGTTCACATGCACAGAGGTCACGGCAAGCCACGAAGTCCTGCCCGGCAGGCTGGATCCAGAGACATCCGCAACTGCACCCGTTCGACCAGTGAGTGGCGTGTCACTTGACGCGTAGTGGGGGAAGGCTCATCATATGGAGTCCAGCGATTAGGTAAATGCCTGCTGCCAATGCAGCTACTCGTGATGCATAGAATTCGGAGTTGCGTCTATGGCTATCGGAAGACTGGTGCCTCCTCCGAGTCTCCCCACGGAAATTGCAAGGATGACGCTCGCGTATTTGCCTGCAACAACATCATTGGATTCCATCTATCCTTTCGTCTGTCAGCTCGCAGCAGCGGCTCTGAAGGTGGAGCGAGTCGGCATCTGGTTCCTTGAAGACAACGACACGGTACTCAAGTGCGTCAATGTTTATCAAATGTCGAAGGGCACCCACTCCTCAGGTATCGTTCTCGAGGTGAGCAAAATCTCTGCGTACATCGCTTCACTTCAGCGTCGAAGATCATTGCACGTTGAGATTGTGGAAGCATTGCCGTGGACCATTGAGCTCTATGCGGGATATTGCGAACCGCTCGGAATTTCGTCTATCCTCGACGCTGGTATTTTTCATGAGGGGCGACTGGCCGGTGTCGTCTGTCACGAACATGTCGGCCCCGTGCGTGACTGGACCTCAGAAGAACGACACTTCGCGGAATCGCTTGCCGATTTTATCGCCTCCAGGCTTAAACCCCCTGACGAAGAAGCGACGTCGACTGAAGAGAATCCGCTTAACCGCTCCCGATCGCTTGATGACCACTGGTGCCGTGTCAAACAAGCCTTTCGTAACATCTCGTCCGCATCCTTTCAGTTGAAGACTCTGATGGACGAAGGCTTTAATGATTCCACAATTCAGAAGCGAATTGCTGTGCTCAACGGAGACATCTTAACGGCCTCGTCTGAAGCTCTGACGCTGCTTGCAGATTCACAATAGACTTCGATCAGCCTTCCTGAGAATAAAAGTACTCAAGCATCGCATACATCAGCACGCCCAGCAGAGCACCAATCGCGGCTCCTCGAAATTGCTGCAGAACGTGAACTGAGCGAGGAAAGATCTGAGGCGAGATAAAATACTGCCCCAGTAGCAGTCCGACAACGACAAACGCCAGCATGGGAATCACGCGAATCTTTGCACTGCCTCGCGCAGACTCGTCGTGAAGCTCAGGATTCGTCTGAGGCTCGCGAGTGTCCATCGTCGTCGGTGGCGCATAGGGATTCTGATCCAGTTCTATGCGATCAAGATCCACTCGAACCTGCGTTACATCGTAGAGATTTTCACCACTCTTCAATGTGTTCTCCTCCGTCTTTTGTCATCAGGTTCCTGAGCACCCCAGCGTCGATGTGCGTGCCGACGAACCGGACTGATCCGTCGGAGAACCCCACTTGAGCACCTGCAAGGTGCCACGAAGAAATCATACTGTTTGATCGTCCTTGGACCGGCCCCGGACCATTGACCAACACTTCACCATTGGAAGAATCGACGTCTCGCGGATCAGTCCAGATGATCTCCGTGCCGCACGCTTCCAGTGTCAGCAGCGTGTTTGATGTGCCGTCTTTGATTTCGGAGATTGGCGTCCCGCTTGCCGCATCAAAGATCGCTCCCGGCAACGTGGGGACAATATAAGAGGTCAGAAAACGGCCCTGCGAGTCGTATTGCGAAGGTCGAGAGGGACACTCATAAGCCTGGACGCGTTTTTTCTGCAAAGCCACATTCGGAGTACGATCCCACGCTTCGTCGCGATCGTACTGCTCCGCCACTGCTGCATTTTCGAGGTACGGCAACAGAGTGATCCGCCAGGAAACAGGCGGCGAGCCCAGTGCGGCCGCTGGAAACACACCATGGACGTCATTGTAACTATGCATCGCGAGGCCGATTTGCTTGAGATTGTTTTTGCACTGAGTTCGGCGTGAAGGTTCTCTTCTCTCAATGACGCCGGGCAGAGCGAGCGTCATCAAAATACAAAGTACAAGGGCAATCACAATCCCTTCATGAACCCTGGCCGCTCCGTCTGTCGACCGCCACCAGATTCTGAACGCCGCGGCTGCGCTGAGAACAGCGAGAAGCCCCGGCAGAGCCATCATGTATCGATACGGCTCGTAGGTCTGAGTTCCGTACTGAAAATAGTCGCCAAACGCACAGAGAGAAATAACGCCGACAACAACCCAAACTGTTGCCATCCACGGCTTATGGCTCGTGTATCTCGCCACAACCAGAGGCAGGATCAGACCGAACACGGCAATGAATACCAGGCTGCCAACCGTCCAGTCCTGATTCGTCCAGATCGGTGGCGGAAACTCATACATGATGTTATCCAATCCGTCGCCACTTCCGCTTGCGAGCGATGCTGTCCTCAATTCCGCACTTTTGTTGACCGCTTCGTTTACCGCCCAGCCGGAGGCGTTGGCGTCTTGAGTCGGCCGGCGCCTCCGGCTGGGCGGTAAACGATTGAATCAAAAGGAAGCAGCCCAACTCCACAACAAGCGATTGTCAGAAAAACTACTTCGGCGGAATTAATCTCACCGCTCTCAAATCAATCAACGCAAACGGAGGCTTCTCCGGAGCCGTAATGATCAACTGCCCGCGGCCTCGATGCAGATCGATCGTGCCGGCCTGCCAGGTTTGATAGTTATCCCATGTCCCGCTGCCTGGCACGCGAGCTGTCAACATGCGATTGCCGGTGGAAAACTTAATCAGACTTCCCGCGTTGCTGTCATCGCAGGCAAAGTCGAACTCGACCGTCCAGTGCCCGGATTTCGGCACTTCAAACGTCCATCGGGCGTAGTCATCCGCTGACATCCAGTAGCCAAGGTTGCCGTATTTCTCTTCGAAGATGAGACTCGGTCCGTAAATCTCGGCCGCAGACGCCGGCAAAGTTACTGACCCATCACCATTGGCCGCAACGAACTTTGGAGCATTCCCGTCAAACCGCTTCCACGGCGTGCCTGTTGACTGCACGAAGGCAATTACATTCGCAAGATCCGTCGCGGAAAGATCTTTCTCGAGACCTTCCGGCATCAAAGATCTTTGCGAACCAACCAGCTCTTCAATGTTCGCTCGCACAACGGTGATTTCTTTGCCATCGTTGCCGATCAAAGTCAAACTGCCGCCGGTCTCGCCTTTCAGCATCCCCGAATGCTGCAGCCCGTCTTTCGTGACGACGGTATAAACCAGGAACTTGGACTCCACCGCCTTGTTCGGATCCAGAATCGCCGTCAGCAAAGCGTCCGTCGACCGATCCTTCAACGCCGCCAGATCGGCTCCCACTTCCTTGCCGATGTCCTGCAATCGATGACACGTCGCACACCGTTTTTCAAAGACCAATTTTCCCGCCACTGCCTGTTCGTCTTTTGAGATCTCAAATCTCAAATTTGATATTTGAGATTTGAAGTCGTCGACGACGGCGGAACGTGCGGACCGCATCTCCTCGCCCAGCACCTTGCGAGCGCGTTCAGAGATTGCCGCCGTGCCGTGATTGATCAGCCGATCGCGTTGCGATGCATCAAGATCTCCGGCCGAGAGACTTCCCGCTTCAATATGATCAAGCAGAGATCCGATGGAGTTCTCCCGCTGCAGCATACTGGCCATCGCTTCTCTTCGAACGGCCGGATCAAGACTCGACCATTTCGTGACGATTTGATCAACGACTTCCGGCTTGAGATCTCGCCCCATCAATCGCACTGCGGACAACTGAAGGGCAAACGGAGTCTGCGGTGTCAGGAACTGAATCATGTCGAGAGACTCGCTGCCAGTAATGAGCGTCGAAACGCCGGCAAATCGAAGTGCAGCCGCTCGTCGATCCACCTCGGCCGTTTCATCAAGAGCGATCTCCTGCGCAATTGCGCCCGCAGCGTTCATGGCTTCGACAAATTGCGAATTGCCTTGAAGTCTCTTCGCGACATTTCCATTTATCACGCTGGAGACAGTGCTGGCCAGTGAATCAATTTTTGCAGTTGTCGCATCCTGTTTGAGCGATGAAATCAGCACCATCAGCGGCGCTGTAATTGCGTCCTCCTGTTCCATCGCGGCGGCTTGCGCCAGAAGCAGACCAATTTGCTGGCCGTTGGGATTCTGCTGGGCAAGTTCGAGCGTTGCAGTGAGTCCATTTCTGATATTATTGGACGTCAATGATGAGATCGCAGCATTGCGTATCATCCTGTCGTCGAGGTCTCGATGCAAAAGCCTGGCAATGATTGCCGATGTTTTGCGATGATCAATTCGTCCCAGGATGAGTGCTAACTGCAGGCGCACAGAGCGATCATCGTCCGATGTCAGGCCTTCCAGCATCGCCATGACCAGATCACTGGCGGGCCTTTCTGCTTCTGATGATTCGACCATCTGAAGGCCCATTCTGCGGCTGGCCGGTCGCGCATCCGTCAACAACGAAGGGATTGCCTCGGCTCTTGCGGCAATTGCTTGAGCAGAACCAGACTGTTCACAAATGGACGATAACAGAGCACCAGCCTGAACAGCGACCGCTTCATTCGCATCACCCGTTGCGGCCTGAACCAGGGCCGTGATATCTCGCGATTCCAGTTCGTGAACTCGGTGCAACAGAATTCGATGAGCCGTATCACGCCACCAACCATTAGAGCTCTGAATGCGTTGTCGTAAGTGGACGAGAGGAATCTCGTTCCACGGCTGATCAAAAAAGCCATCTCGCTCCGCGGAGATGAGCGTTGTTGTTTTCGCTTCGTCATCCGATGCAGGCTCGCCTTCGTTCGTTTCCGGCGAGCGGTAGGGGGTGCGCCCGCCGCGTGCGGGTTGTTGGTGGTGATTCTGTGGGGTTTGGGCGGGGTCTCGGAGGGGTGACGCCCAGGCCC
>JBPOIW010000168.1:0-22173 GCA_052034165.1 Planctomycetota bacterium | reverse complement strand
ACGGGTTTGTTACGAAATCGAGGCAACGCGCCGTCGCAGACGGCACAGGCCGAGACGCCCATGTTCTTGAACTTGTCTTCGGATGGCAGACCCAGATAGTTGGCTCGAGCCCCCGTGGCAATGATAACTGCGTGAGATGTGAACTCTTCGCCGCTGAGAGTCTTCAGCTTAAATGGTCGCTGCGACATATCGACATCGACGATATCGTCGGTAACAATTCGAGTCCCGAAGTTGGTCGCCTGCTGTCGCATCAACTCCATCAGTTCCGGACCACTGACGCCGTGCTTGCCATGTGGAGCCATGTAACGGCGTTTGTCATCCTGAATCGATGTGTCGAGATACGTCGTCATGTCACCAGCAGGAAACCCCGGAAAGTTTTCCACTTCTGTCGTCAGTGACAATTGGCCCAGCGGCAGAGTTCCCTTCTGGCGATTTTCCTCGTTGAAGGCGCCTTCGTAAACAACCGGATTCAGCTCCGCACGAGCCGCGTAAATGGCGGCTGTCCAGCCAGCAGGACCAGAACCGATGATGGTGACCTTCTCAGTCATGTCACAAACCTGTCTTAACGTTTTCTACGTATTTTCGCGGGTGGATGCCTAATCGGACTCCTTCGCCGAATAAGTCAATACGCGGACACTAACCGACCGGCTCGCATCCGACAACGATCGGCCGTTTCTCTGGCGGAATTGATAAGACTGGAGATCACGTGAGTTGCGACAGAAAGAGTCCGCTACGACGGAAAACACTTCCCAAATTTCACCAGCCACAATGGTGAACCCAGCAGACGGATTCGCAGCGTGACCAGAGCCCACGCAAGGTTCACCTCGCGGGACAGAAACTTGAGCCATGTCTTTCCGTCGGCCGTGATCCGCAAGTTGGCTTTGCCGCAGTGACCTTCTTCGACCAGCAGTTTCTGATCTCGAATGGTCACGGTCGCCAACCGCTTTTCGGATCCGGTGAAGGTGAAGTGATAGACGGCGTCCAGCCCTTTGGATTGACCAGGCTGAAACGTCAGGGACATGTATTTCAGAAAACTGTCGATCGATTGCACATTGAGGTTTCCTCGCACAGGTCGCAGCGTCTTGTGAGGAAATCGTTTTTTGACATGTTCGGCTGCATCCGATCCGGGGACAGCGTAAATGATCTCCTTCTTGTCCTGCAGAGGCCTCAGCGTTTCCTCGGTAAACTGCTTGCGATTTTCCAGCCACGGAGCGATCACATCTTCACCGGCCGGACAAACTGCCAGACAGTAAGCGGCCTTATAATTCGCGCCGAACGATAAGCTTTGCCACATCGAGGCCGATTCAGAATCGGAGACCTTCGCTCGCAGCTCATTTCGACTCCCGCTCGTGGCGATCTGCTCCGTCAGATCCAGGAAGCCGCCCATGAACTCTCGATAGTTATGAGTATAACAGGCGCTGAAATTGAAATCGCCGTTCGTCGAAATTGCGCCCACAGGGCAGGCCGCAACGCACAGACGACATTCGAGACAGGGGTTGTAGTTGATGGGTTGAGATTCCTCGGCGACAGTCTCACCAATCAAAATTGTCCCCAGCAGAATAAAGTTGCCAAACTTTGGATGAATCACGTTTCGATGAATTCCCATCTGCCCCAGCCCCGCCGCAACCGCGACCGGCTTGTGCGACACGCCCCAGATCTTGTCAGGGAAGTTGTCCATTTCCATCGGAAAGCCCATCGACGGATTCACAGCCTTGATGCCTCGAGCTTCCAGCTCCGTCACAACGTTCCTCGCGACGTCATTGACGTGATCGCCGGTATGATGAAACTCAAGGTTGGCCACTGAACGTGCAGAGCTGCGAATCGGTTCACGATTCATTCGACAGACGAACGCCAGCAGCGTTTTCGTCCACGGGGCAAAGCTCTGAATCTCGGCTCTTTGATCATCCAGTTCCGCACGGCCAATCGACACGATTCCGGCATCATCGGCTCCGCAGGCCAGGCACAGTTCTTTCAGATCGGCCGCCGTCAACGCTGGCGTCGCCCGGCCTGATGCGGCCGAGCGGACTTTGATCACTGTCGGATGCTCGTCGATTCGTGCCATCTGCCTGTTCCTAATTTCAAATGAACCAAAGAATGCAAAGCCGCTGACGCTGTGAGCGGAATGGCGCTAGCCACCGGTGCCTGTTATTTTTAGCGGCAATGCGCAAGCTGTCCGGTGGCGGGCCTAAAACTCAGTCCCGTAACGGGACGGTTCGCACCGTTCCGCTTCAAATTGAACACGCAAGGGAACGACCAGCACCGGCGGCTAGCGCCGTACCGCTCACAGCAAGAGCCGCCCAGGCATCAACTTGCAAAATGCAAGTATCATGAATGCTTGCATTTTGCAAGCACCGGAATTATTGTCAAGACGCTTTGAACAGAATCTTCAGACTCATGCGCAATGTCGGACCCCGACCGAGCCATGAAACGTTCAGTACCCTGTGAGAGAGCCTGCCCCATGAAACACCCTCGCTCCTGCTGTCCGGTGGCCTGCACATTGGATCTGATTGGCGATAAATGGACGCTGCTGGTCGTTCGAGACCTGCTGCTGGGGCGATCGCATTTTCGTGAGTTCTCTGCATCCCCGGAACACATCGCAACCAACATTCTGACTGATCGACTTACACGACTTGTCGACGCTGAGCTGGTCGAGAAGTTTCCCTCGCCGGAGCAACCGGGACGCGACGCCTATCGACTCACCAAAAAAGGCAAGACCCTCGGACCACTCGTGCAGGCAATCAAAAACTGGGGCCTGGAACATCTCGAAGGCACATCTGCTCGGCTGAAGGCGAAATGACGCCGGACTCTCACGGCCCGAACGAGCTGCATTTCACCATTGCAGCGACGCTGCACATGTCCGTGGCGCGGGAAGCTTTGCCTAAGCCCCGGACCATCAGTGAGGCACTGGAACAGACGTCTTCAGCACGGCGTTGTCCTTTCTGGCAAGGATGTGTCAGCTCAGCCATTGGCTCATCTGTCTGCGAGTGATCAGGATTCTTGCCGCGTATATTGGTTTCAGTTATACCCCACCTAATGCATGTGTCGCGTGGTGGTCACATTGCCGCTGGGCCGATTCACGGGTGGTCAGATTTTATGCACCGAACTCCCAAGTCCTTACTGATGCGAATCTCACAGGACGGCGACAGAACGGCATGGCCAGAGTTCGTGACGATTCTTGTTCCCGCGATGACTGCATGGACAAGAAAACTGCCGGTGCGTCTGCAGGACAATGACGCCGAGGAACTCATACAGAATACCCTCGTCGAACTTTGGCGGATGCTGCCTGGGTTTCGGTATGATGAAAGCCGATCATTTCGACGACTGCTGCAGAAGATGCTGCACGACCGTTCAATCGACCTGCTGAGGGCCAGGTACAGGCATCGTAGCGCTTCACTGGACGAAGTGCAGGATCCGGAACACTTCGACTTTCCGACGATGGAGCAAGAAGAAATCCGAACGAAGATGCTTCATCAGATTCTGGAGTTGGTGCGAGCAGAGTTTTCTGAGACGACCTGGAGAGCGTTCTGGGAACACTGTATTCAGGGACGTTCTCCCCGCGAAATCGGCGAGGAGTTATCTATCAGCCCCGGAACAGTCTACGTTGCCAAACAGCGAGTTCTCGCGGTGTTGCGAGCGAGATTTGGTGAGTTTCTGCCCGACTGAGGTTTTCTTTCACGATTTCGTTAGATTCGTGCCAGTCGCTTCGAATAGCAAAAAAACATGGTGATTAGGCGTGTGGACGGTCGGGCCGGACCTTTGTCGACCATGTGTTTCCAGGCGACCTGATTCATTCTGCTATCGGAAAAGTAAGATCATGACAGCGACTGAATGCCCAGCAGAGACCACGCTGATCGGATTTAATTCCGGAACCCTGGATGATCATCGGACGTCTGTCCTTGCAGGGCATGTGACAGCCTGCCTGAAATGTCAGTCCGTGATCGAAAGGCTTTCCGTTTCGGACTCACTGCAATCCTCATTGCGCGCTCTGTCACGGCAACAGGTCGTACCTGATGAGATGGCTCAGAGCCTGATCCAGCGGCTCAGGGACAATCCTGTTTCATCATCCGGCACAGATCAGATGCGAGCCGGGCAATCGTCTCCATCAAGCCTGCATTCATCTCCGGCCGACAGTCTGATCAGAATGTTTCAGCCGTCGAACAGCTCTGAGGAGCTGGGGCGTATTCCCGGTTATCGCATTCTGAATGAACTCGGACACGGAGGAATGGGTGTTGTCTTCCGAGCAGAAGATCTGGCCCTTCATCGCGAAGTTGCCATCAAGTTTATGCATCCCGAGATTGCCTTCAGCGAGTCTCACTCGGCTCGGTTTCTTCGCGAAGCCCGAACGATGGCGGCAATTCATTCCGAATATCTCGTGCCGATCTTCTCTGTTCAGGAGTACGCCGCATCATTTGGCCCGGTGCCTTTTATCGTGATGCCTTTACTGCAGGGACAATCTCTTTGGGATCGACTCCAGGTTCCGATGGACACGCCTCAGAGTGTTCAGATCGGCATCCAGATTCTGAAAGCATTGCGAGACATCCATCGATATCGAATTGTGCATCGCGATTTAAAGCCGGGGAATATCTGGCTGGAACAAATCAGCCCGGAGGTCATCGATTCGAAGGAAGGCTCGACATCGGCCCCGACGATCACACGTGTCAAAGTTATGGATCTCGGATTGGTGCGAGTTGAATCCGAGGAAACTCGATTGACACAAAGTGGCGGATTGGCGGGAACTCCTGCATACATGTCCCCGGAGCAAGCTCGCAGTGAAGTCGATCTGGATTTTCGTTCCGATCTGTTTAGTTTTGGGGCAGTTCTTTACGAAATGCTCTACGGCAAACAGGCGTTCGAGGGGACATCAACTCTCAGCATTCTGAAAGCCGTCACAGAAACAGTGCCGTTTATTCCAGCCGAAAACGACTGCGGAGTTCCGCTGGAGCTTTCGATGCTTGTTCTGCGACTGCTCAGCAAGAATCGCGATGATCGTCCTTCATCGGCATCAGAGGCTTTAGCTGAGCTGGAAAAGATTGCATCAGGGCTCTCATCAGGTCAGGAAGTCAACGCCGACAAGTCTCAGGCGATAATTCCTGCAGTGACCAAAGATGGAGCGACCAACAGATACGGGAAGCATCGAAACCGGAAAAGTACCCTGCCGATGATGATGAGCGGGCTGCTGATTGTCCTGCTCGTATTTGGTGGTTACATGATAAGACAGAGAACCGCTCACGGAACTCTCGTCGTGGAAACGGATGATCACTCACTGGATATCAGGATCACGCAGAACGGCATTACGTTGATCGATGCCTCAAAAGCCCGCAGCTTTCAACTTTCTGCCGGCCAATACGAAGTTCAACTGATCGATTCCAAAGACGCCTCAACGGTGATTTCCGCGCAGAAGCTGACGATTCAGCGAAATGGTCAGGCTCCGCTCCACGTCCGCCTTGAACGTCAGGCAGAGCAGTCGACGACTCCGAATGCATCACCGAACGGAACTGTTCAAGTGGCAGCACCATCAGTCGATGCTGCAGACTCAGTCTTTAAACCCGCCAAAGCGAAAGCCGTAGAAACGGTCGCCGCACGACGCTTCGTCGACTGGGCCTATTCCCGATCCGGATACATGATCATCTCTGGTGGCGAAGTTTTGGAGTCGGGATCGCAGTTGCCGGAGGGACGCATTCTGCATCTCATTCGATTCGAAGAAGATCCTGCGAAAATAATTCCCCTGGCCGACCGTGATGTGGAACGATTTAGTGATTTCCCCGGCGTGGAGAACGTACTTAGCTTTCGTTTTCAGAACTTTACGACTCAGGGAATGATCCGATTGGGGAAACTGATCGACGGAAAAGAGATCTCTGCCATGGGTCTCGTTGATATGACCGTGGGCCTCGACTGGCTGAAGGAGCCCGGCGGATTTAAAAGAATTACTAATGCAACATTTCAGAATATTAACGCGACCGATGCACAGCTCGAACGCATCACAAATCTGCCTCGGCTGGGTTATCTGAATCTTCGCTACAACATGGGCGTCACTGATGCTGCCATCCCGCATCTGCTCAGGCTTCAACACCTCAGATATTTGCACCTGGACGTCACGTCAATCTCCAGCGCCGGGCTCCAAAAGCTGCGAGACGCGTTGCCGGGTGTGGTGCTAACGCCAATCCCAGACACCATTGAGGCGCAGGAAACGACGAAGCAGTAGGCAGGTCAGCGGTCAGAACCGCGCCACGGCTCTTGCGCAGTGTATTCATGATCCGAAGTCGTCATTGTTCAGATGCTGTTTAAAGACGAGGTGAATTCGATGAACTGTCAAAGAAGACTCAATCGACGCTTACTGTTTTTGGTCGCATGTGTTCTGTTCTCTGGTGGGATTGCCACACCAGTAAAACTCTGCGCAGCTGACAGGAAGAGCCAAAGCAAGGCGGCTCGGAAGATCTACCCGGAACCAATTATCAACGGGAATTGGTCCATTGATGGAGAGACCTTGGTCACCACCGGTGGCCAGGGCGGTCGGCACATTGAATTTGGAGATCCCGATTGGACCGACTACCAGCTCGATACTGACATCATGATCGAGAGGCCAGGCGAGATTTCGCTGATCTTCCGAGTGAAGGATGGAAACTTCTGGAAGTTTGACTTCTGCGCTTTCGGCAATAAAGACAACTGCGACCTGTTGGCAGCAGTAAAGAATGAAGAGCGATGGCAGCACCCAAGTCGTCGCTGGTTGCCGGGCGTGCATACACTCCAGACCGGTAAGTGGTATCACGTGTCAGTGCAGGCTCTGGACAAGCGCGTTGTCGTGTTCGTTGACGGTAAGAAATATGCAGAAAGCGAACATGACACACTGACGGCTGGCCGAATCGGCGCCTACACGTACGGCGAAGTGGCTGGCCGTTTCAGGAACTTCAAAGTCACATCGGCCAACGGAAAGACTTTGTGGACTGGTCTTCCGGACTTGTCAGGTGGGCCTGAGGAAGTAAAGCCTGCCCCCGATTCTTCTGATCCTAAATCCGAAACAAGAACTGCGATTCCGGACAACGGCTTGATTGCCGAATACTTTAGTGATCAGGAACTGCAGCATTCCGCCGGACGTGGGTATGATGCAAACATCGAACATCAATGGTTTCTCGGACTCCCGGCTCCGGGCGTACCTGCCGATCATTTTTCAATACGGTGGTCGGGGTGGATCAAAGCTCCGGAAGCTGGCGCGTATCGAATGACACTGCGCGGGGATGGTGGATTTCGGCTATTTATTGATGACAACCGGATTATTGACTGCTGGCGAGGCGGTAATAATCATGAATCTGCCTCAATTATTCTGACGGGAAAGCCGCAAAAAATCCGTGTCGAGTACTTCGATACCGATCAAGATGCGTGGTTTGGTTTATGGTGGCAGCCCGTTGGCGTTACGTATCCCGCCGTTGTTCCTGCAGAAGTCCTGTTCACGAACGAAAAGAGTGCCGCATCGGCGCCGAAAAAGCGACGCACTCCCGCCAATGGGTTGACGGCCACGTATTTTAACGTCACCGGGAACCGCGTGTATGCTCGCGACTTCCTTTACCGAACCAACTCCGCATGGAATGACTGGTCGCCACTGCAGTCGGTTCCATTAGATGGAATGGCTCGCTATTCCGGCTACCTGGTTGTGCCTAAGTCTGGACGGTACACACTTATTGCATGGGGCGATGACAGACTTCGCGTTGCTCTTGATGGGCAGCCCATGCTCGAGTCACGTTTCGTTTCGGAGAGGACTCCTGCGAAAGCATTTATCGAACTGACTGCGGGGACACCACACGAAATTGCGATTGAGTTTGTTGACACCGGGAACTGGGGCGCCTGGGGACTCAATTGGATTCCGCCCGAAGAGACCAGCGAACGCCCAATTCCGTTGACCTGCCTTTTCCCGAGCAAACAGGCATTGCCCAAGGCGCTTCGCTGATGGGATCGCCGACGAAAATTGATGTCCGCGTTCAGCTTGAACACCTTTTTGACTTTTGCCATCTCTTTGGGACGCCAGACTTCACGAAACTGAAACTCTGTCAAACCCGCGTCGTTGCCATAGTTGACGAACTGATCTGTTATGTACTAACCGAGGTCGGTTCGGAACGTGAACTGTAGTCGTCAGACAAGGTTGTTAAGTCGTGATTTCACAATGTGCTACCGCAGCACTCGATCGATCGTGCCATCGTCCCATTGAACAAGCTCGCTCTTCTTCAAATTCAGCGCGTCAATGAGTGTCCAGCAGTGAAACATCGAATAAGCCGTGCGCTCGCCATCAACTTCCACGTGCAGAGATTCTCCGTATGACGCGCAGAGTGGTTTTAGAAACTTCACAGCTCGCTGGCTGACCATTCCTCGTGGTGCCACCCACGTTTTCACGAAATCACAAGTGATCAGATCACCAACGAAATCCGGGATTCGGTGCTGAGAGAACTTCGATCATTTTAGTTGTATCCGCAAGGGTGAGGTCACGCCCAAGTTGTTTGCAGAATTGAGCCAAAGAAACGATGATCCAAAGGCTTAGGGGTGTTCTCCGAACCAGTTTCCAGTGTGTGAAGCTCTGAAGACTCTTCATGGACTCAACCTCCATCAATTTGCTTCGTCGACTGCAGGAGCCCCGTGCTGAATCGGCGTGGCAGAGGTTTGTGGATCTTTATGGCCCCTTGATTTTTTACTGGGGTCGACGAAAAGGCCCGGGGCCCGAGGACGCTGCGGATCTGCTTCAGGATGTTCTGGCCACGCTTGTGGTGAAACTTCCCGAGTTTCAATATGACCGGTCTCAGAGATTTCGCGGATGGCTACAGACCATTACTGTCAATCGCGTTACGGATCTGTTTCGACGCAGGGCCCTGCGATCTGTGCAGCCGGATGTCGGATTCATGCATCAGATTGCCGCACCGGATGATTCCGATCTCTTTTTGGAGGTGCCATATCGCAGTGTCATCGTGCGACGCGCGCTGGAAATGCTGAGGGGCGAATTCAATGAGGCCACCTGGCAGGCCTACTGGCTTCAGGTGGTTGACGGTCTGACCGCTCCTGTCGTTGCCGATCGTCTGCGGATAACCCTGAATTCGACCTACCTCGCGAAGTCCAGTGTACTCATGCGGCTGCGGGAGGAGTTGCAGGGACTGATGGACTGACCAGAGTTTTCGATCCTCTGTCGTCGAAACAGAAGAATTCTCTGAAAATTCTGACAGGTCAAAGAAACTCGTGCGTAGCTCAACACTGAAGCGGCGTGCAGGTGAATTCTGGAACCGTGGCGCTCGCATCAGAAGGAATGGCCGATGGGCCCTAAAAAGAATGATATCGCCTTTGGACCAACCCACGGGCGCTTCAACGTGTCACTCGACGAATGCCCGGACCGCCAGACCCTTGAACAGTTGCTTCTGGGGAATTTGCCATCCACTGATCTTGAACGTCTCGGAGGACATCTGGAACAGTGCTCCACCTGTGCCAAAACTGCAGAAACGCTGATTCCCGCGGACGGACTGACTCAGGCACTCAGGATTGTTACGGTTCTCCAAGGCGATGAACGTCTGCTGGAGCAGGCCATGGAACGAGGGAAGCAGCTTGGAAGCCAACTGCCCACTGTTCAGCCCGATGCGACAGTGATCGGGCAAACGGCGGCGGATGTGGAAATTGGTCATAGAGCAGAAGGCTTCAAGCGTCAGCAGAATCCTGGCGAGTTATCATTTCTCGCACCGGCTCAACAGCCCGATGAACTTGGTCGGCTGGGAAGCTATCGAATCCTGCAGATTCTGGGCGTTGGAGGTATGGGAATTGCCTTTCGAGCAGAAGACCCGGCCTTGCGACGACAGGTGGCGTTGAAGGTTATGAAGCCGTCAGTCGCAATGAATCGGTCTGCGAAAGATCGGTTTCTGCGAGAAGCTCAGTTTACCGCCGCTATTGAACACGACAACATCGTTGCGATTTATCAGGTCGGCGAAGATCAGGGTGTGCCGTTTAACCCCGCCTCTTCACAGACATCGACAAAATCATCCGTGACGTATTGCCAGGTACGAGTTGGATGAAGGCAGGCGAGGCGAAAGAGGGGTGCTGCAATTTCGACTTGATGAATTCAAACGTGATCGCTCGGCTGATGTCGCCGTCGGAAAAGCGATCGAGTTTGCTCTTCTTCAGATCAACAGCCTCGCTCAGGCTCATGCAGTGAAAAAGAAAACAGGACGTCGTGTCACCATCGAATTCGATCGGCAGAAACTCGCCATGATCCTTACAAAGCGGTTTCAGGACTTCTACCGCTTTCGCACTGTAGACAGGCATTTCGGCATTGATGCAGTCGGGGAGCCCGAGATCAAACAACTTTTTTGACTGAGCTTTGGTTCGCTTGGTCGGATCGTGAAACTCGGCGAGTGTCTGAAGTCGGAAGGGCAGCGGCTTCCACTTGCGACGCACTGACTTCGTTTCACGAAGCAAATCCAGGACGACCTGGAAGTACGCGTCCATGTCGGTGCATTTGAGGCCGCAGTAGTTGATGTCAGCGTTAAGTTTGAAGACCTTATTGCCTTTTGCAATTTATCTCGAACTCCACACTTCACGAAACGAAAATCCTGGCAGTTCTGCTGCCTTCGCAGAGATCGACGAACTGAGTTGAGCATCCTACTTCCTGATCTTCACTTTCGTCTTCTTCACACCGTGCTCGAAACGATTACCCGCGTACTTGACAAGTGTCACAGCATGCGGCCAATCGATGGACTTCACCCATGGCTCGATCACTTCGGCCAGTCGCTCCGCGTCTGGTCCGACAACATAAATTCCCAGGGCTTTCTTTTCTGGTTCGAGGCACTCAATGCTGCCCAAAAATTCGCCCGTCATATCCTTCATCCTGTTGACCAGCAGTTCGTTTACTTTTTCCGCCACCGGGAAGCCACGTTTCTCTTCTTCCTCCGTTGCTTCATCACCGGGTACCGAAAGCAGGATGGCAACGCACTGCCCCCTCAGCTTTTCCTTTATCTTTCGACTTTCGCGTTTTCGAAGCAGCTCTGCTCGTTCATAACTTTCACCGGGAGCAAACGGCCAGACTTTGATAAAGTAGAACCCGTTCAGACAATACTGTTCGACGCGAGCCTTAAATTCCTCGGTCACGAAAACCGGCCCCGGATACTCCTGACTGCGAAAGATCGTGTGCCCCTCCAGCCGTTGGTCATCAAATGCCAGATACTCGGCCGCCTTTGCGGTCTGCCAGCCGGCGTAGACTGTGAGTTTGCAACGCTCGGGAATCAACGCGGTCGATTTCGTCAGAATGTTATAGGCGTAATAGGTTCCCGCGTTAGTCTGCACAGGAAACAGCTCGCCATTCGGTTCAAGCCGGTCACGAAGAACTTTCACGGCCCGTTCACTGAATGCCGGATAAGTCGTGATCGTTGGATAGTCGTTGTAAGCCTGAATCGACCCCACTGCGACGTGTGGTTGCCATAGATGAGCCAGTGGAATCGGTTCCCAGTCCAGCCGCGGAATATTCCGTCCACCGAAATCGTCGTATAAAGAATTCAGACCGACAAGCGATGGGGCGTCGTCAAAATCGAGCGACGAAAACTGCGGATCATCGTAGTCTCGTGTGAGTTCGTAAACGTTCATAGGATGACGCACTCCTCGTAGTTCCTCTTGACGACTCACCTCTGCACGGAGCATCGCCAAAAACGCACTATAAGACGGCTTGCGATCTGTTCATTAGGGAGACATTAGCGCAGACACTGCTCCGGCCGTTTGTTACCGACAATTCTGCGGGCTCGGGGTCTGCAGTGCCCCCGTGCAGGTTCTCGTTGACAATGAGCTTGGTCTTTCCGATCCGAGAAAGAGCCGTTCATACGAATTCAATGGCTGTGGAGTGACACCAGGCGTTGGGCTCAGCGGTCAGACGAATTTGGCAGGCCGTGAGTTGCCTGGTTGACTCCGTAATGCGGGGACTGCCGCAGTTGCGGTTGTCGAACAGAGTCCGGAATGGGACATCCGATTCATGATGCAGAAGGTTGTCTATGGTTTGCTGCGACGTCTGACCAGAAATGCCGGGGCATGTTGTCTCTGTTCGAGATTGTAGTCGCTGCGACAGAGACAATAGATATCTTCTGGCGGGAAAAACGCTTAGCGTAAAAGCGAAGCTGGCCGCCCAATGTCGGCTACTCGCCATTGAAACGCGTCCCGCAAGGACGCAGTCACTTTATGGTGACTTCAGCAAATAATGGACAATGATCTGACGCAACGTGCTCGTCAATCACCTTAACAGATCGGACAAAGACTTGACCTTTGGGACGAAGAAGGACGTAGTCCAGTTGTCGCTCTGGTTTGACTGCTGGAAAGGTCAACATCTTTGTCTGGCCTTCCGTAGCCGATTGCCACTCTTCTCCCAGAATCTTCAACGGCGAACTGTCGGGAGTGGCGTTCAAATCGCCAGCCAGAATAATTGGCAGGGCGTTTGTTCCAGCGTCTCCTGCGAAGACCTGATTCAGATGAACCGCCTGTTGCTGACGGAAGGTCTCATTGTTGTGATGCAGATGGGTTGTCACAAAAATCAGCTTCAGAGTGTCGACCTGTACTTCCACGGCACCGGCCATTCGACGTTCTCGATCCGGCATGCCTGGCAACCAATGAAGAGCGACTTCGGACATTGGAAACTTTGACAATATCGCCTGGCCATAACGCCCGCCTTCGTAATCGAGCTGATGAACAAATCGGCCTTCCAGTCCCGTTAGTTCCGCAAGACGAGCCGTCTGGTCGATTTGCCCTGTCCGTTCTGTTCGGTCGTCAACCTCCTGCAGAGCAACCAGATCCGGCGAACACGATTTGATCACTTCGGCCTGCCGGATCAAATCCACTTTGCCATCAACACCTTCTCCATGGTGAATGTTGTAGCAGAGAATTCTCAGTGTGTGCTCCTGAGCTGAGAGCCCCTGACAAGCATAGAGCATCGCAATTGCAACAAAGGCACAAAGTGCGGGAAAGCAGACAAAGACTCTCGAGACCACGCTGATCATCTGATATCTCCGGCCTGGCACTTTCGGCATTCCGTGCGAGAGTAGTGACAGATCATTCAGGGAAGGTCAACCTTGAGTTCAGCAGAACCACCGTCAGGTACTTCCAGAACCAACCCTGATGTTTCTGGATCGGAGTACTTCGGATCAAGCTTCACTTTCGGAGGTGGCGGCGAAGTAAACTCCGTCATTCCTTCGTTGGGATTCGTGCTTGGAGGCCCAATCCATGTGATCGCCACTTTGTGGTTGCCAACAACGGCGCCGTCGCCCGGTTTGTTAGTTCCCAGAGTGAACTTGCCCTCAGCATTCGTCTCACCCATTGCCGGGCGATTGTCTTTGGGGAAGAAGGACACACGATAGAACTCCAGCGGCGCCCCCTTATGTGTCAGAAAGCCGCTGGCTGGGACTGTGTCGACAACGTCGCCGGTAGGTTGCGCCGGGGCACATCCCATGACGCAAAGTGATAGCCCGAAGATCAATTTCCATTGAGTCATTTTCGCTTTCTCCAAAGTCCCCACGCGGACACCTGATCTGGCGGGATGCAGGTTTGCCGGCCAATCTGTTTCAGGTCTAAGAACAGCCGACACCCGTAGACTCGTTGTCATGCTGATAAAGATCTTCAATGTAGTCGCAGGAAATGGCATTCGATTTATATGGGAAGCCACAAAACGAGAATCGCTCCTCAGCCGTATAGCGGTGTGGAGCGTATTCTTTCATGAATCAGCCTGAAGTTCTGACCAGAAACGATTGAGGCGACTAGAACTCGCCTACGACTTCACCGTTCGAAATCGAACCAATCGCTCTCCACACGCCACCGTCCACATTCTCGCTGGCGAAGCGAACAGAGCCATCAGCGAGGACAATCTGGGCTCCCCCGACGTGATAACTGCGGGCGGCCATGTGTCCCTGCCAAAGTGCTGACGTCACACAGTCGCGTTTTCGAGCATTTGGTGTCTGAGTATGATTATAATAGGTTGCGACCAGCAGGCCTCGATAGTACTGAAGTCCTCGATAAGCCCATGCGTTTGTGGCGCGATTTTCACAGGCTGCCGGAGGTGTCAACTGGTCATTTCCAGTCCATGGCCCGGTACCGTTTGTTGCAACCAGAAAATCCTTCTGATCTCCCGCTGCGATGACAAGAAACGAAGTCGTATTATTCGGCCCTTTCTTGATCTCCCCGAACATTGCGGAATTACTGGTTCCATCAGTAATGTCGCCCATCCGTGTCCTGGAATTTCTGGAGAACACGCCGTGCAAACTCGTCCGAGGAGTAGTTACACCGCTCACCACGTAGCCAGCGTGATCGGAGTGTGATCCAAGGCATTGCATGTAATTTGAACTGGCAGCGTCGATCAGATTTGCAACCAGGTAGCGAGTGGCACCGGGGTCCGAAGGACAATGAAACGATGGAATAAACTGGATTCTGGCCTGAGTATTATTGGCGTTACCGTTAACCTGAAAATTGAAGTTGAAGGTCGAATAATTATTGCTGCCTTCCAGATACGGCAGGATGTAAGCGTGCACGGAGGCTTGAGGAACTTCACCAGCGCCAAAATTGACCGAGCAATCTCCCATCGGAAACGTTGTAAACGTGGATTCATAGTTGTGAAGCGCCAGCCCAATTTGCTTCAGGTTGTTCTTGCACTGCGTGCGACGAGCTGCCTCGCGTGCTTGCTGGACTGCAGGCAGTAACAGCGCGATCAGGATGGCAATGATCGCAATGACAACGAGCAATTCAATCAACGTAAACCCCAAACGACGTCGATGTCGAAGCCCTGGCAACATGCGAAACTCCTCAGAAAGAATTGAATCGATAATTACAAACCCACGGAACATCGGATGTTCGGTAAACATCAAGGAAAGTGTTGCAAAAATTGTGGTGTGCGGCAACCTCCTTTTTTGCCCTAAACGCGAAATTCTCAATCGAACAGGGATGGCAGCAAAACCAGGAAAAGCCCGATTTACTCAAGCTGATGCTGTTCCGATCTTCGAGGCGTATCGTTCAACCGGATCGTCCAAGGGAAAGGGCCAACTCACTTTTGAGTTAGACAAGGAGATCACAGGAGGATGAGTCTATTCAAATCAGTCGAGATTCGTTGAGCCCCGTGACCATTGGCTGATCGAAGCTACGTGGTTTGTCGTCGGGCGGGAAACTCCACAAGTACCTTCTGAGCCCCATCGATTCGATTGCGGAACGTTTCGTAGGCGACCTGAATATCCCGCAGAGGAAAGCGATGAGTAATCAGCGGGGAGAGATTGGTTCGACCTTCCGCGATCCACTGCATCGCCAGCGGAAAGGTACGTTCAAAGTCCGGATGCAGACTGGTCATGATGGTAAGATTCTTCCACATCGCCGCTCGCAACATGACTCCGTCTATACGCTCGGGTGGTACACCGAAAACCAGAACCTGTCCGAAATCACGAGTCAACAGAATGGCGTCGTTCAGTGCCTGAGCCTTATGGCCAACGGCTTCGATGACAATCTCTGGCAATTCACCATTCAACAGCTCACGGACAGCCTCGACCGCATCAATTCCCCGCGAGCAAACAGTAGCAGTCGCTCCCATGGTTCGGCTGACCGTAAGTCGTGAGGCAACCGGATCGATTCCAATAATCTGGCGAGCCCCGAGGTTTCGCAGTCCGGCATTAAACATCTGACCGATCGGTCCCTGACCGACAACGACGACGTCGCGATCGATCATGTTGGGCAGTTTCTTCAGGGCCCAAACGACGGTCCCAAAAGGCTGGGCAAGCATCGCCAGTTCGTCGGACAGTCCCGGAAGCAACGAGATGGCTCGTGCCTCTGGCATGACGAATCGCTCGGAAAGCCCTTGTTGTCCCAAAGGAACCGCCAGCACACGAGTTCCCGGCTTCCATCGCCGACCATTGGTGGCGACGACGGTCCCGACCATTTCATGCAGTGACATGCCGATAGGTTGAGGATACTCGATCGGATGTCCCTCGAACTCACTGTCGAAAAACGGCAGATCCGAACCACACAAACAGGACATCTCGGGTTGAAACACCATTTGACCGGGCAATATGGACGAATCCGGCAGTTGCGGCTCGGGCACTTCCACAAGTCGCAGATCTCGGCAACCAACAAATTGACCAGCCAGCATGGTGGCTCCAGCAGTAGAGATTGATCAGTCACTTCAGGGTGAAATGCCAATCTAGCCAACCTCGGCGCATAAAAAAAGCCCTTAGTGACTCGTCAAGTTTTGATATGGGAGTTACGGTGGATCCCATTTTCGCCGACGGAGCGGCGAAGCTACGTAGTCGAGCCGCTCCTTCGGCTCGCATTGAACCCCAAATCGTGTTCTTGACAGAATACTCGGCGGTGAGCAGGTGCGGCGACTAAACGGCGAAGTGGCTGGGAAAGCGGTCTCAGGATGGATCACCGTGAGCATTGATCATCGTCGTTCGACACGTACGCAGCCAGCAGAACAGCCTGCGTGACCGTCGGTTTCACCAGGAAGAAACGCTGGCTGGACAGCGCCATGTTCGGCTCCCTTACAAGCCCGAAGCGCCAGCGCGTGAACACTATGCGACTCATTCACTCGCTGGCGCTTCGGGCTTGTATTCTCAATGGCTTTCTTGAACATGGCGCTGTACGCCTAGGCAGGCATGGCACCGGGCTGATGACCCTCGGCCAATGCGAGGCGGCGAAGCCAGCGATAGTGCGATGCAAGTCCCGACAGAAAGCTTGGATGCACGTTGTAGCGAATCCCGAACTCCTCGCAGGTTTCGCGAACCAGAGGACTGATAGCTCGATAGTGAATATGACAAATCTGTGGAAACAGATGATGCTCAATCTGATAGTTCAGACCACCCACAAACCATGACAGGAGAAGGTTATTCGGAGCAAAGTCAACGGTTGTTTCAATCTGATGAATTGCGAACGACGATGCCATTCTGCCGGTATCAGATTCCGGCATCGGAAAGGCGGCTTCCTCAACACAGTGAGCCATCTGAAAAACAATACTGAGCATGACCCCCTGAAAGAACGACACACCCATATACACAGCTAAAACCTGCCACCACGGATGCAGCATCATCGGGACGACGAATCCCATCACGATGAAGAAGACTTTGCCAATGCAGAAGACCGCCAGTTCCTGACCTCTGGGGCGAACAACTGAGTGAACTCCGATGCGGCCACGCAGAAGATCGCGGAAGTCATCGTAGAACTGCCATTTAATGGCGATGAATCCGTAGAGAAACCAAAGATAAAAATGCTGCAGGCGATGAAAGCTGAGATATCTCTGGTGAGGCGACAGCCGGCCCAGAATTCCCAGTTCGATATCATCATCATGTCCCGTGATATTGGGATAAGTGTGGTGAATGACGTTGTGTTTTCGAGCCCAGTAATAGGAACTTCCGCCCAGCATATCGAGCGACCAAGCGGCCAAACGGTTGACGATGGAAAATCGCGAGTACCCTCGATGGCTGCCGTCATGCTGGATACTGAAGCCAATGGCCGACATCGCCAAACCCAGAGAAGCACACGCCGGTGCGACCGTCCACCACGAAACGGGCCCAACAACCAGGAACGCGTACGACGCCGCAAACCAGGTCAGGATCACAGCAGTCTTGACGTACATCTGCCAGCAGTCTCGAGTTGACTGATGGGTGCTCTGAAAATACTGATCGACCCTGCGTTTGAGCGCCTGAAAGAACTCGTCATGCCGTTCAAACTTGGGGATAGCGCTTGCGGTCGGTAAGGCCAACGGCGGGGTGCCATCAGCGTGCGATGCCTCAGAAGCCAGGAGCATAGTCTGCCTGTAATTCACTCGGAATGACTCGTGACGAGTAACAACGTATTCTTCGGGCCGTATAACACTGAGCCTGGTCGGTCGCGGGAAATATCACTCAAATCATCACTTCAATCGTGGCCGCGGACTGGATAACACTCTACTCCTGCCAAGCATTGATTGCCAGTGGATGAAATAATTCCCGCTGACAGCAACTACTGCGAACTGGAGATCCCTGCTGGAGATCCCTGATTTTCAGCCTGTTCAGGAAAAATTCGGGAGCTTTCCAAAAGTGGCCCAGGTGAAGACCCGTGAAGAGATGAGTTGCAGTTGGACAAATCCTGCAGGATAACGATCTCCCGCAGTGACGACCTTACACATCTCATCTCGATATGCAGTTGCTAAGGCTATTCGCTGAGCAACTGCGCAAGGACCGTCTTATTGGCCTCCGGGAACTCCAGAGTCGCCAATTCTTCGAAAGTAACCCAGCGAAACGGAAACGTTGCAGGGGCTTGATCGGGCAATCCCGGACTGAGGCCGCATCGCCAGAAATGCAGCTCCACCTCCCCATGTGCGTAAGTGTGCTCGATGGTTGCCAGATGTTCTCGCGGAACAATCAACAACCCCGTTTCTTCACGACATTCACGAACAGCACAGGAGCGAGGCGTCTCATCGGCTTCGCACTTCCCTCCCGGGAATTCCGAAAGTCCTGCCAGAGGTACACCGGCCGGCCTTAATCCAACCAGAATTCGACCGGCCGACTCCACCACCGCAATCCCAATTCGCTTTCGAAGATTTAACATTTCACTCACTATGTTCGCTTTCGTCTCCCGCCGGAATCAAAGAGTCTCACATCTCGTGGTTCCGGGTGGGATAACGAAAATGGAAGACGACATCAGCGGGCCGCTGCAGCCGTTTCGAGAAAATCAGCGGGAGGTGCCCCCATGATATTAAAGCCGCAGTCCACGTGGACCACTTCGCCCGTCATGCCGCTGGACAGCTTGCTGAGCATTACCATGCCCATGCTGCCAACCTCTTCGGCATCAAGATTTCGGCGCAATGGAGAAATTGAAGCATTCACAATCTGCATCTTGTCGAAGTCCCCAACTCCACTGGAGCTGACCGTTCGCAACGGTCCCGCGCTGATCGCGTTGACGCGGGTTCCCGCAGGGCCCAGCTCACTGGCCAGATAACGCACACTGCATTCCAGTGCCGCTTTGCAGATCCCCATCAGGTTGTAGCCAGGGACAACTTCTTCGCCACCGAAGTAAGAAAGGGTCAGGATGCTGGAGTCGCTGCTGAGAGCGTCGCGTTTCTTTGCGGCACCGGCAACGGCCAGCAGGCTGTACGCGCTGATTTCCATCGCCGTCTTAAAACCGCCTCGACTACAAGCCCACGTTGGACCAGTCAGGTCCGCCGGCGGCGCAAAAGCAATGCTGTGCAGAATAAAATCCAGCTTTCCAAACGTTTCGACAGCCTTCACGATAACGGCATCAATGTGCTCGTCATTGCAAACGTCCATCGGCATCAGAAACTTCGAACCGATCGGATCGACCAGTTTAGCGACTTTGTTGTGATTCTTCGGGCGGTCTCCGGAGTCCGGCAGGTGGGTGAATCCCATTTCCGCACCTTCACGATGCAGGTACTCGGTAATGGCCCAAGCGATTGATCGCTCGTTAGCGATCCCCAGAACAATGCCCTTCTTGCCAGCAAACAAACCCATCGGAATCAACCTTCTTAAGCAAACGTACGTCTTTATTCTCTTCGACTCGCCAAGGCCAGCGTCCGGCGAGATCACTCACGAAACATCATAAGCTGTCTCCGCGAAAATCTCCTGCATGGTCATGTCCGGACCGGACGCAATTCAGAATCGGAGTTGATCCGCATTCGAATGGCGAGACTGCACAGATGGGATGATAGAGGTTGACTTTGCTGGCGAAAAGCCAGTGACCAGAACACGGAGAACCAAGTCAAAAAACGGGCTTCCGCGACATTCCAGATGATCCCGTGTTTCCCATGATTCGTTGCAGGCCGCACCTTCGCAAGCGTTTGATGTATTTCTCAGGGAACGACGCTTCAGGCTTGACCATCGAGTAAGTTGTCCGAAAATCAGGGTACTCGTTATCGAAATCTGAATCTGCCGATCGTGACCACCCTGCTTTTCGGAGCTGAATCATGTCTGCGCTGCGAACTTCTGCATTCGTTTTGTCTGCATTGCTGTTAAGCTCAACTGTGGTTCAGCCATGCCTCGCGCAGCAGAAGGGTGCGGCCCAGCCCAAGACCGCAGTGCCCCAGAAGGGTGCCCCGACCGCGGAGAAAGGCAAGAAATCCGCTACGCCTGGCAGTAGCGACGCTGGCACAGTCGTGCCGCTGAACGCCGCAGGCTGGCCGATTGTCACTACTTATTTTGAATCTCAATCGGGTAAAGAATCGCCCGTCATCATTCTGCTGACGAGCACCGAGGGGTCGGACAAAGTTGACGCTCGCAACCGTCTGATCTGGCAGTCAACTGCGCTGGCTCTTCAAAAAAGCGGTTTTGCTGTTATCACGGCCGACCTGCGAAAACACGGCGAGAGCATTCCCCCTGTGGCTGAAGGAAAAGAATCTTCCGCGCTGAAAATGAACGCGGATGACTACCCGTTGATGGTGGCCGCTGACATGGAGGCGATCAAGGCTTTCCTGCTGGCCGAGCACACAGCCGAGAAACTGAACGTTCGCAAACTTGGAATTGTGTCGATGGGCTCCAGTTCGATGGTGGCTGCGGCGTTTGCCGTGGCTGACTGGGACAAGAAGCCTTATCCGGACGGTCCAACATTGGCAACAAGTACACCACGCGGCCAGGATGTTCGCGCGCTGATTTGTTACAGCCCCTCAACAACAGTGAAAGGCATCAATTCAACATTGATCCTGAAGGCGATCAAGCCTCTGCCGATTGCCGTGTACATTATCGCGGCAAAGGACAACAAAGACGACTTGAGAAACGCCGAGAAGTTCTTCAAGGCGGTTGACCCCAAAGATGCTGCTTATGGCGAGTTTCGGAAGCTTGTGATTGCTCCTGGAAACATCAGAGCAGAAAGATTCCTGGAGGCCAAAGTCGACGAGGCGAACAAGGACATTACCGACTTCATGACGAAGAATCTGAAGCAACTGGAAATGCCATGGGTATCCCGCAAGGATCGTCGCGAGAACTGAAGTCTCAACACCAGACACCAGCATCATACGGTCAACAGCAAACACTCAGGCGACGCTGGCCTTACAACGACACAAAGCAGAATACTGCCATGCTCGCATCGACGAGCAAAGCGATGAAGCACCGCTGAAGAAGAAAACACAGACCCACTGAAAAACAAAACTTGCTGAATCACACGTCGGCATCAGACTCGCCGTCGTCTTCTGCTGAGCCCTCAACGGACTCGTCATTGACGGCGTCTTCGCCATCGTCCCCGAATGCTCCGGGCTTCGTCATAATCCAGATCATCATGGAAGAAATTTCCCAGCAATCGTGAACCTGCCACTGAGACAGCTCGGGCGTTTCGAAGTGCTCAGGCGTGCGCAGAACCAGGATGCAGTCGGCACTGGAAATCGTATCGCGAGCTAATCGCTTTAGGCTGGCCCACAGCGGCTTTCCGGGGGCAATTTCATCGGCGGTGCGATACGGAGGATCGAAGAAGATCAGAGTGTATGGCAGACAGTCGTCGCCGCCTTTGGGGCGGAAGGAAGTTCGCCGAACATCAGTCTTCCAGCAAATCGTGCGTGCCTCGGGGGCGATCGTTTTGATGTTCGACTGAAGCAATTCGTGAATCTCAGGACTAGCCTCGTAAAAGACGCAGGATTTGGCCCCACGACTGAGCGACTCGATTCCCATCGTTCCGACACCGGAGAAAACATCAGCGACTCGGGCGTTGGGAATCAGGTGATTCAGTCGGTCAAACACCATCTGCCGCACGCGGTCGGTGTAAGGGCGAGTCGAATCATCTGAAGGAGTCTTCAGCAGCCGACGACGGTATTGTCCGGAGATGACTCGCAACGACATAAGGGCAGTGCCTGTTCCAGAATGCAGATCGAATGGAATCCCGGAATCGTAACCGGAACTTCTTCGAAATCCCGGAGCCAACACCGCAGTCCGTCAGAATTTCAGGAGGTCAGGGAAAGATGCGAAAAATCCGAGCAAAACTCAGGGAAATCAAGATTTTAACGGCTGCAATCGATTGACACCTCCGAAGATCAGAACTCTACTTCCTGCAAAAATACGAGGGTTTTTTCGTGTCTCCGAAGACATCCCCTCTTGGTGACCAGTCTGTTCCCGTTCTGAAATTGAATTGAAGGAGAGAATTCCCGATGGCTAAAAAGTCTGATAAGCCTCTGTCAAAGACCGACATTTTGAATGCCCTGGCAGACGCCACCGGACAGAGCCGGAAGGAAGTTGGGGCTGT
>JBPOIW010000057.1:0-39954 GCA_052034165.1 Planctomycetota bacterium | reverse complement strand
CCAGGCCGGACTCTTCTGCAGCACCGTCACTCGAAATAATTCACGAGCAGTCACGTCCACGTTTCTGGTTTGGCTGTCTTTGGAATTTGGCCACGTTCTGCCCTATCTAATCTCGCTGGGTTGCAATGAATGGGGGCTGCCAGGACTCGCTGATGATCTGGAATGGCTCAGTGGAAACTGGAGGGAACGAACCATGTGGCAGGCATCAGGAACGTACCTGATGTTTGAACGAGGCGAGTCGATCTGGCATCCCCAGATGACATTTCATCTGATTGTCGGCAGTCTGTTCTTTGCAGTCAGTCACCAACTGTTTGAACACTTCAATGAAGCCGCGATTGCACAGGGTGCTGTTGCGACGACAGCCACAAGTCGCGGAATTCTGTCGAAAACCAGAAAGCTGCCGCCTCGACGGTCCTGGCCAAACGCCCTTGAATGGAAATCCTGGCAGTTTGTTGGCGGTGGACCTGTATGGTTTATCGTATGGCTGATCTGCCTGCCCGTGATCTCGGTGTCTGTCATTCTGTTCATTTCGTTCGCTGTTGATGACCTGGCTCCAGGCCATATCTTTGCCGGAACGATGATGTTCGTTGGTGTCGCGGGTCTAGTTCTGGCGATGGGGCGAGTTTTCGGATTCCTTTTCAACAGGGAAATCTTCGAACAGACGTTGATCTCGCTTTGCATGCTGCCAATCACGCGAGCCCGTTTGTTGCGGCGCATGGCGGTTGGTGTGCTGCCGTTTGCAATCCCGGGAGTCGTCTGTTTTACACTGGGGTTCGTGTGGATGCTGGCGGTAGAACCCGGATTCGACGAAGACACTGCTGATTTACTCGCCGAGCCTTGGTTTTGGGCCTCGTTAAGCTGGGCCGTTGTCACACTTCATACGGGCGTTTTGTTTTGTGTGTGGTTTCGACATGGTGGCATGCTGGTGGCCTTTGCCGTGTGTTGCATCATCTTGCCGTTTATGGGTGGAATGCTGATCGCGACACTCGACATGGTTTTTCGAGGCGTTGGCGGAGCAACCGAAGACTTCTTTCAATACGTCGTCCCGTGTTTCCTGATTCCTGCTCATTTCCTGATCTGTTTTTTGCTGCAGAGTATGATTCTGAAACGCGTGGAAGAACTGGCCGCGAAATGATTGCGTGGAGATAATTGGGCCGGCACGTTTGAATTTTAGTTTGCTGGGAACAGTCGCAGGAAATGGAAGGCGGCAACGCGTGACTTACGTAACCTTCAAGCACATTATTTGCCTGTTCTTCATACTGACCTCTGTTCATCGTGTCGTCGGGCAACAAGCTCCCTCAGCAGTCACGAGGTCACACGAGGCCATTCTGCAGGATTTCCTTGTGCGGTTCGACAAGGTTTCTGCTCGCGGCTTCGTAAAGACTCTTCGCCCGGGTGACACTGGCGTAGGGTATACGCTCGAAACTCTGTTGGAGATCCCGGAAAACAATTCTCCACGCGGAGATTTTCAGGGGATGGAGATCAAGGCCTATCGCGACTCAGAAATAGAGTTCGATGATCAGGAGAAAATGAATCTGTTCCTGAAAGAGCCCGAATGGCTCGATGGTCTCACCACGGCCGAACGCATTCAGCAATATGGCTACAAAGATCCCAACGGACGGCAGGCGTGGTACCTTTCAGTCACCAGTCGCAGGAACGAAGCCAACCTGCAGCTCGTCGTGACAGAGCAGGGCGATGTCCTGGAACTCCATCGCAACGAACAGCCGATCGGTCGCTGGAGCCTCGAAGTCCTCGAACAACGCTTGCAGGAGAAGCATGCTCACTCTGTCTTCGTCGGTGCAGAAGCAAGAGGGAAGGGAGCCGATGAAGAGTTCTGGTACCGAACGGTGACGTGGTGTCAGGAGCCATCCGCGAAACGATTGCTCGAACTAGCGGCCAGTGGCGACATCATCGTTGAGCTTCGCATGCATCGTCGTCCGGACGGTTCGGCTCGGAATCATGGTACGGCATTCCGCATTCGCAAACACAAGCTACGAACGTTGTTTCGCGAGCAGAAGACAGTGAGGCCCGTGGCAGCAGATAAGAAATAGCCATCAGTTTCCGCACTGAATGTTCACATGCTGCGCAGAAGGATCTCAACCGCATCTCGTGTCGGCATCGCCGGCTGAGCTCCATGTTGAGTTGTCGCCAGAGCACCAGCCGCCGCAGCGAAGCGAGTTGCCTCAGAAACGGACCTCTTCTCCGAGAGGGCGATTCCAAAGGCCGCTGCAAAGGCATCGCCAGCGGCCGTCGTGTCAACTGCCTTCACCGCAAACGTTGGCACGTGCTCAACGGTTGTCCCATCGAACACCACCACGCCCAAAGATCCCAGCGTGATGAGACTGATTCGGGGACCAAGACAACCGATTTGCTGAACGGCAGACTTACCCGTCTCGATTGAATCAACGACCTGCCCGGCTAGTGACTCGGCCTCTGTTTCGTTGGGACAGATGACATCAACCTGCAGGAGATCAGCAGGAACAGTACAGACCGATGGTGCGGGATCCAGAATAATCTTCACTCTATGGCGATGAGCCAGCTCGACGGCCTTCTGCACGGCAGGCAAAGGGATCTCAAACTGAAGGAGCAGAACATCGGCCAAGGGAAACAATTCTTCGGCAGCCATCACATCTTCTGGCGTGACGAATCCATTGGCTCCGGGAATTACGGTAATGGAATTCTGTCCGCTGTCTTCGACACCAATCACCGCGAGTCCGCTCGAGCAATTCGGCGTCACCTTGACGAAACTCGTATCGATGCCTTCGTCGGTTAAACCGTCAATCAGTGTTCGGCCAAAACCGTCGTCACCTATTCGTCCGACTATCGAAACCTGAGCCCCAAGTCTCGCCGCAGCAACAGCCTGATTGGCCCCTTTTCCACCGGGGACTTGTTGAAAACCGTGGCCGGTTCTTGTTTCTCCGGGTCGAGGAAGCTGGTGCGTGCGAAAGACCAGATCCATGTTGATCGAACCAACGGCTATGATTCTCGCAGGTTGTGACATGAGGTCGTTTTGCTCTCATTACGCACATGTTCTGATGAAGCGAGACCGGCACCCATCTCGTCTATTTCAAATCTTTTTGGAATGGAGGAACATGATGCGGCGGTTCGCTCGACAGCTGGATCAACGCTTCCGTGGCGCGAATCTGCTGTTCCGGGGTCAGCGTCAAGTAGCGATGCAGCCCATTTTCTGACGGAGCAAACGTCGTGAATCCTTTGTCATCGACTGCGACAGAACCCTTTGGAGATATGCCGAAGTAGTTGCGATCCGGCAACACGCCATACAACACACTGGTCAGGTCCCAGGTCGGACGATTATGCGGTGGCGGCTCATATAACACGTACGACTCTTTCAACGGATGATGAGGAACATACTGATAGTCGCTCAGAATGCTGGACGCCGGATAAGGAATCGCCAGTCCAATTTCGAAGCCACTGTAAACGATCGGCGTCGGCCATTCGGTGGCCAGAATCTTTGCGGAGGCCACATCTTCCGTAACGTTATACTCCGGATGAGGCTGACCATTGATCGGAGCAAACGCGCCGGCCATCGCGGAAACCAGCTTGACCTTTTTGATCGCCAATTCGCGACCAGTCAGCGGACTGATATCATCTGCAGGCGACTTCAATAAGTTAGCCAGATTTGTTGAAAAGCCCACCTGAGCAATCACAACACTTCCGTCGGCCTGAGATGCCAGGACCTGTCGCAGAACCTTGACCGCATCCGGAGCATCTTTTCCGGAGCGAAGATCATGCGGATAGCGCTCTGCGTCACCATTCTTCTCAATCGCCAATCCTGTGAAGCGACTCTGCTGAGGAGTGATCCCGCTGCGACAAACACCGATCGGAATGTCGCCCCGACCATAGAACGTATTGATCGCATCGACGAAAGGAGCACACTGGTCATGATCCTTCGTGATCGTGACCGCCAGCAATTGGCACAAGCCTCGACTCTGCAAGGAATGAATGACGCCCATAGCCAGCACGTCGTCACAATCATTGCCGATATCGGTATCAAAAATCAGCGGCACAGGAGCCGCGGGATTCTCCTGAGCCACAGCGAAAGAATGCAGCAGCCCGGGAATAAGGGTGAGCAGGATGAGGTGTGTTTTCATAGTCGATCGGATGAAGCAACGGCCAGATTGAGCACAGTGAAGATTCGTGCCAGATCAACAACTCAACCTGGCACAAAGCAACACTCTAACCAAATTTGTTCAATCTACGAAGTGTCACCGATCCACTTTAAACAACGCGACAAAAGCCCTCGTTTGAAGAGATTTCAATCATCCCGCTCGGCTTTGCGGCTTTCCCATTCATCAATCGAGCAGATCACTTCGCGAGCCTGAGCACCGTTGTAATCGCCCACAACGCCATCCTCGGCCATGTAGTCGATCATTCGAGCTGCTCGACCGTAGCCAATGCCCAACGCTCGCTGCAGAAGCGAAACGCTGCCACGGCCTTCTCGAATCACCACTTCTACGGCCTGGTCGTAGAGGTCATCATGAATACGAGTCCCACCCTCACCGGACGCACCGCCAGCAGATGCTGCTGCAGCCGCAGCGGCCGTCAGCTTCGTCAGTTCCGGACTGTATTCTGGTTCGACATCACTGAAGAAGTCGATCACCGCGCTGATTTCTTCATCACTGACGTAAGTGCCCTGAGCACGTGTCAGATGACTGGTCGAAGGAGCAAGGTACAACATGTCTCCACTGCCCAGCAGTCGCTCAGCTCCACCTTCGTCAAGAACAACTCGGCTGTCCATCTTGCTGGCCACCTGGAATGAAATTCGAGCAGGCAAGTTCGATTTGATCAGACCCGTGATTACGTCGACTGTTGGTTTTTGAGTCGCCAGGACCAGATGAATCCCGACCGCTCGAGACTTCTGGGCCAGACGAATAATGTGGGCCTCGACTTCCTTGCCAGAGGTCATCATCAAGTCGGCCATTTCGTCCGCGATGATCACGATAAATGGCATGCGATCAGGAATCGCGGCCGCATCCGGATCTGTTTCCTTCAATCCCAGTCGTTCAAGAATTTCCGGTTTACCAAGCTTGTTGTAGCTGTCCAGATGCCGCACACCAACCCGCGCCAGCAGATCGTAGCGTTCCTCCATCTTGTCGACGGCCCATGCCAGCACCGCTTCCGCTTTCTTCATGTCCGTGATGACGGGATGCATGAGGTGCGGAATCTTCTTGTACGGACTGAGTTCGACCATTTTCGGGTCGATCATCAGCATGCGCACTTCATCCGGAGTTCTGGTCATCAACAACGACAGAATCAGCGTATTCAAGCACACGCTCTTTCCTGTGCCTGTACGACCAGCAATCAACAGATGCGGCATTTTGGCCATATCAACGACAAGCGGACGACCACTCACGTCTTTGCCAAGGAACAACGGCAAACGCAAATCGTCCCAGGTCGAACGCGAAACCTGCAACAGTTCCCGCATTCGTACCATGACCTGTTTGTCGTTCGGAACTTCAACACCGACAGTATTCTTCCCCGGAATCGGCGCGACGACGCGAACGGATGGCACTCGCAGCGCGATGGCGAGGTCATCTTCCAGAGCCGTCACTTTATTCAGGCGCAGACCTCGTTCCAGCTCCAGCTCGAACTGAGTTACCACCGGGCCGGTATCAATTTCCGCAACCTTGACGTTCAGGCCGAACTCTTCGAACGCCTTCTCCAGCGTCGTGGCTGCAACTCGTGCCTTCTTGGCGAGCAGTTCATAGGGGAACTCTTCCGATTCCTTCAGAAGTGTCACATCAGGAAGTGAGAAACCTCGACGCTCAGAAACCGCCAGTCCTTCCGGATTGTGCAGTGAGAGTGCAGCGGGGGGATTGATGCGAATTGATCGACCGTCGACGTCCGCCGACATCGGCTCAGCGTCATCTTCAACCTTTGCCTGAGGCGCGGCTGGTTGAGGAGCCACAAACGGAATCGTCGCCGGAGACTCCGCAGGAGCCTTGGCTAGCTTCGCATTTTCTTTGGGACTGCGAACTTTCACCGGAGCTCGCTGGAACATTGCTCCAGCACCACGAATGGCACTGGCGGGCAGGGCCGCAAGTCGCAATGCAGGCTGAAGAATATCGGAAAGAGGCGTGAGCAGGATTCCGGCAGCGGCCAGACTTCCGGCAAAGATCATCACGCCGATCGCAGAAAACTTTTTCTGCAGAACAAGCCCAGTCCAAGCACCAATCTGTCCGCCACTTCCATACGTCGACCCGGAAGAAACTCCCGGGGCAAACAAATGTAACAGCGCGCAGGACGAAACGACGAGCAGAAAAATTCCCATCAGTGTGGGAGCGGTTCGGCGAGCCTGTTCACGCGAAAACAGTTTGAGGTCCCAGGAGATCAATGTCGCGAGAACAATCCAGACACCAAAGCCCATCAACTGCCGAGAATGAAACGCTATAGCCGCCCCCACTTCTCCGCAGATATTGGTCGGCGCCTGTCGAACAGGGAATACCAGAGTCGACGGAGGATCAGCGGGGTCGTAGCTCAGAAAGCTCAAACCAACGAACACGACCAGGGCCAGCAGCCCTAGCGCGAGTAAGTCGGTTTTTAGTCGTTCTGTATCCACGTTGATGATCCAGACAAATTCAAAGTTAACACTCACTGCGCGCAGTAACTCACCGGAGCGATGCCCTCGCGAATTCGAAGGGAACTCACTGGCAGAACTCTTGGAGGAACATGACGGTGATTGGTGGCGATGGACAGATCAAACTCTCTGTCCACGTCATACCTTCTACGGCGCAGAAATGATGGCAATCCATGCCAGCGCCCCGGCAACACTACCACCTCAACTTTTGTCGGCTGTTGCAAAAACTCAACCGACGTTTCGAAAACGCACCACACAGGCACGACCTGACGGATGTAGCAGTCAACGAAGGACTGCCGAAAATCCGCTTGTGCCAGCAGGGCCGAGTGGACGGTGGTACCGACTTTAATCTATTACCTGGCGATGAAAGCGAAGAAATCGTGGCTTGACATTCAAGATGCACTCAGGAGCAAGCGTTGACGCATAAACGCCCACGAAATGAGTGACTGCAAACATTACAAAAAGACCGATGGTAACGATTCAAACGAATCTGCCAAAAATCACATCCCGGCGAGCGGCAGGGCGTCAGCCCTCCGAGTCCGCGCACGCATTGCGAGGGATGGATTCACCACAGAGGTCACGGAGAGCACAGAGGGCAATCGCATGAGAGAAGATCGGAGGCAATTTGAACGCAGAAGGCGCAGAGGCACGCAGAGAAAATTACGGACTGCTAACCTCTGAGAACTCTGCGATCCAACCCCTGTGCTTCCACTGTGATCTCCGTGACCTCTGTGACTTCCGTGACCTCTGTGGTCAATCTGCGATTCAATGCTCAACTCGGAGGGCTGACGCCCAGCCGCTCGCCAGACGTGGGGACCAAACAAGCGACGCCGCAAACTACGGCTGCTCGCGATGCCACTGAGTCGCCAGCTGAAACTGGTGAGCGAACCGCAGTAGTCGGGCTTCTTCCAAAGCAGGCGCCTGAAGTTGCAGGCCGATCGGCAGTCTTGTCTTTGTCAGGCCGCAAGGAATCGAAATCCCAGGCAGACCGGCCAGGTTCGTACTGATGGTGTAAATGTCGTTCAGATACATCGCCAGCGGATCGTCCAACTTTTCTCCCAGCTTGAACGCGGCCGTGGGAGAAACGGGGCCTGCGATCACATCGACCGACGCAAAAGCCTTGTCAAAGTCCTCGCGAATTCTTCGGCGAACTTTCAGAGCTTTCAAGTAGTACGCATCATAGTAGCCTGCGGACAGAGCATACGTCCCCAGCATGATGCGGCGTTTCACTTCCGTTCCGAAACCCTCGCCCCGGCTCTGGCTGTACAGATCAACGAGATCTGAAAACTTCTCGGCTCGATGACCGTAATGAATGCCGTCGTAGCGAGCGAGATTGCTCGAGGCTTCGCTACAGGCGACCAGATAATACGTCGCGACGGCGTACTTTGAATGAGGCAACGAAACCGGCACAACTTCGGCTCCAGCGGCTTCAAAAACTCGAATGGCTTCGCGAACGCTCTGCTCCACTTCCGCATCCAGGCCTTCCACGAAATACTCATCCGCAATGCCAATACGAAGTCCTTTCAGTGATGAATCCAGTTGACTCAACCAGTCTGGTCGTTCCACATTCAGCGATGTTGAATCTCGCTTGTCGTGCCCCGCGATGCATTCCAGCAGCAACGTAGCTCCCCATGCATCGCCAGCGAGTGGACCGATCTGATCGAGCGAACTTGCGAAGGCGACCAACCCGTAGCGGGAAACTCGACCGTAAGTCGGCTTCATCCCGACAACGCCGCAGAAGCTGGCCGGTTGACGAATTGAGCCACCCGTATCAGAGCCCAGTGCCAGCGGAACCATACCGCTCGCAACAGCCACGGCCGATCCACCGCTCGATCCACCGGCCGTGTAGTCAGCGTTCCAGGGATTTCTTGTGGGGCCATAGATCGACGTCTCCGTCGACGAACCCATAGCGAACTCATCCTGATTCAGCTTGCCAATCAACACGCCATCTTCAGCAGCGATCCGCTGGATCACATGAGCATCGTAGGGTGCTCGAAAATCCTTCAGCATGCGGCTGCCACAGGAAGTTGGCAGCCCAATCGTACACATATTGTCTTTCACAGCCACCGGCAAACCAGCCAGACGTCCGACAGGCTTTCCTGCTTGACGTCGCTGATCGATCTCGTCCGCCTTCGCCAATGCACCATCCGCATCAATGCTGACGAACGCATTCAGGACTCCGTTCAGTTCAGAGACCCGACGCAGGCTGTTTTCCACAAGCTGGCGTGAAGTCGTTTCACCGGATTGCAGTTGAGCGATCAGTTCAGAAGTTAGAGGGCGGTTCATCGACGAGGTAATCTCTTGTTGGCCAGCGGTTTGTCGGACGATCATCTCTTCGACGCACAACACGACACGCCGTCTCTGCGCTGCTAAATAGGCAGAACGTCAAAAGCGGATCCGCGATGCGGCCAGAAAGATTACCGCGGATGCTATCGCGACCATTCAGAAACGTCCAACACGCCGAGTTGAAAGTAACTCCAGCCTCATGGACTGCGGCAGCCCGCTGCCGCTTTGGTGCAGGCAGCCTGCTGCCGAATCACGAGGTTGAAAGCTCGTTCGAGTTCAGAATGGTTGTCCACAGCAGGCTGTGGAGCGGAAAGCTGCAGCAGGCTGCAGCAGTCCAAATAACTGAGGCTCAATTGAAGTTTCACAAGTTACGAGCACGCAACTGTTGCTGCAATTGATTGGCAAGGGCGATCAGTTCGGCAGCCTCGCACTTAGCAAAATCTTCGGGGGTCCAAACCCGCTGGCCAAGCAGTTCCTGCAGGATCACGATTCGACCGCGTGCCTCACCGATTTCTTCCCCTTCCTGACGACCTTCCAATCTGGCCTGAAGGATTCTCGCGACTTCATCACGCTGGAATTTCAGGCGAGCGTTATAGGCCATCAGTTGTTCGGGGGTTCGGGAGATCATTTCAAGGACTCCGGCGGCTTCTGAAAATTCCTGATCCTGGAACAAACGGCTGATTTCTGTAGAGTTGAGTTTATCGGCATTCTGCAGGAAGAACGCCCAGCGTTCGGCTGGAGACGCATCGTACACATTCTCGGCAGTCACCTGAAGATGATTCAACTGCAAAAGATGGATTTGCAGATCGTCAGTCAAAGCAAGGTTTGCCGACACCTCTCGCAGCCGAAAGTCGAGATGCAGTGCAGGAGGCTTGGCAAACATCGCCTGCGAAAGCACGCAAATGCTGATGGCCGGACGAAGTTCGTAGTACTCCTGCCCCTCGCTCAACTGGCCCACGTACAACGAAGAAACATAGTACGTCAATCGCTGTGCCATTCCGGCCGGCAGAGAAGTCTGCATCTCGATGTTCAACAATCGGCCATGTTCGTCAGTGGCCCGAATGTCCAGAATCGACAGTTTGTCGTCGTCGAACTCTTTCCCCAGAAACGGATTGAGGATTTCTACCTGAGTGATCCTCGGCTGATCGACGAGAATCGAGTTCAAAAAGTGGATCGTGATCCCGGAATGCTCCGGGCTTCCGAGCACGAGCTTGAAGGCAAAATCCACGAGTGGACTGATTCCGATCGCCATGTTTGCCTCACTCCATTTTCGTTTCCACTGTCCTGCTCGATTCTGCAGTTGCAGCCTCGTTTCGGAAACCGTCAAAGCACTGTAGCAGCCGGACTGCTGCTTCCCAATGGTTCAACAATCCGTGTGGCCCGTCTCTCGGGACCACTGCAGTGGCCGAACGCGAAAATCTGGCGTCACGGTCAATCACGCCACCGGAACCCGCGGCACGCTGGATGCTCGGCGAGACTTTGAGGTGAAACGTGTCGCAAGCGACGGCAACATTGTCCAAGGCGACCATGCAGGCGGCTGGAGCACGAGATCGCTCGATCGCCACCGCTGCCCAGAACCTTGCCCAGTCTCCTAATACGTATGAAACCAGTTGGGCGGCTTTGGATCTGGATTTGTCCGGCTGGAGTTCGGGACATTCGTCGTTGGTCATGATGGGTTTTGGAGGAAGCTCGACAGCTACCACATAACTCCTGTGGCACCATAGCTCCTGCAGGCCGTTTCCTTCCCCTGGCGATCCCATCGCATTAACGCTCCGGGGTGAGTGCATCCTGAGACTTGCTTGCGGAAACAGTTTGGCCGTCTGTCCTATTTAGTGCATGGCACCATAGTTTGGCCATGGCACAATAGCTCTGGGTTCTTGGGCTCCAGTCTCGCTCCGCCGAGGTGAGCCTTGTTCCACAGCAGGCTGTGGAACGGAGAGCTGCAGCCGGCTGCAGCAGTCCAAATAGCGACGTCACCTCTCAAATACCATGCACTATCAAGTGGCATTTCCTGTGAAGAGTGGCGAGATGACTTCGCCATTCAGCAAATGATTTGGACGGCCAAGCGGATCAATCACCTGAGCCTCGTGAGAAACTCCGAGCGAATCGAAGATTGTCGTCCCGACGTCCGCAGGAGTCCATGATCGCGACACTGGATAAGCAGCGATCGCATCCGTCTCGCCAATTGTCTGACCGCCTCGAACTCCACCACCAGCAAACAACGCCGAATAGGCATGAGCCCAGTGATCACGGCCGGGAACAGTTTGCCCCGGCAGAATCGACACGCGCGGAGTACGGCCAAACTCGCCCATAACGATCACCATGGTTTGATCCAGCATTCCGGTTGACGCAAGATCATCAATCAATGCCGCCAAACCCTGATCAAGCGCTGGCAACAGGGACGTCTTCAGACGTCCCCAGTTGTCCACATGAGTATCCCATGTCTGCACAATTCCCATCGCTGCCTGAATGACAGGAACACCAGCCTCTGCCAGACGTCGAGAGAGTAACAGTGACTGACCAAACTTGTGACGTCCGTATCGATTGCGAGTACTTTCAGACTCCTGATCAATTCGAAATGCCTCCGCGACCTTTGCAGACGTCAGTAATGAAAACGCAACGTCCTGTTGCTCCGAGAATGCTCGCAGTCGAACATCGGCCGAGTTACGTGGATCAACCTGATTCAAACCATCGAGCAGAGTTCGTCGAGAAACCAATCGTTGATTATTGAGATCTGTCGGCAACGACAATGAGTCGACTCGAAACGCCGCATCGTTCGGATCATGATTGATCTGCCAGGGATCATGGCGAGTTCCCAGGAATCCCGCATGCTGTCCCGGCCACGTCAACGGGCCTTCGATAAAGTAATTCGGCAACGATACTCCGGTTGGAATTCCATCTCGGCGCGGCTTCAGAAAATCCAACGCGGAAGCGAAGTTCGGAAAGTCGTTGCGAGATTCGACTCGATCCAGATCACTGCCGCCTCGCGGAATCGGGGTGGGCCGACCGGTTAACGCCACATGAGTTGCCAGGAGATGATTGTGCTCCGGATGAGCCAGCGTTCTTAAAATAGCCCAGTGCTGAAGTCGAGCCGCCAGCAGGGGCAAGTGTTCGCAAAGACTCACACCCGGAATCGAAGTCGACACGGATGAAAATTCCCCGCGAACTTCCGCAGGAGCTTGTGGCTTGGGATCGAATGTGTCCAGCTGGCTGGGGCCACCGCTCAATAATACCAGGATCACGGATTTCGCACGCGTCGCGGATTCGGCAGCACCGACAGGGCGATGTATCGGCAACCCCGAGGCGATGACTCCCGTGGCAGCCGCTCCAAGCAGCCGTCGACGATTGATGAGAAATTGCGGTGTAAGCATCAGCCTGTCCTCTATTGAACGCCGTGATTGAACTTCAAAAATTCAATCCCATGGACCATACCCTGCCAAGTATGCTGGACGAATCAACCACAGGCAATCCGACTTACCGAAATAGGAGCATTGCTGATGCAAAGGATTCTCCAGGGCAACGTTCTGCGATTGAAAATAAGCACGCAAAAGAGCGGATAAATCCAGCGAAGATTGTGAGATTATCGCCTCAGATAATTTGTGATTATTCGTTTTGCTGCATTAAGATTTTCACCCTAACACGCGTACCCGACCTGCACCCTACACCCCCACAATCGCTTCGGAGAGATGAATTGAGCACCGATTCCTCTGGGTATCCTTGTCCTTATTGCCACAATGCTCGACTGGAAACCGTCGCGACCGCTCCGTATGTGCGAGGATTTCTGGTTGCCTATCAGATCGGCAGCAAGACCTTCATTGGCTGCACTTCCTGTGTGAGAAAAAAGTTCTTCGGCGAAGCGGGCCTCTCCATGCTGCTCGGCTGGTTCAGTCTGACGGCGCTGGTCCTGAACCCATTTATGATTCTTTACAACTTGATTCGTGGGGCTCTGGTTGGGCAGAACCTGGCGGCCGTTTCCGCAAAGCTCAAAGAGATGGGGTTACCGGATTCCCCCAGAATTGTTGACATCAGTTCCGTTGGATACGCATTGGCCGCCAGCATGATCATGGCTGACGGCAGTGTCGATGAAGCCGAAATGCAGGCTGCTGAACGAGCTGGTGATGAAGTGTTTGGCGAATTCGACGAAGCTGCACTACGGATGATCGTCCAGAGCGGGAAGAAACTTCCGCCCGTTGAGGATCTGGCGGCGATGCTGAAAGATTCGCTCGACGCACCGATGAAACAGAAGGTCATGTCCTACCTGTGGCAAATCGCGGCGGCCAACGGAAGTATTTCATCGGAGGAACAACAGGTTCTTCAGCGAGTTGCTGCAGGACTGGACACACCGATGAAGTCTTGAATCGAGGCAGAGTGTTCGAAACAGCCGATTTGCGGCGATGACTTTAAATGGTGCGCCGGCGAATTTCCGGTGACAACCATTCGACAGCATCAAGCACAGAAAGAATTCCGTCCGCCACCTGCGGCAACAGGTTGGCGGTCGGTGGAAAATTTCGGCTGATGCGAACGGTTCGTTGCTGAACGGGCAGGGCGATCTGTTGCAGGGTCGCCCGCATCCGTGCTCGGAACTCATCACATTCCTGAGGCGACAAGTCATGGCGCTGCAATTGAACTTCGGACTCGGTACGAACGCGTTCCAGTCTTGCCAGCCCTGAATGTTGGCTGCGAAACAGAAAGCCATCCAAAAAGGCCCGACGAAGACGACCGGACGGATCGAACTGATAGACCGGATCCTGCCCCACAAAAATGCTCATCGCACCATTACTGCGGAATCCGATCGTAATCAGTTCTTCGAAACCAGGCACCGACAGTTCGACTCGTTCTGTCAACGCGACCGCTTCACGCATCAGGTCTTCACGGTCGGCTTCATTTCTGGCCATACAGTTCGTTACCCAGGACTAGAACAGAACCGGCTTGCCAAGCTTTCGGCGGACGACGGTGCCCTGACCGAGATGCATCATGATATGGTCGCACAGCAGGCCAAACGTGTTACCAAGCGTCGGACAAAAGTTCGCAAGGTTTCCAAGCGTTGGTCGATCCAGATCAGATTCCGTCAGCTTCTGCAGTTCCGCAATGGTCACTGCTCGAGTCGTCTCAAGCTGCGCAACATATTCAGCGACCGTGCAAAAGCCTGACGGATCATTCGACGAGGCCGTTTCCTTCGAATGAGCCGCGTCAAACCCTGCAGGCAGATCCGGAAACTTCGCGCTCGGGAGTTGCTCCAGGATGATATGACGTTCAGCAGTAATCAGATGCCCCAGTTGCCAGGCCATGTGATTGGCCTCAGGCACCGGACGAACAAGGAGATCGGCGTCGGAGAAATCAGAGACGATCCACGCCAGCATCTTCTTTGAAGATTCCAGAGCCGATGTCAGAAGGGCAATGCTGTTCATAAGACTTCAACTTTCCAAAAGAGAGTTCACTGATAAAACGTAGAGTGTTTTCCGGACCGTTGTTACTTCTTCCGCAGGATGTAAACGACATCCTCTGTCGTTCCGGAGACTACATGCGGATTGCGAATGTCGTATGAAAAATCGTACGTCTCTGCGATTTCCAGTTTGGGAACTTTTTTCAGCAGCGACATGAACTGACTTTGGTTGTACGTGCGATACTCCATGTGATCCACGATTCGCATTCGCTTCGTGGGAGTAAACACATCCACGTGCAGACCGAGATGTTCGAGGCGTGTCTTGCGGTCGATCCCTTTGTACCACATGTACGAATTCACAACCAGATTGCCTCGCCGCGCGGACCAGCTTTCTTCCTGCATCGCCGGGCAGGCTGTTGGCTCCAGATGAATGCCCAGGACATAAAGTCCGCCTTTGGTCATTCCGTTCGCCATGCATTCAAAATGCCCGACGGCCTGCTTCTCGGTTGCCAGATGGCGAAACGAATTGATCATGTTGAAGGCCGCGTCAAACTTCTTTTTGACTTTGAAGTGTGACATATCTCCGACAACGACAGTCTCCGGCAAGTCATAGCGGCGAAGACGTTCGTTGCAGAAGTCGACAGCTTTGGGATTCAGGTCGTTGCCACCAACTTCATAGCCCGCTCGTCCCAATTTGATCAGCAGTCGTCCAGTCCCGCAGGCGGGTTCAAAGATTCGCTTCACTTCACAACCGGCGTGTTTCGCAAAACAGGCTTTCAGAAAGCGAAACTCAGACGCAACGTCGGACCCGAACAACAGATCGTAGTACTTGGGATAGTCATAAATGCTGGCTTCGACCTGATTGGACATGATCAAAATTCTGGGGCAAGAGGAGAAACAACCTGCGCAACCGCCTGCAGCAACTGGCCACAATGCACCGGCAAAGACAGGACATCAGCGAACTGATGAAGGCAAAGGATACAAAGACAAGGTCATTAGTTCATCCGATGGCCGCAAGCGGACTGTTAATTTAGTCGCGCGGCCAGCATTTGACTGAAGATTCAAGCGCCAATGCCGACTGAAGTCGGCACTACGAACGAAACCCACGCAATGGTCTCGCTACGGCAGATCGCTCAACTTCGGCGCTTCACCATCGGGCTGCTTGTAGAAGCGAGTCAGGTCGATGCCGCCTTTGACTTCCATCTCGTTGATCTTGAGTCGCTGCTCAATCTTATTCAGTCGAGCTTCAAGAAATGGTGGCAGCTTTTTGTCTTCATCGGCTTCCGCCTGGGATGAACGAGGAACCGCGGGGTAGTTGAGCTGTCTCTGCAGAGCCGCAAAGAAGTAAAGCGGATCTCGCCCGATATTGGCTTTCGCAATTCGTCCTTCCTGATCACCGAACAACGCCTTCGCGACAACGGCAGCTGTCCCGTCGTCTGATTTCTCTGCAACCGGTTCACCCGGCTTTCGCGCAGTGGTGCGCCGATTTTGAAAGTGCTGAGAAGCTCCGTAGACGATTTCGGCAAGTTCTCGTTCACCAAGAGATCCCGACAGTCTTGCAATCCAGCGTCCCCATTCTTCTGAATACAGCGGGTCCGCCATCATCGCTTTGAGACCTTCGCCATACCCCAGACGATTGCGGGCAATACATTCGAACTGAAAGATAAACAGCCCCGGCATGGAAGGACTGACTGCTCTAAAATGGGCTTCGCTCTCCAGAATCTTCAGAGCCGTCAATTGTTCAAAACGGGACTCATCTTCTTCGGCACGGCTGATCACGAAAGCCTGAAACGGAGCGAAGTAGTGGGGCAGTCGAAACATGGCCGTGCTGATCTTGCCACTGTGCAGGATCTCCGCCCGCATAAAATCGATCGCCATCGGCAGCCTTGTCGTCGCCAGGATTTCCTCGGAGATCGTCTTCAGAATCTCCTGAGACGGCACGTTTTCCATGAGTCGTTCTCGGTACATCCGAAAGAAATACTCCTGCTCAATGTACTCTTCTCGATCCAGTACCGGGCCGCGCATGTCTTGACCGTTTCATCCAGAACCCTGAAATCCGTGACGCTCCCAGTGTGGTTCCCCCTCGACCGAAACGCAATGCCCGCGAAGGATTGCCCGAAACTCACGCCGGAGTAAGCGGGGATTTTCGGGACACTTCGCCCACTTGAGCTCAGAAAAACTTGCCCCGCCAGTTCCGGAGAGTACGATTGCAGCCGCTACACTGTCGATATGATCAGTACAGGATTCCAAGTTTTGCCCGGGTTCTCCGCTTGTAACGGGGTGAATACTTGGAGAACATATAAGACGGTGCGAGTTTTCCAGCGATTTTTGTTCAGACCGAGCAAAAATCCCGGATCATCGTGTCGTGGAACCGTTCCCGGTCCCGATTGCACATGTTGGGCCCTTTGAGTTCGTCGCTTTGTCGGAGCTTGCTTGTGAGCACTATTCACGCAAATTCAGCAACATCCGCTTCTACCGAGACTGTTCCCGAAGGCGGCAGCTCCGTCTGGTCAATCTTTGATGCCATGCCGGCCTGGGGCGTAAGCCTGCTGGTTCATATCGGTATCATCATTGTCGTGGCGATGATTTCACTTCCCGAAATTGTGTTGCCCGAGTTCAATCTGACATCCACCGTTGAAATGGAAGAGATTGCTCAGGTGGAGTATGTGCTGGATACTGAACCATCAGATTCACTTGGAAGCAAGAGTGATCTGAACATTGCCAGTCCATCAGCCGCTGTTGCACAGAATCGTGGCCTCGAGAATCACAAAGAAGAAATTGAGCAGATTGAAAGCTCCGTCGTAAATCCCAAGATTCAGTTGAATGAGACAGTGTCGACTCCCAGCGAAGCAGAAATGCTGGAGAACATCGATCTGACCGGTACTACAGAACATGCCGGTGGAACTGATGGAGCCGTCGATCGCATTACGCTGGAAATTGCGAACTCGCTACGTCAGCGGAAGACGCTTCCGGTTTGGCTGCTGGATGAATCCATCTCTTTGGAATCTCGCCGTGAGCGTATTATCGAGCGATTCGAAAACGTCTATCGTCAACTGGGGTTGATGGATGATATCGACACCAAGGATGCCTTGAAAACCGGAATTGTTGGCTACGGCAAAGACGTCCATGTTCTGCTGGACGAACCTTCCAGTGACATCGCGGAATTGTCCAAGGCTATCAAAACAATCAAGAGCGATACTTCTGGTCTGGAGAATGTCTTTGCCGGAATCAATCAGGCCATGAAAGTGTACGGACCTGTTCGCAAGAAGATGCGAGCAAACATGATCCTGATCATCGTTACCGACGAACGTGGTGATGACTTTGGTGAGAATTACTCAGTGCTGGAAGAAGTCGTCAAGCGGCTCAGCCGAGATGGCGTGCGAGTCTTTTGCATCGGCAACACATCACCGTTTGGGCGTCAAAAAGGCTTCGTCCATGTGAAGTGGAAAGGCGAAGACGGCACGGACTATGAAGACGACATTGGCGACGCGGACCAGGGACCAGAAAGCCCCCTTCCAGAGGGATTGCAATTGCCCTTCTGGACGGCCGACTCCCAGGGCCTGGAACGCATGTCGTCTGGTTACGGCCCGTACACCTTGTCACGACTGTGTGCCGAAACCGGCGGCATCTTTTTTGTCGCTGACGATACATCCCGCAAACAGTGGGATCCGCAGATCATGCGGCAATATGCTCCGGATTATCGTCCAGGAGCCGAGTATCGTCGACAGCTTCAGGGCAATCTGGCAAAGCAATCGTTGATTGCCGCCGCTCAACTGGCTGTAACAGAACCTGTGCCCATTCCTCAGCGAACGTTCCAGGCGAATAATGATAACGTTCTCCGCGAACAGATCACGGAAGCTCAGAAGCCGCTGGCCGTACTTGATTACTTCCTTGAGCGAGTTCACACAGCTCTGGAAGCCGGTGAAAAACACCGTGACAAACTGGACTCAGATCGCTGGCGAGCCAGTTACGACCTTGCGATGGGCCGAGTGTTGGCGATGCGAGTTCGAGCGTTCGGTTACAACGCCGTTCTGGCTGAAATGAAATCGAATCCAAAGAAGTTCGAAAAGTCTGACAGCAATCAGTGGAAGCTGGAGCCATCAGAAACGATCGACGCTGGTGCAAATGTTCGCCGAATGCATGACAAAGCCCTTGAGTACCTGCATCGCGTTATTAACGAGCATCCCGGAACTCCCTGGGAGTTTCTCGCGACGATGGAGCTTAATGAACCACTGGGCTGGGAATGGAAGGAAGGACAGATGGACATCGCAGCGATGAATGGCGGTGATGGTCGTCGAGGTCCTCAGTTTGCGCCCGAAGAAGAAGCCCGACGGCGACAGGCTCAGGAAATGCAACGAAAGAAAGAAGCATCGAAGCCCAAGATCTGAAGGTGATGACAGGCTTTTTTGCTGCTGCCAAAAGACCAAAAATTCAAAAAGCCCGGCGTCTGAAAGATGCCGGGCTTTTTTGTTGTCTGCACCGAGCGTTTCGCTGGCGTCAATCTTCAATTCTGCTTCGCTGGCGTCCACTTTATTCGTTCGTGCCGCATCAGAGACAGGCTGTCTGGCTCTGACTGCCGGGACAAACTCTGTTACTCCGGCAACAGTCCCTGCGATTTCGCAAGCACATGCAAGAGCGTCTTGTTGTCCAGAAAAGGTTCGTTTCCGACAGCAGCCCAGATAACCTTCCCGCTTCGGTCAACCACATATGTGCCATGCTTCATAAACTCGGGCTTGTCATCAGTCTCTGGCTGATACACACCCCATTGCGTTGAAACGGCGTAGTCAACATCTGCCAAAACAGGAAAATGAAATTCTCCGTACTCCTTGTACTTCTCCGCAGTATGGTCAGAAGCATCAGAGCTGATCGCCACAATATCCGCATCCAGTTCACGGAAGTAATGCTGATCCTTGTCCAGTGCGAGTAACTGAGCCACGCAATGACTGCACCCGTACCCCAGATAAAAGACAACCACAATCGGGCGGTCTTTCCCCAGTTGACGCAATTCCCGGGGCACCCCATTGACATCAGGCAAAGAAAAATTCGGGGCCGTTTTTTCCAGCAGTAAGTTTGGCTGAGAAGCCTCTGGAATAAACGTGGACTCCGCAAGAACGACAGAAAGTCCTTCCGTCAATCGGCGCTTCTGTGCAGCGTGCAGGTACGCCTCTGCGTCATTCCGAATATGACCCGTCGAAACAAGACCATACTGCATACAAATCTGACGACACTGCTCCAGCAGTCCGCTGTTCTCAGCGGCAACGTCTGGTGGAGTCGTCGTGTGGTAGACAAGGACAACCGCATAGATCGCGGCGATGAATCCAAGGAACCCCAGAAAGATCCGCGTACTCATGTCACGCGGCTTTGTGGAATTCGGTTCCGCAACCTTCTGACCGTCAATCGCCATCAACTGTACTCCTGTTACTGCGGTCGTTCTCAATTGCCGGTTGGGATCCGAACCAGTCGTTCAGGGGCACGGCCAATGATCAACCAAAGAGATGGCTTACTTGGCCTCAGGACCCGGGACAGATTCTGCGGCAGGCGTTGGCTCGGCTGCTGGAGTTGGCTCAGCGGCCGGAGTTGGCTCAGCTGAAGACGGATCTAACTCTTTGTTCGCCGCCTCCGGAGTAGTCGCAGGAGGCGGAGTAGTCGCATCTTTTGCCTCCTCCGGTGCTTCCGCCGGAGCGGCATTCTGCTGCTCTGTTGGTAATGGTAAAGCGACTAACGGAGGGAGCGGCGAAAACAACTGTTCTTTCAATGCCACGATTTCCGGAGTTTTATCCGGGTAAGCATTCATCAGAGATTGATAAACCTGGTTCGAAAATTCCAACTGACCAATCTCCCGAGAGAGCTGAGCCAACTTCAATCGCTCTTCGTAACCATCCGTTGTTTTTGTCACCGCCGTCAGCTGATCAAGAAACTCTTTGTCCAGCGCCTGCAACTGATCGACATTCTGTTGAGCAGAGGTCGCCAGGTTCTCATCCCCGGCGACCTGTGCAAGATCCTTCACAACCTGAAAAAGTTCTGCGCTTCTTGTCAGAAACTGCAGGCTGGCTTTCAAACCCGCTATCCCTTCAGCCGCTTTCTTTGCCGTGCCTTCCTTTAGCTTCAGTCGACCATAAAGGATTTGAGTTCCGGGTTCGAACTCTGCGTTTTTGCGAAGTGCTTCCACTACGACAGCCAACTTTTCAAGATCACCGGACTGAAGGTGTTGCTCTGCCTCGAAGAAACCTTTTGCCGGGGACTGATCAAGGAGAACGACATACTCTTCTCCTCGTTTCAGATCATTAAGCTTCAGCAGACTACGGACCAGACGCTCGGCAATTACTGAATTGATCGGGTTGTTCTTGTCAGCACGAATCGCCGCCTCAAACTCATTGGCCGCTTCTGCAAACTGACGCCGATCAAAATAAATATCTCCACGCATCCTGTGACATTCCGGAAGCTTATGCTCAGCCGCAATCAAAGGCTCCAGATGGGAAAGAGACAAATCGAGAGCCAGCATTTCCTTATAGACGGATGCGAGCCTGAATCGGGCGTCGTTCGAATCTTTGTTCTCCTTAAGAACGAGCTCAAATGTCTCCACAGATTTCTGCAGGTTCTCTGACTGCGCATAGGCCGTGCCCAACAGCATCAACGACTTTGCACGAATCTCCGGTTCCTCGGACGCCTCTGTCAGTAAGACGATTGCCTTCAGCGGTCGCGAGCTTCCGAGTTGCAGAATGCCATCCAGCAGTTTCTTTTTAGTTGCGAACTCAGGATACGCTGACAGCTTCTCTGCGATCGATCTGATCGTGTTCGCATCCTGCTTGTCGGTCGCGACCATCGCCTGTTCGAACAACTGGACGGGATCTTCGGGAATCGATCGCTGAACAAGGGCGATGATAATGCCGGCTCCCAAAACAGCCATCATTCCCAAAATCCACCAGGGAACTCCACCAGAGACACGAGGCTTAAGATTCGTTTTTGAAGCAGGTTGTTTGGACATTGGTCTTTGTCTAAGAATGACTGAATCGAAAAACGGCACGAATCCGGAATCAATGGCTTTTTTGAGCAGCTCTGACACCGCACCAGACGGACATCTGACAGAAAGTTTGCGGATGTTTTCCCGCGACTCTTCCAGCAGCAGTATAGCCTGCAACGTCGAGAATTCTGTGCAGCACCAGCCGTCTTCGAAAAGTCATTTCTCCTGAACTCATCAGTTCACTACGGACTTTTCCGGTTTTGTATTGGAAAATCTGCACGATCGGCCAGGCTTTTCATCGCAGATTAATCTCCCTTGAAAGTCGCCGCTGTTCTGCGGATGCTGTCAGAATGTCTGATTCACGTCCTACCACAACCCGTCGTCAGGTGCTCTCGGCCCTGAAGCCCGCTCGGATTTCTGAAGAAATCCAGTCAGTGACACGAGTTCAGCCGTCGGCCGGCATCACGGTTCGCCTGACAACGCGAGCCATGGCCTGCGATTTTTCGGTGATCATGAATCCGGGCCCCACAGAACAAATCGAAGCGGCCGGTACAACACTCGAAGCCATCCACGCCAGTGAAGCCTGGATGAGCATTTATCGGGAAAGCAGCCTGTTTTCAGAGCTAAACCGCAAAGCGGCCAACGCCCCCCAAATCCTGCGGGGCGATATGTTTGAACTGATTCAAACCGCCCAGAAGATCCATCTGACTACTGACGGCGCGTTTGATATGGCCACAGGTGCGTTGACCCAACTTTGGCGAGCCTGTCGCCGGGAACAAAGAATTCCCGGACCGGCAGAGATCGACGCCGCTCTGGTGATCTCCGGAATGCAGCATCTGATATTCAATCCGCAGGAAAACAGCGTCGCCTTCCGCAGACCCGGGCTTCTGCTGGACCCCGGCGCGATCGGGAAAGGCTTTGCGCTCGACGATGCCGCCCTGCAATTGATGCAAACCGAGCATGCTCCCCAGTCTTTTCTGCTTCACGGAGGTCACAGCAGCCTGAAAGCCATCGGCCCCCATAACGGTCACCCCGGGTGGCCAATCGGAATTGGGAACCCGCTGTTCACTGAACAACGACTGGGAACACTCCTGCTTTGTGACAAAGCCATGGCAACGAGCGGTTCAAATATTCAGTTTTACCGGCATGAAGGCCGCCGATACGGTCACATTCTCGATCCTCGGACTGGCTGGCCCGTAGACGGAATGCTGTCCGTGACCGTTCTCGCCCCTTCCGCAGCCGTCGCAGACGCTCTCTCGACCGCGTTTTTCGTCATGGGCGTCGAAAAAGCCTGCCTGTGTTGTAAGAATTGGCCCGAAGTTGGTGCTATCCTGATTCCTTTTCCAGACAAGGGCCGGAAAGTTTGCCCAACAGTGATCGGAATTCCTGATGAGCAAATCGTCTGGGATGAAGATCAGGTCGTGCTTCAGGACAGTTCTTTCGTTCCAAAGCAGGACAGCCCCAGCGCACCGCTCTAAAATTATTCACCACGAATCATTTTAGTCGGCTGCCTTAAAAAATTATGCAGGTCAATCCTGCGGCCTTCATTTATCAAACTCCCGCCGAACCCAATCTCCCGGAGCTCGTTTCCTGTGACTGATATTCGTCGATATTCATTCGCCGCCGTGGTCCTGCTGGTCGTGCTGCGACTTGGACTGGGCTGGCAGCTGTTGTACGAGGGACTCTGGAAGATCGACACCCTCGGTTCCACAACACCGTGGTCTTCGGACGGATACCTGAAGAGCGCACAAGGGCCCATGCGAAACGTGTTTCGCGCAATGACGGGTGACCCGGACGATAAAAACTGGCTGGACGAAGAGCTGGTGGCTCAGCGATGGGATCAGTGGAAGTCTCGCTTCGCCGCCCATTACGGTCTTGATGACAAGCAGATCGGGCGACTGAATGCGATGATCGATGGACCGTCCGCCTTTGCATCTCCGTTGGAAGCTCTGCCTGCGGGCGTGGACTTCAAAGCCGCGAAGCTGGACAGCACCATCAGCTTCGATGCCAAAGCCAAACAGCTGCGAGTCGACGGCAAAAAACATCTGCTGGCAACTGAGAAAGCAACTCTGGAAGAACAAGTTGCCGACAAAGAAGGTCCCGAATACGACAGCTATCGCAAGGCTCTGAACGACGTCTTCGCTCGCGCGAGCAAGCTGTCTTACAAAGAACGCACGCGAGCTCATCTGATGGGGAACCCGGATAACTCCGGAAACATCGACGGCCGCATCAGCCAACTCGAACTTTATTCGGAAATGGTCAAGCGTTACGAAGATAAACTGACCGCCGCCAAGATTGCTTTTGAAATGGATCATCTGAATCGTGTCTGGTCCGATGCCCGTGCCAAAGCGCGGGAACTGGCTGGGCCAATCATGGCGATGGATGTGGAGCTCAGGGAAGACGCCATGGACATCCTGTCTGTGGACCAGCTGAAACGAGGACCACTGCCAGCACCGTGGACTCCGATCAAGATTGTCGACACGCTGACAATTGCGGGCCTGACAGGGCTCGGCATCCTACTGATCATCGGCTTGTTTACTCGCTTTGCCGCTCTTTCGGCCGCTTTCATGGTGTTTGGTTTCTATATGGCAATGCCTCCGCTGCCGGGCGTTCCTGACGCTCCAGGTCCGGAACATAGCTTCATCGTGAATAAGAACCTGATCGAAGTTTTGGCTCTGCTGGCTCTGGCCTGCGTTCCGAGCGACCAATGGTTTGGAATCGACAACCTGCTGGGCCGTATCTTTTCCGGAAAAAGCAAAACTGCGGCGAAGTAGAACGATCAACCGAATTCAAAAACATCAAAGACAAAACAGTAAAGATATTGGAGACAAATTATGGAACTCACACCAGAACAGACACAGATCGGGAAGGACAACTTCAACGAAGCTGTCGGGTTTACTCGACGAGATGTCCTGAAGACAGCAGCCGCCGGCAGCATCGGCCTCGGCGCTTTGTACTTCGACTATCAGAAGCTAAACGGCACACCGGTCAAGGCGGCCTTCATTGGCTGTGGTGACGAAGCCAACGTGCTGATTACCGAACATCCTCCGGAATACATGGAGATCGTGGCGGTCGCGGATCCTCGACCTGCCAACATCGAACGTACCTTCAAAGGCAGCCATCCGGAAGCACGCATCGGGCTTAACAAAAAGCTGGGACAGGCCAAAGCTTCAGAAATCAAGGTCTACAAAGATCACCTGGAACTGCTCGAAGCCCGCACAAAGGGCGAAGTTGAATTCGAGATGGTAGTCATCGCTGTACCACTCAGCCAGCACGCACCCATTGCAATCGCTTGCCTTGATGCAGGTCTGCATGTGCTGACAGAAAAGCTGATGGCTCACAATATCACTCAGTGCAAGCAGATGATTCGCAAGGCCGAAGAGAAGGGTCTTCTGCTGGCCGTCGGTCATCAGCGTCATTACAGCGTGCTGTATGACAACGCCAATGATCTCATCAAGAAGGGCCTGCTCGGCGACATCAAGTTCATCCGCGCTCAATGGCATCGTAACAACAGCTTCCCGGGCCGTGACAGCTGGCGAAAATGGGACCGTGATGCCGATGCAAAGAAGGACAAAGAAGTCCTGCTGGAAATGGAGAAATCCGGTCGACTCAAGGAGCTTGGTTACGAAAGTGCCAAACAACTGATCGACTGGCGTTTGTACAATTCCACCGGCGGCGGCCTGATGGCGGAACTTGGCAGCCATCAAATGGACGCATCCAGCATCTTCCTGGGCAAGAAGCACCCGCTGGCGGTCCAGGGTTACGGTGGAAAGAACTTCTACGGTGTCAAAGGAGTCGGTCCGGAAGAGAACTGGGTCGACGATCGCGACATCGACGACCACATCTATGTGACGCTCGAGTTCCCCGGTAAGCACTACGAGGAAGACAAGAACGATGTGGCGATCGTGACGTATTCTTCGATCAACACGAATCGCCAGGAGCCTTACGGCGAAACGGTCTTCGGCAGCCGCGGTACTCTGATCATGAAGACCGAAATGGAAGCCCTGCTGTACAAGGAAGAAAGTCCTTCCAGCGGTGGCGGTCTGGAACAACGCTTGTGGGTCATTGACAATTCCAAGGGCGGTGGCCCTGCGCTTGACAGCTACAACACCGCGGCTCCTTCAGCAGCCGGAGCGATGGCAAAGGGGACGATGGGTGACAAAGTCAGCCGCGGCTATCGCGAAGAAATGGAACACTTCTGCTACTGCATCCGCAATGGCAAGGGGTGGCAGGAACTGCGTTGCAACGGTCGAGTCGCCATGGCGGACGCGATCATGGCTTTGACTGCCAACCTCGCAATGAAGCACAAGAAGCGAATCGTGTTCAAGGAAGAGTGGTTCGATGCGTCGAGCGATGCTGTTCCGGAAACCGACGAACAGATTCCATCCTGAGATTTGCAGACGTTGGCCATTGGTGCCTGAGTACTTCTCAGGCCCTGGCTATTCAACACTGACACAACGGCGGGATCGTTTCAAAGATCCCGCCCGGAACCCAGACCATGGCGCGCTGGCCTGATAATCCTCGTTCCAACTTTATCGCTCTCGGGCTGATCTTTGTTCTGTTCCCGCTGCTGGCCTGGGCGTGCGTGTGGTTTATGAAGCGGTAGCGTCACTCGGGCGAGCGGCAGGGCGTCAGCCCTCCGAGCCATCGCGTTGTGCTCGGAGGGTTAACACCCTGCCGCTCGCCGCCGCATTTTGAACTCGTGATGTTCTGAAAGATCTGATTGTGTCTAACGCTGATCCTGCCGCAACTTCTGCGGTATCTTCTGTCAATAAATCCACGCTGATGATCGTCTTTCTGACGGTCTTTATCGATCTGCTTGGTTTCGGAATTGTTCTCCCGCTGCTGCCGAGGTACGCCGCGTGGTTTAACGCCAGCAAGATGCAACTCGGCCTGCTGATGGCCTCGTTTTCTGCCATGCAGTTTCTGTTTGCTCCGATGTGGGGCGGCTTGTCAGATCGAGTCGGCCGGCGGCCAATTCTGATGCTGGGACTTTGTGGCTCAGCATTCTCTTATGGACTCTTCGGATTTGTTTCGTCACAGGGCCGTGATTTCGCTTGGCTGGGACTGGGTGCTTTGCCCTGGCTGTTTATCACACGCATCGGGGCCGGCATTGCCGGAGCTACGATCTCTACCGCTCAGGCTGTCATCGCTGACTGCACGGGCGCCGAAAACCGTGGCAAAGGCATGGCTCTGATTGGCGCCGCGTTTGGTATCGGGTTTACCTTCGGACCTCTGATTGGTGCCGCCTGCGTCTCCGAAGACGCTGCGGTTGCACTCAGTGACTCACAACTGGGGATGGTGAAGTCGTGGAAGGATGACGACTCCTCAACCTTGAGCTCAGAAAATTTCATTAGCCTGCTGAACGATGCAGACGCATCATTGCCGAACGCAAAGCCAATCGATGGTGCCAACAAAGAAGCGATCAACCTGCTTCTGCCAACTCCCCTGGCTCGCAATGAACTGAAGCGTCAATTGCTGACTCCTCCTTCCGGACTTCCGGGCTATGTCGCATGCACCCTGTCCGCGATCGCACTTTTGCTGGCCGGCATGAAACTTCAGGAATCACGACGGCCGTCCGAACAGGCTCAGCGATCAACTCATCGAGCGTTCCGGCCGAGTGAAGTGCTGCGGCACCTGACAACACCCGGCATGTCGACGATTCTGTTTGCCGTCTTCATCACCACATTCGGCTTCGCGCAGTTCGAGAGTACTCTATCGCTGCTGACGCGCGAGTTTGGTTACGGCAGCCGCTGGAACTTTCTGTTGTACGCCTATGTCGGCTTGGTACTCACCATCGGACAAGGCATGCTGGTTCGCCGCCTGCTGCCTCGCCTTGGCGAACGCCGCATGGCCCTGATCGGCGTCACGCTGATGACGACGGGCTTTGTGCTGATCGGACTGACGGGCCTGAGGATTCTTCCGCCACCGTCATTGTGGTTCATTCTGCCAATCGTAGTGATTGGATTCTCGGCAGTAACGCCATCGCTGCAATCATTGCTTTCTCAGGCGGCTTCCAGCGATGAACAGGGTTCTGTTCTGGGAACGGGCCAAAGCCTGTCATCACTCGCTCGAATCCTTGGTCCGTTTCTCGGTATTCAACTGCTGGGTCTGTCGACCTCAATGCCCTACTTCCTCGGCGCCTGCCTGATCCTCAGCGGCGGCGCTTTGATTACTCGTCTACCGGGCAAAAAGCTCAAAACGGAAACGGCCGCGAATTGAGTTGAAAGAACATCGCACCATTCGCCACCGGGTTCACCCCGGTGGTCCAACGGCTTTTGCACCAGTGCTTCGTTGATCGCGGCTATGAGCCCGTCATTTTGATCGAAGCGACTACTCTTCCTTCTCTTCCGGTGGCAGCGAACGGACTCGTACGTTCTTCAAACGTCCGGTTGTCGAATAGGTTGAAAAGCCAAACGGTTTAGACCGATCCACTTCAAACCGAGTTCCGATTTTCATATCTGTCGTATCGACGTCAACAATCTTGGCGTCATCCAACCAGGCATGCAGATGCTTATCTCGCACAACGATGCGGACTTTGTACCACTGGCCTTTTTCAAATGTCTGATAGCTGGTCGTTTGATTCTCTGAAGCGTCCATCCCGTTGAGGCTTGAGATGCCGCAAACGCCACCGCCCCAGCCGCCCAGAATCAGAGAGCAATGACTATCCTTAACGGGAAACGTCAGCCCCGCAAAGAAGTCGCTGCCGGCCGCTCGTTGAGCTTCGAACTGGATTTCGTAGTCGACTTTTGGAATTTCCTGCTCAGTATGAATTCCGGAAAGGTCGGCTCCCTGGGTAATCACGACTTCACCATTCTCGACATACACTTCGCCTTCACCGCCGAAGTTGGTGATCTTCCAGCCTTCCAGATCCTTGCCGTTAAAGAGTTGCTTCCAGCCGTCCTTATCAGCCTTCTTCGAATCTGTTGCTTTTGGCTTTTCTTCCCTCTTCTCGACGGCTGGTTTTTCAGTCTTCGCGTCGTCCGCTTGAAGCGGTGACGATCCCACAACGGCCGCACACAGAGCGGCAGCAAAAACGGGCCTTCGGCAGAAGAGACTGAACAGGGTTGATGACATTGGTGGGACTCCTGAAGCAAGGAAGATTGGGCCAGCGGAACAAGCATAAACACGATTGCTCAATGAAACATGGCTATCCGGCCATTTTCTGGCGAAACTGCGATTCGCCGAGAGAAGCCGACTCGCGGTTGAGCAGAGTGGCCGTCTAGGTCGCAGCAATGCCTTCATCCGGTATTCTTGCCTGCTTTTGCTGACAAATGCCGACTGAAGTCGGTACCACGAGGCCATTCGCCAGCCCGGTCAGTTGGCCCAGACCGCTTCCCAGCCACAGGAAATCCTGACGGAGCCCTTCGAAAATCGCCGATCATGCCTGCCAGAAGCGACGCTACGCGGTACGATTTTCGGGCAGCTTCCGCTAAATCCAAACCGGAAACAAGTGAACATTTAGGCAGTATCAACGATGACGATCTCAATGACTGACTACTTCCGGACTCGACAGTCTGACCGGAAGAAGGAAACTCGTTACATCAACGTCATCAACAAGGACAACTGCACCTCCTGCAATTCCTGCGCGACGGTGTGTCCTGTTGACTGTATCTACGAAGTCGTCAGCCCGGTTCCGTCTGAAAGCTATCATCAGATCGATACCAGCCGCTGCATCGGCTGCCAGATGTGTTACCGATCGCCGAACGACAGCAGTGAGTTTTACCAACTCACGATCTGTCCCTGGAATGCGATCGACATGCTTCACAACCCGAACGTGAAGCCAGACGACAATTCCATTCTGGAACCTTATTACCGCGGAACCGGCTCCAAGCTTCCATGGCCGAAACTCGAAGAGTACGGCTACCAGCTGTTTCTGGACGGTGAAGTTTTCCTGCCGACAGCAGAAGAATCGCTGCACAAGTACTTCCACATTCTTCAGGAAGAAGCGTGGATGTACAGCGAAGAGGACAACATCCGGATTGTTCAAGCCGACGCAGAATCTGGCGAAGGGTTCATTCGCTACCGCGCAACTCAGGAAGGACGTGACCTTCTGGACTGCATGTTCCGCGGCTACAAGCGGATCTTCATGGACTAGTCCTTTGTGACGGCGATGATTTGAGGTTAACCTTATCTCCATCGAACGCTGGCCCGTGGTTCCCGACCACTCACCGGCCATTCCGATGGATGTATAAACCCTCAAATCGAACGATCACAAAGCGCGGCAGGTCCCCATGATCTCCATTGATCTCAAAGGCAAAGTAGCAGTCGTTACCGGAGGCGGGCAAGGACTGGGCAAAGCAACAGCCACCATGCTTCATAAGGCTGGCGCCGCCGTTGTGATCAACTATCTGAACGATTCCTCCGGAACCGGCAAACGCGTCGCGGAAGAAACCGCAGCAGAACTCGGTGACCGTTGCCTCGCGATCGACGCCGATGTTCGATCCCGGGATGATCTGCAGCGGATGTTTACCAAGATCGAAGCACACTTTGGTCGCGTCGATTTCCTTGTCAACAACGCCGCAATCCTGCGTGACCGCACTATGAAGAACCTGTCCGACGCGGACTGGGACGACGTCATCCAAACCAATCTGTCGGCTGTCTTCAAAGTCAGCCAGACGGCCGTGCAGTTTATGAACGATGGCGGTCGAATCGTGAACATGGCGTCTATCTCGGGCGTGATCGGCTTCTTCGGCCAGGCCAACTATGCCTCAGCAAAAGCGGGCGTGATTGCACTCACGAAAGTACTCAGCAAAGAACTGGCCAGCCGTCAGATCAACGTCAACGCCGTTGCACCGGGCGTCGTACTGACCGAAATGGGCAAGTCCATTCCTGATCAGGCTCGACAGCAAATGCTGGCTCAGATTCCGCTGCGTCGATTCGGCGAACCTGATGAAATCGCCACCACGATTCTCTTCCTCTGTAGCCCACTGTCGTCGTACATCACGGGTCAGACGTTGCATGTCAATGGCGGATGGTGGGCATGACGGCGTCTCTGACGAGTAAGCTGTGTTCAGCCGACGAGGCGGTTCAGCTGATTCAGAACGGCGTCACGGTGGCTTCAGGAGGTTTCGTCGGAGCCGGTCATCCGGAAGCTCTCACGGCCGCTCTCGAACGACGTTTTCTTGCTGAAGGCAACCCAATCAATCTGACGCTCGTGTATGCGGCCGGGCAGGGCGATGGCAAGCAGCGAGGTCTCAATCACCTGGCTCATTCACGTCTGATCAAACGCGTGATCGGCGGTCATTGGGGACTCATTCCGCGCTTGGGCACAATGGCTCTGGCCGGCGAAATCGAAGCCTACAATTTTCCCCAGGGAGTCATCTGCCAGCTGTTTCGTGATATCGCCGCTGGTCGTCCTGGCTGCGTGACTCACGTGGGTCTTGGCACCTTCATCGATCCAATTCACTCCGGTGGTCGCCTGAACGATCGAACAACAGAAGAACTCATCGAACGCATTCAACTGCGTGGTCAAACCTGGCTGCTGTATCACGCTTTTCCCATTCATGTGGGGCTCATCCGCGCCACGGCCGCTGACCCATTTGGCAATCTGATCATGGATGATGAAGCCGTGATTGGCGATGTACTGCCGATCGCTCAGGCGGCGCATAACAATAACGGACTGGTGATCGCTCAGGTTCGCCGAATTCTGGATAAACCTGCAGCACCCCAACATGTGCGAGTTCCCGGCAAGCTTGTTTCGAAGATCGTTGTCGCCGCAGAGTCAGATCATTGGCAAACGTTTGGAGAACCTTTTAACTCAAGCTACTGCCAGCCCGCGTCCATCAACGATCCTGCGCTGCAGCCATCATTGCCACCAATGCCCCCGGATGCTCGACGCATCATTGCTGCGCGGGCTTGCGATGAACTGCTGCCGGGGTCGATCGCAAATCTGGGGATTGGATTGCCTGAAGGAGTCGCTCGCATCGCAGCGGAACGCCAGCTTTTGCGCGACGTGACTTTGACACTGGAGAGCGGACCCATCGGAGGTATGCCGGCCGGCGGCCTCAGCTTTGGTGCATCGCTGCATCCGGAAGCGATCATTGATCAGCCCGCACAATTTGATTTCTACGATGGCGGCGGTCTGGATTTCGCCGCCCTTGGTGCAGCGCAGGTTGATCAACAGGGAAACGTAAACGTCTCTCGTTTCGGGACTCGATTTGCCGGCGTCGGCGGCTTCGTCAATATCTCACAAAACGCGCGACGACTTGTCTTTTGTGGTACTCTGACAACCGATGGCCTGGAAGTGGCCATCGAAAATGGCGTGCTTCGCATCGTTCGTGAAGGCCGTGTTGCGAAATTTGTGAAGCAAGTGGAACAGGTTTCGTTTGCGGGTCAGGTGGCTCGAGATGCCAAGCGAGATGTGCTGTTCGTAACGGAACGAGCTGTCTTCCGACTGCAACCAGACGGCGTCGAACTGATCGAAGTGGCCCCGGGGATCGATCTCCAGCGCGATGTTCTTGACCAGATAGAGTTTCGCCCCCTGATTCGTTCCATCGCTATCATGAAAATCTGACGCGTTGGGCCGCCTGTCGCTCGGCGAGCCACGAACCCAGTGTTTGCTGAAGTGGGTCACTGGTCAGCACTCGTCGACAATCGATCCCAATGGCCCCGCATTCTTTCTGCAGCGTGCGAGTAAACTCGTTGTACTGCCGCAGGTACTCTTTTCGCAGCCGAAGCGGATCCACAAGCAGCCGGCCGCGATCCGCTTCAAGATTATGAAACTCGGTCGGCCGCTCAAACGGGAATGTTTCTTCTTCCGGAGCCGCGACGCGAAAAATAATGACCTCATGCTTCGCGTGTCGACAGCGTTGCAACGCCTTCGTCAACGCATCAATATCGTCGAAGCAGTCACTGATCAGAATCAACAGGCTTCGTCGAGTAATCCCGGGAAGCGCAGACTCAAGAACAGCAGCAAGCCCCGTATCAGCGCCCGGTGTGGTCTCTTCGAGAATCTCCTGGATCCTGCGAAAGCCATCTCGATTGCTCGATGGTTTCAGCTGAGCCCGTATCGCAGAATCAAATGTCATCAGTCCAACCGAGTCGCGCTGCCCCAGCAGCAGCCACGCCAGTGATGCGGCCAGCATACGTGCATACTGAAACTTGGAAATCGATCGACCTGCGTATGCCATGCTTCCGCTCGCATCGATCAACAAATGAGCGCGGAGATTGGTCTCGTCTTCAAATTCCTTGACGTAGTAGCGGCCGGTCTTGCCGTAAGCTCGCCAGTCGATATGGCGGATTTCATCGCCAGGACTGTAATCTCGATGCTCAACGAACTCGACGCTGGACCCTTTGAATGGACTTCGATGACGGCCCATCATCAGCCCTTCGACCAATTGCTGAGCAATCAGTTCCAGCCGCCCCAGTTGTGCGAGTTCAGCCGGATTTTCGGGCAGCGGGGTCACGGAGGTGAGAACTCCTGCATCAGATGGCGAGGAAATTGCGGAGCAGGTCGTATCCCTTTTCCGTCAGAAAGCTCTCAGGATGAAACTGGACACCATGCACTGGATACTCACGGTGCTGCAGGCCCATCACTTCAAAAGACTGCCCCGGATCTTCGACCCAGGCCGTGATCTGCAAGCAGTCCGGAACAGTTTCGCGAGGCACGATCAGACTGTGATATCGAGTCGCCTGGAAGGGATCCGGCAAGCCAGCGAAAACTCCCTGACCCGTATGAGAAATCAGCGAAGTCTTACCATGCATCAATCGATTGGCTCGCACAACTTTGGCACCAAACACTTCCGCCAGACACTGATGCCCAAGACAAACTCCCAGCACGGGCAGCTTCGGTCCAAAGTGAGCGATGAGATCGCGAGAAAGCCCGGCTTCGGAGGGTGTACAGGGCCCTGGCGAAATAATGATTCGCTCCGGCTTCAAGTCCTCAATCTGCTCCAGAGTGATCTGGTCATTTCGTTCAACGCGAATATCGGCCGTCGGATCAATTTCGCCGATCCGCTGGACCAGATTGAACGTGAAAGAATCGTAATTATCGAGCAAAAAAATCATGAACAGAACCACCTCTGAGGAGTGGAGGACCGTTTTCGACAAGCTTTACAGCTGAAAATAGTCGTGCCCCCCGGCAACTTCAATTGATGAACCACGAATGCCGGTCAGCATTGGGAAAATAGGGAAAGTGTGACGGAGTTTTCACGTTGTCCCGAGCCCTGAAGACTGATCTAACGGCCAATTTTTTATTGTGTGTAAGCAGGACACGGGAAACGTCGAAGAAGATAGTGATCCTTTCTGTTTTCTCGGTCCCTTCCGACTTCGGTCGGCAGGAATTGCCGAAACAGAGGGGCCGCTGACTGGGAGGTCAGCCGATCTGGATATGCTTCCGTCGCTGAGTGGATGTCGCCATGAAGAAGCTTGCTGTTCCGTTTGCTCTGCTGTTTGCAGGAGCGTTGCAGGGATGTTCTGCGGGGCCACAGTTTTTCGGGCACAAAGATCCCACCAGCTGTCAGGAACCGGGCTCAGATGCGTGGTGGGCTGAAAAGGCCGCATTGCCACCCGGAGTTCGCCAGAAGTACAAGAAGGGCAAAATCTGGCCCGCTCGTCCTCGAACAAATTTGCCGCCGCAGCAGTTTTCGCACACGTACTATTCAGAGCACTATTGGCCACTGCCGTATGTGTGTCAGGACCGCGAATCCGTCGCGGTATTCATGGACGCTCAAACCTCGCTCGGATGGCAGGAAGAAACGACTCTTTACGATCGCCATTTCGACCCGAACAGCCAGACTCTGACTCGATCCGGGGAACTTCACCTGCAATACATCCTGCACGTTGTTCCTCCCGAACGTCGAGCAGTCTACATCCAGTCAACGTACGATTCTGCACTGGACGGAATGCGAACAGACGCCGTTAATCTGGCCATGGCAAAATGCTCGCAAAACGCCGGCGAAGTCATGGTCACGATTCGCGACTGTCAACAGATTGGACGGCCAGCGGCTGAAGTTCAGGCCATCAACGAGATGTACATCTCAACGATTCCTGCTCCACGACTGGGATCAGCATCAGCTGGCGGCGGCAGCAGCTCGTCGGGAAGTTCCGACTCCGGGTCGACACCTTAGCGTTTGTTTGCTGGAAGAAATCGCCTCTGGAAATACTTCCGGATGAAAACTGCCGAACCATGCGGTCCGCACGTGAGGGCCGTTTAATCAACTGCATTGATGCGCAGTTCCTGCTGAAGTTGTGGCTGGCGACAGCCGAAAAGCTGCAGAGGACTGCATCGTTTCGCAGGAACTCTGGAGAGCTTCCTGCCTTGTGAATGTTCGATCAGCAGTCGTGACTTTCGAGCCGACAAGGCTCGCGCACATGGAGGTGCGAAATGAAACGACAATCTCTGACAACTTTGCTGCTTGTTGCCGCTTTTGGCACATCAGCGGGCTGCGCGTCGTCCGGAAAAAGTCACTTCTGGGCGAAGCCCTTTGCGTCCTCGCGTGCCGAAGCGGCGCCTGAAGAAACCACCAGCCCAGAAGCTTCTCCGCTCGTCAGAAAAGAAGAAACCGCGCTCGCCTCTCTGAAGAAAAGTTTCACGCGGAGCAAGTCTGAGAAGGAAGAGCTGAGCCCTGAATTCATCGCCGCGCAGAAAACATTGAAGAAGAATCCAGAGAAGACGCTGCTCGCATGGGCACGCTATCAGGAAGATATCGGCGAATACGCGGAAGCTCGACGCAAGTATCGCGAAATACAAATTGCCTACCCGGACAATCTGGAAGCGCACCTCGGGATGGCTCGCATCGAAATGCTGACGGGCCGCTCGAAGCAAGCCGAGCAAATTCTCACGGATCTGGTGAAAGACCATCCTGACAGCACGGCCGCTCGTATCTCTACCGGACAGATGTATGCTCAGCAGGAAAAGTGGGACGACGCAATCCGTGCATTTGAAGATGCCTGTGAGATTGATCCTGAAAATCAGGACTGTCGTTATGAACTAGGTGTGGCCTTTGCTCGCGTGGGTAACTACGACCAGGCTCTCTCCAATCTCACCTTCTCCGTCGGTGAGCCAGCCGCCCATTACAACATCGGGTACATCCTCCACGAGCAGGGAAGAGATGCCGACGCTGCAGAATGGTTCCAGAACGCGCTAAGCCTTCATCCTGATCATCAGACGGCCGACAAGTCTAAAGCCATGTTGGCTAAGTTGAATCCTGACCAGACCGGCCGTGGTGTCGTGACGACGCCGATGGTGGCTCGCAAACTGCAGCCGAATGCGGCACGGTCTGCTCAACCTGTGGCCGCTGCCGCCTCGCAGAATCGACGGTCCGCGCCGGCCGAAGATCTCCCGGTGATCTCTGGCAGCCGTAAGAAATCAGGGGTTGTGGAATTCGACAATCAGCCGCCCGCTGAAGGGTTCGCTCAGAATGAATCTCCGTTCAATGGGTATCCAGCACAGCCCGCTCCGACAGCCAGTCGTCCTCTAAGAAACTATCCGGAGCAGAACTACGCGATACCGCAGGAGCCGCCTGCGGAATCGTCTCCGTTTCGACATGTCTCTTACACGGACACTGCGGCTCCGCCCGTCAACTCCGTTGAGGCACCAGACACGGGTGCTCAGCCGCCACAGTGGCGCGGACCATCACCACATTCGGCTTCTCGTCCGGCAACGTCTCAGTGGTCATCTGCTCCGAAAGATCCACCGAACTGGCGGGCTCGCAAGAACTGAGTCCCACTCAAGCCGAGTCCTGATGTCACAGCGGTCGAATTGGTCGTGCAGGCTTCAGCCCGCACTATTTCTTGAGCCTGAGCCATCGTGCCGACCCTCCGTAAGCACCGAACCAGAAATCGACGGCCGTTACTGACAGGCCCGAAGTAAGTTCCGTGAATCACAGTTCGACGCGGAAGCGAACGATCGGTGTCTTGTAGAAAAATCGCTCCCTGACGTTTCGGGTTGTGATTTCTCGCCGCAGGAGAAACCGGATTCTATTTCGAGACCGCTCCCTATTCGCTGCGAGGCTGTTCCGCTCGCGTCACAACGCGTTTCGCTACAGCTTGACGCAGTAAGACTTTTCAGCGGCAATATGAAGTGCTCGCCCTTCCGGGTAACCACTGTTTACGCCGCAGCAGAATGGCTATAATTCCTCACATGAACATCTCCGGATGCTCATGACTTGTCTGCGACTCCTGAGGCTTTATACAAAGAGTGATGCTGATGCCCGATGCTGGTATTCTGGCCACAGTGATGCTGCTGGTCGGCCTGTTTTTGCTGGGGCTTGAATTCTTCGTTCCCAGCTTCGGAATGATTCTGGTCGCCGCAGTAATCTCGCTGATTGTCTCCTTCTGGAGCGCCTACAAGGCGTGGTGGGGAGTCAGCCCGGGTTTCTTCTGGACGTACATTATTCTGCTGACCGCAGGAATCCCCGGCTCGCTGATGGGGGCGATCACATTAATCCGGAAAACTCCGCTCGGGAATCGAATGATTCTGAAACCGGCTCCGGTCAGCGAGTCTCCTGCTCCCCGACTGCTCGATCGTCTGATCGGAAAAGCTGGAATTTCACAGACTCTGATGACGCCAGGCGGCATCGTATTGATCGACGGCGAACGATTGCACGCGGAGAGCCCGGGAATGCTGATTGAGCCAAATACACCCGTTGTCGCTGTGGCAGTTCGGGGAAACCGAGTCGTCGTGCGTCCGTGGACTTTATCGGATTCTGAATCAGACAACCCGCCTGTTTCGGAACAAATCGCTGCGACTAAAATACTCCCGGATTCACTGCCGGGGAACTCGCCACAACCCAATCCGCTTGACTTCGACTTCCCTCAGGGGTAAACCCTCGCCACTTGACTGCTCGATCTGTCTCTTATGCCTGACAAACAAGGCCAGTGCCCCGGAGCTTCTCATGACTCATATTCTGTTGGCCCAGCTAAGTCCCGGTGAATGGGGCATCGTGGTCTTTGGGCTCTTCGTCATGATCGTGTTTCTGGCCATCTTTGCTCAGTATGCCAGTCTGTGGCTGCAATGCAAAATGACCAGAGCCGGGATTGGTTTGTGGGATCTGATCTTCATGCGATTCCGTCGCGTGAATCCCGTTGTGATTGTCCGCAGCAAGATTATGGCCGTTCAGGCTGGCCTGCTGAAGAAGTATCCGATCTCAACACAGGCTCTCGAAGCCCATTCTCTGGCTGGGGGTAACGTTCCCAACGTTATCCGCGCTTTGATCGCCGCGGATAAGGCCGACATTCCGCTCGACTGGAACACAGCCCAGGCCATTGACCTCGCCGGACGTGATATCCTTGAAGCAGTAAAGACCAGTGTCTATCCCAAAGTGATCGACTGCCCTGATCCAAAACGAACGCAGGGGACTCTGTCTGCGGTGGCCGCGGACGGCATTGAACTGCGAGCTCGTGCAAGAGTGACGGTCAGAACCAACATCCAGCAGTTGATCGGTGGGGCAACCGAAGAAACAGTGATTGCTCGAGTTGGTCAGGGAATTGTTCAGGCGATCGGTTCGACCAGTTCTTACAAGCTGGTCCTTGAGAACCCGGATTCCATCTCCAAGGCGGTACTGGCTCAGGGACTGGAAGCTCAGACATCTTACGAGATCGTCTCCATCGACATCGCTGACATCGACGTCGGTGAGAACATCGGGGCTCGTTTGTCCGCTGATCAGGCGGAAGCCGACATGCGTGTGGCTCAAGCCAAAGCCGAACAACGCCGAGCAGCAGCTCGAGCGCGGGAACAGGAAATGGTGGCTCGAATTCAGCAGAACCGGGCGGCCGTTGTTCTGGCAGAAGCCGAAGTCCCTAAGGCAATTGCAGATGCTTTCACCGACAGCAAACTGGGGCTTGTTGACTTCTACGAACTGAAGAACGTACAGGCTGATACTCGCATGAGAGAATCCATCGCCGGCGACACGACGGGGCGAGCAGGTCGGTCGACGGAAGGCTGATCTCCTCAGCCTATCGACTGATCATACCGTGTAGCTTGTTGGTTTCGCGGTGAGCCGTCGGCGATATGGGGTGATTACTTAGTCGATTCATTAGCCGATAGGCGCCAGCCCCGGTTGAAATTCCCTGCATTTCGATTGGAAAAAACCGGGACTAGCGCCCTGCGGCTGATTAAATCAACAGGCTCGCTGGCCGCGGGTGTCTTCCAGATCTCACCAACAGTCACCGGCGGCGAGCGCAGTTCCGCTCACTTTTGAAGCGTCTCTTCAATTTGCGCACAGCAATAATCGCTACGATCCGTCAGCGTTCTGCATGTTGCTGGAGCAGTCTATTCCGCGCGATGCACTTCTTCGCACGCGGCAACCCGCAGTCAGAATCTTCCGGAGCCAATACAACAGGAGTCTCTGCTGCCACTGTTGTGATCGTCTGACGCGTCCGAAGCAAACTTTGCTGGAGCACGCAGTCCAATGCCGAAATGAGTGAAAGGACTTCCGTGTCCAACGCTGCGTGAGTCATGCTCACCAGCGTTTCGCTCCGTCGAGCGGGGAGCTTAAGAACCGTTTCACGTTTTCGCAATCGAGCCGGTCAAGTTGTTATGAACAACATCACGGAATTTCAGACTGCGGAAAAAATCCTGCAACCAACTATCTTCAGCGAGTCGGTCGAACGCGACAACCTGCGACGCCTGATGATCGGCCTCGTGGGCGTGCTGATCTGCATCGGAGTTCAGATGGTGCAAAGCGCCAGCCTGACTTCTCGTCCCAGCGAACAGGACGCCGTGTTTCTCAGCAAACATCTGACTTATCTGGCGGTCTCCTTGTTGTGCGGTTTTATCGCGTCTCGCATCAGCACCGCATGGTTGCAAAAAAATGCCACGACATTGTTCGGTGGACTCGCCCTTCTGCTTGTGATCCTGCTTGTTCCCGGCATTGGCAGTCGGATCAATGGCGCCCAGCGCTGGCTGCGATTCGGTGGATTATCACTGCAGCCTTCGGAACTGGGCCGAATCATTCTGCCTTTGATGGCCGCGACAATCATTTGCAATCGTCGGTCCGCTGGTTTTTCATTGAGCACCGTTCCCGCAACGCTGATGCCGCTGCTGGTCCTGCCACCTGTGGCCATTGAGCCGGACCTCGGGGCAACCGTGTTTCTGGGGTCCGGATTTATTCTGGCCCTCTTTCTCGGCGGCTGGCCATTGCGATACTTCATCGGCTGCGCAATGCTGTTTATTCCGGCGGCCGCGTCACTGCTGATTCTCAAGCCTTATCAAATGGAGCGAATCCGCGGCTTCATGGCCGCGTGGCAGGATCTAAGTCAGGCCCCGTGGCAGGTGCGGCAATCGCTGCTCTCGATCGGATCAGGCGGGCTTAAAGGTACAGGAATTGGAGGCGGCTGGCAAAAACTCAGCTATCTGCCGGAAGCCAACACCGACTTCGTCTTTGCAGTGATCGGCGAAGAGCTGGGACTGCTCGGCACAATGACCGTCTGCTTCGTCTGGGTCGCTCTGTTTCTGACCGGCCGCGCAGCTTTGAAGCATCTTCCTCGCACATCGTTCGAGTGGATCTTCGGCACCACGCTGCTGCTGCAGCTCGTGCTGCAGGCGATGGCCAACATCGCGGTCGTGACAGGACTCGTTCCTCCCAAAGGCGTGCCACACCCGTTCATCAGTTACGGCGGAACGAATCTGCTGGTCAGCGTTACCGCCATCGGACTGATCATCGGAATGTCACGCAGCAGTGAGCATCAGAGCCTGGAAGCGCAACGGCGCGAGCCGTCCGGTGAATGACTAAGAGCCTGAGCAACAGATGTAGGCCGGACCGAGCGGAGCGAGTTCCGGCT
>JBPOIW010000190.1:0-18039 GCA_052034165.1 Planctomycetota bacterium | reverse complement strand
CAGAACTAACCTGGCCTGAAGTGCACCCAAATCCCTCGGGCGACTGCCGAAGGCAGCCGCCTGTGGGATTTGGGAGTGCAGAGAAATCACTTTTCTGGTTGCCAAACCTTCTCACCTCCCGCACGAGGCCGAAGGGGTCGATTTGGGACCGTCGAAAAATACCTTGGCGGGGTGGTCTTTTCAGGCTGTCGCTGGGCTCGAGCGTGTCTTCAGAGCCCATCCCGAGTCCGATAGACCTTGTTGATTTACCGCGTTGTAGGGCTTCCGGAGGTTTCCTGCGTCCCAACGCCCGGAGGTTGGGTAGAATCGGTCTTCTGTGAAGTTTGCCTCATCTGGTATGCTTCAGCGAGTGTTCAGAAGGGCAGTTTGTCAGATCTGGATTTGGTCGCCTTCGGGTCGTGAACCACGATTACAAGTCAGTGCATCGGGAGAATTCTCAGATGGTGTCGCGTTTGATGTCAGCGTTTTCTGTTCTGTCTGTTTTCATTGCAGTCGCAACGACAGCCTCGGCTCAGGACAGCCTTGCATGGAAATTCGAGTCCGGTGAATCGCTGAAGTATGTTGTTCAGCAGAGCACACAGATGGTGATGAATGCTGATGGAAAGCCAAACACGATGAACATGGAGCAGACCATGGACATGGTGTGGAAGGTGACTTCCGCGGCCGGGAACGGTGGCTTCAAAATGTCACAGAGTGTTGAACGAGTTCAAGTGAAAACAGAAGGCGGGGCGTTTGGTGTTGTCCAGTTTGACAGCAACAGCAAGGATCCGGTGACTTCTCCGGTAGTAAAGTCGATGGCTGATTCGTTCAAGAAGATTGTTGGACAGGAATTCGCCGTCACGATGCAGCCGAGTGGGAAGGTGACCGAAGTCATCGTTCCGGAAGATCTGTTGAAGGCTCTGACTGATTCGGTTCAGAACAGCAATGTGATCAACGAAGACACATTAAAGCAGATGATGTCTCAGTCTCCGGTGACGTTCCCCGGGCAGCCCCTGAAGAAGGGCGAGTCGTGGGAAAGCAGTCAAAAGGTCGAATTGCCGTTCGGCACCATGACAGTTGTTTCGAAGTTAGTCTACGAGGGAACTGAAGACGGCGTCGCCCGGATTTCTCAGTCGCCACGTATTGAAGTGCTGCCTCGCGAAGGTGCCGAGATCACGATGACCATGAAGAAGTCCGAAGGTAAGGGGCTTGTATTGTTTGACGTCGCACGAGGCCGAATTACCAAGTCGGATCTGGACCTCAAATTGGATCTGGAAGTGAAGAGACTCAATAACGCAGTTCAGCAGTCAATGCGTCAGAAGACGTCGATGGTGCTGGCTGAGTAGGTCGGTTCCTTATTGCAAATTGTTTTCAGGATTGAAAAAAGCGGGGCCGCTTTCTGAATTCTGAAGAAATTATCGAACAGGGCCGGAGAGGAACGCTGAAAGTTCTTCTGCGGCCCTTATTCTTTCAATGTCAACTTGTGAACCTTTGTGATGTTGGGAGCCTGAGCTGTGAAACGAATTTTTCTGACTCTGGCCATCCTCGCCAACATCATCATGATCATTGCGATGGTGCTGGGGTTGCAGGTCGGCGATCCGATGCTGGCCAATGGTCGTGATCCCGAGGTCAATCACCGAATCGGAACACACATTCTGATTGGGCTGGGAGCACTCACCGGAACAACGATGGTGCATGCTCTGATCTTCACCTACTTTATGGGGACCGGCCGGTGGATTGAAGAGACCTCCCTGGCGTACAGCCTCTCCGGAGATTTTTATCTTCGTAATCAGAAGATCAAGTATGGAATCCTGCCAGGGATTTTGGTCAGCTTTCTGATGATTCTTGCGACCGGCTGCTTTGGTGCCATTGCCGACCCCGCAACGGCCGTGGAATTGGGAAGTAAGCTTGGCATCTCCGACTCTGCTCTGCACTTTGGAGTGGCCGTCTCAACGTGGCTGGTTACGCTGATCGTCAACTTCACGCAATACATTGCGATCGCAAGAAACAGTGCCGTCGTCGAGCAGGTACTCAGCGAAGTCCGACGCATTCGTACCGAACGTGGCCTGCCTACGGATTAGGATCAGCAGGCTGATTTTTGTGGAGCCCGATTTATCTCAAATCGGGATTCCTGTTGTGTCCCTGAGGTTTTAAGTCGGACTACGTGCACTTCATCCACAGTCGTTGAGATCATCGCCATGCAGGAGCCGTTGGAGCCAGACTGGAAGCTTTGTGAGGCGGCCCCTTTTTCCTTTTTCGGTTTGTCTGCAAGTGCCGGACGGGCAGATCTGCGTCGACGTTACGCAGCGTTGATTCGACAGTTTCGGCCGGAATCGCATCCGGCTGAATTCCAGAAAATTCGTCAGGCTTACGAACTGGCGGATCGAGCACTGAGTTCTGAGAGAAGTGAATTCTCTGAAGTCGAAGGAGTTGTTGCGGCCGTCTCCGAGTCAACTTCAGTCGTATCTGTATCCCATCGAGCTCACGCATCCTTCGAGTCGACTGCGATCGGGACCACAGAACCGCAGCAGCCGAATGTTCTCCGCGCGACGATTCTTGCGACTGCTGAACGCATGGCGTCCGATGAGTTCTACGCGGTGGTGCAGGGCACGCTTCTTGAGTTTTTGCTGGCGGTGTCGTCGGACGCCTTTTTGCAGTGTTATGAGGAGTTTGCTCCGATCGTCAATCATGACGATGTTCGGCGACCACCAATTCAACGTGTTCAGTTCATGGTTTGTTTCCTTCAATACGCTACCTGGAAATTGCCCGAGGCGTGGATTGAAGAGCAGATCCACTTTCTGGAACAGAATGCAGACCTTCTGAACGACGGCGCTGAGTACGAATTCCTGCTGCGTCTGCTGGACTATCAACGTTTTTGCCGACAGAACGACCACGACGACGCGCAAGCTGTATTGCGGCCACTACATTCCATCATTCTGGAGTTCTACAAGCGTCCCGGGAAAGAAGGATGTCGCTATTTTCAGTACGCTGTCAACCTCCTGCAGGCGGACCAGGCTTTGTTGACAGAGACCCTGCAGTATTCACACCGGCGGTTCCTGCGCATGCAACTGGAATTCTGGGAACTGCTGGCATCGCGAGTTCCTGCACATCCTCTTGCCGACACAAGACGGTCTGGCGTCGTCGTCCAATTTGTTTCGTCGGCACTGTGGAAGTCGTTCATTGTCACTAGTAGAAGGAAACTTGCGTCACATCCGAAATTCCGACGTATGCGTCGAGAGGTGTACTTGAAAAAGGCAGCACGATGTTTTTTGCTCCTGGCCTTCGGTGCGTTTCTTGGGACGATGGGGCTGTTCCTGGTTCAGGCATTCCTGATGTTGATCAGTACGATGTTCCAGTCCTATAGGGGCCTGGGGAATGGGTTGCTTCAGCATTTTCCAGCTGCTTTTTTGTTTTGCTCAGCCGTGGGAGGCGTTTGGTGGATGTTGAGGGTGGAGGTTGGTCGCGTGTACGGCGACCCGGAAGGTGAAGTCCAGCACCTCTCAATCGAAGAAATGCAGAAACTGTATTGTCAGTGCATTCGTGATGACCTGCTTCAGCTGCTGCAGAAGCTTGCAGTTACACCGCGAGAATTCGTGGACCACTTCCGGTCTCCTGCTGCTGCGGTTGACCGCGAATGGGAACTCGATTCCGGGTTTGTGCGGGCACTTCTGCAGGTTGCGCTGGCAGATCCCGGCCTACGGTGGCTGCAAACCACCATGCCGTTTCTTGAATCAGGCCGATCACACTGAAGAATAGAGATTACTTCTTCTCTTTTGCTGCTTCTTCCGGCTTTGCGTCAGGGGTCTTTTCTTTCGGGGACACGGCTTCCGGCTTTGGTTCTTCTTTCTTTTTCTTTTGCTCCAGGTTGAACGGAGCGCTAACGCGGCGACCGATTGGTGGCTTGATTTCTCGCACCCAGATGTTGCGGAACTTGACAGCATCACCATGGAACTGAAGCGAAATCGGACCTGTCTCGGCATGAGGCTTGTAGTGCGGAGCTTCCACGAAGCTGGTCGGGCCTTCCAGTTCAAAATGATTGAGCATCAGAACGCCATTCTGAATCAGTGTCACATAACCGGGTTTCACAACATCTCCGTTGCTGCGAAATCGAGGAGCGTTAAAGATGATGTCGTAATAATTCCATTCGCCTGGCTTTCGCATCGCGTTCGCAAGTGGAGGAGTCTGCTTGTAGATAGTACCGGCCTGGCCATCGAAGTACGTTGGATTCTCAAAGGAGTCGAGCACCTGAACTTCGTAAAGTCCCATCAAATAACAACCGCTGTTGCCTCGCCCCTGGCCTTCGCCACGAATCTCCGTGGGAGCCGACCATTCGAGGTGCAGCTGGATATCTCCGAAGTTCTGTTTGGATGTGATGGCGGTTTCCTGAGGAATCGCGACGCCATCTTCAATCTTCCATTTTTCGCCGTTCTGCCAGGCATCCAGATTGGTGCCGTCAAACAGCACGATGGCGTCCGACGGTGGTGCGTCGTCGGTGGGTCCAGGAGTGACCAAAGGTGGTTCCTGCCACTCGATACCACTCTTCCATTCCTGAGCCGACAAAGTGCCAGAAGCGGCTGCCACGAGAGCGACGACCGGAAGGCTGAAACGTAGGAATCCTGCAGAGAACATGTGAGATAAACTCCAATTGCGGGGACGATCATCGAGAATTGTTGCTTTCACCTGCCAGGAAGATCGATCGACTGACGAATCAGCAGGTTCTCAATTCCTTTGGCGGAACGCCCCCGAATAGTAATTGGCCTTGGCATCCGAAAAAACTCTGCGAAGACTCCAACAAGGACAGATCACATGAAGATATTCTCTCCGCAATATCGCGAGTTGGGTGCTCTCTGGCTGATTCTGGTCCTGACCGTGTCGGCCTCTGGTGCCGCACCTGTTCCCCAGCAGCGCGAAGGCGTTTCGGCGATTTCCGAAGCAGAGATTGTCGCTGCTCAGCAGTTCGGACAATCGCTGTCCATTGCCGAATGGTTGGGTCCGATGGCTCCCGTGGCATTGTCTCCGTTTTTTGGAGTCGCCTGTCTGAGTGGACTGTCTTTGTTCGGAGGCAGTTGGGTCGCCAGCGGAAATCCGTTGATCGGCCCCGATTCGCCTCTGCATGATACCAGGGTCTTTGGAGTCTTCCTGGTTCTGACGTTACTGACTTCGATTCCTCGGCTCACCAAAGTCAGCAAGCCGTTCGCCCAGGCCGCCGATCAATTGGAGTCATGGTCCGGAGTTATCACCATGCTGGTGCTTCGTTACATGATCTCGTCGGAGTCGGCCGTTGCGGAGGAACCCGTTGCTCTGGTCCAGTTTGGCTTCTTCAGTTTCTCTGCCGATCTGGTGATGATGCTGGCGGCTGCGGTCAATATTTTTGTCATTAGTGCCGTCCGCTTCTTCTGTGAAGTCCTGATCTGGCTGACTCCAGTTCCCATGCTGGATGCAGCCTTCGAGCTGTGCAACAAAATGGTCTGTGCAATACTAATGGCACTCTATGCGTGGAGTCCGGTGTTGGCATTGTCTTTGAACGTCGGAATCTTCCTCGCTGCGTTGTTGGTGTTTGGCTGGGTTCATCGCAGAGAAATCTTCTTCCGTACGATGCTGTTCGACTTCCTGCGAGCTTCGTGGGGTTCTCCACGACCAAGGGACGCATCCTCACTGATCGTCTTTCCAGTCCGTGCCGTCGGAGCGATCAAAGCTCGCGCGAGATGCGAATTGAGTACGACAGATGGCGGGTGGATGCTGACGTATCACCGCTGGTTCGGCCGAAAACTCAATGTCGCGGTCGTGGGGCGATCTCAGCCGATAGTTCGAGCTGGTCTTTTTTCCAACACGATTGTGTTCTCAGATCCGGTGGTCGAGCTGACATTCAGCCGTCTGTATGCAGCGTCTCTGCCGGATATGGCGGCCAAATTCAGGCTGCCACTGCCTGAGCACGAAAGAATCGCAGCCGATCCGAATGTGAGGGCTGAGTTTGCGTGAACCTGCTTAAATCTGAACGGCAGGAAGGTATCGGCTGTCGTTCTCGATGCGGCGGGTCGACTGAATTGCCCCCGACCCAGCGTCGGGGTTTTAACTGCATTTGCACGAGCAAAGAACAAATGATTTTCAGTGGTGCAAAAGCCCGCAGGCCCTTGAGGCAGCTTCACGGGATGGATTGAAACAGACCGAACGGGACGAGCACGATCACTGAGACGAAATCCAAATCTCCGGATGTTCGCTGCGCCGTCGTACGTGAGAGTACGATCCCAGGATACTCAGTTCAGTGCAAGTGCAGCCGCATTCCACAGCCATTGAGGCGCGACGAACAGAACCAGAGTCGCTACGGAACACAGGCATCCGGCGACCCATGCGGCATTCTGCTCAGACGGCTCTGACACGGTTGTAGACTGCTCAAAGTACATCACAGAAATCAGTCGCAGATAGTACGTGGCTGCGATGACGGCATTGATCGCCAAAGTGATCGCAAGGATCCGACCATCCTGTGAGCCTTCTGACCATGCGGCAAGAAACAAGTTGAGTTTCGCCAGAAAACCTCCGGTTGGAGGCAGACCGCTCAGACCAACAACGCAGACCGTCATCATCAGAGCAATGGCGGGCTTGGTGCGGCTTAGACCAGCCAGATCATTAATTGATCGAATCGGCCGGCCCGCGTTTCCAGCGGCTGTGATCAATGCGAACAGCCCGATCGTCATGACTCCGTAGACTGACAGATAGAACAGCAGGGACGCGACCCCGCTTGTGCCCTGCGCCGCGTTGCCGACTGCAAGTCCAACCAGCATGTAACCTGCATGAGCAATGCTGGAATAGGCCAGCAGACGCAACAGGCTCGACTGACGAAGAGCCAGCAGGTTTCCAATGACCATCGTCAGAACCGCGATTGCGATCAGCATACTTCGCACGGCTCCGGCTGGCATCCAGTTCACAAATCCTGTAAGCCCCACGCAGACCGGTAGCAATCTCAACAACGCTGCAAATCCCACGACCTTGGGGATAAAGGACAGCATCGCAGCTGATGAAGGCGATACGCCCTGAAAGACGTCCGGAGCATAAAAGTGGAAAGGCACGGCGGTAAGTCGAAAACTCAGTCCGGCAATAATCATGGCCAGTGCGACTCGAAACATTCCGTGGTCGATGGCAACTTTGCCCTCAGCTGTCTTTTCAGCGATCACAGTCAGGTTTGTTGTTCCTGCAAGTCCAAAGACCCAGCTCAGCCCGAAAAGCACGATTGCCGAGGAGAAGATGCTGAGCAGGAAGTACTTGATTGTTGCTTCCTGTCTCATCCAGTCGTGACGACCCAGATTCAACAGGATATAGGTTGGAATACTGACCAGCTCTAATCCCAGAAAGATACCCACGAGATCATTGGAGAGCGCTACAAAGTTGACACCGCAAAGGATGGCCAGCAGGCAGGCATTTGCTTCGGCCGCAATTCCGTCTTCCACCTGATCCCAAAGAATCATTGTCAGAAGCATGCCGAAGACGATGGAAAGTCCGCGCACAAACCACACGAACTGATCAGCCTGAAACGGTCCCAGACCAGTATCCGAAATCGGAGCTTTCAACCACGCAAAGGCTGCGGCTGACAGAGCCAACAGAGACAGTGTGCCCCAGCGATGGCGCAGCCCGGGGGCAGCTTTCCCAGTTTCGCTGACCAGGAACGGAGACGCGAGGAACATTATGCAGACAGTCGCGAGCAGAATGATTTCCGGAATGATCAGACCAGCAGCCTGATTGATTGCATCATACGCGGGCACGGAAGCAGTCCTTGGGACTCAGGGGAAAAACTTGCTCGTCGAGTAACAACGACTTCTACTCAGTCAGCACAACAAAACAAAACCACAACAACTATTCATCAAGCTTTGCAGAAGCGATAACCAACGCACTTGCGACAGGGCCCTCGATACTGGCTGCTGCTTCCGCAGGAGCTGTATTTCGAGCTCCCTGGATGACATCCACAACAGCCTTCACATCGGGTTCAATAATCTCAATCAGGCTGGCTGGCTTCAGACCGATCCAGAGGCATAGCACAGCCAATGGAGCGATTGCCATAAACTCGCGAGCATTCATGTCACTGACGTCGTCGTCATGATCACCGTGATGAGGCTCGTGGAGTGTTCCGAAGAAGACTCGCTGAACAGCGGTCAGAAGATACCAGGCACCAAGAACGACGCCAGTCGTCCCCAGGGCAGCGTAAACACGATTTTCTTTGAACATCCCGGCCAGAGACAGAAACTCGCCTACGAAACCATTGAGTCCAGGCAACCCGATGCTGGACATGGAGATGAAGACCATGCTGATGGCGATCATTGGCAAACGTGTGGCCAGTCCACCCAGATCGTCCATCATTCGCGTGTGATAGCGTTCGTAAACCATGCCCACGATCAGGAAGAGAGCTCCTGTCGAGAGGCCGTGATTAATCATCTGCAGGACACTTCCCGTGATTCCTTCTGTATTCAGAGCAAAGAGACCCAGCATGCAGAACCCAAGGTGAGCGACCGAGCTGTAGGCGACCAGTTTCTTGATGTCTGTCTGAGCCAATGCACACAGCGATCCGTAGATGATGCCGATCACGGACAGCAAACCGATTACCGGCAGTCCGACGGTCAAGGATGCTTCCGGGAACAATGGCAGACAAATTCGCAGAAAGCCGTAGCTACCAAGCTTCAGGAGTACTCCTGCCAGCAGTACGCTGCCCGCCGTTGGAGCTTCCACGTGTGCCAAGGGAAGCCATGTGTGGAAGGGGAACACCGGAACTTTGATCAGGAACCCGGCCGAGACAGCAAGGAACAGAGTCACTTGCAGCGATGTTGGCAGTGGATGAACCACAAGCCATGCGGAAAGAGCAGGAATCGAAGTGGGATTGACCAGGCCTTGTTTCGCGACGTAAAGAACAACGTAGATCAAGCCGGACAGCGTGACCAAACTTCCTGCCAATGTGTAGAGGAAGAACTTAATCGCGGCCCAGCGGCGATCAGATCCACCCCAGATTGCGATCATGAAGAACAGGGGAATAAGCGTCATTTCGAAGAAGATGTAGAACAGCACGAGATCAAACGAGCAGAAGACGCCAATCAGGCCCGTCTCAAGAACCAGCACTGCTGCGTAGAACTCGGACGCACGATCCTTAATGGCTTCCCACGAGATAAGCACACTGCAGGTTGTCAGCAGCGTTGTCAGAGCAATCATCGTGACACTGATGCCGTCGATGCCAAAATACATTTCCAGTTGCAGACTCTCAGTGGTCGCCAACCATGGTCGACGAAACTCGGCCTTGGGATGCACGGCTGAAGAGGCGTCTGCTGATGACAATGCGGGAATGTTTCCGGTGCCCAGTGGATCGACTGTCCCGGATTTGTATTGCGACAGCAGCAGGACAGAAAACAGCAGTGCCGCAGCGCTGCCGCAACAGGCGATCCAGCGAGAACTGGACTGATTCAGTGAGTTGCGGAACAGCATCAGCAGTAACGACGTTACGGCCGGGATTGCAAGGGTGATAAAGAGAAGAGCAATCATGTGAACTCTGCAATCAAACTGAAAAGGGCCAACAACTCAGGACCGACGAAATCAAAAGCGGAGACAGTTCAGAACATGTAAAGAACCAGAACAACCGCCGCCACAACGCCGGCCCACATGACGCCTGCATAAGACGACACAACTCCCGTGTGGAAACGTTGCGGTATCGAACTCAGAGCTTTCGGAATTGCACCGACCGAATCAACGATCCCGTCAATGACTCCTCGATCAAACACTGTCGCCAATTTTGCAATGCCTACCAGAGGCAACACGACAAGACCCGTCAGGATTTCATCGAGGAAGAACTTGCCCTGTGAAATCAGATACAGTGGCTTCATTGCCGTTGCGATAGCTCCTGGCACTTTTGGCGACGCCACATAGAACATCCAGGCCATCCCAATTCCGGCAACCGCCACAACGCTGCTGAGTGCCATGACACCCCAGTGCAGGTGTTGCGATTCCGGTGGGACTGGAGTCAGCCCCATGGTCTTCTGCAGGTAGTTCGCAAACATATGGGTCGGCCCAACAGCCAAGCCGATCAGAGCCGCACAGACGGCGAGGATTCTTAGTGGCCACGCCATGATCGGCGTTGCTTCATGAGGATGATGGCCTGCTTCTTCGGGGAATTTTTCTGGGCCGCAGAACGTCATGAAGTAGGCACGGAATGTGTAAAACGCCGTGAGGAAGGCTGTTCCTGTCGCGACCGCCCAGATCACACCGAAAAACAATCCATGTTCTTTGCTATGCGAAGCTTCAGAAAGGACTGCCAGAATGTCGTCTTTGCTCCAGAAACCCGCGAGCAGCGGCACGCCGGCCAGTGCCGCAGCACCCACAAGAAATGTCCAGTGAGTGATCGGCAACGCGTGCTTCAGGCCACTGAAACGACGCATGTCAATCACGTCGCCCATGGCATGCATGACGCTGCCTGCGGCAAGGAACAGCAGGGCTTTGAAGAATGCGTGAGTGAACAGGTGAAACATTCCGGCTGTTACGGCTGGAGTGACCAATTCTGCACTCGCTGCACCACAACCCAGAGCCATGAACATAAAGCCCAGCTGACTCACCGTTGAGTAAGCCAGAACACGTTTCAAGTCCATCTGCGTCAACGCCGTCAGGGCCGCAATCGCTGCTGTGGCAGCACCAATTGCGGAGACTGCAAGCTGAGCGTTCGGGGCCATCACAAACAGCGGCGTACAACGCGCCACGAGGTACACACCGGCCGTGACCATCGTGGCCGCGTGAATCAAAGCACTGACCGGTGTTGGTCCTTCCATCGCATCAGGCAACCACACCTGCAGCGGGAACTGAGCTGATTTTCCCATGGCTCCGAGAAACAGGCAGAAGCAGATCATCTGGATGACGCCCGGGTTCTTCACTTCGACTGCAGCGATGCGAGCCGAATCACTCAGAACACTCACGAAATCCAAAGAACCAAAATTCGTCCAGATCAGGAAGATACCCATGATCAGACCGAAGTCACCAATTCGATTGACGACGAACGCCTTCTTCGCAGCTGCAGCCGCTGATGGTTTCTGAAACCAGAACCCAATCAACAAGTAGCTGCAAAGACCGACGGCTTCCCAGAACACGAACAGCAAAGCGAAGCTGCCCGAAAGGACCAGCATACACATTGAGAACACGAACATTGACACGGCAGCGAAGAATCTTGGGTATCCAAGGTCATGGCTCATGTATCCTGAACCAAACATCGACACGAGCAAGCTGACTCCGGTGACCATGCTGAGCATAATCGCTGTAATGGAATCGGCACGCAGTTCAATATTCGCGTGCAGATCACCAACGTGCAGCCACTCATATCCTGAAACCAGAACCTGAGGTCCCGCAAAGGTGCCAACTTCGGCTGCTTCACCAGCAACTGATCCTGTCGAAGGCAGTATCTTCAACAGCAGAATCAAGGAGCAAACGAAAGAAACCGCCAGAGCTGACCAGCAAGGCAGGTGACTCTTATAGCGCAGCAGCTTTGGGCCCAGCAATGCGGTAATGACTGCCGATGCCAGCGGAGCAACGGGAATCAGCCACAAAACCAGCTGTTGGATTTCTTCAGACATAGGAGACAACTCAAAGCACAACGGTCAGACAAATCTCAAAATCAGACACCGCAGACATCAGGCCCATAACTCTTTCAGGTTCGCGCTGAAGACGCACCGGCCGAAGACTTTGTTCGGGGTGGGTCTTTGGGAGCAATCCCGGCCGGAGTCAGTTTTGGCGTATCACCATAAGAGCCGCTGCCATCATCAATCCGGGCTGGTGCATCCTGCACTGGTGCTGGCATGTCCGGCTCGCGAAGTTCAGACCAGAGATTAATATCCAGCGAATGCGACTTGCGATACAGCGACAACACCAAAGCCAATGCCAGGCCCGCTTCACAGGCGGCTACAGTCAGAGTGAAGATCGTGAAGATCTGACCTTCCTGAGTCTGATGAATCCTGCCGAACGTCACGAGTGTCATGGACACACCGTGCATCATTAACTCTGCCGACAAAACCATCAGAATGAGGTTGCGACGAGTCAGGAAACCGATCGCGCCGAGAATAAATAATCCCGCCCCGACCAATAGAAATCTCAAGTCTTCCGGTGTCATAATGCACCCTGTTCTCTACGCGGTGCGAGAGCGATCGCACCGATGCTGGCAACCAGCAAAAGTGTGCCCGCAAGTTCCACGGCAAACAAATAATCGCTGAACAAAGAACGTCCCAGACCCTTCAAGTCACCCACGGCATGATCAGGGTCTGCTGCACTCAGTAGATTTCCTGGTTTCGCCGGTTCTTTCGTTTCAGATGGCGATGTCATCGAGATCATGTTTTCGGAGGAAACGGACGCACTGGTACCAGTAGGTTTTGCTTTCGCGACAACCACCGGGACACCGATCTCCAGTTTCTCCTGCTGAAGAGTCATGGCAACAGCACCGAGCAGCACAAAGGCCGAGATCGTTGCCATTACTGACTGACCGGATTTCTGGTCATATCCCGCCGCACCACTTTGCTGAGCCAGCATGATGACGAACAGGAAGGTGACGATCACCGCTCCTGCGTAAACGATAATTGTGGCCGCCGCCAGAAACGGCGCACTCTGGAGCAGAAACAGTCCGCAGGTTGCCAGCGTTGCAAGGGCGAACCACAGGGCCGCATATACGGGATTTTTCGCGGTAATCATCAGGACTCCGCAGAGCAGGGCACTGATAGCGAACACCCAGAACATAACCTCATTCGCCAGTTCAGACTGCGGTTTTCCGCACGACAGGCAGAACGCAAATACTCCCGCTGCCGTCAGTAACAACCCCGGAATCTTTGGCCGAGTTGAACCAGCCTGCTTTCCAGGCATCAGCCAGAGAACTCCGACGGCCCAGAGCACGAGACCGACAACTGTCATGGGATGTGCTTGTAACCAGTCCATCATGAGTTTGCTCCCAGGCTGCCCTTGATCACGCCAGCCGTTGGGTTTTTGGCAGATCGATCTGAGTCAGGTACCACTGTGGCGGGGCCAAGCGTTGGCAATGAGGCGAACTCAGCCGCCGGGCCCAGTATACCGCGTCGAGTTCGGACCGGATCTCGAGGATTGTCTTTAGTCTTGTCAAAAACGCTCAGCAGTTTCTCGCGATCAAACATCAATGCGTCGCGAGTTTCGCCGGTCAAGTCATAAATGTGAGTCAGCTCAATCGCATCAACCGGGAAAGCTTCTTCGCACATTCCGCAGTAGATGCAGCGAAGCTCATCCAGAACAAACGACTTTGGAAACGTGTCGCGGTCAGGCCACTCCGGAGGAGCCGCCTGAGCCTCAATCGAAATGCAGTTGGCCGGGCATGCAGTTGCACACATCATACAGGCCACGCACTTCACACGATCCTTTTCGTCCCGGTTCAATCGATGGACGCCTCGGTAGTGCAGAGGCAGATCCGGTTTCTGTTCCGGATACTGCTGCGTGACTGGAGCACGGTCGGTGACGTGCTTCAGGGTCGTCTTCAGACCCTTCATAATGGCCGGAACAAACGTGGATTCCCAGAAGCCCAATTGAGGCTCCTCCACCCACGCCACCGTCTTCTTCGGTTTGGCTTTTGTTTCAGTCATAAGTGTTGGTTTTCAGTGTTCGGTTGACAGTGTTCAGTCGTCGCAATTTCAAATTGGACATCTCAAACTAGTGATGGGCCGCGTGACCGTGAGCAACCGCAGGAGCTTTCTTCTTTGGCTTCACATAACCGGGACGCTCAGCCAGTTCTGCTTCACGAAGATTCGCGCTGATCACACCCCAGGCTGCAAACAATCCCAGTGAGCCGAGGAAGAGCCACCAGCGACTGAACTCAAAATGCATGCAGAACATGACCATGACCAGATTGGCCAGCGAAAGTGGAATCATGACCTTCCACGCCAGCTCCATCAGTTGGTCAAAACGGAATCGAGGAATCGTCCAGCGAAGCATGATCATCAGGCAGATGAAGGAGAATGCTTTGCCGAACAGAACCAGCAATTTCACCAGCCATACGCCAGGATAGTTGCTGGATGCTTCCGCGATAAACGGCATGTTCCAGCCGCCCAGAAACAAAATGGATGTCAGGAAGCTGATCGTGATCATGTGGGTGTATTCGCCAAGGAAAAACAACGCCCACTTCAACGCGCTGTATTCGGTATGCCATCCACCGATCAATTCCTGTTCACACTCGGCAAGGTCGAATGGCAGACGGTTAGCTTCTGCCAGCGAAGCCGTGAAGAACATGATGGCGGCGAGCGGCTGGAACCAGATATTCCAACTCATGATGCCACCCTGAGTCTGCTGATGCATCAGCTCTTCAAGGTTGAGAGTTCCGGACATCAGTGCCAGTCCCAGTACCGACATTCCCAGCGGGATTTCGTAGCTGACAACCTGAGCACTCGCTCGCATCGCGCCCAGAGCACTGTACTTGTTATTCGAGGCCCAGCCGCCTAAAACAATTCCGTAGACACCCAGGCTGGTGATGGCGAAAATGAAGATCAATCCGATGTTGATGTTCGGAGCAATGATGAATCGCAAAAACGAAGGCACGGTCTCATCGACAGGTCCGAATGGCACCACTGCAAACGCCATCAGAGCCGTGAACACCGAGAGGGCAGGGGCCATCACATACAGGACTTTGTCCACATGCGGTGGGACCACTTCTTCTTTCAGCAGCAGCTTGATACCGTCAGCCAAAGGCTGAAACAGTCCCATAGGTCCTACGCGGTTAGGCCCAATTCGGTCCTGCATCCACGCCGACAACTTGCGTTCCAGAAGAATGAGGTAATTACACACCCCGGGAATCGCCGCGACGACAACCCCGATGGTGATGAGTGTGATCAGAATTTCTGGCATAGAAGTTAAGTCCTCAGTCGGCAATCAACAGGGTCATTTGAATCCCTGCCGAGCCCATGGCGATCATTTCAGAAGGTCTTTTCAAAGCCTTCCACACGCCTCTATTTTCATACGGCGACGACGGCCTCTTCCAAAAGAACGCCATTAACCTTGAGTTCCGGATTGTTGATCGCAGCCAGCGCCGGGATTGCTGTTGCAATCTCACTTCGCAGTGCGTCTGTCTGAATGAGCCCTGATCGTTCGGCAAGCTCCCAAAGCAGTCGGCCATCCGGGCGAGTCCCATCAGGTCCTCGCACAGAACGACGAATCATTTGAGCCAGCCCCTTATGGTTCACAAACACACCTTCGCGTTCCACGAAAGTGCCTGATGGCAGCACATGGGTTGCATGCTTCAAAACCGGTGACGACAGGATGTCCTGCACGATCACAGTCTCGATCTTACTGAAGGCTTCTGCCTGAATCTCACTGATCCAGCCTTCCGGATCTCCGCCAACCAGATACACCGCGCTGAACTGTCCGGCTGATGAAAGTCGCAGGAGTTCTTCAAACGGCATCACGTCGCCAGCGAAGTGGCTCAGCACAGCTTCGACACCAGCACGATTCGGTGCTTTCTCGGCTCGAATAGTAAACTTCACCGGCTCGACAACGTTGCCCTTGATGTCCTTCGGGAACTGTTCATCCTTGCCTTCGACTCGAACGGGGCCTAGTGCCAGAGTCACCTGGCCAGACAAGCTCTTCAGGAATCCAGCCAGCAGATAGGCTTCTTCGACTGTCATCCACGGAGACAGCACAGCGGCCACTTTTCCTTTGCCCTGTGCGGCCTTTTTCAAGGCTGAGCGAACGGAAGTGAGGACCGAATCAAAATCCGAGGATGTTACATGCCCGTTCGTGCGTGCCTCTGGTGAAGTCAGACGCTGATCGGAGTGGGTGTATTTCCAGCCAAACCGACCTTCGTCACACATAAAGTGACCCTGGGCCTTTTCGTTTGTGCGTGGATGAAGTCTGTAGACGCGTTCTTCATTCTGATCGACAGTGACACTACAGCCGGTGCTGCAACCGGGGCAGACCGAAGACTGACTCTTCAACCACCAAACTCGTTGTTGATACAGGAAGTCTTTGCTGCAGAGCGCGCCGACCGGGCACAGGTCAACAACATTTCCAGCCAGCGGATTATTCACCGGATGTCCGGGGAAAATATCGATCTCTTCGTGTGAGCCGCGGCTTACAACCTGCAACTCTGCCGAGCCAGTAACTTCGCGAGTAAATCGAACGCAGCGAGTACACATGATGCAGCGATCGGTGAACAGCGTGATCTGATCGCCGATATAGGTTTTGTCCGGCTTGATGTTCTTTGGCTCATTCAGGCGGCTGTAGCCTCGACCGTAGTTGAAGCTATAGTCCTGAAGATAACACTCACCCGCCTGATCACACGTTGGGCAGTCGAGCGGATGGTTCAGCAACAGATATTCCAAAGTCGCTTTTCGCGCGTCTTTGACCTTCTGGCTGTCAGAGATAATGACCGTTCCGTCTTTGGCTGGAGTCTGACAGCCCGGAACCAACTTGGGCTGCATTGCGACAGTGCCATCCGGCTTCTTGTCGCCGACTTCTACAAGGCACATTCGACAACTGGCCACGACCGACAGAGCCGGATGCCAGCAATAGGCCGGGATCTCAACGCCCACTTTCGCTGCTGCCTGAATGCAGTTCAGCCGCTCACTCGCGCCGATCTCAACTTCTTTACCGTTTACTGTCACCGTTGCCATGACGATCCCTGATATCCAATTTCAAATTTGAAATCTCAAATCTCAAATTCTTAATGCGCTTCCATCAGCTTTTGAGCGGACGTCACCGTCGCTCGTTTGCTGTTGATATATTCTTCGAAGTCACCCCGGAACTTGCTGATTCCGTTCTTCACCGGCCAGGCAGCACCATCCGACAAACCACAAATGGTGGTTCCCGGAATAATGCCCATCGATCCGGCAACTTCCATCAGCAGATCCAGGTCCTCAAGTCGTCCCTGACCAGCTCGGATACGAGTCAGAATCTTTGTCATCCACGCAGTGCCTTCCCGGCAAGGCGTGCACTGACCACAGGATTCGTGAGACATAAAGCGGCAGCAGTTGAACAGCACGTCGACCATGCTGGTCTGATCATCAACAACAACGACAGCAGCCGTTCCGAGCCCGAGGCAACCGACTTTACCCGGACCTGCAAAGTCCAGTTTCGTATCCAGTTCTTTGTCATTGAGAAAGCCCATGCTGATTCCACCCGGAACAACAGCCTTGGCTTTTCGGCCCTTCCAGACACCGCCGGCATGCTCTTCGATCAACTCGCGAGCCGTAACGCCGAGCGGCAGTTCCACACAGCAGGGCTTGTTCACATGACCGCTGACGCAATACAGCTTCGGTCCGTAGCTGCCAGGGTCTCGCGGGTTGTTTGGATCCGGCGGAACGCCGATCGACTGAAACCACTCTTTGCCGCGATACAGAATGTGTGTGACGCAGCACAATGTTTCCACGTTATTGACAATCGTGGGCTTGCGGAACAGACCTTCGATCGCCGGAAACGGCGGCTTAATACGAGGCCAGGCACGCTTGCCTTCGAGACTCTCGATCAGACCAGTTTCTTCACCGCAGATGTATGCACCAGCACCACGGTGCAGCACAATATCCAGGTTGAAGCCTGTGCCCTTGATGTTCTTGCCCAGTAAACCCGCCGCGTAACATTCCTTGATCGCAGCATCCAGAGTTCGATAGCTGCGGCCGTATTCGTAACGCAGATACAGATAGGCGTTGTTGGATTTGATCGCATGGCAGGCGATCATGATGCCTTCGATCAGCTGATGCGGGTCCTTCTCCATCAGGATTCGATTATTGAAGGTTCCCGGTTCGCTTTCATCGGCGTTGATGCACAGATAAATCGGCCCTGGATGATCCTTGGGCAGGAAGGTCCATTTCAGGCCGCACGGAAATCCCGCGCCGCCACGACCCCGCAGGCCAGCATCTTTGACGACGTTAATGACATCGACTGGCGCCATGCTCAGGATCTCTTTGATCCGCGCGTAGCCACCGTCGGCCATGTATGTCTTCAGTGACGTACTGTCCGGCTTGTTGATTCGAGCAAAAAGTACTGGTTCGAACTTCGCCACAACCGACCTCTGATCTGAATTGCCGCCGACTACAATTTCTCAATCAACGCAGCTACGGA
>JBPOIW010000063.1:0-2432 GCA_052034165.1 Planctomycetota bacterium | reverse complement strand
AAGCGATCTTTCACGCAGTTCATGTGCAGCCGCCTAAGCCGCCTGTTGACGTGACCGTGAAAGAGGATCAGGAATCCCGGATTTTGTTTCTACCTGACCCAAGCCGCACATACGTCGGAGAACTGGTCGACTCGCATTACTATCCGCTGATCGACGACAAATTGGTCCATGATTACATCCAAACCGCACAGGAGATGACGGACGTCCGGCGTAGCGTCTCACCAGATGGACTGGGCGAGATGCCACGACATCGATGGAGTAGACTTAAACTCCGACTCAGAGAGTTACTTGCCGCAATCGAAGCAATTTCTAATCGTCGTCAAGTCTTGGCGGCACTCCAACCACAAGCAATAGAAACAGATGACGAAATTGTCCGTTCAGAGATATATGACTGCCATCGACTCGTTTCGGACGGTGACTTTCGTGCGGCGATGGATCGTGGCATACAACTCGTTAATCAGAACAGGACAAGATTCGGTGAGCCGGTTCGTCAATTCATGCTGAACGTCTTTCACGCTGTTTCGGACCAACCAGAGCTCGTCAAAGAGTATCAGCGGAAATTGGGCAAAGCTTTGTACTGAGGCGTGAACCGTCAAACGTTCAGCCCAGAGCTCCGCTGCACAACACGTCAAAGCGAAAAGTCGGCAATCGTTCCCGCGGGTAGTCAGGAGAGTTCGCAACTCTCTTGATCAACCCGGAGAACAGCTATGGCCCACGATCTTGCAACAACCAACGGTCGAACTGCAATGATGTATGCGGGGGAAGTTCCCTGGCATAAACTGGGAACTCGCCTGAATGAACCAGCCACAGCTCGTGAGGCCATTGATGCCGCCGGTCTGAATTATCTGGCCGAACTTAAAGCAATTCAGACCAGCGATGGCATCCCAATCCCGCAGCGAAAGGCGGTGATCCGGTCGGATAGTCGTGAGGTACTGGGAGTCGTCGGGAACAGCTACGTTCCTGTGCAGAATCATCAGGCCTTTGAGTTTCTCGATGCTGTCGTGGTGGATGAAAATCTTCGCTATCACACGGCTGGTGCTCTGGGCAAAGGCGAACGAATCTGGATGTTGGCAAAATTGCCGGACACGATTCGAGTGAAGAACTCCGACGACATCACGGAGAAATACCTGCTGCTGTCTAACTCCCATGACGGCAGTTCGGCACTGAGAGTTCACTTCACACCGATCCGAGTGGTCTGTGCTAACACTCTGGCCATTGCGGCTCGGAATGGTCGCGGTCAGGGGATCTCCATCATTCACAAGGGCGATCTGGCCACCAAGGTCAGGCAAGCACAGGAAGTGCTCGGATTGGCAAGGAAGTTCTACGACGATGCCGAGGAACAAATCCAGCGGCTGGCTCATCACTATCCGAGTGTGCGTCAACTGGGCGAATATTTTCGCCAGGTGTACCCGGACTCACCGGACGGAGAATCCTCCCGGACGAAGAACGTTCGTCAGGAAATGTTGCGACTCTTCGAGCAGGGCATCGGACACGACATGCCGGAAATCCGACACACAACATGGACAGCTCTGAATGCTGTGACCGAGTTCGTGGATCATTACCGTTCCACCCGAGGAAAGTCGGCGATGGATCGAGCCAGCAACCGGCTGGAATCGGCATGGTTTGGTTCAGGAGCCCGTATCAAAGAACGAGCGTGGGAACTGGCAATTACAATGGCAAGCTGAATTGGCAAACCAGTTGATCGACGTACAGAGCAACGCCTCCTTGATTCGGGTAACGAGTCTCGGAGGCGTTCTTCGTTTACTGATCTCACCATTCCTCGGAGCAAACTCATGTTGAAGGTCAATGTTGGACTCAGTCGGAAACTTTCACGGGACTACAACTCAACCGGGTTCAGCCTGAATCTCGAAGGAGAAATCTGTGTCAGCCTCGACGATCCTGAAACTCTCGTTGAGAAAGTGAAAGAGTTCTACGACCTCGCCGAGGAAGCTCTGAATCAGCAGATCGCCCGATACGAAGGCGAATCTGCAATTGCCAGCCGGGATGAAGAAAAGCCTGTTCGGCCTGCCACAAAGCCAACTGGAACTTCCAAAACTGCTCCCCTAAATCGCATGACTGCTCCGGCGGAGAATATGGCTGACGCTGCAAATTCCAATAGTCATGCGAAACCAGCCAATGCAGACGCCGCAACCAATAAGCAGGTTCAGTATCTGCTCAATCTGGGCAAGCGTCATGGTCTGACACAGATCCAGCTCGAAAGCCGAATTGAATCTCATCTCGGGAAGAAGGCAGGCGTCTACGAACTCACCAAACGTGAAGCTGGCGACATAATTGATGTGCTCAGCCAGAACGGGGCACCCGCATCAAACGGGAATGGTCACAATCGAATCAGCCGAACGGGAAAAGCCTGATGGATCCTCAGGCAGCATGGAATGAAATGCTGACCGCCATCCTTCAGAAAGACTGGGAGC
>JBPOIW010000178.1:0-5475 GCA_052034165.1 Planctomycetota bacterium | reverse complement strand
TCGCTGGATCGGCAAAATTTGCCGGAGATCAGCGAGGTTCGAAAATAGGTGTTTGTTCGGTTCTTGATTCAGGGTGGTCACAGATGTCGGAAGATCTTCTGGTGAAGGCGGAACGCCGGTCAAAGCTTGGTACAGTCGACTCAAAGCGTCTTCGCGCTTCCGGGCGTGTACCTGGCAATATTTACGGTCTCGGCCGACAGGGCGAATCTGTATCAATCTGTGGAGAAACGATAGAGAAGCTGGTTGCGACCCGCTCTTCCGTCGTGGACGTCGAACTGGACGGTAAAGTTGACAAAGCTGTGGTTCAGGAACTGCAGTGGGATGTTTTCAGCACGTCCATTCAGCACATTGATCTGCGTCTGGTGGATCCAGCGGGTCGGACAACTGTTGACGTAGCCCTTGAGCTGCGTGGTGATCCGGTTGGTTTGAAGGACGGCGGAGCTATTCGGCAGCACCTGAAGAAGGTCGCGATTAACTGTCCGGACTATCGTATTCCAAAGTCGATCGTGGTTCGTATCGGTGGTTTGAAGATTGGGGATGCTGTAAAGGCCTCTGATCTGCAGCTTCCTGAGCATGCACAACTAGTGACCAGTGCTGGTGATGTTGTTGTGGAACTTTACGATCCTCGTAAGGCTGTCTAGTTCAAGCAGACCCTGGTCTTTTCTGACGGCCTTATTCGCCGTCGGGTTGATGAAGGTGAAGCTCTGATGAAATTGGTGGTTGGTCTCGGGAATCCGGGTTCACAGTATTCCGGGACTCGCCACAACGTAGGGTTTGATGTGATTGCCGAGCTATCTCAGCGTTGGCAGTGCCCAAAACCTCAATTGAAATTTGATGCGGAGATTCGAGAAGCCTTTTCCTCCTGTGGAAAGTTACTCCTCGCAACTCCGATGACCTATATGAATCTCAGCGGGAAGTCTGTTCAGCAGATTACTCGCTTCTATCAGATTGCGTCAGAAGACGTCGTTGTTATTTGTGATGACATGAATCTACCTCTCGGCACGCTTCGATGGCGTGCCAGTGGTTCTTCGGGTGGTCAAAAAGGCCTTGCAGACATTCTGCAGCGGCTTGGAACAGATCAGGTTCCTCGACTCCGTTTAGGAGTTGGTCGACCGCCCGGACAGATGGATGCCTCAACTTGGGTTCTCGCCCGATTTCGAGCGGAGGAACGCAGTGAGGCGGACATCATGACCAAAGTTGCTGCAGATTCAGTGGAATGCTGGGCTGCTGACGGGTTGGTCACTGTGATGAACAAGTTTAATAAATCAGGTTCTCAGTAGACTTTTTAAGTTCGATGTTCGGTTCCACCGGGCATTGAGTAGGTTCTTTTTGCTCGAATGCTCGCATTCGAGCCTGCCCCAGAGGGAGCATCAGTTCCGTGTCAGTCGTAGCAGAAAAACCGGTGCGAGAGCATCTTTATGAAGGCATGTTCCTGGTCGACAGTGGCAAATTTGCTATGGATCCGGATGGTGTCACCAATGATATCCTGGCGATTCTGAAGCGAGCCGGTGCGACAGTAGTCGCGCACCGCCCCTGGCAGGATGGAAAGCTGGCCTACGAAATCAACGGAATGAAAAAGGGGCTGCACTACATCGTGTGCTTCACGATGCCCGGCTCCGGCATGAAGACCCTGATTCGTCAGTGTCAGCTTAGCGAGACCGTCGTACGGCAGATGGTGATCAACCACCCACAGAGCATTTTTGATGCAACAGTGGCTTCCATCAGCGGTGCCGCTGTTCCTCAGGTAGCTGACGCCGGCGGCCCTGCTGAACCGACTGTTGATGCTCTCGAAGACTAAGTTCGCTGCTGATTTGTTCTGGGTGCGGGAAGCAGGTCCGAATCGGAGTCTCTCATGGCCTCATTCAACAAAGTTATTCTGCTCGGCAATCTGACTCGTGACCCGGAAGTCCGCTACACCACCGGTGGTTCGGCTGTGTGTGACATTACACTGGCAGTGAACTATCAGTGGACTGACAAGCGGTCTAACGAACGGAAAGAAGAAGTCTCCTTCATTGACGTGACCCTTTGGGGACGCACAGCGGAGATTGCTGGTGAGTATCTTGGAAAGGGTCGACCGGTCCTGATCGAAGGTCGTCTCCAGCAGGATAAGTGGGACGATAAAGAAACTGGACAGAAGCGTTCAAAGCTGAAGGTTGTGGCGGATGCCATGCAGCTTTTGGGCGGTAAACCAGAGGGTGGTGGTGGCGGCGGCAATGCGGCTCCCAGAAGCAACACGGGACGTCCAGCTTCGGCACCATCCCGCAGTAATGATAGTTATGGTGACACAGATTCCGGTCGAACTCCGGACCAGACATTCTATGACGACATGCCGCCTTCCGGCGGTGACGACGTCCCTTTCTAGGAAGTCGTTGCGAACTTCAAACGACACGATTTTAATTCGATAGTGATCAATTTTGATTGGCCGCAACAGAGTCATTTTTGACTCGCTGCTGGCCAGGAATGGTGAAAAAGGAACCCGGCTCGATGGCTAGCACAGTTCAACCCAGCTCGCGAAACGTGGAAGTCCTGCTCGTCCACGACGTTGAAAACCTCGGCCAACGGGGCGAAATCGTCAAAGTGAAGCCAGGCTACGCTCGCAATTATTTGTTGCCGCAGGGCAAAGCCACTGTGGCAACTCTGCAGAACAAACGGATGGTCGAAAAGCATAAAGAGAAACTGGCTGCGATCGAAGTTGGCCGTGTCAAGCAGTACCAGCGAGTGGCCGATGCGGTCAGCAAGTACAGCGCGACGATCGAAGCACACGCAACTGCCGACAATCATCTGTATGGTTCGGTTGTGGCTCGTGATATCAGCGAAGCACTCAAAGCAGCCGGTCATCCAGTCGAAGCCGAACATGTTCGCCTCGACGGACCGATCAAAGAGCTGGGCATGTACACCGTGAAGCTGAAGTTTCACGAGAAGGTCAATGCCGAAGTCAAAGTCTGGGTTGTGCCTTCAGCAACCAGCGGCTAATCGCTTCTGAACTTTTGCCGTGCAGAGTTTTATGGCTCCCGCACTGCTCAAACATACTGAATCCTCAGGCATTCATTTGCCTGAGGATTTTTTCTCGAACTGGCTTGAGTATCTTCACCCACAACGCCCCGCCTCCGGGCTTGTATTGACGTGAAGCCTGCGTCGAACATTCAATTCGGGACGCTCCCCAATGGCTGATGATAAGCTACGACTTCCGCCGCAGAATCTGGATGCAGAACGTGGTGTTCTCGGCAGTATTCTGCTGATGAACGAAGCCATCGATGAAGTCGGTGAATCACTGAAGGCCGAGCACTTCTACAGTGACGCTCACCAGAAGATCTACGCGGCTATTCAGCGGCTCTACGAGAACGGAGTACGCGGGATCGATGCGATCACTCTGGCCGAAGAATTGGTCCGGCGAGGCGACTTCGAATCGGTGGGAGGAGCTGCCTACCTCGCGGACGTTCTGGATGCCGTCCCGCATGCGGCCCACGTGCGGTACTACTCCAACATCGTCCGTGAAAAATGGATGCAGCGCAGTTTGATTTATGCGTGCACTGATATTCTCAGCGAATGCTATGACGCCACAGAGGATGTCGAAGGCCTGCTGCAAAGCGCGGAGCGGCGTGTGTTCAGCATTCTGGAAGAACAGGGGAACACGGCCAGCATCGCGATGAGCGATATCCTGATGGAGACGTTCAATCGAATCGATGAGCGTCTCCAGAAGGTCGGTGATGTCACCGGGATCACGACGGGTTTTACGGACCTCGATCATCAGACAACCGGTTTTCAGCCCACCGAACTGATCATTCTTGCGGCTCGTCCGAGTATGGGAAAGACCGCTCTAGTCTGTAATATGGCCGAATCGATGGCGCGTAAGTCCGGCAAGAGCGTGCTCCTGTTCAGTCTGGAACAGTCCAATCTGGAACTGGCCGAACGATTCCTCGCGATCACCGCGCGAATCAACGGTCATGACCTGCGAGCCGGAAATCTCACTGAGGCTCAGCACGATCTTCTTGTGCGAGCATCTGACGACCTGGCTCGCCTGCCGTTATTCATCGACGATAAACCTGGCCGAACCATGACGCAGGTCGCCGCACTGGCTCGTCGACTGCATCGCAAGGCACCACTGGGCGCGATCATCATTGACTATCTGCAGCTGATTGAACCTGATGAAAAGAATGCTCCACGCGAACAGCAGATTGCCCAGATTTCACGTCGTCTGAAGTTCCTCGCAAAGGAACTGCGAGTTCCCGTCGTCGCACTGGCTCAGTTGAACCGCGGAGTTGAACTTCGTGAAGACAAACGGCCTCGACTGGCGGACCTTCGCGAAAGCGGTGCGATTGAACAGGATGCGGACATGGTGATGTTTTTGCACCGCCCCGACGCCTACGATCCGGAAGACCGTCCTGGCGAAGCGGAGATTGTCGTGGCCAAACACCGCAGCGGACCAACAGGTATCGTACGTCTGACATGGCGTAAGGAATACATGCGGTTCGAAAACTACAGCCCGATGGCTGAAAACGATTTCAATCTCTAGCCGACAGCAGGAAATCATCGTGATTGATCGCCTGGCTGTCGGGGCGTGATAACGTTCGATGACGTCCGTCACGGTGCGAAGTAATTGAGGCAATGCCGTCGACCGTTGAGCCTATCGCTCGAATCGTCGTCGACCGCCCTTACGTTCTTCGCTGTTTGAATTTGACGAAGAACTTGCATCGCAACTGCGTCGGTCGATCTCACGAATGGCACTTAGTTAACGTGCAAGTTGTTGAATCACAACAACATACGGCGACTCCCCACTCCTGAGTATAATGTTGCCTGCAACGGCACCATAAACGGCAAGGAGGCCAGGGATGGAAAGCTTCAGTCACGGTCGAACATCACAGCAGTTCAGGTTCCTGAGGCGGCAATTTCTTCAGGACGGCAAGCTGCCATTTACCAACGTTTTAACAGTCGAAACGATCACTCACGCACTTGAGACGATTGATGCGTGCTGGAAGGACAGGATCTACACGCCTCTGGTCACGCTTTGGGTCTTTCTTGGCCAGGTACTCAGTGCAGACCATTCGTGCCGAGCCGCTGTTGCTCGGCTAATCGCACATCTTGTGTCGCAGGGAGACAGCCCCTGTTGTCCAGAAACCGGGGCCTACTGTCAGGCAAGAAAGCGATTGCCGGAAAAGTTCTTTTCGACTGTGGCCTGTGAGGTCGGAAGAAATTTGGACGCGAATATTGATGCCGGATGGCTCTGGAAAGGTCGTCGTGTCTACATGTTTGATGGATCGACCGTTTCCATGCCGGACACACAGGAGAACCAAAGAGAGTATCCACAGGTTTACAATCAGAAGCCGGGCCTTGGTTTTCCGATTGCCCGCATCGCGGCCATCATTTCACTCTCCTGTGGTGCGATCCTTAGTCTGGGGATTTGTCGCTATGCCGGAAAAGGACAGGGGGAAGTCAGTCTGCTGCGTCAGATGTGGGATCTGTTTCGTCCCGGTGACG
>JBPOIW010000041.1:0-16844 GCA_052034165.1 Planctomycetota bacterium | reverse complement strand
GGCGCCTGCGGCTGGGCGGTAAACGAGTGAATCAGCACTCCGTTAGCACACTCCGACAGATGAAAACATGGCACTGTCCAGCCAGGGCAGGCTACTTTGGAAAACACGTCGCTGAAAGGGTTTCTATGCCAACGCTCACAAACAGCAAACGCACGATCGTGATCACGGGAGTTTCACGCGGCCTTGGGAAAGCACTTGCGATGGGCTTTGCGGAGTTGGGGCATACCGTCATCGGATGTGCTCGCGGTGCTGCCGAGCTGGAGCGGCTGAAGAAAGACCTGGGGCCGCAGCATAATTTCTCTGTCGTCGACATTACTTCCGATGAGCAGGTGCAGACGTGGGCTCAGCGAGTGCTGGCGGATTTCCCTTCACCGGATTTGTTGATCAATAATGCGGCCATCATCAATCACAATGAGAAGCTGTGGAACATTGCTGCGGCAGAGTTTGATCAGTTGATGGCCGTGAACGTGAATGGCACCGCGAATGTGATTCGCCATTTTGTCCCGGCCATGGTGGCTGCTCGCAAAGGAGTGATCGTCAATTTCAGTTCCGGATGGGGACGTTCGGTTTCTGCCGAGGTAGCACCATACTGCGCGACCAAGTGGGCGATTGAGGGACTGACTCAGGCTCTCGCTGCTGAGCTCCCCGACGGAATGTGCGCGGTGCCGTTGAATCCGGGAATCATCAACACCGAGATGCTGCAAAGTTGTTTTGCGTCCGGTGCGGAGATGTACCCGAAACCCGCCGAGTGGGCTCGGGAAGCCGTGCCGTTTATTCTGAGCCTCAGCGCGAGACATAACGGTCAGCCGGTCACTGTCCCCGGCGGCTGAAGAAGTTCTTGTCGCGGAATGTCCTGAGATCGACTGAGGGCTATGAAGTCTTAGAGACGCCGCAGTCCGTCTTCCTTCATCGGGGTTGGAATTGCCACGTCGATTTCATCAATCCGCCGCAACGTTTCTTTGTCGAGAATCAGTCCGTCAGCGCCGAGGCTTTCGTTCAGATGTGCAACGGTGGTGGCTCCGATGATAGTCGAGGCCACGAAGTCGTGTTGTTTGCTCCAGGCGACACAGAGTGCTGTCAGAGTCACACCGATGTCGTCCGCGATAACCTTGAGTCGGCTGACGGTTTCGCGGACACGATCATTCAGGAAGCGATCAGCCAGCCGCTGCTGACGTTCGCCCAGCTTGCGGTATTCCGTGAAACGCGCACCGGGAGGATCGCCGTGCATGTACTTTCCAGTCAACACGCCACCGCCCAGTGGAGAGAACGGAAGCAGGCCGATGTTTTCTCGGCGACACACCTGAGCCAACTCGCTCTCGCAACGTCGGTTGATCAGACTGAAGTTGTTCTGCACGGTGTCATAGCGACACAGCCCGTGTTTTTCTGATGCGGCCAGACTCTTCATCACACCCCAGCATGTCTCGTTGCTGCATCCCACGACGCGAATTTTGCCTTGCTTGACGAGTTCCGTCAGCGGCTCAAGGACATCTTCATAGCGTGCACCGTGATCAGGCCAGTGAGTCTGGTAAAGATCAATGTAATCGGTCTGCAGCCGGCGAAGACTGGCCTCGACTGCTCGCATGATCTGAACTCGATCCAGCGCCGAGTGACCATGACGAACGGGCGGAACGAACCAGCCATGAGCAGGACCGGTTATCTTTGTGGCAAGAATCACGGACTCACGCGGCTTCGTTTTCAGCCAGCGGCCGACGATTTCTTCTGTGCGACCAAAGAGGTCTGCCGTCGGTGGAACAGGGTACATCTCAGCGGCGTCGAAGAAATCAATACCGGCCTCGTAAGCTTGATCCATGATCTCGAATGACAGCTTTTCATCGCACTGCGTGCCGAACGTCATCGTCCCCATGCAGATATCAGAAACTGTCAGGGGGCTGGTGCCTAATCTTCGTCGGTTCATGGAGAGCAGCTCCGGTCAGAATTGGTTCGTGTCGCCGGATATGAGCTATTCAGGCGGCGGTTAACAAGGGTTGTCGAGATACGGATCATAGCCGCGAAACCACAAGACGAAACTCACCATCCAGTTGGCAGGAATCGTGAAAATTCCCACATCGTTCGTTTCGCTGTAAGCATCGATTAGGGCGGTAATTCCGAATTACAGAGACCTCCGTGCCCGGGTGGCAGCAGATTGTTCTGAAAATGAAGACCTCGAGGAGTATTCGGACCACCAGCAATGATCACCGCATATTGATAGCGGGGTGTTCCGATGTTGTGCAGTAGGTTACCCTGGACAAGAACATCCGTCAGAGCCGGATCATCGGCTTCCTGACCGGAATCGAATCGCAGTGGTGAACGATCATTGCCCCAGATCCAGCGGGCATCACCGTGACCAAAGTCAGAAATGATATTGTTAGCGACGATTGATCCTCCGTCAGTGTTGTGTTCATCGGCGGCAGTTCCCGGCATCAGTCCGATTGCCCACAAGCTGTTTCTGGTGAACTGATTTCCGATGATGAGGACATTGCGAGAACCATGCATCGCCTTCAAGCCGACAAACGAATTACTGATGATGTTGTTTGAAACCAGCACATGATCGCAGTGCAGATCGATTCCCTGAGCGGCATTCTCGATGTGGTTGCCGATGACCCGGGTTTGATCACTGATGGTCGGCCCGGTTACGATCACTCCGGACCCCTGTTGCCATGTGTCGGTATAATTCGCGTCCCATGCCTGTTGACTGATGATCTTGCCTTTTTGCTCATTCTTTCGGACATAGTCGCCAAGCTTGTACCGGGCTTTGATCTCCGGAGTTGGCACAAAGTGGTCTTCGGTGACGCGATTGCACTCGATCAATGTCCCAATACATTGATTCACGCTGATGCCAGTGCCGTCGGTGCAGTTAAATGCATAGCCCCAGTCTTCGCTGGCAGTTCGATCATCGATGCTGACTCGCATATAATTTTTGATGATGCAGTGACTGATACGGGCACTTCGACACTCACGAAGAGCGATGACCGCAGTACGCGTCTGATTGTTCAGAACACGAACATTGTCAATCACGAGGTCCTTGCAGCGAATGGCCAGAATTCCCTCGTTCTGAGTTTCTGTCTGACCTTCCGGCCTTGTGAGCGTCACGTCACGGATCTCGACGTCGTGCGCGTCCTCAATTTCGATGATGGGATGCGTAGGATTCTGCTGAATGATTCTTCCCGGACCAAATAGCCCACTTCTCTTTCCGCGAATCCGGATCTTTTCGGAGATCAGAAAATCGCGGGCGGGCACGTAAACCATCTGATCAGGATTAGCATCGAGTGCAGCCTGAATCGAACCGTATGACGCTGCTGATGGAACCTGCAGCAATGGCTGTTGCTGAGCGAACGCCACGCTGTGTGACTGTGCGACGGCCATGACTATCAACGCCAGGGGAGCAAATGAGGTCGACAGTCTCATGAGTTCGGGTTTCGCGACTTATTAAGGATGAAAACTAACGCAGCAGATCGTGAGAGCCGCTGTCAGCTCGTGATTTCGCTAATCACTCGTCCCTGGGGAACAACTTCATGAGGACGACCCAGGGCATCCAGGATCTGTGTCGTCGACTTGATGCCCAGCAGGCGATAAATCGTGGCCATCACATCGCCGGGACTGACCGGGGATTCGGCCGGAATAGAGCCGGTTCGGTCGCTGGCCCCATAAACGAATCCCTGTCGAACACCGCCGCCGGCCAGCATCACGGTGTAGCAGGAGTTCCAATGATCGCGGCCAGCGTTGGCGTTAATCTTTGGAGTGCGTCCGAAGTCACCTAACACGCAGACCAGAGTTCGTTCGAGCAGACCTCGTTCATCAAGATCCTGCAACAGGCTGCTGCAGGCGGCATCGAATTCCGGCAGCAGAACTTTCTTCAGCTTGTTGAAATTATCACCATGAGTATCCCACGTCGCATTGGCATCAGGAGCCCACGACAGAGTCACAAATCGTGTCCCGGCTTCGACAAGTCGACGGGCCAGCAGAGTGCTTTGTCCATAGATATTGCGGCCATACCGAGCTCGCATCTCGGGAGTTTCCTGGTCCAGATCAAACGCCTTCTGAGCCGCATCCGATGTCAGCAGTTCGAAAGCTCGCGACTGGAAATCATCGATAGCCGACAACGATGGCTCGCGGCCACTGCGGAGACCTCGCCCCAAATCAGTCAGAAGTTTGGACCGATCATTCATTCGTTGAGGCGTCACAGGGTCTGGCAATGAAAGATTGTCAACATGGAAGTCTTCGGCATCAGGATTGTTCAGCACCCAGAACGGATCAAACGTTGGCCCCATGAAGCCCGCGAGAAATCCGGGTTGCAGAGGACCTCCGGCGCCTTCTTTTGTTTTATACGGCAGACTGATATACGGGAGTGTGCGATTCGCAGCAGGGCGAAGTCGAGCAAGAACAGATCCCGGCGAAGGATTGTCGGACGGCCTTGCGCCACCGCCCTGCTCTCCTCGATCATGTCCGGTCAGTGCTGCATAGACAGCGGCTGCGTGAGAGTTATTCACGCTGTGATGCATGGATCGAATCAGAGTCGCTCGATGCATCTGCTGAGAGAGTCGCGGCAGATGCTCGCTGACGGGAACACCGGCAAGGCTGCTGGCGATCGGATCGAATTCCCCTCGGATCTCGCGCGGTGCTTCCGGCTTCATATCCCACATATCAAGATGGCTGGGCCCACCGTTGAGGAACAGCACGATGCAGTGGTCGGCCTTTGCTGCAAGTGAGTTGCCATCGGCCTGCAAAGACCGCTGAGCTAACAGACTCGGCAAACCGGCGGTCCCTACCTGCAACATGCGGCGACGGGAGAATTTACCTGGGAACCGCCTGAAGTGTCCGGATCGCATGTGCTGATTCCTCAGTTCGGTTGGTTGGACGAAAATGCCGGCCAGGCACGCGGAAAGTGCGACATGGGAAACGCCAAGCAGCCCCGCTTTTTCTGGAAAGCCGGGCTCCTGGTCCCTGAATGATTGGCAGATCAGCGCCGCGTTGCAATCCCGAAGCAGCATCTGAACACTGATTCGGCGGGCTGCGGCATTCCGGATCCGGAAACTCTGGATTTCCATCTTTGTTCATCGTTGGATCTGAGGAGTGGTGATCGTTAGAGTTTTGCATCCGTCAGAGACGGGTTCAGTGCGAGTATTGTGCAACCACTGAATTGTGTTGCAGGCTGATCAAGCTTCTGACGAGCATCAACTTCCTTCTTGTTTTTGCCGCTCTTCGTCTGCTGTCGATTCCTCAGATCTAAGGTTCCCCGACCGATGTCTTCAATTCCCGCCCCCAAATTGACTCCCGTTCAGTGGCTCATCTGTACGATCGCTGCGATCGGCTTTGCGTTCGATATTTACGAGCTGCTGATGCTGCCGTTGATCGTGAAAACAGCAATTGCCGACCTGCATCCCCAGATTGGGGCGCCCCAGGACTGGGCACCGGGTGGGTCGCTATACATCAGTTGGGCCAGAACGCTGTTCTTTGTACCTGCCATTGCGGGTGGTGTGTTTGGATTAGCTGGCGGATATCTGACCGACCGACTTGGTCGCCGCAGCGTGCTCACGTGGAGCATTCTGCTGTATGCCTTTGGAGCGTGTGCAGCCGGTTTTTCGACAAGTCTCTATCAGTTGCTCTTTTTCCGCTGTTGTGTGTTTGTTGGCGTGTGTGTGGAATTTGTCGCGGCGGTCGCATGGCTGGCCGAACTATTTCCGAACCACGAGCAGCGTGAAAAAGTACTCGGATATACTCAGGCGTTTTCGTCGCTCGGCGGAGTGCTGGTTGCTGTCATGGCAAGGTTGGCCGCGCAATATGCGGATCTGCTGCCCGCGATTCATGGGACACATGCCGCATGGCGATACACGCTGATTTCCGGTTTGATTCCTGCAATCCCGCTGATCATCGTGCGACCATTTCTGCCAGAATCGCCAGCATGGCAGAAGAAACGTCAGGAAGGAACTTTAAAGCGACCAAGCATCATGGCGCTCTTCAATCCTGAACTGCGCAAGACCACCATCGTCACCACATTGGTCTTTGCAACAACGTTCGGACTGGCGTTTGGCGCCATTCAACAGAACCCACAAATTCTGGCTGGACATGTCGACGTTTTAAAAGCCGTGACGACTGCTCAGGCAGAAGCCACAGCGAAAGCAGAAGCGGACGGGAAACCGCTGACACCAAAAGATTTGGGAGTTATCAAGGGCAATACCACCGACAAGATTGCAGCCGGCATTCAGGGCTGGCAGGAAATCGGCGGTCTCTTTGGACGACTTTTGCTGGCATTCCTCGCAGTGAGATTCATCAGTCGACGTGCGCTCTTCCGAGTCTTCCAGATTCCGAGTCTGCTGTTGGTGCCGGCTCTGTACTGGTGGCTGTCCAACAACCTGAAGACAGAAGGCTCGCTTGAACTGTTCCGCTATGCCATCTTTATTGCAGGCCTGCTGGTGGTGGGACAGATGAGCTTCTGGGGCAACTACATTCCGCTGGTCTTCCCAGTGCATCTCCGAGGAACGGGCGAAAGCTTTGCGGCCAATATTGGAGGTCGAGTTCTGGGCACAGCCGCTGCCTTCATCACTTTGACGCTGTCTGCATCTGACAAACCGGATCCTGGCAAAATCGCTCTGATGGGTGCCTTTGTCGCCGGGGCCTACGCGCTGGTAGGTGCGGTGCTGACGGGCTTTTTGCCGGAACCTGGGACAGTTGATCATCACGACTAAACGGAGCGGGCTTCAATTCTCCGACAAAAATCGACACAGCACAGGGGACGTAATCCGACTTAAGTATGAATCAGGCAGCACAGGCGTTCCGAGCGATCGCTGCGGACAGACGGTCGGTTGCCGGACGTGGAGTGATGTCAGATGCTCATCCCGATCAACACCGACGCCCCGCTGTATCATTTTCCATATGCCACCATTGGCCTGATTATCGCCAATACGGTGTGCTTTGCAGCCACCGGTTTCGCGATGAACGATGGGCTCCTGGAACCGTGGCTGCTTGAGTATGGAAATGGTCTCAATCCTCTGGAGTGGATCCCGGCCGCCTTCGCTCATGGCGGATTTATGCACCTGATCGGGAACATGTTTTTCTTATGGGGATTCGGGCTTGTTGTTGAGGGCAAGCTGGGATGGCGAGTCTTTGTTCCGCTGTATCTGGCGATGGCTGCTGCCTGGGGCGCAGGAGTTGATTTGCTGACGCTGCACCGCACGGACAGCTATGTTCTGAAACATGTGTTCGAAGTGAGTTCCAAAGAAGAATTGGAGTCCCAGCTTTTCGCCGAGGGTCTCACTCCGGAAATCCTTGGCGTCGCCACGCAGGATCAGATCGTCGATAAGATTATCAGCATCGCGAAAGGCCGATGTCTGGGTGCTTCGGGAGTGATCTTTGCGCTGATGGCCATCAGCCTTGTATGGGCACCGAAGAACGAAATGCACATTGTTGGCCTGCTTGGCTTTCGATTGGTTTCGTTTGACGTCACCATCATGACGTATTCGCTGTGGTACCTAGCTCTGAACGTCCTTGAACTCATGTTTTCACAGTTTGAGATGGGATCGTCCGGCCTGCATATGGTGGGCGTTTTCGTCGGACTTGGTGTGGGAGTTGTGTATCTCAGGAAAGGTTGGGTTGATTGCGAGAATTGGGATTTGTTCTCGGTCTTGAGCGGCAAATATGGTCGGTTTGCCGAAGAAAACTGGGCACTCGGAAGTCACTCACGGACGGAAAAGATATACAGCGAACTTCCGGTTCCGGAAGCTGTTGATGATGCCGAGTCCGAAACATCGGGCCGCGCGAGTTCGGCTCGTGCGAAGAAGAATCAGAAGACGATCTCAGGTGTGAACAGCCTGATCGATTCAGGTGACTGGCTGACGGCAGCGGACGAACTGTTCAATCTGCGACTGCGGGACGAGACATTTTGTCCGGATCAGGCACGAACTCGCAAGTTGGCCATCGGGCTCTTGCAGGCTCAGGCTTTCGACGAGGCGGAGCTATGGCTTCAGGAGTCCATTGATCGCTTTCCGGAAGACAATGCGTGGGCTCGCATTCGTATGGCCCAGTTGCTCCTGACAAAGCGTCAGCGGCCCAGTGCAGCGCTCCGATGTCTTAAGAATCTTCCGTCCGAGTCTCTGCCAGAACAGTTGAAGGCCCTTGCAAAGAAAATTGCCTCAACAGCAAAAGAACAGATTCGCGATGGCGTAAAGGATGCCGAATCGGAGTGGTAAGCCACCAGAAACCCGAATCGTTATTTCAGAAATGTTGCCACCAAAGTCCTTGTACCGATCGGTGAAGCTGTCACAACGAAAACAACCAATCAAACGGTTTCCAGCCATGCTGTCAGCAGGCGATGGTAGGACTCCAGGTCGTCTTTGTGCGACATCTCCGTGACGGTGTGGATGTACTTAACCGCACAAGCCAAAGCGATTGTTCGCACGCCGCTGCGACTGCGCTGAATGACGGCTCCATCCTGTCCGCCGCGAGGCAGAATGGCTCTTTGGCATTTGATGTCTCGCGACCGGGCGATCTTTTCGAAGTCCTCCACCAGTCCGATGTCAGAAATCATGGATCCGTCCATGACATGCAGGCAGACCCCATCACCGGAAACGGAAACGCGATCTTCATCCGGGACGCCCGGAGTTTTGCAGCACAAGGTTGTGTCGCAGGCGACAGCAATGTCCGGGTTGACTCCGAAAGCTGCAGGCTGGGCTCCACGCAGGCCGACTTCTTCCTGAACAGTCCAGACTGCATAAATGTCACAACTGTGTGAACGAAGATTTTCGATCGCCCGGATTTGCGCCCAACAGCCGATTCGATTGTCCAGACACTGCGAAACGACAGAGTTCCCGACTTCCTCAAACGGACCATCCAGAACCACCATGTCACCAATGACGACCTTGGCTTTGACCTGATCTGCACTGAGCCCAAGGTCTACGAAGAATTCGGTCACTTCCGGGATCTTCTTCTTGTCGGCTTCACTGGCAATGTGAATTGGTTTGCCGGAAGCATTCATCACACCGGGAAGATCACCACTGGAGCAACAGACGCGGACCTTTCGAGCAAACAGGTTCCGTGCGTCGAAACCTCCGACCGGATTGACTCGCAGATAGCCATTTTCGTCGACGTGCCGGACCAGAAACCCAATCTGATCCATGTGCGCCGCCAGCATGACTCGCACAGGCTTCGTTTCCGGAGTTCCCTGACTGCGGCGTGCTCTGCGAAGACCAATCAACGAGCCCATCGCGTCAATTGAGACCTCATCGAACAGATTCTGCTGCGTGATGTAGTCCTGAATGACCTTGCGAATACGATCTTCGCGCCCAGGAACAGATGGTGTCTGAGTGAGAGTCTGCAGAAGTTTCATGAGCGTGCTGGTTCCGAAGTGAATACGATTCCTTGACCGTCGTCCGGCGACGAAGAGTAAGGAATCGCACAGATCGGGCAAGGCACTCGAAAACTACTCCAAAAATGGGTCAAACCCCAAAACCGATGCAGGGTTGGTGTTCCCTGCATTGCCGGTGCCGCTACCAGAGGCAGACGCAGCCTTGTCGAATAACGATTTGGCTGAATCAGGCAGCATCTCGGCCGCTTTCTCACGGACGTAGTTCGAAGACGATGTTGAACTCTGCTCGACGGTGGACAGTGCTTTTTCTTTCGCCGTGTCTTTGGCTCGGTTGAGAGCTTCCTGAGCGCGGTTCTCCAGTTGTGTCGTCACCTCTTCAAACATCGAGTCCGGCTCTGACGGCTTTGTGGCGGGCTTTGGAGTTGTTTTCGGCGCAGATGATTTGGGTGTTGATGTTGAGCCACCGGAAGATGGACCCGCGATGCGTTCCCACATTTCGTTGGCCTGGTCAGCAACCGACTTTTCAGGCTTAGACGATTTCGACGTGGATGACCCTGATGGTTTCCGCGTCTCTTCCTCAAATTCTGCCGCTTCTTCAAGTCCATCCAGAACTTCATCCGAGGAGAATCGTGACGCTGTCGATGAACCTGACCGCACGGAAGTGCTGGAGCGACCTGATGAATCAGGCTGAGCCGAATTCACTTTGTCTTCAGCCTTCGCTTCTCGAAAAGGATCAGCCGGGACTTTTGTTCTGGCATCCTGAGGAAATGGAATGCGGAACAAATCATTGTCGGAGCCTTCCTTCTTGCCTGACTCCGCATCTGTGTCGTCTGTCGGGAAACCGAGGCCGTCATCGTCCGCGTCGGACGATTTCTTTGCCTTCGCACTGTTCAAGAACCCACGAAGCTCGTCCAGTGTCGATGAGTCTTCGGTGACTCGATCAGCCAAAGTTGTGGCCACGGATTCAGAAATCAGGTCTCCGGAACCATGGGCCATCACGGCGCGAGCGACTTCCGGACGGTCAACCCATTGCGATGGCGTCCAGTTGCGGATGTCGACATAAGCCAGTCCCAATGACAGTTGCGGCGTGCGAGGAACAACCTGCAATCCATCATGAGAATGAACGACGTGGTATTGCTGAGCGAAGAACATCGCCGACGCACCCAGCGCCGCACCGAACAGTAACGGCTTGGCCTTGCTCATCGGTTTGCTTCCTGATCCACAGAGGCGGGAAAATGGCGGACGATATGCGGACTGCCGTTTCACAAAGGCGGCAGGACGACGCAAACCTACCACGTGGGAGGGACTGGCTTTGCTGAGTTCCGGGAATGAGAACAACAATTCGGCAGACGGGCGAAGTGCTGTCGGTCAGGTCTTCGCAGATGACAAAGAACGCATGTCAGTCAACTCCGTTGCCGATCCCCTGACCACCGCAGATTTTGGCGACGTTTCGTAAACTGCGAAAATTGGTTCAAGTTGTTCAGGTTGGACGAAGGCGCCTGCCGGAAGGGAAGTCGAATGGTTGAGGCCGAATTCGGGATCCTTCCCCTTGCACTTTGGGTGGTCGGCGGCGAGCATATGAGCCCCACCTTGCTCGTAACCTGCCTGTATTTTCTGCATCCAGCGATTCCAGACGACGGGACTGCCTCCCTATGCATGGAAGACTCTGTAACGGTCCGCTTCAGCGGCGCGAGTTCATGCGCATTGGGACTCTGGCACTTGGTGGCCTGACGTTGCCGTCATTGCTGGCCCGGCGTGCTCAGGCGGGTACGCCCGTTGAACCCGATACCAGTGTGATTCTGTTCTGGATGTGGGGCGGCCCGAGTCAGTTCGAAACGTGGGACATGAAGCCGGATGCTCCTGCGGAAATTCGAGGACCCCTCAAACCAATCCCGACTGTTGTCCCTGGAATGGATATTTGCGAATACATGCCGAAGCAGCCGCAGCGTGCGGATCGGTTTTCACTGATTCGCTCTTTGCATCATGAGATGTCCGCTCACAATGATGGCAGCATTGAAGTGCTGACCGGGAAGACACCCAGCGTTCCCGATCCGACGTCACAGGCCAGATCTGAGCACCCGGACTTTGGCATGATCGCAGCGTGGAATCGCGGGCTGCGGTCTGACGGGATTCCTCAGTACGTTGGACTTCAAAAAGCTCCGTTCATGACAAACCCCGGTTATCTGGGTGTCAGTCATCGAGCCTTCGAAACTGGTGATCCGTCTGTTCCGAATTTTGCTCCTGGCAATCTGACACTTGCAACAGGGATCGACAACAATCGTCTGGATCATCGACGTTCGTTGGTTACTCAGTTTGATCGAATGCGCAACGATATCGATCGCCTTGAAACTCTGGGCGGCGTGGATCGCTTTCGCTCCGCCGCGTTTACGATGTTGACCAGCAATCGCGTGGTTGATGCATTTGATATCTCCAGAGAATCGCCTGAGACGCGAGATCGTTATGGCCGCCATCGTTGGGGGCAGAGTTGTCTTTTGGCCAGACGACTGGCAGAAGCCGGATCGGCGGTCATCAATATCGACGCCACCGCGCCGAACGATACGACGAGAAACTTCAGCTGGGATGATCATGCCGGGGCGTTTCATCTGGACTATGCTCAACGAGAACGTCTGCCTCAGATGGACGAAGCGTTGTGTGCCCTGATCGATGATATCTACGACCGAGGTCTGGATAAAAAGGTTCTGCTGATCGCCTGCGGTGAGTTCGGGCGAACACCGAATGTTACGCACGCTCCAAAGAATTTCTCCGACCAGATCGGTCTGGGACGCGACCATTGGCCTCATGCGTTCAGCGCCTTGATTTCGGGCGGTGGGCTTCGAATGGGGCAGGTCGTTGGTGAGACCAATGCACGTGGCGAGCATCCGGTTCGTGATCGAGTAACCCCGCAGGATCTGCTTGCCACCGTTTACGCTCATCTGGGGATCGACTTTACTCAGCCGGTGAAGGATCTATCCGGCCGACCAATTCCTATTCTGCCGCATGGATCGCCGATTGCTCAGTTGTTGTAGTAAGTCATCGTTGTTGTTGGGCTCGAAGATTGTGAACTCTGGTTTGTTTACGCTGCACTGTTCTCCGAGAGGAGATAATCATGAAACTTACTGCTGCCCTGCTGATCCTTGCAGCCGGAATCCCCAGCTTTGCTGATGAATCAACTGTCGATTATGCAATGGACGTGAAACCGATCCTGCACGAGCGGTGTTATTCGTGCCATAGCGCACTGAAGCAGGAAGGAGCACTGCGGCTGGATACGGCCGATCTGGCCAAAAAAGGTGGTGACAGTGGGGCTGCGGTTGTGCCGAAAGACTTGGTCGCCAGCCACTTGATTTCACGAATCTCTGCGGCTGATGAGAGCACTCGCATGCCGCCGGAGGGGAAGCCGTTGACGGCGGAGCAGATCAATTTGATCAAGCGGTGGATCGAATCGGGCGCCGAAGCACCCGGAGATGAAAAGCCAGAAGAGGATCCTCGCCAGCATTGGGCGTACAAGAAGCCGGTTCGATCGGAATTACCAGTGGTCACAGGGAACCAGTCTGCGAATCCGATTGATGCCTTCATTGCCGCTCAGCGCAACGCGCGAGGTGTGGTCGCGATGCCACGAACGGACAAAGCGACTCTACTGCGACGAGTTTATCTGGATTTGATTGGTGTGCCTCCATCCGCAGAAGACTTGCAGGCGTTTATCAAAGACAAATCTCCGCGGACTTATGAAAACGTCGTGGATAAGCTGCTGTCTTCACCTCAGTACGGTGAACGCTGGGGACGACATTGGATGGACGTCTGGCGTTACAGCGATTGGTATGGCCGACGCTCTGTGCCGGATGTGATGAACAGCTATCCGATGGTCTGGCGCTGGCGAGACTGGATTGTTCGATCAATTAACGAGGACAAACCGTACGACCAGATGATTGTTGAAATGCTGGCGGCAGATGAAATCATGCCGACGGATGATGAAAACATAGTCGCAACAGGTTATCTGGTTCGCAGCTGGTTCAAGTGGAATTACGAAACCTGGAAGAAGGATCTTGTTGAGCACACAGGTAAAGCCTTTCTGGGGATGACACTGAATTGTGCTCAATGTCACGATCACAAATACGATCCGCTGACACAGGAAGAATATTTTCACTTCCGTGCGTTCTTTGAACCATTGGAATTGCGGCACGATCGTGTCCCGGGTGAAGCTGATCCCGGGATGTTCGAGAAATATGTTTACGGCAAGCCGTATGGACCAATCAAGACAGGAATGGTGCGAGTCTTCGATGAGTATCTCGATGCCGAGACGTTCATGTTTTCAAAAGGTGACTCGCGGCTGAAGATCGAAGGTAAGCCACCCATGACGCCAACTGCTCCCGCGGTGCTTGGCGGTGACCATTTGCAGACAGCACGAATGACGTTGCCGATTGAGGCCGCTTATCCGGGTATGAAAGAATCTATCCGAGCAGAGGAACGAAGCAAACGTCAGGCCGCATTGGATACAGCGATCAAAGAAATGGCGGAAGCAAAGAATTCGCTGACGGCAGAACCTCCGGAGCTGCGAGAAGAACTGGTTGCCGCGGAAGCCGCCTTGATGACGGCTCGCGAGAACGCCGTTCGAGTTCTGACTGAAGCGGGGGGCAATGCAAACAGTCAGGTTCTGGAAGGAACGCAGTCGCTTGTGCTCGACGCAAACGTGGGACGCAGAGCGTTATCCCATGGGCTACCGGGAATTGATGATCTTAAAGATCAGGCCACAGTGTCTTATCTTGTTCAGGTTGTGAAAGACGGTCATACAAATTTGCAGCTCGGTCTTGATATTGCTCAGGGAGCGACCGGCGGCTTTGTGGCTTTCGAGAATGGGTCTGTGAAGACTTACTCGCCCGGTGGATTCAATGAAATCGTTGCCGGAACGTACGACTTATCAAAGGGGCAAAATCGTTTTCGAGTTGAGATGAAACTGGACTTAAAACAGAACCAGTTTCTGCTGACGGTGAAGTCACTCCGAGATGACGCTGTGATTGTTAATGCGGTTCCATCTGCGTTGAATGGCTGGAAGCCTCAGGCCAACGGTAAGCGAGGATTGTTTTTGGATTGTCGTCCAGGCACAGAGGCAATCTACGATGCTCTGGAGTTTACTCAGCCAGATGGCACGCGACTGTTGTCGTTTGATTTCGAGGCCCCCGGTTTTGTCGACGGGCAGGATATCGTGGATGCTCCGTTTGCGGCCGGATCATTGCCCTGGATGGTCACCGGATTCTGCCAGGCCCCGGCGACGTCGAAGGCCAACTCCGCAGTAGCTCTGGACCCAGCGGTGCAGGCGTCCGTTTCTCGCCTCACGGCCGCTCGCAATACACTGCGGTTACCAACTTTGAAGATTGATGCGGCGGAAGCTCGCGTCGCCGCAGCGGAACAAGATCTCCAAAGTCTCGCGCAGCGCATTGAGGCTGATGGGGCGAGATATGTGACGGGGTTGCTATCCGAAGATCGAAAGAATGAGCCATCGGTAAAGGCCCTGATAGAAAAAGCTTGTCGGACCGAGCGACAAGCAGCTGTTGCTGTGGCGAAGGCCAGCACGATGGCTGCAGAGGTTGCGATTGCCGTTGCAGAGGCTAATTTGCTGGCAGCTACGAAGTCCGGTGATCAAGCGGCGATTGATGCCGCGAACAAGGAAAAGCAAGCGGCCGAGACAACTCGGACAGCAGCCACGACTGCGCTGAACACAGCGAATGGAAATCTTGCCAAGGCACTGGATGAGTACACTGCGTTGTCGCCCAAGTATCCGCAGACCAGCTCAGGGCGGCGCAGTGTGCTGGCGAAATGGATTGCCGACAAGAACAATCCGTTGACCGCCCGCGTTGCGGTGAATCACATCTGGCTTCGCCATTTCGGTCAGGCGATTGTGGAGACGACTCATGATTTAGGACGTAACGGCAGCCGGCCGACACATCCTGAATTGCTGGATTGGCTGGCGTGTGAGTTGATGGATTCGGGTTGGTCGATGAAACACATTCATCGTCTGATCATGACCAGTGAAACGTACCAGTTGGCCAGTATGTTGCCTCAGTCCGCCGGAGAAGTTGCCACGGCCGTTGTGTCAAAGAATTCGACCGATCCCGACAACAAGACGTACTGGCGATTTCCTGCCTCGCGAATGCAGGCGGAGGTTGTGCGAGACAGTCTGTTGTCGATTGCTGGAGAGCTTGACCAAACCATGGGTGGCCATGAGATTGATCACAAAGAAGGTATGACATCTCGACGACGCAGCCTTTACTTTGCTCACCACGGCGAAGAGAAGATGGAGTTCCTCGAGTTATTCGACGCGGCAAATGCGTGTGATTGCTACAAACGGACATCATCGGTGCAACCACAGCAAGCGCTCGCGCTGACGAATAGTGAGCTGACGAAGTCGTTGAGTCGTGCGTTGGCCAAACGATTATGGGAAAAGGTCAGTGCCACAGGTGAAACGTCCTCGGATGAGTTTATTCAACTGGCTTTCTTGCAGGTCCTGAATCGGGAGCCGCGAGAAGTGGAGTTTCAGGCGTCGAAGGAATTTCTGCAGGAGCAGTCGATTCGACTGGTTGCGGCAAAGAGTGAATCGTCCGCCGACTTTGACGCGGCAGTTCGATCACGTGAGAATTTGGTGCACGCGCTGATGAATCACAATGATTTTGTCACCGTCAGGTGAAGATCGATTGACGGCAAGCCGCAGGCGACGGCGACGTTTGTTCAGAAATTAATTGTTCGAATCTGTGTAGAGAAGTCTCAATGAGCAAACAACATTCATCTTTCTGTGGTCGAACGCGACGAACATTTCTGAGCAATCTTGGGCTCGGGTTTGGTGGCATCGCGCTGAACTCCATGCTGCATCAGGATGGGTTTGTTCGTGCAGCGGAAGCGGGTGGACATTCCGCGCCCGATGGTCGACCACATTTTTCCGCAAAGGCCAAGAACGTCATCTGGATCTTTCTGTCGGGTGGAGTCAGCCAGATGGAAACGTTTGATCCCAAACCGTTGCTGAATAAGCTGAGTGGAAAAACGTACGATCAGACGAATCTTCCGAATCCTCAGAAGCTGCCGATGTACCTCGAACGCTCCCGCTCGGTCGTGGGATTTGACCGCGAGCTGCATTCAAAAATTTTTCCACTGCAGGTCGGTTTTCGAAAGTATGGCCAGACAGGACTTGAAGTCAGCGACTGGCTGCCTCATCTGGGAAGCTGTGCAGATGATCTGGCTGTTGTTCGATCAATGTGGACCACCGACAATGATCACGCGGCTGAGTTTCAGATGCATACCGGGCGGCACAAGCTGGATGCTCCGGAGCCGGTCATCGGGTCATGGCTCAATTATGGGTTGGGGACGTTGAATGAGAATCTGCCGAAGTTTGTGTTTCTGGGAGAGTTCAAGGATCCACGCGTCAAAGAAAACTTTGACGCGCATTATCTGGGCCCGACTTATGGTGGAGTTCAGTTACATCTGGATCCGTCAAACCCTCTGTCGTTTGGCAAACGTGCGGCAGATGTAAGTGCCATTGAACAACGTGGTGAGTTTGAGTTTC
>JBPOIW010000062.1:0-76712 GCA_052034165.1 Planctomycetota bacterium | reverse complement strand
TCACTCAGCCACCTCCTCCCCGTTGTCGCGATGGGGTTGCTTCCCCATATTGACCGCCGTGCGACTTTCTCGCAGCGGGCGACCCCTTTCTCATGGCCTCAGCAACGCAGCGGGAAATCCGTTCGGGTGCTGCGAGCTTTATGAGGAGTTCGACTCAAGAACATCTCATGGTAGTTTGCGTAAAGCGAAGCATTTCCAGTAGCCCAAGTCGGTGGATGAAAACTCGTTTCTTCAGACGGTGGTTATCCAGAGGACACTTCCGTTTGAACTTCATGCAGCGGATGCGCATGCGAATCCACTTGTCGACCTGCTGAAACAGGTTGACGCATGTTGAGAATTCTGTTGCGAAATAATTCGCAGTTCCTCGAATCACCTGGTTCAGTTTCTCGATCACGCTGATCTCGAGGTTATAGTGTCTTCGGGTGATCTCCCGAACCTTGTTCTTGAATTTCTCCAGAGACTTCGTTCTCATCGTTCGAGACAGTCGCGAAAGTCGAAACCCGAGGAAATCATAGCCTTTCCCGTAGGTTGTGATCTTCGTCTTTTCGGGGCTCAGTGAGAGCCCAAGATCTGTCATGATGGACTGAACGAACGTCAGTGCTGCTGCAGCGAGTTGCTGATTCTGGCAGACAACAACGAAATCGTCGGCATAGCGCACGAAGCGATATCCAGCGTGTTCGAGTTGCCCGTCGAGCTTGTTGAGCACGATGTTTGCCAGCAGCGGGCTGATGACACCACCTTGGGGAGTGCCGATCGTGGTGGGGCTGAAGACTCCGTTCTCCATCACACCTGCTGCGAGAAATCGTTCGATAAGGTTCAGGATATTTCCGTCAGCCACTTCCTCGGCGACTGCCTGGACGATCAGCTTGTGCGGGATGTTATCGAAGAAGCCGGAGATGTCTGCATCCAGAACGGTGCAGTATCCGGCCTCGTGATGCTCCAGCACTCGCGTGATCGCCGCGTGGCAGTTTCGCTTCGGACGAAACCCAAAGGAGCTGTCGTGAAACAATGGCTCAAAGATCGGTTCCAGAAGTCTGCGCACCACTTCCTGTGCAACGCGATCCCTTATAGCCGGAATGCCTAACGGGCGTAATTTCTTACCCGAGGAATCCTTTGGAATCCACATACGCCGCAGCGGTTTGGGGACGAATGTACCTTTCGTCTTCAAATCCCGCATGAGCGCGGTCAGATTGTTTTCGAGGTTTCCCTCGAACATGTCAATGCTGACCTTGTCGATTCCCGCGGCCCCTCGGTTCCGTTTGACAGCTTGAAATGCCTCTCGCATCAGTCGCATGTCAATGCGACCAGTGAGCGAGTGAACTTTTTGCTTTTTGGCCATGAGGCCATCCTGTCTTGAATAGAACTGTTGTCTCTGGCGTTCGATCGCTGGCCGCTGTTCTTTAGTTGGCTGCCTGTTGTCTGTGCAGCAGAGCCCAGACGCTTCATTTGGTGAAGCTGGAGCAAGCGTGACTAGCTTTCGGCATCTATCGAACGTTGCAGACAAACTGAGTTAGGTTTTTCCTTTCGCCGGCGTGAGCCGACTACTCCGGATCTGCTTTGATCCCCTGATCAATCAGGATTTTTTTTTCCTGTTCGATCCCGGTTTACCGGCAGGACATTATCGGACTGGATGGAGCCTCGTGCGTCCTGTGTCCTGTTCCTCTCGCCTTGCCTCGGATTTCGCTGGAAGCTTATACGTTGGCTTACCGGACGTTGGGCATTGTGGGCCTGTAGTCCGGACGAGTTGGGATCTCACCGGTCAGACTGCGAACCATTTTCCTGAGGTGAAACCACCAACCACCCTGACGTTTGACCGACAGCTAACCGTATCCGCTGCCTGCCGACGATGATTCGACTGGATCGCCATGCTTCACCAAAACGTGGAGGCTGGCACTCCGCCTGGGCCGAATCGTGATTCCTCCCCAAGTGCTGTTCCCTGGCTCCTTCGTTACCACATTGTTATTGTGACACTAGCTTCGTACCTCCAAAAAAATGAAGTTCGAGGAACAGTTTCCAGACCAGTACGGACCAGCCTGGGTAGGTTTCGGCCATCATCTCTGACGACCTCTCCGTTTATTGCCATCCACCTTTCAGCAGATGACGACTCAGTTCGCAAGCCCTGCGGCTCGCGCACATTTCGGGTTGTGAAAACCCATTAAATCAGTGCCTGCCCGAAATCAAGTGCTCTACACTAACGGAGCGCATGAGACATTGGGGGCGTGCGTGGACTGCAGCGACATTCGAATTGAGAACGCCAGGAAGACATCAGTCTCAACCGCTGATGAACACTAATCAACGCTGATGACTGACGAAGCTCTTCGAAAAGAGCAACCATCAGCGTTCATAAGCGTTCATTATCGGTCTAAACTGCGATTCCGTTTTATGGAGGTCATTCCTCAATGAGCCTTAAATCAGCGAGCCGTTGAAGAACCACCGTCGTTCCCGCACAGGCGGGGATCCAGAATCAGCAAAGCTCCAAAAACATGGATTCCCGCCTGCGTGGGAAGGACAGAGTCACCCAATTCTACTTTTCAACTGGCGGCTGGAAACCTGGAGGCTTGAATTGCCGCACGTTTGCAATCACTATGTAACGACGCACGTCCCACGCCTACGTGATCTTCAAGTGATGCCCGATAGTTTCGTTCTGGCGGCCGATTGGACGTGTCAGTGAAGCACTGGAAACGCACTGCATGACAGCTCAACCTGGTCACGTCTTTATCTCGTGCGTTTCAGACGAATTCGAAAAGCCGGCAGCCCGCTTCCCGGGGTTTCGATCAATGCTGGCCGGGTATTTGCGGCGAGCGGACTGCACTGTCAAAGTGCAGGAAGACTTTCGATACGCCGCGGAACTCGACACGGTCGAAAAACTCGCCGAGTACATCCGGAGTTGCCAGGCCGTGGTTCATCTGCCAGGAAAATTGCCGGGATCTGTCGCCAATGAGACGGCTCGCAAAGCATTCCTGGCGAATTCGAAACTGCTCGGCGGCAAGAAATTCCTCGCCGACCATCCCAAGCTTCAGAAGGAACTCGGCGATTGTGCCGACCTGACCTACACGCAGTGGGAAGCGTTTCTGGCGGTGCATTACGGCGTGCAGCTATTCGTCTATGCCACGGAGGACGCAAAGACGACTCAGGCCACGCATCTGCAGCGTCTGGTCTCCGTCAGAAAATTTGAGGAGACCTTTCGCAGCGACGTCGATCTGCTGGGCAAACTGATCGGCGATCTTCGACGCATTCTGCCGCAGATTGCTGAACTGAACCAGAAGATTGCTAACTCACGATTTCTGACGCATGCCGCCGAAGATTTTTTAGGCCGTGAAACGGAACTGGCATTTCTCGACGAAGTTTGGAAACGCGGAGTCAACGTCCTGAGCCTGATTGCGTGGGGCGGTGTGGGTAAGACGTCGCTGGTCGTTCGCTGGATTCAGCAGCGGTTCATCGACCGCCAATGGAAGGACGACGATACGCCCGCTCTGTGGCGTTACTTTGACTGGACGTTCTACGACCAGGGAACCGGTTCGCTCGACGATGAAAACGCCAACCGTACAGGTAACGTAGGAAGCTTTTTCGAGGAAGCTTTAAAATTCTTCGGCGATTCCGATCCCAACCAGCCCGGCAAAGGAACCCGTCTGGCGAAATTGATTCAGCAGCAACATTCACTGCTGGTGCTGGACGGACTGGAACCGTTGCAGGCGCCCCCGAATTCGCAGCAGCCGGGACAGTTGCTCGATCCGGATCTGCATGACTTATTGGTGAGTCTCGCTCAGCTCAATCCCGGCCTGTGCCTGATGACATCTCGCCAGTCGATTCGCGATTTGGAAGGCTTGTCTGGCCGAGCTGCCGAATCAAAGAGCCTTGACGAGCTGACAAAAGAGACCGCGATACGATTGCTGCGAAAGTTGCAGATCACCGGCACGGACAAGGAATTGGGCGATGCCTGCGACAAGTTCGATTGCCACGCATTGAGTCTGACGCTGCTGGGACGCTTTTTGGTGGACGCTCACGGCGGTGAGATCGCTCGCGTCGATCGCGTCAATCTGCACAAGGCCGACCGAATCACTCGGCCCGAACGCCATCGTACGGCCTGGCGAGTACTGGAAGCATACGACGAATGGTTGAACTCAAAGAAAGCCGATCCGACGTTGCTGGCAATCCTGCGACTGACCGGATTATTCGATCGCCCGGCCTCCGCCGATTGCCTGCGAGAACTACGTCAGGGCAATGTGATTCCGGACCTGACCGACGCGATTCACCAACTTGACGATGACGAATGGAACGTCCTGTTGAAACGCCTGGAGCGTGCTCATCTGGTTCGCCTACGACCGTGTGTCAAGCTACCGGGCGAGTTCGATATCGACGCTCACCCGTTGATTCGTGAGTATTTTGCCGAACAGTTGCGAACTAAACACATTGCTGCGTTTCAAGCGGCTCATTCGCGGCTGTTTGATTACTTGTGCAAATCCACCGAGCACCGCCCCGATACGCTGGACGGCCTGCAGCCGCTCTATCAAGCCGTCGTCCACGGTTGCCTCGCCGGGCGACAGCAGGAGGCTCTGTATCAAGTCTATGGTGACCGTATTCAGCGACGCCCAAATCAGTTCTTTGCAACTCAATCACTCGGAGCAATCGGAGCAGACCTCGGGGCGGTGGGGGCGTTCTTCGAACAACCCTGGACTCGGCTCTCCCCGAATTTGAGCAAAGCCGATCAGGCTTGGTTGTTCAATGAAGCCGCTTACCACCTCCGTGCCCTTGGACGCCTCAACGAAGCGCTGGAGCCGATGCGGGCAGGGCTGGAAATGTTCATCAAGCACGGGGACTGGCGGAACGCAGCAATCAGCGGCAGCAACCTCAGCGCGTTGGAAGTCATACAGGGCCAACTCGGGAATGCCGCGGATGACGCGCGCTGCGCCATCTTCTTCGCCGACTTCAGCGGGAATGCGTTCTGGCGCATGGGAACCCGCGCCGCGGCCGCCGCCGCCCTGCATCAGAGCAGCCAGCCAGTAAGCCGCATAGCGGTAGCTGCGGGTGAGGCGATTTCAAATGCTGGAGAAACACCCGCATCGAGCGTTTCATCGCTCACGATGAAATACAAATCAATCCATGAACGGGACGAGGCTCGCACCCTCTTCGAAACCGCCGAAGCCCTCCAACGCGATCGCCAGCCCCAATTCGATCTGCTCTACTCGCTGCAAGGTTTCCAGTACTGCGATCTGATCCTTACCCCTGCCGAACGTGCGGCGTGGAGGTTGCACGGCGAGCGGCAGGACGTCATCCCTCCGCGTCCGCTGCCGTCATCTGCTTCGGCTCAGTCCGCGTTGCCCTCGACTTCGATCACGCCAACTTCGGCCCCACCGCTTTCGGTCTCGGAATTCGAGGGTCAAGACACCTCGAATGAATGGACACGGAGGGCTGACGCCCGACCACTCGCCGAAGACGTTCCAACCACCCTTGTCGAAGCCGAACGCCGAGCCACACGAGCACTTGCAATCGTCCTGACCGGATCACGCAATCTGCTCAGCATTGCTTTGAATCATCTCACGCTCGCCCGCGTAGCACTCTATCGCGCCGCAATTGCGGCCCAGCCGCCTACGGCCGACACCAATCCCCATCTCGCCCCAGCGCTCGACGGATTTCGAAAGGCCAGCGAAATTGAGTTCGTGGCCAAAGCCCTGCTCACCGCGGCGCACTGGCATGCGCTCATCGGCGATGCTGCCAACGCTGAACGTTATCTGGCCGAAGCTCAGCAGATCGCTGAACGCGGCCCTATGCCGCTCCACCTCGCTGACGTCCACCTCCACCGAGCACGCCTGGCGGCGAGAATGAACGCCGCAGACCGAGCAATCTACTTCCCCAACGTCGATCCCAAAGACGAACTGGCCAAAGCCAAAGCACTCATCCAAAAACACAAGTACGGACGCCGCACCGAAGAACTCGCCGACGCCGAACAGGCAATACTTGGAGGCTAATCGGTCACTTTCCTGATGATTTTCCCGAGCTTCGAAGGCCCGCCTGGGGTATTATCCCTACTCCACTGCCACGATTGTCATCAATCCAGTTTGGCAGCTACGTGCCTGAGGCGACCTGACGACTGCACGTAGAATGTCGATTGGCGTCTGTGATCTCAACCAAGGGTCTTTCATCAATGCTCGATCAGCAACCTGCGTTTCTTGTGGGAGTCACCGGCCACTGGGATCTGATGCCCGAACAGATCGCCCCGCTGCAGGAACGGGTTCGGAGTATCTTCCGGCTGCTTCGGCATGGAGCGAAGAATTCCGACGGTGAGCATTCCAAAGATGCGAAATCGCTGCTTAGTGGTTCGTATCAGTTGAACCTTGCTGGCTGTGACAAGCGTGAACGCGTCAAGGAAATTTACGATTCGTTTCTGAACGATTGGCCGGGACTGAGAACAACGCCCATTATCGTCCTGAGTTCTCTCGCTCCGGGAGCCGATCAGCTGGTCGCCAACGTGGCACTGGAACCCGAATTCGCGGTGCTCAACTTTCACGTCATGGCACCCACTCCGTTTCCCGTGCGGGAGTTTGAACCTGCGGACGACATGCCGACCGACACTTATCGGAACTCATCAACATTTGTCCGCAGTGGTCTGTCGTCGGTTGAGGTCACCGGCCTGCAGCAGGAATTCGACAACATCGTCGCTCGTATTACGCAGCGGAATGGTCTGCCACAAGGGTTTACCGTCACTCTGGCGGACGATATGCAATTTGCAAATCGGAAAGTTTGGCTCAATAAATGTGCTGCCGATATGAGTATTCAGGATCGTCGTCGACGACGTTATCAAGCCGCGGGTGAATACATCGCCGCTTACAGCCATCTCATGCTGGCCATCTGGGATCATATTGATGATGCGTCCAACACGGCGGGCACAGCGGCGACCGTCCACATCCGCCAGACGGGTTTGACTCCGGGATTGTTGCCCGTTGCATCCGGACTGCCTCTACCCCTCGGCCCGACTCTGCAACTATTTACTCGCCGCAAGTCACGACGAACCGCGGGCGTGGCGCCCGGTCAGCCAGACGCACAGCCCGAACCCAACTGGACTCTGCGATGGCTGTTTCCTGCGACCGAGCGGGCTGATGTCCCGGAACTTCAAACCTCCGCGACGCAGTGTTCGTGTCGCATGGACAGTTTGCAGCAAGGACTGAAAGCTCTCTCTGATACAGCTCATCACCTGCGGCAGTTTGCTGTTCGACCGCAAGTTGCTGTGGACAAAGCGGAAGAACACCTGAAGACGTTCCTGAGCTTTGCCCCAAAGATCGATGCTCCTGACAAAGTCAACTGCATTCAGACATCGCTGGCGACTTCAAGTCCAGGTCTGCTGCAGAAGATCAAACGAGTCGCCGACTTCCGCCGTCGGGCCACCAACGAGCAATACAAAGAGAGAGATCTTGCTGCAGCGAACATCCGAACTCTGTTTCTGTTGACTCTGGCAGCGGCTTTGCTACTGGATGCGTTCAATCATTGGCATACGCAGAACGAACCGCATCACACGGCTCATCATGCGGAAGTACATCACGAGAAGCCTCCTGCTCCAGAATCCGAAAAGCCCGCAGTCCCTGGGAATTTACCGGCGGCAGAAAAAGCCACGACCAGCAAGGCAGGTGATACCGGCCACAAAAAGAATGACAAAGTCATCGTAAAGGCAGAGCAATCCTCTCATGCGAAGCCAACGGCTCACCAGGCCGAACAACATCCGCCGACTCCGCCTCGAGCCGGATTCCTGGCTCGCCTGGGACGGCTACTGTTGGGCGGATTCGGCGTGTACTTCGTGATCCGCGTGCTGCTTGCATTTCACCGAATGCGGCCGGAACAGCATGAAGAAAAGACTCACGACTTGCGAGCGATGGCGGAAGGTGCTCGCGTTCAGATGATGTGGTTCATCGCAGGTGTCGGCCGATCGGTGTCTGCAAATTATATGCTGAGGCAGCGCGGCGAGTTCAGCTGGATTCGTCAGGCGATTCGATCCATCGCGATGCCCTACGAAAACATTCATTGGCAGTTCCGTGGGCTTTCGCGAATCCAGCAACTACAACTCCTGCGATGCGTGTTTCATAATTGGGTTCGTGGGCACAAAACGAATGCTCAGTCCAACTACTTCCAGAAAGCCAGGGACGAGCAGATTCATCTTGTGCATTTCTGGCACAAGCTGGGTTCCATTCTGGTCCTTTCCGGAATCGCTCTTTCGGTCCTGCAGGTGGCGGGAGCAGTTGTCGATGTCGTTTCAGGCGGGAGTTGCCTGGAGTTCCTGGCGAGCCTGCTGTGCGGTTATCGGCTGTGCTGGCTTCTGCTGATTCCCGTAGCAGCGGGCATTTATCTCTCTGTTCAAAGATCATCCGATCCGAAGTGGAGTCTGCTGTCGTGGCTGGCACACTTTCTGGAACATTGGTTTCACACAAAAGACCCGGCCGCTTATAGCCGTTCCGACAATCCGTTTCGCCAGCAGATGCGAAAGAATTTTGTGATCATGGCGATCCCAGCGATCATCCTTGCGGGTTTCGTGTTCCTATTAGCCGTTCTGTTGTCTCGATGGAGCTACCTGCCCAGTGTGGGAAACGTAACGACCATTCTGTCAGCAGTGCTTCTGGTATGCGGAGGTTTGTCGATCGCCTGGCCGGAGAAGAACCTGAACTCAGAACTGGCGTTTCAATACGGCACGATGTTGCAAATTTTCCAGCTCACCGCGAATCATCTGGAAGTCAAATTGCAGCGGCTGGCGGAAGTCGAAGCCATTGCTTCCGATCGTTCGGCCGCGGAAGCATTTGTCCGCCGCAATGGCTTTGCCGGCACTGACGAAGAATTGTCACAGCGAATCGCGGCCGTTCAATCCGATGCGAATGATGAGTTCCGAACGCTTGTCACCGCCATTCAGGAGGTTCTGTTCGAACTTGGCCAGGAAGCTCTCGACGAAAACGCAGAGTGGCTCATCCTCCACAGGTCTCGTCCACTGGAACCAGTGATGGCCGGATGACAGGGGCGAGTGACGTAATTACGGTGGCGCGTTATCTCACAACGGGGCTGGCTGAAGAGCGTAACGAGTTCGCTGCAGCGAACGCGGGCATACCAAATGGCAGCAAGAATGGTGTGCCCTCGCTCCGCTTGTCACACCCTACAGGCAATCAGATATTGAAATAGTGCGTCACCCAGAGTAGAAGTTGGTCTTCATTTGATAACTCCAATGACCACGAAACGCGTCTTCCTGTCCGTCGCAAACCGCCAGCATGAAACCTTTCGTGCTCAATTGCGGGCTGTGTTGACGCGTACGCAGTTCTTCGATGTTGTTGTCCAACCGGATTTTCCTCACACCACGTCAGACACGATCAGCAAACTCGATGTTCTCATCGCACCATGTGACCTCGTAATCCACATTGTCGGAAGTGATCCCGGTTCGCGTGCTAATGTCGATGCTGTGTCGGAATACTTCACACGCACGGACCGGGATTCATTCCTGGCGGTGTTTCCGAAGTCTCGCAAATTCCTTGGTGATTTCTCTCACCTCACCTACTTTCAGTGGGAGCCCTGGCTGGCGCTTCATCGGAAAATTGATCTGTTGGTTTATGGGGAAGAAGGTCATGCCAAAGACGACTTCCCTCAGCGAGATCACCTTGACGCGCTCTACCTTGCTCGGAAGCATGCCGAGACGCTGCAACCCATCGAAACACGGTGTGCCCAGATCGTCGCCGACGTTTGTCAGCACTTTGGCATCATCCCGCCGGCGATTCAGCAAAAAATTGCCCCCAGCCGACTGGTCAGCCGACATACCAGTTCCACCTTCCTCGGGCGAGAGACCGAACTGGCTTTGCTCGATGCCGCGTGGGACGGGGTGAAGCCGAACACCGGCGATGCGAACTCTGACTCACACGCGGCAAGCCCTGAGCCATGGAACGTGAATCTGCTCAGCCTGATCGCTTGGGGAGGCGTGGGAAAGACGGCGTTACTGGCCGAGTGGGTCGACCGTCGCTTCCGCAAGAAGAAATGGAAGAACGCGGAAGACCAACCAGAGCCCCTCTTGTATTTCGACTGGACCTTTTACGATCAAGGGACTCGCTCCGACGACGCCAGCCATGCCGGGGCTGCGAGCGTTGGAACGTTTTTCGTCGAAGCATTGCGGCACTTTGGTGATCCACAGCCCGACGTTCCCGAGCGAAAAGCCCGTCGCCTCGCCACGCTGATCCAACAACATCGCAGCCTGCTGGTACTGGATGGACTGGAGCCGTTGCAATACCCACCGAATCATCCGCAGGCCGGGCAGATCACCGATCCCGACCTCTGTGAACTGCTCGGCACTTTGGCACAGAGTAACCCTGGTCTGTGCGTCATTACCAGCCGCCAGCAGCTGACCGATCTCAGCGGTCTCGCCCAAAGCACTGCTCCGCAGCATGACCTTGACCGATTGCCGGATGAAGTCGCGATCAGCCTGCTGCGAAAACTGCAGATCACTGGCAGCGATGAGGACCTGAAGCAAGCGGCGATCGATTACCAAGGCCACGCGCTGAGTCTGATTCTGCTGGGGCGTTATCTGTTTGTTGCAAAAGGCGGGGACGTCCGTAAACGCGACACGGTCAAGTTTGAACGAGCGAGCAAGAATCGCAACGCCCAGACTCGCAATGCCTGGCACGTATTGGAAGCGTATGAGCAATGGCTCGCCTCACCCAACGGTCGTACCGAGGATCTTCAGGCGCTGCGTCTGGTGGGTCTGTTTGACCGCCCTGCAAGTCCGGATTGCCTAGCCGCTCTGCGTCGAGCCCCCGCCATCCCGGGACTTACGGACCAGCTTGTCCCTCTGGCCGATGACGAATGGAACGCGGTGCTTCATCGCCTTCACGAAGCCCATCTCATCGCCCTGGGTTTCCCCGAGACCGCCCCCGGCTCCACCGCCCCGCGCCCCGCAGCCCGCGGGGTCCCTGTAGATGCTCATCCACTGATCCGCGAATATTTTGGTCAGCAATTGCGTAAGTTGCAGGTCACCAGAAAGTGGTGGCAGTTCTGGAGAACCTTAAAGTCACCGTTTCAGACGGCACATTCTCGGCTATTTGATCACCTTCTTCTTGCAGCTCCCGAACGCACTTTGGTCTTTAAATCGTTCCTTCACTGGCAGAGATCAATGCTCGGGTTGCTTCTGTCGGTAGTTCTTCTTTGTTTGAGGTGCATAGTAGACTCCGACCTGAGGCGAAAGGTGAGTGCCGCCGCTTTTCGTGAGCAGCGTCCAAGTCTCGAAGACCTCCAACCACTCTATCAAGCCGTCGTCCACGGCTGCCTCGCTGGACGGCAGCAGCAAGCCTGCGACAAGGTTTACGTAAACCGAATCCTTCGTGGCACCGGGGAAAACGGCCACTACAGCGTAAAAAAACTCGGCGCCATCGGAGAGGACTTGGGGGCGATAGCGGCATTCTTCGAACAGCCTTGGACCCGGCTTTCCCCGAATTTGTTCGAAGCGGATCAGGCTTGGTTACTCAATCAGGCCGCGTTATGTCTCCGCGCTCTCGGTCGCCTAACAGAAGCCCTAGAGCCGATGCGGACTGTCTTTGGCCGTGACTTCAAGAAAAAACTTTGGAGAGAAGCGACATCGAGCGTAACCAGCCTCAGTGAGTTGGAAGCCATTCTGGGCCGTCTAGGGGAAGCAGCTGATCACGCCCGCAGCTCCATCGACTTTGCTGATTGCAGCGGCCGTTGGGTATCACTGTTGACAGCCCGCACCACCACCGCCTCCGCCCTGCACCAGTGGGGAAGTTGGGATGGTGAAGTGGGAAGTTTGAACGTGGAGTATGCAGGCGCAGCGAAGGCCGATAAAAAAGCCCGGCAACTGTTCGAGCAGGCCGAAGCGCTTCTACGCGAGTGCGAGCTCGACGTGCTCCACTCGGTGCCCGGCTTCCAATACTGCGATCTAATCCTCGCCCCCGCCGAACGCGCGGCATGGAAATCCTCGGGCGAGGGGATACGGAGGGCTCACGTCCAAGCGCTCACCAAAGACCTTTCAGCCGCCCTCGCTGAAGCGGAACGCCGAGCCAATGCCGTCCAAAAATACCGAACAGGCCTTCCAACTTACGCACTGCTGGATATTGCCCTCGACCACCTCACGCTCTCCCGCGTCGCCCTTTACCGTGCCGCACTGACGGGCCAGCCACCTTACGCCGACGCCAATCCCCACCTCGCCCCCGCACTGGACGGACTTCGCAAAGCCGGTACCGTCCACCACGTTCCCAAAGCCCTACTCACCGCAGCGCAATGGCATGCTCTCATCGGCGATGCTGCCACCGCTGAACGTTTTCTAGCCGAAGCCCAGCAGATTGCTGAACGCGGCCCAATGCCTCTTTACCTTGCCGACGTTCACCTTCATCGAGCACGCATCGTGGGAAGGTTGAATCCCGCAGACCGAGCAATCCATTTCCCCAACATCGATCCCAAAGACGAACTCGCCAAAGCCAAAGCACTCATCGAGAAACACGAATACGGCCGCCGCACCGAAGAACTCGCCGACGCCGAACAGGCTGCAACCAATTGGTGATCAAAGGCAATGTCGAACAGACAACTAGGCACGAATCGAGCAAAGAATGATTTTCATAAGTCACGCCAACGAACCGACGGACAACGAATTCACCCGATGGCTGGCTCTTCGCCTTGCTGGGCTCGGCTACCCCGTCTGGTGCGACATGACCAAACTCCTGGGTGGAGAAAAGTCGTGGGACGACATTGAGGAGGCCATACGGCAGAAAACTGAAAAAGTGGTGGTGGTATTGTCAAGGAATTCGAACGATCGAGAATCCGTTCTCAAAGAGGTTACGCTTGCTGCTCGGGTCGGAAAAACGAAGGGCGATTTCTTGATCCCAGTTCGAATTGACGACTTGCCAAACGATGAAGTCACAATCGAACTCGCGCGATTAAACTCCATCGACTTTAAAGCCGGATGGGCTTCTGGATTTGCACAACTTATTGCGAAACTTGAAAAAGATGGTGTTGCCAAGAATGCCGCAGTATTCAATGCAAATGCTGTAGCCACCTGGTGGAAAGAACATCAGCGCCAAGTCGGCGAGGTCAACTCCACGGAGGAAGTATGTGCAAGTAATTGGTTTGCCATTTCCGATTTGCCGGAGCAGATATTTGTTCATTCGTTAGCGAAAGTGCAACACAGCCATGACCCGATTATCACTGACTTACGGATCCCCCATTTTTGTGAGAAACGCAGGATCTTCACTTTCGAGGGCCCAGAACACTTGACGGAAAGACTGCGACGCATAGGCATGGAGGTTCTGGAAAGCAGACCATGCTCGCATGCAGCGTTTTGGCGGCATGGGGACAGGTCTCAGAGGCTCTCGAAGAATGATGCCAGAAACATCATCACATCACTACTGCAACAGGGAATTACGCAGCGACTGGAAAGTGCGGGGCTAAAACAATACTTGTTGTCGGGAGAAAAAGCCTGCTACTGGTTCCCACCTGGATTCACGGAGGGCGACAAAGTCTGGTTTGATTCACCGGATTTCGATGTGTCCGGAAGAAAACGTAATCGTATGCTTGTTGGGCGGCAGTTCAAGCAGAATAGAGAGCTCGCAAGGCGCCGCTGGCATTTTGCCATACAGCCGAAACTCATTCGATGGCCAACGTTGAGTTTTGCAATTCAATCTCACGTTGTATTCACTGATGCAACTGGTGATCTCTTGTCAAAGGAGAAGCAGCACAGCGCCAGGCGTTCCGCATGTCGAAGCTGGCACAATGACAAATGGCTTAACATGATGCTCGCTGCGATGGCTTATCTTAAGTACGAAGTCGGAAGCAGCGTCATTCGAGTGCCGTGCGGACAGGACGTCCACTTTAATGTCTCCACACTACCGATAACGTTCCGCAGTCCGATTAGCTACGGTACTTCAGCAGAAGTCGTACAGTCGGCGATCCATGATGACCAAAACAACGATCTCGAAGATGAATATTCAGATGACGACGAGAATGATGACGACGACGATTTCTCTTTAGAAGATCCGCAAGGAAGCAAATGACCATGAAGACTGACTTTGAACTCATTCATTTGGCGGAACCAATGCTTTCGTTTGGCCATTGCGAGGAAATGGAAGACCCAAGACATGGCTTGAGTCTTTTGGGGCCCTTCGAGACACGCGCAAACTACTCCGTCTCATACGGAGTGATTGGTTCGACAGACGGAGTTCGCCGACTGAAAGACTGGGTGGAAAAGCTGCAAAAGCCGATTGCGGAACTGAACAATATGCGGGGCCGGCCTCCCTTTCCGGGCTTCGAAGCAGCATTTGGAATTGCCTGGCATTCGACACCACTGGCGCAGATTCCTTTCGAGGAGCAATTTCTACGGGCAAAGGTATATCTTGATGACGTGAACAAACGGGTTCATGAAACGGTCGGATTCTTCGTATCACGAATCATTCAGTACGTCCGGCAACAGGACAACAGCCCCGCATTATGGGTCGTGGTTATACCAGATTTTGTCTACCAATATTGCAGGCCGAAGATGGAAATCCCGAAACCGGAACGGATCACAACGGATCGGACGATCAACCGAAAAACAGCACTGAAGGTTGGGCCGAAGGGCTTTCTGTTTCCGGAAAGTAATGAAGAAGCAGCCGTGTATCAATATGAACCAGATTTTCACAATCAACTGAAAGGGAGATTGCTTAAGGAAGGCATTCTGACGCAGATCGTCAAAGAGAGTACACTTGCGCCGGATGAAATTCTGAAGGCGAATGGGAAGCCAAAATATGACTACAGCGGAATGCTTAGCCAAATCGCATGGAACCTGAGTTCAGCCGTTTATTACAAAGTTGCGGGCCGCCCTTGGAAGTTGAACGGGGTGCGCCCCGGCGTTTGTTACATCGGCCTCGTATTCAAAAGGGACGAGAAACACAGGAATACTTCCTGGGCGTGCTGCGCGGCTCAAATGTTCCTCGATTCAGGAGATGGTGTCGTCTTTCGAGGACATAACGGGCCGTGGAGATCCGCCTCCACACGTCAGTTCCATCTGAGTAGTGATGCCGCGGAAGATCTCATGAGCCAAGCCATTCTGTCCTACCGGCAGAACCATTCTGATGAGGCCCCCAAGGAGATCTTCATTCATGGTCGAACGCAGTTTGATGATGATGAGTGGAGGGGGTTCGAGAAAGCCGCCGGAGAACAAACGCGGCTCGTCGGTGTAAGAATCACTGATGCCAAGAACCTACGGCTCTTCCGATACCAAGGTGGTCAGCCCGTAATGCGAGGGTTGGCATGGATTCAAAGCAATGAGAAAGCAATTCTCATGACCCGTGGCTACCAACCGAGTCTCGGCACGTATCCTGGAATGGAAGTTCCGTTGCCTCTGGAAGTCGAAGTTGTGAAAGGAGTCGCAGATATCAAGCAGGTCCTTCAGGATATTTTGGGACTCACCAAACTGAACTACAATAGCTGTCGTTTTGCTGATGGATATCCCGTGACTCTCAAATTTGCGGATGCGGTTGGGGAAGTTCTGCTGAGCGGTCCTCAGACTGACGTGCCACCACTTCCATTTAAGCACTACATCTAACCGGTGCTTAAAAACCAAAAAAAGGAAAAATGCAGATAACCACAATCAGAATTCTCAAATTTCAATTCTGAAGTGTCAGCGTCCGTCGCCAATGCTGAACGCCGCGCCACTTAGACACTGAAATGGGCGAAGATGAAAGGATCCCTCCACTCGATTGCGATCGACCACCTCACGCTTGCTCGCGTGGGGCCTTTGCGGCGCCGCACCGCCAATACTCACCTCGCCCCTGCCGTCAACGGCCTCTGCAAAGCCAATAGTCTTGATCACCTGCCCCAAAGCCCTGCTCACCGCTGCACACTGGTATGCCCTCATCGCCGATGCGGCCACCACCGAACGTTATCTGGCCGAAGCCCAGCAGATCGCTGAACGTGGACCCATGCCACTTTACCTCGCTGACGTCCACCTCCACCGAGCACGCCTGGCGGCACGATTGAACCCCGCAGATCGAGCAATCGACTTCCCCAACATCGACCCCAAAACCGAACTCGCCACAGCCAAAGCACTCATCGAAAAACACAAATACGGCCGCAGTACTGAAGAACTCGCCGACGCCGAATGGGTGAATCTCGGTTAGGACAATGCCGGAACTCGCTCCGCTCGGTCCGGCCTACATCCTAATTCTGGGGGGCAATGCGAGCTGACGGAGTGGCTCGGCTACGTAATTTCGCCGCTCCGTCGGCGAAAAAAAATGGATGCACGTGTAACCCCAATCAAGGTTTGACGGGGCGCCAGAGTACCGGCACGCTTCAAACCACCATCGGATGATGTCGGATGCGAAACGATTTCCGATAAGACTGTCGGTCGCCGGACGTATCAAGTGAAGAAGCACCATCCGCTCACGAGGACGATTCGATCGTTCCGTTCTTTAGTTTCCACGGCGTTTTGGTCCCGGGAAAAATGCATTGGTAGAACGGATGTAATCAGCATAACCCGGCCGTCGTTCGGCGATGTCCTTTTCCAGCAAAGTGACTCCCGAGACTTTCATCAGAAACAATCCCATCACGGCCGGTGAGACAATTGTCCATAGCGGTGCGCCACAGGAGATGCTGAACATCCAGAGGCCCCACCACACGGCGAAATCACCGAAGTAATTCGGATGCCGAGTCATCGCCCAGAGTCCGGTATTGAGTACTTTCCCCTTGTTTCGCTCGTCCGCACGAAAACGCGCCAGTTGAAGATCTCCGACGGTCTCAAAGAACAGACCAATTCCCCAGAGAAAGATTCCGACTGATCCCAGAATCGCCAGCGATCGTCCGTCGCCCCCTGCAAAGGCCGTTGTTACGGGCCAGGCCACAAACCACATGATGAGCCCCTGCAACAGAAACACGATGCCGAGACTCTTGAGCCACCAATGAGGTTGGTACTTGTCACGCATGGCCGCGTAACGCCGATCTTCATGCGGATCACTGAAGACTCGAATCCCTAAATGAATTCCAAGACGCAATCCCCACAGAGTGACCATCACCAGTAAAAAGACCAGATCCATTCGATCCGAACTGGCAGCGTCGGAACTGGCAGCGTCAGAACTCAGGAACGCGAGCCAGGCAATCAGTACAAAGCCGGGCCCCCAGAAGGCATCAATAATTCCGCATCGCCCCATCTTCAGGCTCAACAGCCATACCAGAACCACGTAAAAGATGGCCATTGCCAATGTGTTCAGCAAAATTGTCGACACAGATCAGCCCCTTTGTCGGAACAAGTAGTGCGACACAAACCATTCAGACCCATTGCGGAACCCAAACAGCTCAGCACAGGCCATGAAGAACATTCTCCAGCGGCCACGCCAGACTTCCCAGTCCTGACCGTAGGCGGCTTTCAGAATGGGTTCCACAGTGTTGCTTCTTAAATCCATTAATTCCAGCCACGCATTGCTGGTCTTTTCGTAATGAGTGCCGTCCCAGATCCATTGATCACTCAGCAGAAGGTCTGACTGATAGTTCAGCAGCAAATTCTGACTGGGCATGATACCCCCGGAGAAGAAATGTCGTGCCATCCAGCTTGCGGTTCCGGTATCTTCGAACGGATAGGCGAAACGATGATGACAGAAAACATGCACGAACAGCTTGCCGTCCGGCTTGAGCCATGAGCTGATTCGTTGCATCAGCAACGCATGATTCCTCACATGCTCAAACATCTCAACAGACACAACGCGATCGAAGAGTCGATCCGGTGAAAAGTCATTAATGTCGCAGGTCCTGACTTCCAGATTCAGGAGTCCTCGAATATTCGCCTGATGCATGATGTACTCACGCTGCGAATTCGAATTGGAAATCGCCAGAATCGATGCCCGCGGATAACGCTCGGCCATCCACAGGCTGAGCGATCCCCAACCGCAGCCCAGTTCAAGAATCGCCTGACCATCCTGCAACTGGGCATGCTCACAGGTGAGCCGCAAAGCTTCAGCCTCGGCCTGATCGAGCGTATGCGTGTTGGAAGTCCAGTAGCAGCAACTGTACTTCCGATGAATTCCCAGCACGTTTCCGAAGAACGCCGGCGGAACCTCGTAGTGCTGTTCGTTCGCCTTCTCCGGAACGCACGCTACCGGGCCATTGGAGGAATCCTGAAGAAACTGCCGAAACGAATCGCCTGCAGCCTCAAGCGATGTTCCCTCCAGCGTTTTCAATCGCGCCTTCAGGAGACTTTGAATGCCCTTTCGAACCATCCAGTCGGGAAGTTTCCCCTGTTCCGCAAATCCAATCAGCGGCGCGACGACATGCAGCATGGCCATGCGATCTCTCACGAACAAGTGTTACCGACATTGCCCAGAACACAACCGGGCTTCGCCCACATCACCTGGCACACACCGATCGCCCGCTCCAGGAATGCGGCTTCGCAGTAGCACAGGTAATATCGCCACATGCGAATAAAGCGGTCATCAAATCCCAGGGCTCGCACCTCATCCAGCCGTTCATGGAATCGCTCGTTCCACAGCCGCAGAGTTCGCGCATAGTGCATCCCAAAATCCATGAGTTCAATCATTCGCAGCGACGTGTGAGTCGCCACACATCCCTGCATGACAGATACCGACGGCAGGAATCCACCGGGAAAAATGTACTTCTGGATGAAGTCCACCGAATTGCGATAGCGTTCGTATCGCTGCTCAGGCATCGTAATCGCCTGAATCATCATCGCGCCGTTTTCTTTGAGCAGACGATCACACGTCGCGAAGTACTCAGGAAGATACTGTTGACCCACCGCCTCGATCATTTCAATCGAGACCAGCTTGTCGTACTGTCCTTCAAGATCACGATAGTCCTTCATCAGAATCGTGATTCGATCCGACAGTCCCTCGTCCTGCACACGCTGCGTGGCCATGCGAAATTGTTCTTCGGAGATGGTGGTCGTTGTGACTCGACAGCCGTAGTTCCTGGCCGCATGAATCGCGAACGTCCCCCAGCCCGTGCCAATTTCCAGCACATGATCGTCGGGCGACAACTGCAACGTCCGACAAACTCGATCAACCTTCTCCAGCGACGCATCCTCCAGCGATGCCTGCTCGTTGGCGAACAGAGCCGACGAATACATCATCGTGGGATCAAGGAATAACGAGAAGAAAGAATTCCCAAGATCATAGTGCTCATGAATATTTCGACGACTGCCATCGCGGGAGTTGCGATTTCGAAAATGACCAAGGCGATTGATCAGGCGGGAAAACATCGTCAACGGACTTCGGAAACTCCGCAGCACGGTTTCGTTCCTCAGGAGGACTCGAAAAAGATCGGTCAGATCATCCGAAACCCATTCGCCGTTCAGATAAGATTCCGCTGCTCCCAGATCGCCACCAGTGACAACGCTGCGAAAGAAGCGCGGCGACAAGGCCTGCACATGTCCCATCAATTCGTTGGTCTTCAGATCACCAAATCGCTCCGATTGTGTGCCGTACTCAAGAACCACTTCACCTGTTGAGATGCGGTTCAGATTGCTGCACAGAATTCTTCGACAGAAGCGCTCGAACAGACAAAGCCACTTCCGATGAGACTTCCCGGTCGCCAACTGCCCGGCCGTACTGTCGGTCGAGGATGCGGGAAGGCTTCCGTCGCGCGAAGGCTCCACAAGGGAAATATCATCGCATCCAAAAGCAGACTTTAATTTGAGTGTTGTTGGCATCGACTCAATCTCAGCAAAATATCAGGACCTGGCGAAATGTCGGGAATCAAAACGGCTGAGCACATTCACAGTGTTGCAGTGGACTCACGAATCGCACCGGTGCGCCGTTGACGGGGATGAGGAACATAAGGAACTTGCTTCCACCAAAGTTTCAACGCCTGCCAATAGATCTTCGATGTCACGCTGGCTGTCATACAGGGATGACGTAAAAGAATGCGCCGCAATGAGGACGCTGTGATCTCCTGCCTTTGCATCGACAGCGTCACATCGAACGGGCGAGTATGGCGAGTGTGGCGAATGGTTGCCGATAACGTCCCTGGGTTGCTCGACTTCCTGTTGACGCTTTCCGATGGAGTTTGCGACTCGGCCGGAGCATCGGGGACTTCATGGCACTGAATCGAAACGGCCAATGATTCAGCCGGTTCAGACAAACGCCAGCGGTAACGCATGCCCATGCCCATAAACGGCGACACGTGAAATTCTTTCTCATTCCACAACACTGCAGACGCGCCGCCGGGACGCTGAATCGGCGTCTGCAGAACATAACAATGTTGCTCGCCCCACGGAGTGTTGTGAACTTCAGCAAGGACAGTCTGTAATCGATCGGTCACTGGATCGAAACAATAGTAGTAGCTGACAGGATTCATCACGTAGCCGAAGTAACGCAGATTCGTCAACAACCTGATCGGACCGCTCGGACGATTACCCGTTTGTCGCTGCACTTCATCGCGAACACAGACGTCTAACGGAAGCTCCGGATCACCCAGATGATCCTCACGGCGAAACCATGCGACCGCGGGACGACGAGCAGACCAGAACAGATAAGGATCAAAGACCTGAGGAAGTTCCGAAAGATCGAGGTACATTTGGAACAATGAATATCGAAACTCATTCTGCGCGGGAGCAAAGCGTCGGTGCCGAACCATGCCTGAATAAATGCAGCTATGCATGGGAGCCTCCCGAAGCCGCTGCTGAACTTCGCGTTGCGTCAATCGATCGCAGCGAAGACTGTGCGGGAAAATTTGCATCCAGTGTGCCGTCGATGTCTATCACGCCGAATCGCCGACAAACGGCCAAAGCACTATTCACACCATCTTCATGAAAGCCATTGCCCCAATAAGCACCGCAGTACGAAGTGTGATTGCGGCGAATCAACTGGTCATGCATCGACTGCAAAACCGCACGTTGAGCGGTAAAGACAGGGTGCGCATAACGATGTCGGGAGATCACCGCGGAATCGGCAATCTGATCCGAATCATTGAGTGTCACGCAAAACGTTTTCGACGACTGAATATGCTGCAGGATGTTCATGTTGTAAGTGACCGTGGCCGCAGACTCATCGCCTCCCGACTGTGCAATGCGATAATTCCAAGCGGACCAGGCTTTTCGACAACGAGGCAACACGGAACTATCCGTGTGCAGAACCGCCTCGTTAATCTCATAGGGGAAACCGGAAAGAACTTTTTCCTCCAGCCCTGAGGGTTCTCCCAGCATTCTCAACGCCTGATCGCTGTGGCACGCAAAGATCACCTCATCGAACCGCGAAAGGTCCCCCGCTGCAGAAACCTTCACACCATCGGCATCGCGATCAACTCGCTGCACCGGACAGCCTGTGCGAATTCTTGAATGGAACGGAGCGGAAATACGCTCCACATACCGCCGCGAACCACCGGGGATCGTGTACCACTGAGGACGATTCGTGAGACTCAACAGCCCGTGGTTTCTGTAAAATTCAAGAATAAACTGGATCGGAAAGTCGGCAAAGGTTCCCGTGGGACAAGACCAGATCGCGGCTCCCATCGGCAACAGGTAATGTTCGGAGAATGCTGTGCCGTAACCATTGCGGCTGAGATATTCCCCCACCGTCATCGTCCCCAGATCTCGCTCGGCATCCTCCGCCCCCGCTCGATTGAATCGCAGGATATCGGCCACCATTCGCAAGAATGAAGGACGAAACAGATTTCGCTTCTGAGCAAACACGCCCGTGAGACCTGAGCCGGAATACTCAATCCCTGTCCGGTCGCAGCGAACGGCAAAGCTCATCGCCGTCGGCACACCTCGGATCGCGAGGCGTGCAAGAAGTTTCATAAAGTTGGGATAATTTCGATCGTTGTAAACAATGAAGCCGGTATCAACTCGGTATGCCTTTCCTTCGCAATCAAACTCCACCGTATTGCTGTGCCCACCTACGACTGGCTCCGACTCAAACAGTGTGATTTCATGATGCGGATGCAGCAGCCACGCACAGGTCAGCCCGGAAATCCCGGCTCCAATAATCGCGACCTTCATGATCCCTCCCGCCTCTGCATCGGAACGCTCAATACCGCCAAAACGTTCTTTTCCTATCCGTAGTGATCGAATATCGTTAACAATATCAGGGCATTTTTGATACTTCTATCTACGAATCGTTCATTTTTGTGGTATTTTGGCTGGTCCGAATCCGGCAGTCGTCTAGAAACGTTCATCTTGAATCAACAACTCAGACGGAGGGCTCAATATGACCGAATTTTTCTCACCGAAAGAGGTTGCGACGGCGATTGGCGTCAGCGAATCATCACTCAAGCGATGGGTCGACAAAGGCTTGATTCCCGCGGAAAAGACCGGCGGCGGACATCGGCGTTTGAGATTGGATGCCGTGTTGCGATTTCTTCGAGAGCAGGGCCGAGTCTTAAGCGAACCGCAAGCCATTGGTTTGCCCGCAGAGTCCGGGCGACGCTCATCGACGACCGATTCTGACCATCAGGAGTTTCTGCGGTTTCTACTGAGCGGGGATGAACCGTCCGCTCGCCGAATCGTGATGGACGCATTCCTGAACGGATACAGCGTCGCGAAGATTTTCGACGCCATCGTCGTTCCGGGATTCAGTGAGATCGGAAATCTCTGGCATTGCGGTACTCTTGAGGTTTATCAGGAACGCCGCGCATGCGAAATCTGTTCGCGAATCGTGCATGAACTCCGCAGAGCGGTTGGAAGCGGACCGCCCGACGGACCTCTGGCCATCGGTGGCACTCTCGATGGCGATCCTTATACGATCGCTTCCAGCATGTCTGAAGTCGTTTTGCGCGAATGTGGCTGGCGTGCGTCTTCGCTGGGGAACATGTTGCCATTCAATACGCTGATGAAAGCCGTGGAGATCGATCGACCTCGCCTGATGTGGCTGAGCGTCACGTCAATTCGATCGCCGGAGCAGTTCGTGGCCAATTTCAATGTGCTGTTCGACACAGCGACGACACACGGCTGCGTTCTGGTCGTCGGAGGACAAGCTCTGACGTCTGACATTCGCCCGTTGCTGCGATACACCACATATTGCGACAATTTCCGCCATCTTGAAGCCTTCTCAAAGACCATCATCCCGCGGGATAACTAAGAACGCCTGACAAAACTCACTCAAGTAGCCGGATTCGTGAGAATTCGGAGGTGTTTCTGAGCTCTCACGAGCCCAGCTACGGTTTTGTTAGCGGTTCGAATTCTTTTTCCACGGCGCAGGGACCTCCGGCCTTATCGAAGGATTCCGCAGCTCGTTGCCTGGCAGATTATTCAGGGATTCCTCGGACGGGAGAGAATAAGCCCCGAATCAGTCACAGCGTTTGAAGTTGTTCGTCGCCTTTTGCTAGTCTGCCGCAGCAGCCATTCCCCGGCTGCCTGACCAAACCCGTCGGCGGAGCGACGGGCGCTACACGGAACTGTCGTCTCCGCCGACGGATTTGATTGAACGTTCGAATGGCTCGTGACTTTCTGAAAGGCACTCAGGACTCCTACGACGTTGTCGTGATCGGCAGCGGTCTGGCGGGTTTGACGTCGGCCAACATTTTGGCTCGACAGGGATACAGCGTGCTGCTGTTGGAGCATCACTATCAGCTCGGCGGCATGGCCACCTGGTTCAAGCGAGCGGGTGGACACATCTTTGATATCTCGCTGCACGGCTTTCCGCACGGAATGATCAAGAGCTGTCGCAAATACTGGACGCCGGAGATTGCGGAATCCATCGTGCAGCTCAAAGGTGTTCGTTTCGAAAACCCGCAGTTCTCAATCCGCACTACGTTCACTCGCGAAGACTTCACGCGCATTCTGGTGGAACACTTCGGAATCGCGGCCCCGACGGTCCAGCAGTTCTTCGACACCGCGCGGAGCATGAACTTTTTCGATGAGCAATCGAAGACAACTCGCGAGCTGTTCGAACAGTTCTTCCCCGGTCGGGATGACGTCGTGCGATTGCTGATGGAGCCGATTACTTACGCGAACGGCTCGACCCTGGAAGATCCCGCGATCACTTACGGCATTGTCTTTTCCAACTTCATGCAAAAGGGAGTTTATACGTTTGAAGGCGGCACTGACGCTTTGGTGCTGAAGATGAAGGCCGAGCTGGAGCGTAACGGTGTCGATATTCGCATCCGCAGTCTGGTGGAAAAAATCGAAGTCGGGCCGGATCGCAAGGTGACTGGCGTGATTGTGAATGGGAAACGCATCGGATGCCGTACCGTTGTTTCAAATGCCAACTTGAAGAGCACGATTCAGAACCTGGTGGGTGAGCAGCACTTTGACAGGAAGTTCGTTGATGAGGCGAAAGCGGTTCGCCTGAATAACAGTTCGTGCCAGGTGTATATGGCGCTGAAACCTGGTGAGAGTTTTGATGACAGTTGTGGAGACTTGTTGTTTCATTCCGAACATAAGGGGTTCGATATCGAGGCTTTGCTGAGCAAGAATGTCAGCAGCAGAACCTTCAGCTTCTACTATCCGTCGACGCGCCCCGGCAGTGATCGCTGGCTGGTGGTTTCTTCAACGAATGCAAATTATCGCGATTGGGCCGATCTGTCGCCGGAAGATTACGAAGCTGCCAAGAAAGATCTGATCGAGTCAACTCTGGATTGCCTCGAACGCTACGTGCCGGATATCCGAGCCAAACTGGATCACGTCGAAGCGGCAACGCCGAAGACGTTCGAACATTATACGCGACATCTCGCCGGATCTTCCTTCGGGACGAAGTTCGAAGGGTTGCAGGTCAGCCGGGATCTGCCTCAGCAGATTTCCGGGCTGTTCCATGCCGGCAGTGTGGGTATCATCATGTCCGGCTGGCTTGGTGCGGTCAACTATGGTGTCATCGTCAGCAATGACGTGGATAAACTTCTCACTCCTTCCTCAGTAAGCAGCTCCCCATGAGACTCATATCAATGATCTGTATGACGGCGATTCTGGCCAGTAGCCTTTCTGATGCTCGCGGCGATGAAGGCATGTGGCTCTTCAATGATCTGCCGGTGGGACTGCTGAAGGAACGATACGGCTTTGAGCCATCCCGCGAATGGGCCGAGCATTTAATGAAGTCGAGCGTTCGATTTAACGTCGGCGGATCGGCTTCGTTCATCTCCAGCACCGGACTGGTCCTGACGAATCATCATGTGGGCTCGGACACGCTGTTTAAACTGTCGACGCCCGAACGGAATATCATGGAAGTCGGCTTCCTGGCGAAGACTCCGGATCAGGAGCTGAAGGCACCGGATCTTGAATTGAATCAAATGGTTAACATTAAAGACGTGACCACTGTCGTTAAGGCCTCCGTGATGGACGGCATGTCGACGGAACAAGCCGTGGCAGCTCGACGAGCGATCATTGCGAAGATCGAAAAAGAAGCGTTGGATGAATCCGGCCTGAAGAGCACCGTGACAACGCTCTACGGCGGCGGGCGTTATCACTTGTATCAGTACAAGAAATACACCGACGTACGACTGGTCTGGGCTCCGGAAACGGCCATCGCGTTCTTCGGAGGCGATGCGGATAACTTTGAGTATCCTCGATATTGCCTCGACGCGACGATTTTTCGAGTCTACGAAGATGGCAAGCCGGCAAAGATCGAACACTTCCTGAAATGGTCCGACAACGGTCCGGTGGAAAACGAAGTCGCCTTCGTTTCCGGTAACCCCGGCCGCACAAGTCGCATCTTCACCATGGATGCGTTGAAGTATCAGCGCGACCTGAACCTGCCGTACATCATGGCCAGCCTGCGACGTCAGGAAATTTTGCTCCAGCAGTATGCACTGCGAGGCAAAGAGAACGCTCGGCGTGCCCGCGATGAACTGTTCGGCGTGCAGAATTCGCGAAAGGCTCGCCTGGGTATGCTGGCCGGTTTGCAGGATCCTCAGGTGCTGGCGGATAAGGCCGCGGCCGAAGCCAAACTGCGAGAAGTCATTGCGGCAGATCCAAAGCTGAAGCTTCTGGGTTCCGCATGGGATACCATCGCCGAAACGACAAATAAGCGAGCGTCTCTGTTGGGCAAAGGCGTGGCGATCAACTCACAGCTTTATAACATCGCGCTGGAACTGGTGCAGATGGCGGAAGAAGATCAGAAGCCGTCCGGAGAACGACTGCCGGAATTCTCTGATGCGGGCCGTGAGTCATTGCTGCAGCAGCTCTATTCGGAAGCTCCAATCTACACAGATCTGGACCAGACTCTGCTGGGCGATTCGATTGCTAAGACACTGGAACAGCGAGGCTTCGATGATCCGGTCTGTCAGCAAATTCTGGCGGGCAAGAACCCGGCCGACCGAGCGGCGGAGCTGATCAGCGGCACGGAATTGCTCAGCGTGGAGGCTCGCAGGAAGATCGCAGCGGGTGGCATTCAGGCGATCAACGACAGCAAGGATCCAATGATTCTGCTGGCGAAGATTATTAATCCGGAAGTTCGACGCATTCGTTCTATCACAGATCAGCTCGACGAACAGGACAAGCAGGCATATGCATTGATTGCCGAAGCAAAGTTTGCCACTCAGGGCACTTCCGCGTATCCCGATGCTACGTTTACGCTGCGACTCGCGTTTGGCCCGGTAAAAGGTTACGAACAGGACGGCCACCAGATTCCCGCATGGACAAACATCGGTGGTGCTTTTGAGCATGAAAAGAAGCATGAAGGACAGACGGATTACAAGTTGCCGGAGTCATGGAAGAAGGCCGAATCAAGGCTGTCGAGAACAACGCCGTTCAACTTTGTCAGCACGGCTGACATCATCGGCGGCAATTCCGGAAGTCCGGTTGTCAACAAAGCCGGAGAACTCGTCGGACTGATCTTTGACGGCAATGTTCAGTCGCTGTCCGGCAACTATGTTTACACGGATAAGCAGGCTCGCTCTGTTTCTGTTCACTCGAGTGCAATTCGCGAAGCGTTGCAGGTGGTTTACGGAGCTGACAATATCGTGAAGGAACTGGGGCGGTAATTTAGAACGGCCAAACAAAATTTCCCAAGTAGCCGAATTCGTGAGAATTCGGAAGAGCCCCATACCCACGTAGCCGGATTCGTGAGAATTCGGAAAGGTTCCTGAACTCCCACGAGCTCAGCGACGGCTTTGTTAGGTGTTCTTAGAATCGCCGCCGGCGGAGGCACGAAATGAGCTCGCGGTATTTTTCACTCCCATAACCTCTCTGGCTGACTTCGTCGGGCGATTCGCACAGGGCGTCGACTCAAATACGAATTGCCAAGGATCGGCTCTGTCTGCGCATCACGCCCGTGGACCGATGGTCCGGGGACTAAACCTCGTCAGGGCTCTGGATAGACCTTGTTCCGTTCCGTGGGGTGCGCCGCCCGTACCAGGTTGAATCGCAGGAGACCCCGCTATGGAGTCATTGCTGTCTCGGCCACTACGGACCTATTCCTCAGGTTCGCACATTCAACGTGCCAGCTCGTGATCACAATCTGGTCCAGCAATATATGGCCGTCGTCGAAGCAGGCATCCTTCAGTCGCAAGCGACGGCACTTGTGTTGATCCAAACGCCGGAATGCTTTCAAGGCCCAAATCTGCGATTCAGCGAAAACCGAAAACCCAGCCTTCTCGCTTTCCCTGAACGTGAATCTCGCTCGCTACATGTCGGGCGGGCCGATGTCGAACCGGCGGCTGGTGAACATCTCAGGCGAAGCGGTGACCTTTCGGTACAAGGATCATCGTGAAGGAAGCCAGCCACTCATGAAGCTGACTCCGCATGATTCTCTGAGTCGCTGGTTTGAGCATGTGCCACCGCGAGGTCTGCGGATGATTCGCCGGAGCGGACTCTATGCAAACAGTTGCGGCGATGTGCGGACACTGGTCCGCGAACAATTGACCGCAGAGCATGGCGTGGCGGCGACACCGCCTGCGGCGGTCGCGGCTTCCAGGGTGACTCCACTTGACCCGGAACAGTGCCCGGTGTGTAATATCTGCGTGACAGTCAGATATGTCAGTCGACCATCGGCGGTTGATTTTCTGAGTGCGATGTGGATGTCTGTTCCGGTGATGTGCTGCACTCCACCGCCGTGAGGATGAAGAAGAAGCTCGTGCAAACCGAGCAAAAGTCCCTGAATTTGTGTGTAGAGGAATTCCCGGGACAACTCAAACTCCGTAGCGATGCTGCCCCCTGAAGCGGTACCGCACTCCATATTCAACAATGCGTTGAACCCGTTTGCCCGATGCCGTCTTTGACATGGAGACTGCACCTGAGGGCAAACGAGTTAACGCTAAGGTTATTTGACAAATGCAAAAGCCCCGGAAAGCAGGTGCACCCGATGACACGCCTTTTCTTCATCACGGTTTTAGCATTAATCCCCGGCCTCTGCGGATCGTCATCTCACGGGCAAGATAACGGCTCACAGAAACGATTGCATTTTACGCTCGTGCGAGAAGACGATGCCGCTAAATTACTTCCTGTCGATGCAGCGGCACCCATAACAGCGGGAGAGACTCGCGTCTCCTGCCGCGAGGTTGAGTTCTGCTTCAAATACAACAAGCCGCGGACAATTCTCATCGACTGCCGAATGGAGAGCATTGATTCCTGGCTTGAGGGCGAAAGAGTTGAGGTTGAATATGGTCCGGGTGGAATCCAGTTCTCTTGGACAGGACTCAAGAGGCATTTCAAGACCGCTGAGGCTGAAGCGAAGCACAAAGAGAATTCGCGCCGCCTTGATGCACAACAGATGCGGGATTCAATTGATCGCGGAATGATTGAGTCGGAAAAGGAACATCGCAAGCATGTTCTTGAACAACTCCGTCGAAGCTCAATTACCGGGCAAGGTCAAATTACAAAACGCTGAATCCGAGTTGCCGATGACGGGTTTTTGGAATTGAAGCTTGCTCGCGGCAATCGGGTTAGCGTAGTCGTTATTGGGCAAAGGCAATGGCTGATCGCAATGTACACCGCGTTGATTTGTCTCCCCTTTGCTGACTTCGTCGTGAATGCCTCGTGGTCAGGTGGCGGATCTGAAAGTGATCCGTTTCAACTCACTCGCTCAATGATTACACCAACTCTTCCATCTGGAATGTCTGTCGACACAGCCTTCGCGCTTCGTGGGATAGTTTTTTCTACCGAACCGATTCATCAGTTCCGTTTTGCTCTGCAATTTGCCTCTATTACTCCTGCGGGCTCGCCGGAATCCGGCGAATGTCTCGATGCACAATCGTTCGTCCTTTCGGATTCATGCGTGATGATCGGGACGGAAGACGGGGAAGCAATTGCGGCGCGGCACGGTTGGTTTCGCCTTAACAACAAGAGCTATCCCATCGGCTACCTTCCCAACGGCTTTGAACTTTGGGTCGACTACATTCCACCTCGATCAACTCTCGATTTCCATTTCATCATCGCGTACAATGCCATCGCGAGCGATGACTGCTCCGAATGGTTCGCCGTAGATGTCCCGCATACGAAACTTCTCCAACTCGACGCAACCGTGATCAGGAACGGTGCGACGTGACGCCAAATAACAATGCATTGCACCGGAGTTGGCGAACCGCCGGGTTTAACATGGATATTCACTCGCGCCAACCCGGTTTTTGCGAGCGTTAGCCGGTCAGAAGAGAACGCATGATTTCGCTTTCTTTCGACATCAGTGAGCGAGACGAATTGGGCGGACACGCTTGGTCGTGGCGACTCAAGGAGCAAGAAATTCGCTTCCGCGGGACCGGCAGATATTCGCACCTCGTTACCCAGCGGATTCCCGCCAGCGAAATTCAGATCGAGTCGATGATTCATGCGTTCAATCTGCTGCACGTTTGGCGATGGCGCAGTGATTACCACCCGTATGATTGTGATCGTGAAGTTCTCGATGGATCGTCGTGGGCGTTTAATGTTGTGCTCGATGGGCAGACAAATCGCTCTGCCGGTAGCAATGCATACCCGGCTTTCAGTGATCCCGCGGAAACCTCGCTGTCACGTGATCGCTTCGACCTGCTTATTGCAGCAGTCTATTCAACATTCAGTATTGACCATTACATCGAAAAGGCCCGACAATCCAGCAACCCAATGACACCAAACGCCGGCTAACAAAGCGATGCACCCGCAGTTGCGGTGGTTTCTTTTTTACACTTTACAGCGTCGCTCGCCGCAACCGGGTGATTGCGGTCTTTATTTTCCAGATGATTCAATCGTGTCTGATGTCGACGCCGCGAACCGCTTAGGAACGGTCCCGAAATAAGTTCCTTTAGTAGCCGAACTCGTGAGAGTTCGGACTGAAGTCTCACGACTTCAGCTACGGAAGTTATTACGGGACTGATCCTTTAATTGATGATTGGCTTGCTTACCGTGACACGGCCGCACAACTTCTTGTCTCAACCCTGAATCTGGAATCTCCCGAGCAGGTTTTGATGCGTCCTTTCCAGGGCCACCATGATCTCGTCGGCACAGGTTGGTCTTACCGCACTCACGGGATCGGTGTGGATATGGTACGCAAGAAAGGCAAAGGCTTATCGACTTTGACTTTTCGTGTACTCCCGGAGAACTGTTTGCATGCCCGGATTGGTGGAGACTTTGTATCTTCATGCGGCGTATAGTTCATGACAAGAACGTGGACACGTCGCCGTACAATTCCATCGTCGCGAGACCATCGTACTACGAGCAAATGGTTCAAGCCGTATTGGACTCGCGGACGACAAAATAATCATGAACTGAGGCTGAAGCCTCACACTATCAAGACGCCACTGCTCCGCAGCGAATTGCAGGAGGAACGATCAAGCGTTTTGGCTGCGGAGCAGATGCGCTTTGATCGCCTCGGGCTTCATGACAACGCTCAAACATAAACCCTGCGCAATTGTTCGGCCGTGGATTTATCGAGGCGGTCGAGGCGGCGGACTTCTTCGAATTTGTGAAGGATGGCTTCGGGCGTGAGGCGAGACTTCGCAGGGCCCTGAAAGTCGAACATGATTTGGCCGCGGACCATCATGATCAGACGATCGCCAAGCGACGCGGCCTGTTGCATCGAATGGGTCACCATCATGGTGGTGAGTTTATTCCTGGCGACCATATCCTCCGTGAGGCGAATCACCTGGTCGGCGGATTTCGGGTCGAGTGCTGCGGTGTGTTCGTCGAGCAACAGCAAATCCGGACGACGCAGGCCGGCCATCAGCAGCGTCAGTGATTGACGCTGGCCGCCGGAGAGGCTGCCGATTTGATTGCTGAGGCGGTCCTCCATCCCAAGTCCCATCTCTTTGACCTTCTCGCGAAGCTCGTCCATGCTGCGATGTTTTAACGCCCAACTGAGACCTCGAAATTGGCCACGTCGTTCAGCAAGGGCAAGGTTTTCGGCGATGGACAGATTGGGCGCGGTGCCCGTGAAAGGGTTCTGGAAGACTCGGCCGATATGCACGGCTCGGCGGTGTTCGGGCCACCGAGTGACGTCGTGACCAGCCAGTTCGATGCGGCCCTCATCGACGAAGAACGCTCCGGCGACTGCGTTCAGCAGCGTTGATTTGCCTGAGCCGTTCGTGCCGATCACAACCACGAACGAGCCCTGTTCGATCTTCAGGTTCACGCCCTGCAGAGCACGCACCTCGTTCGGAGTTCCGGCGTGGAATGTCTTGCGGATGTCGGTCAGTGTCAGCATCGCAGGTTACCTTGCAGCCGCGTTACGAGAATTCACGTTTCGTGATTTGAGTCGGGCCAGAGTGTCGGGAAGTACCAACGCGCCCAGAACGAATAAGGCGGTAACCAGCTTGAGATCGTTGGGATTTAAGCCCCAGCGAAGTGCGATCCCAACCAACAGGCGAAACAGTACTGATCCCATGATCGCTCCGCCGATCAGCAGACCCACACTGCGACCTCGCACAAGCGATTCGCCGATGATGACGCTCGCAAAACCCCAGACAACCATGCCGATGCCCATCTGCACGTCAGCGAAACCCTGATATTGAACAAGCAAGGCTCCGGCCAATGCGACCAGAGAATTTGCAAGAGCCAGGCCGAGCGTTGTCATCCAGCCGACGTCAACTCCCAGCGCGCGGATCATGTCGATGTTGTCACCGGCGGCTCGCATGGCAAGACCAAGCTGAGTTCGGAAATACAGAGACAAGGTGACAGCCACCGCGATCGTGGCGAACACGATCAGGATCAGCGTGTACAGGTCCTGAGTTTGTGCGGTCCAAAGGCCAAGATTCAGCCGATCATCCGCACTGGCCATTGCCTGCACAGGACTCAGCACGGTCTTTTGATTCATCAGCGGAATATTGCTGCGGCCCATGACTCGCAGGTTGACCGAATATAAAGCCGTCATCACCAGAATTCCGGCCAACAGTCCGTTGATGCGAAAGCGAGTCGCCAGGACGCCGGTCACGGCTCCGGCCAATCCCCCGCAGACGGCGGCGATGGCTGTTGCGGCCAATGGAGAAACGCCGCTGACGATGAGCGAGGCCGCGACGGAACCTCCCAGAGCGATTGAGCCATCCACAGTCAGATCGCGAAAGGCCAGAATGCGAAAGCTGATGAGCACTCCAAACGCCAGCAGCGCGAGAATCATGCCCATCGTCAATGAACCGATCAGCAGAGTCATCTGGCAGACTCCTTTGCAGGCACTAATGGACCAAGCCAGCAGGCTCCTCGAACGAACTCACTGTCGCCCGCTCCGCTGATGGGGCGATCATCGTTCAGCAAATGCATCACCGCCTGCAATTGTCCGGAAGAAAACAAATTCCCTACGCTCTCGTTCAGATCGAGTTTGCGCTTTTTGAAGGGCTGAAACGGAAACACGGCAGCGTGAAAATGTCCGAACAAATCATTACTGGAACGCATTGGCCGCAGGAATGGCAGCAGTTTCTTATAACGAGTCTCCGCGGAGGCTCGCAGAGCAACACCGACAATTGCAACGACGGCGTCGGCATGAATACGTTCCGGAGCGAACGACAACCACTCACGAATCTCCGGATGATCAAACCGAGAATCCCCGGCGACGCGTTCCGTCAGCGATCGTCGCAACGTTGCCCCGACGAGGCCTGACGTTTCAGCCAGAAACACGATGCTGGCGGCGTCGTATTGCATGGCGGCCATGGCTTCATCGACGAGGTCTGTTAGCGCCACCGAGCGATCACGCTGATTGATATCGAACCGCAGCAGATGCGACGGAGCCCCATTCATCTTGATGCCATACAGCATTTCAGGCTGAGGTCGAAACTCCCCCTGAATCGACTGATAGTCGGCTCGCTGACTTTTGCCTGCGGGCTGAACCGCTGCAGTTCCTGCCAGAGCCAGCATTTCGCCAAACGAGGTTGGCTGATCGGTGTACTCTTCTGTAAACGCGGCAAAACCAAGAGCTAGTGTGGATTGGGTAATCTCCGTCGGCGCGGCCTCGTCAGCTTCGTACTGGCCACTTTCGAGCCGAGCCGGGTTACCGATCACGCTCCAGTGCATCGGGGATTTCGGCTCCAGATCATAAACCGTGAAGTCGGCATGCGTCGCGTAGACCATCCGGCTGACCGACGGCACGGCACCGGGTGGAGCGACGATGGAAGTGCTGAAGACCTGAGCTTCCCAGAGCAGCAGTTTTGAAAGCCCGGTGAGGCGAATCACTTCCGCGACGGGACCATCGGCGTCTTTCACACCGAAACTTCCTCGGATGCTTTGGAACTGCTTCTGAGCACTCACAAGCACACCGAGCCCTGCGGAGCTGATATAAACGACTTCCGAAAGATCCAGCAGCAGAGAATGAGCGCCTTCACGGAGCGCGTCTTCGATGGCCTGCTGCAGCGTGTCGGCCCACTCGGCATCCAGTCGCCCGGACACCTGAAGTTCTCGAAAGTCTTTGTCCGTATGAGTTTTGATCTGCATGGTGAGACGCCTCTACTTTCGCACCACAAGATCTGCGGATTCGATCAGTGACGACGGTATTCTGAGTCCGCATTCTTCCGCTGAGACGAGGTTCAGCATCAGGCGATTGGTCGTGATCGGCTTCAGATCCATCCGGCTGACGGATTCTCCCTTGAGAACTCGCCCGGCCAGCAAACCTGACTCGCGACCCATATCGAAATAGTCTCGACACAGCACCACGGTCGCTCCCTGAGCTGACGCGCTGCCGAGAAATGCAAACACGGGCAGCTTTGCTTTGCGAGCTGCCTGCATGATGCCTGGAAAAGATGAACCGGCGAGATTGGAATTGGTGAGACAGATCGCATCAATATCTCCGTCACACATCGACTGAGCCGCGTCGGGAACTTCCGACGGGGTACTTACGCCCTTCGATTCCATTTCGTAGCCAGCCGATTTCGCGGCCGCAACCAGCAGCTCGTGATTGTATACGGAATTTACTTCGGCCGGAGAATACAGCGTTCCAAGACGACGAGCTTTCGGCATCAGTTGGCGAATAACAGGCATCATGGCTTCGGCATCCGGCGCGCCGTAAGCTCCGGTGAGATTCGGCTGATGCTCGGAGTTGGTCGTGGCCACACCGGCAGAGAACGGATTGGCGACCATCGTGAAGACCATCGGGATATCTCGATTTCGCTGCACGGCCGACTGCAGAGCCTGAGTCGAAATGGTGAGCAGTAAATCGGGCTGATCCGCGATGGCCGAATCGACAAGTCCGTTCAGTCCGGCCATATCGCCCTGAGCATTCAGGACCTTCCAGCGATAATTCGAATTCTCCAGAAGCCCTGCTTCTTTCAAACCTTCCTTCAAGCCTCGCTCTGCATCTTCAACATCTGAGGAATTGATGTACGACAGCAGGCACAGATCGCGCACAGGCATTGAAGTATTCGAAGCCTGTTTCGGTGCCGCGGCTTCTCGTTTGCGTTCGCCGCTTTCGTCGATAATCGAATCGGCCTGGTCGAGCAGGGATTGAGGAATCGTCCAGGGATCTCGCAGCTCCTTTACCGCCGCAGTGTTAACAAACAGCTTCGGAGGAATTGCGGTCTCCCACGGGATCTGTCTGATCTCTTCGCCATTCAGCACTTTGGCGGCCATCGCTCCGACCAGCAGCCCCACTTCGGAATAGTTCGCTCCCACGTCAAAGATTGCGCCTTTGGCGGCGTTGCCTGGCATACAAGTGAAGACGGGAATCTTTGCCTGCCGCGCTGTTTGAAGGACGACATCGACTGCCGCCAGCACGGTGACATCGCCACCGATCCACAGGGCATCGACATCGCGGGCGACCACGGACGCGACCGCTTCTTTCACGGCCGATGCGTTTTCGGCATTGGCTTCGATGAGTTCAATGCCCAGCTGCTTGCAGGTTTCGCGAGCAACCCTGGTGGCGATTTCTGAATTCACTTCCGCCGGATTCCAGACGACGCCAACTCGCTTGAGCTTTGGGTTCATCTCGCGAGCAATCTGAAAGGACTTATCGGCCGGTGGCAGCGTTCCGATGCCAACCATATGAGCCGGATGAGCGAGCGGTTCTTTTTCTATGCCGACGCCTGCGACCGTGGGGTCAGACACAAGCCCGAAAACGTGCCTGACGCTTCCTCGCCGATTCGCGTTACCGACGGCCTGCAGGCACGACGTGGACAGCGTAATCACCAGATCATATCGCCCGCTGACAAGTTCGGTGGCCATGGAGTTGGCGGTGGCCATATCGCCTTCGGCATTGAATCTCGACAGGATCAAGGAACCGCCCTGAGCGAAGCCGGCTTTCTCCAGACCTGCGATGACTCCGTTCGCGCCATCATCCATGATGGGCTGCGACGCCATCTGCAGCATCGCGACTTTGAAGGTCTTTTCGTTTCTGGCGGCTTTGGGAAGATCAGAAAGCAGCAGAACTGCTGCCGCCAGAGCCATAGCGCTCAGTCCGGGGCCGAAGTGTCGAAGGATCCAGGCGAACACAGTGGCGCGAAACTTTCTGATACGAGAACGGTTGATCAAATGGCGAAACTCACGCAGCAATCGGATCGCCTGTGCGACGCCGACTGCTCGTGACTTTAGCCTGAGCGATTTCCGAGATCCAGCGGACCAGCGTTAGATAACGCCGCCATGGACGCGGTAAGGAGTTGCCAGGTCGGGCAATTCAAGGCCCCAGATGCGTTCCCAGATCTCCGGGATATGACGCAAGCTTTCAGACTGATAAATCAATTGGCGAGCTCTGACGTCTGGATTTGGACTCCAGATCGGCAATGCGCAACCCACATTGATTGTGGTGCATGCCAGTAAGAGCCCTGCCATCAGTCGTGTTCGAATCTTCATCGCAAACGTCCTTCCCTGGACCCGCTTTTCCGCCGGGATCAATGCCCGCGGTTGCCACAGTATTCGGAAGACAGATCAGTTTCCTGTTCACCAGCCTGAGTCATCGACTGGTGTCGAGACTCCTTCACTTTGAAAACATGATCCAATGCGAATCTTCGTCGTCCAATTTGCCACGTCAGGAAAGGACGTTGCTGACACCTTTTCGGACCTGCAACTTCCCCGGAGGAATGCCTACTTTGAACCTTCAGAGTAACCCGAGTTCATCGCTCCGGATCCTCGATTCAAGTTGCCTTCTGACTCATAACGTGTGAGAGGAGTCAGAGGTGGCAATCCGCTGGCTTTACTGGCTGCTTCAGCGGCCGCTCGACTTCGAGCCGCCTCGCGCTCTTCCAGTTCGCGGACTTTCGCTTCCATTTCCTTACCCGGCTTGAAGGTCACCACGAACTTGGCAGGGACTTCAACCTGACCACCTGTTCGAGGGTTTCTGGCCTTTCGAGCTGCCCGCATTTTGACCTCGAAGACGCCGAAATTTCTGAGTTCTATTCGACGGTCTTCGACCAGAGTTTCCACAATCGCATCAAAGGTCTTCTGGACGATTTCCTTCGTTGTCAGCTGCGTTAACCCCAACTCATCCGAAATCGCTTTGACGATTTCCTTTTTGGTCACGGTGGGTTTCTCCCGAGTAAGAGCAGAACGCAAAATCAATCTATGAAACGTTACAACTTTATGGACTGTCAGGACTTACTGTCAAGACCCTGCCGGACAACCCTGCCCGTTTCATATGACGGACTCTGCCGATTCTGCGCGTTCGATCGGTCGATCGATTCGCATTCGATCATGATTTCAAGTGAATTGCCAAAGAACCAGCCGTCGTGTGGACATAGCCCAACACTTGAATCCTTTATCGGACCGCTGGAACCCCTGTTTTGAGGAAACTCGGCATAATCGCTACAGATTGCGCAAGACTTATGACCGGCGCGGCGAGTGAATGGGAGGACTGGGTGGCATAAGGACTTTCGGGGTCGCGAGTTTGGCTCAGGTTTGGGCGAATCCTCATGATTTCGCCGGACCTCTCCTATCGTGCCCTCCCTCATTTCTCCGTGATTTGACCAACGTCCGCCGGCATTTGAGGGACGCTGGAGGACTCTTTACAATAGCCCGCTGAGGCTTTTCCACAGATGGTTTTGTCCAGAAGCCGTTTGGCGGCGTGTTTTTAGCGGGTTACTTGTTATGAAATCTATCCTGATCCAGTTCGACACCGATGCTCTTCCCAGTGTTTTTGATCGAGTTGTCGCAGTGGATTCCAATGTCGAGCATCTGTTTTCTTATGGTGGCGTGACGCCGGAGAATGTTACGGGGCTCGTGCATGGAGCGATCTTCACTCGGGGCCCGGCTGACCTTAAAAATACTGCGATCTTTGTCGGCGGAAGTGACGTGGCGGCCGGTGAAGTGCTTTTCAAGAAGGTCCAGAAGACATTCATTGGTCCCATGCGAGTCTCAGTCATGATGGATTCCAACGGGTGCAACACGACTGCAGCGGCCGCTGTCGCGTCGGCTCGCAAGCATCTTTCGCTGGCCGATGCGTCTGCGATTGTGTTCGGCGGTACCGGGCCGGTTGGGCTGCGAGCAGCCGAATTGTTAGCCCTGGAAAATGCTCGCGTGACTCTGGTCTCGCGAACTTTGGATCGAGCTGAGGCGGCCTGCGAATCTATCCGAGCCAAAGTCTCAACGGCACGACTCACCCCGGCCGCTGCATCGACACCGGAGGAATTTGAGCAGCTCGCAGCGAATCAGCAAATCGTCATTGCAGCGGGGGCGGCCGGTGTCTGTTTCCTGAGCGAAGGCGCGCTGGCTCGACTGGATGACCTCAAGCTGGCCATTGACCTGAATGCAGTGCCGCCAGCGGGGCTGGCCGACGTCGGTGTCATGGACAAGGCCGTGGAAAAACACGGGACAATTTGCTACGGCGCTTTGGGAGTGGGGGGACTCAAGATGAAGGTTCACAAGCGAGCCGTCGCTTCGTTGTTCGAATCGAACACCGCTGTGCTGGAGACTCGAGCACTCTACGAGCTGGCTTTGAACGTGGCTGGTATTCCCGCGTAGTTTGTGAGGCTTGGTGTCGATCCGCCAGCGGCGCTTAGGAGCAGTCCCGTAATAACTTCCGTAGCTGAAGTCGTGAGACTTCAGTCCGAACTCTCACGAGTTCGGCTACCACAGCAACTTATTTCGGGAACGTTCCTTAGGAGCAGTGCCGTGATAACTTCCGTAGCTGAAGTCGTGAGGCTTCAGTCCGAACTCTCACGAGTTCGGCTACCACAGGAACTTATTTCGGGACCGTTCCTTAGGACCAGTCCCGTAATAACTTCCGTAGCTGAAGTCGTGAGACTTCAGTCCGAACTCTCACGAGTTCGGCTACCACAGGAACTTATTTCGGGACCGTTCCTTACTTCTTCTGATTCTGCAGACGGCGTTGGAAGGCGGCCAGCATTTCGGACTGGCTGATGCTGCCGTCGTTGTCGGTATCAGCCGCTTTGATGTTTTCCTGCATACGTGGCGGGATCTCATTGCCGGTCAGCTTGCCGTCCGAGTTGCGATCAAGCTGTTTAAACATCGCTGCCGGGCCCGCATTCTCCATCGGGCGGTTCGAATTGTTTTTGCGATCGCCGGGCCTTCGTGGTGCATTTTTTCCTGACGGCGATTTCGGCTCGACTTTCGGTTCGTCTTTTTTCATCTGGCCTTGATCAGCTTCCATCATGTCTCCGGGCTCTTTGGAAGTCGCCTGCGTTGCCGGCCGTTCGCCGCGTAAATAGGCCTGGACTTTGTCGACGGGCACGCTGTCCTGGCCGATTCGATCCAGCAGTTCTTCGAATCGTTCGCGCATCGGCGCCGGAACTTCATCCAGAGAAACATTGCCGTCCCCGTTTCGATCGAGACGGCTGACGTCGAACGATGCCATGCGATCGGCCATGTTCGCGCCGGGAAGCTCCACGGGTTTCGGGTCGGAGATGGCTTTGGCAAACTCATCCTTGCTGAGCGCTCCGTCTTCGTCGAGATCGGCGACTCGCAAAGCCCGCTTAAACATGGACTGCTGAGGCCCGGCTGTTTCAGACAGCGTGACTCTGCCATCTGAATTTTTGTCGAGCTTTGTAAACAGGTCCGGCGCGGAGACGCCGTCGGAAGAAAACGCCGACACAGCCAGGGTGAGCAGTGAAGAGATCATTGCGGATTCCTCAGGGGACACAGGGGCAATTGCCGGGAAGCGTTCTATGCGTTGTCGAACCCTCTGGTTTGATTGGACATTTGTGTCCGACAGAGTTTCGACGGGCAAGGACGCTCGGCCTTGCGGATGGTCAAGGTTTGCTGCCGCATTCGTAGTGCTGGGTCTGTCAGCATACTCACGCAGATCCCATTCACAAATGCTGACTGAAGTCTGCCTTACGCACGACAGCAAGAAAACTACTGTCAACGTTAACACCACGAGGAAGGCTCGGAGTCGCCCGATTTCCAGAAAACCGGTGCGACTCCCACGGCCATCAACCCTCGCTATTCCAAAATTCGAATGCAGGACGCCCCAGTCACCTCAACTGGAGCACCTGAGGCCGTCAGCTTGCCTGTTTCTGCATTGATGCGAAATGTCACCACATTGTTGCCGGGCATGTTGGCACACAGCAGTAATGAACCGCTCTTAGGGATTGCCAGATTCTGCGGCCCCTTGCCAAGGCTTGGAGTGATCTCAATCAGTGAAAGAGTTCCGTCGTCCGCGATCTTGTAACCGGCAATGCTGTCATGGCCGCGATTTGTGCCGTACAGGTACTTTCCATTCGGAGTGATCTTCAGGTCGGCTGTGTGAGTGACTCCGTCGTAGTCCGTCGGCAACGTTGAGATCGTCTGACGTTCAATCAGCATGCCTGAGTCCGGCAGAAAATCGAACAGCGTGACGGTATTGAGCAGCTCGTTGATCACGTAAAGATACTTGCCGTTTGGATGAAATGTCATGTGGCGAGGCCCGCTGCCGGGTGCCGTTCGTACGAATGGCTGGGCGGCCGGGGTGAGTTTTGCTGTGGCGGAATCCAGGGCATAGCACACGATCTGGTCGATACCAAGATCCGCGGAATAGGCAAAGCGATTGTTCGGGCTGATCACAAAACAGTGAGCGTGAGCTTCCTTCTGGCGAGCGTCATTAACGCTGGATCCATGATGCTGCACAAACGAAACCGGCTCAGACAATGATCCGTCTGTCTTGATCAAATACGACGCCACACTGCCGCTCGAATAGTTGGCCATCAGGACGGTTTTCCCTGTCACATCGACTTCCAGAAAGCAGGACGCTGTGCCCCTGGTCGACTGACGATTGAGAGGGCTCAGTTTTCCACTGCGACCTTCGAGTTTAAATGCGGCGACCTGTTCCGGCTCTTTTCCTCCGAACGTCGGAGCGTAGATCGAGTACAGAAACTTGTGGTCGGGCGAAACGGCGATAAAAAATGGATTCTCTACGCCCGCCGTTTTATGAATTGGCTTCAGGGTGGCTGATTCTTCATCCAGCGTCATAGCATGAATGCCGCCTTGATCACCGCCCGCGAATGAAGACACAAAAACGAGAGGTTCGTCGGCAGAAGCCGAAGGAGAAAGCGTCATCAGGCTGATTCCTGCAGCAAGAAAGAAAGATTTTGAGATCTCGGCGATTCGCATGATCTGTTCCCTTAGTGTTCAAAGGTCCGCAATCCGGGGCCAAAGCCCGCATCAGAAGGCGTCCAATTTAAGCAGTCGGCAAAGATCAAGCCAGTAACACGCGAGCAACGTTGACTTTGCTGTACGCTGCTGATCGATGAATTGGTCTCAACGTATCGTCGGACTAAGCGAATCGAGACGGTCTCCACCAGTGTCACTGGCGCAACGAACCTCGTTTCGCATTCTGCCGCGGTCTACGCGCAAGGCGGCCGATTCACAGGAGTAATCGGCTCCTGGAACGGGACGGCAACGTGGAAGAGCATGGCAACACAGTTGAAGTGACTTGCCCATTGATCTGTTGCCTGAAACGGTTGGGTGATGATGCAGTCCAGCAGAGCACTTCGGATTTGACTATTCAATACCCCAGTGCCACACTCTCGGCCGCCCCATGTCCCCAATTCTTCGCAGAAAACCAGTCCAATGGACAAGAAACAACTCAGCGAACGCGACATCTGCACGAAATTCGTCGTGCCTGCGCTGCAATCAGCGGGCTGGGACATCCAAAATCAGGTTCGAGAAGAGTACTTTTTCACGGCAGGCCAGGTCCTCGTAAAAGGAAAGACTGTTAAGCGGGGAAAACGGAAGTTCGCGGACTTCCTGCTGTCATTTAAACCCAATATGCCGCTGGCGCTTATCGAAGCTAAAGACAACAGCCATAGCATCGGCAGCGGTATGCCGCAGGGGCTCGACTATGCCAGAACCTTGGACGTGCCGTTTGTCTTCAGCACCAACGGAGATGGATTCCTGTTTCATGATCGTTTGACGACATCTGGTCCCGTCGAGAAAGAACTGAAACTTGAACAGTTTCCATCACCAACAGAACTTTGGGAGCGGTACTGTCAGGCAAAAAAAATTGGTCAGGCCGCTCTTCCGGTCGTTGCGCAAGACTACTACTCAGACGGCAGCGGACGAATGCCGCGTTATTACCAGACCATCGCGATCAACCGAGTCGTCGAAGCCATCAGCAACGGCCAAAAGCGAGCATTGCTGGTCATGGCCACCGGCACGGGTAAAACTTTCACGGCATTTCAGATCATTTGGAGACTCTGGAAATCCGGACAGGCCAAGCGAATCCTCTTTCTGGCCGACCGCAACATCCTGGTTGATCAAACAATGGTCAATGACTTCCGCCCGTTTAAAGGTGCGATGGCGAAACTCAGCTCAAAGAACAAAACCATTGAGCTTTCAGATGGGACCAAGGAATCCGTCGATTTAGCGATGGACAAGAAACGTGCCGTCAACAAGTCCTACGAAATCTATTTGTCGTTGTACCAGGCCGTTTCTGGCACAGAAGACATCAGAAATGTCTACAAGCAGTTCTCGCCAGAATTTTTTGACCTCATCATCATCGATGAGTGTCATCGCGGCAGCGCGGCAGAAAACAGCTCTTGGCGAGAGATCCTTAACTACTTCAGCTCCGCCACACAAGTCGGCCTCACCGCCACGCCGAAGGAAACTGAGGACGTTTCCAACATCGATTACTTCGGTGAACCTGTCTACACATACTCCCTGAAACAGGGGATCGAAGACGGCTTTCTCGCACCGTATAAAGTCATCCGCATCGACTTTGACAGGGATATACAGGGCTGGAGACCGCAGGCTGGCCAACTCGACATATACGGAAACGCGATCGAAGATCGAATCTACAATCAGAAGGACATGGATCGAACCTTGGTGTTGGAGGAACGAACAAAGTTGGTGGCAAAGAAGATTACTGAATTCCTGAAAGCCACGAATCGTTTCGACAAAACCATCGTCTTTTGCGATGACATCGACCACGCGGAACGCATGCGTCAGGCTCTGGTCAACGAGAATGCCGATCTGGTGGCAGAAAACGACAAGTATGTCATGCGGATCACCGGTGACAATGCCGTTGGCAAGGCCGAACTGGACCAGTTCATTCACCCGGAAGAAAGATATCCCGTCATCGTTACAACGTCAGAGCTGATGACGACTGGAGTTGACGCGCAGACGTGCAAACTGATCGTTCTGGATAAGACAGTTCAGTCGATGACGAAGTTCAAGCAGATCATTGGGCGAGGCACTCGCATCAATGAGGACTTCGGGAAACTCTATTTCACCATCATGGACTTTAAGAAGGCCACAGAACTATTCGCCGATCCGGACTTCGATGGCGATCCCGTGCAGATCTATCGGCCCGGTCCGGATGATCCACCGGTCCCGCCTGATGATGATGAGGCCGAACACCAGGGAGGATCCGAAAACGGCGATGACGCTGAAACAGGACATGAGGGCTCTGGAGCAGGTTCTGGTGTCGGTGCAGGAACAGGGTTCGGCACCGGTGGCGGGCAGCCACGCACAAAATACGTGGTCGATGACGTCACAGTCTCCATTCTGGCTGAACGAGTCCAGTACTACGGCGCCGATGGTCGTCTGATCACCGAATCGCTAACTGACTACACGCGGAAAAAAGTTCACGCCGAATACGCCACGCTGGACGACTTTCTTCAGAAGTGGTCCTCGGCAGAACAGAAGGAAGCGATTCTGGCCGAACTTGAAGAACGCGGTGTTCTCTTTGCAGAGCTGGCCGAACAGGTTGGTAAAGATTTTGATCCATTCGACCTCGTCTGTCACGTGGCCTTTGATCAGCCGCCGTTTACTCGACGTGAACGTGCTGAAAACGTGAAAAAACGAAACTACTTTGCCAAGTACGGCGACAAGGCACGAGCCGTCCTGGAGGCTCTGCTGGAGAAGTATGCGGATGAGGGGATTGAGACCATTGAAGATCCGAGTGTTCTGAAAGTCCAGCCGCTTGATAAGTTTGGTACGCCGGTTGAAATCATCCGGCTGTTCGGCGGCACCGATAAGTACCAGACGGCCATCAAAGAACTTGAATCTGCACTATATTCACTTGTCAAATGATCTGTGCATGCGTGTTACAGGAGCGGTCCCGAAATAAGTTCCTGTGGTAGCCGAACTCGTGAGAGTTCGGACTGAAGCTCACGACTTCAGCTACGGAAGTTGTTACGAGACTGTTCCTGAGTCATTGCCAATTGCCCGATTCCTTGTTCACCGGCAAAATCCTTGAATGATCATCACATCCAAACTCACTGCAAAGAATAATACGACGATTCCCACGGCTGTGGTGGAAGCACTGCAGATCAAGCCGTCTTCACTGCTGGTGTATGAAATCGAATCTGATGGTCGAGTCGTCCTGACCGCCAAGTCTGCAACATTCGAAGATTTGGCTGACACATTCCCCGCGAAACGCCCCATGAAGCCGGCTTCAGACGAACAGTTGATAGAGACTGTCCGATCCAGTGCGGTGCAGCGATTCAGGACGTCAAGGCAATGATGGACTCATCCCCAGGGAAAAATCGTTTGTAGGTTGGACATTCCTGTCCGACATTCGATCGACGGGCAAGAATGCCCATCCTACGACAATCGCGGCATCATCAGATTACCCTGCTCCTCCTGAACTGCTGTCTCCGAAAACCGAACACTGAAAACCTAAAGCCGCCTATGGCCCTCAACTCCGCCACCATCAAATCCATCCAGGACATCATGCGAAAAGACGCTGGCGTCGATGGAGACGCACAGCGACTCGGGCAACTCACGTGGCTCTTCTTCCTCAAGATCTTTGACGACCGTGAGCAGGAATGGGAAATCACCGTCAAGAAGTACCGGTCACCCATCCCGGAAGAACTCCGCTGGCGGAACTGGGCCGCTGACACGGAAGGTCTCACCGGCGATGGCCTGCTGGACTTCATCAACAACAAGCTGTTCCCCAGCCTCAAAGGACTGTCACCCGAAGCCAGCCCGCGTCATCGAGTCATCCATGATGTCTTCGAAGACGCCTATCAGTACATGAAGAACGGCACACTGGTCCGGCAAGTCATCAACAAGATCAATGAAAGCCTCGACTTCAACCGCTCCGAAGACCGGCACATTTTCGGCGACCTGTACGAGCAGATCCTGAAAGACCTCCAGAGTGCAGGCAACGCGGGCGAATACTACACGCCCCGAGCCGTCACGCAGTTCATGATCGACATGATCAACCCGCAGCTTGGCGAAACGGTCCTGGACCCAGCCTGCGGCACCGGTGGTTTTCTGACCTGTGCCATCGATCATCTGCGAAAGCAGGTCAAAACGCCCGACGAAGAAGAACGGCTGCAGCGTTCTGTCCTGGGCATTGAGAAAAAACCGCTGCCGCATCTGCTGTGCGTGACCAACATGCTGCTGCACGGCATCGACGTCCCCACCAACGTCCGGCACGACAATACTCTGGCAAGACCGCTGGCCAGTTACGGGCCGAAGGATCGAGTCGACTGCATCATCACCAATCCTCCGTTCGGAGGCATGGAAGAGGACGGCATCGAAACCAACTTCCCGCAGAAGTTCCGGACTCGTGAAACCGCCGATCTGTTTCTGGTGCTGATTCTGACGCTGCTGAAAGACGGCGGTCGAGGTGCCATCGTTCTCCCGGACGGAACGCTGTTCGGCGAAGGCGTGAAGACCACCATCAAGGAAAAGCTGCTGGCCGAATGCAATCTGCACACGATCGTCCGGTTGCCGAACGGCGTCTTCAGTCCGTACACGGGCATCAAGACGAACCTGCTGTTCTTCACCAAAGGATCGCCGACGAAGGAAATCTGGTACTACGAACACCCGTATCCACCGGGAGCCAAGTCGTACAACAAAACCAAACCCATTCGGATCGAAGAGTTCGATCTTGAAAAGGCTTGGTGGTTTGGTGAGCAGCCAAAGAAAAAGAGCAAAGCGAAGAAGGAAGCCGGAACCAAAGCGACAGCCGCCCGTGGGCTGTTTGAGGATGGCGAAACTCCTGCTGAGTCGCTCTTCACCAGCCGAGTCGAATCACCGCAAGCCTGGCGAGTCTCCATCGAGCAGATTCAGGCCAACGGCTACAACCTGGATATCAAGAACCCACACGACAGCAGCGAAGCCCACGCTGATCCTGATGTATTGCTCGCCGACTACCAGGTCCTCATGGGTGAGTTGCAAAAGACTCGCGACCGGTTGAAGGACGAGCTATTCCAGGCACTGGAAGGGTCAACGCGATGAACGCCGAGACCTTCTGCGAGCACTTCGCGACGTTTGCCGATGCGCCGAATGGTGTCGAAAAGCTGCGAGCGATGATTTTGGAACTCGCTGTTCAAGGAAAACTTGTCACGCAAGACGTTGAAGATGAGCCTGCAATAGAGACGCTGGCGAGAATTGAGTCGGAACGAGAAGCACGCGTCGCGGCGGGTGAGATCCCTCATCAAAGACCTGTGTCTCCGATCACCGAAGCTGCAGAATTGTTTGCTTTGCCCGCTGGCTGGCAATGGACACGCTTTGGACATCTGTGTTTGTTCATCGAAGCAGGATGGAGTCCAAAGTGTGAAGAGCGTCCTCGCATCGGAGATGAGTGGGGAGTAATCAAGATCAGCGCCGTCACATGGGGGCGATTTAACGCCGACGAAAATAAGTCTCTGCCGAGTCACATGGAACCTCGCCTAAGCTGCGAAATTCGTTCGGGCGACTTTCTCATGTCCAGAGCGAACACGGCAGAACTCGTTGCAAGAAGCGTAGTTGTTGAAGAGGTGCCACCTCGGCTACTTCTCAATGACAAAGTCCTACGAGTCAAGTTTCCGGAAGAGGTTGACAAGCTTTATGTGAATCTCTTCAACAACTGTACCGTCGCACGACGGTACTATGTCACTGTTGCATCGGGAACGAGTGAATCGATGCGTAATGTGTCTCGGGAGAACATTCTGGAAATGCCGATCCCTCTCCCCCCGCTTGCCGAGCAGCGGCGGATTGTGGAGAAGGTGGACCAGTTGCTGGGGCTGTGTGACGAGTTGGCTGCACGTCAGGCGGCACAGCGTGAGAAACGGCAGCGGCTGGTCGGAGCGACTCTCGACCGCCTGGTCTCAACCCGCAACCCCGCCGAATTCCCCACCCACGCCCACCGCCTCCGCAATCACTTCGACCAACTCTTCGACACCCCCACAACCATCCCCCAACTCCGCCAAACGATTGTAAACTTGGCGGCGCACGGTCAACTGGTCCGGCAGATATCCGACGACGGGCCAGCCACTGAAGCTCTCAAACGAAATCGTGAACATCACAAGGCGCATTGGGAGCAAATCCAACTTCAGCAATTCAAGCGACAGGGAAAAATCCCTCGCAGCGAAGCATGGAAGCAAGCATACGAGGCACCTGCACCCGCAAGCGATGATGGGCTCCCTACAATTCCATCCACATGGGGATGGGAACGAATTGAACTGCTTGGCATCGATCCGTTAAGCACAGTTCAGACAGGTCCGTTTGGATCGCAATTGTTGAAGACTGAGTTTATCGAATCGGGTGTCCCGGTTATTGCCGTGGGAAATCTGACGGGCCTCGGATTCACGACCGACAAACTCTATTTCATCAGTGAGGAGAAGGCGAAAGACCTTGCGCGATATGACGTACAAGCTGGAGACGTTCTGTTTGCCCGATCTGGAGCCACGCTCGGTAAAGTTTGTGTTGCTCCAGATTTTATTCAAGACTGGCGGATGACAGGCCATATTCTTAGAGCAAGGCTGAATCAGTCATTGATCCTTCCCGAACTCTTCGTGCTTTTCTTGTGGGGTGCTTCCTTCGTGACAGAACAGGTCAGCGGAGGAATCCGTGGAATGACGCGGCCCGGTTTTAACACTGGACTCTTGGAGCGGATCGTCCTGCCCATCCCACCACTCGCCGAGCAAAAGCGAATCGTCACCAAGGTCACCGAGCTGCTGTCCCTGTGCGACGTCCTGGAAGCCAAACTCACCCAAGCCGAATCCGCCAGCACCCAACTCCTCTCCGCCGCCGTCCATCACTTGCTGCAGAACTGACAGGAAAACCAAGGAAAGCAGCAAATATGCCAATTTCGCCATTCGCCCCAATCTGTAATACCTTGGCGGCGCATCTCGGTGATCCGAGAAAACGCGTGGACATGTCGCCCTATCCCGCGACAGTGACGGAAATCTGCCAGCCGTTCGGGACTTCACGGGAACCAAAGGCTATCCTACAAGCAAGGGTTTCTAGCATCGCGGGAAGAACTGTTGCCCCGTGGATTCGCCTGTTCAAAGAATAAACCAGGAGGCATCGTTGCCCACTTTTACACTTCGTGCCCGCGAATTTCGTGTCCTACAGCGTCTCGACTGGGCACCCTCCGGTGTTTGTATTCTTTCTGGTGCAAATGGTGCAGGAAAGTCAACCACATTAGATGCGTTCAAATTCATCCGTGCCCTCTTTCATTTTGGCGAAGAGATGGCCTTCAACACCGTCGGCGCATCCGCAGTTCGGCGTGCGCGGGCAGATTCGGAAACTCCAGTTGAGTTTGAGATTGAGGTTGACGACATCGTTTGGAAAGTTCGCTTTCCGATTTCCACACGGGGAATCAAGGGGACTTACGGAGAAGAATTGACGCGAGCGGACGAGGTTGTTCTTCGGGCGACGATGTTTGAAGACCACTGGTACTACGCCAAAGAGCAATATCCCCTGGACGAGACACGTTGCTGTGCCAAGGTCCTTTGGGATCGTGGCAGTCATGCTTGGATGCAACCGCTCGTTGACTTCCTGAGCGGAATTCGTGTTTATGATTCTTACTGGCTCAATCAGGTGAAGGACGTCAGGCCACAAGACACCAACGATTCGTATTTGCACGGCACGGGACGCAACATTTGGTCGGTGCTTGCAAACTGGAAAGCATCACCGCTGCGATATCGGGGGCAGTTTGATTGGGTGATGAAAGAAGCACGCCGAGCCTTCCCAGGCCTTCTCGGAACAATTGAGTTTGATCGTGGATTGCCATACCTATTTCGGCCAGATGCCACTGATCCGACTGAAGGGTTGCCGCCAAATCGGATGGCCGACGGCCTGCTGACTGGTCTTCTGCACCTAACTGCCATTGCAGGTGCCAAGCCCGGCTCACTGCTTGCTGTCGACGAAATGGAAAACCAACTTCACCCACACGCAATCCGCTCAATCATTGCAGCGATGCGTCAACAGGCTGAAGAACGTGACATTACGATAGTCCTCACAACACACTCTCCAGTGGTGCTGAACCAGTTCATCAATGAGCCAGAACAAGTCTTTGTTCTTGATCAAAATCATCCAGACGGTGATGTCCCCGTGCGGATGACGGATTTGCACAGTGAAGAATGGATTGCTCAAGCTAAGTTGGGTTCACTCTACGAGCGTCTCGCCTTCAGTTCACCAGACATTGGGGATAACGAGTGAAAGTTGCAATTCTCCCAACAGGCAGAACAGAGTGGTGTGGGCTAAGCAGGGCGCTCGGGCAGTTGTTCCCGGATCACGAATTCTATTGCCTGCCGACACAAGCAGAGATTGACTCTAACCCTTATTGTTATCCTTACAACGGCTTCACGAGCATGTGTTTGACCAAAGCTCACGAAAATTCTGCGCCCGAAACAGCGATGGAATTGGTTTCTCGGGCTGCGCAAGAGGCAATTGGGGAAAGAGGAAAAGAGACGGCTGATTTGGTCGTAGTGATCGATGATGTCGAACTCCCAAACGTGGATCAGGTCGATCGGGTTGTCGCCGTTATGCGAAGTGCCGTGATGGATCATGTTAGGGGGCTGAGCCATAAGATTAAGGTTCAGAAACAAACCGAAGCTTCGCTTAAATCGAAAGTTTCATTTCATCTGATCTCACCCATGGTTGAGGCGTGGTTTTTTGCCGATAGAAATGCGCTCACTTTGGCTGGCGTCCCTGCAGACGCGAACGTTTGTTTTAATGTTGAGACTGATCCCGAGGCATTCATCACTGACGACGCAAACTATTTGGCAGCCAGAGAGTGTGATTGCACAATGTTCGCAGCTCTCCCAGTATCGAAGAAAAAGAACCATCGACCAAAGTGGCTCGGGACCTCTCCTCGAGAGAAACATCCCAAAGGCTACCTGCAGTGGCTCTGCCGCGATCCGGACGATAAGTCCTGCACGAGTTATTCAGAGGCAACCGGCGGATGCAACGCACTGTCTGGGATCTCATGGAATACGCTACTGAGCCGCCCAGAATCTCAATTCGCTTTGCTCCGAGCTCTGGTCGACGATCTCAGCGAAGGCCTAAATAGCACGCCGACCGTTGCTCTGGGAGGCACTGTCTCGCCGCTCACCTCTCGAAGCGGGGCACCAGCCGAGGCGGTCCTTCGCAATATTTGAGAGTGCTGAGCACATTGCATGTTGCAACGGTCAGGCTTCGTTTTACCGTGTTCGAACACAGGGCTATTCGAAGGTGGGAGGATCGCTTCCTCCAGTTGGTCTGACTACAGGCCGCATTGGTTCATGGTGTCGATGACACCCGCGAGGCGGAATATGGCGTCTACTATACTCAGCGGAAACCACTCACGGCCGAGTCCCGCGCATGAAAAAGCCAGCAGATATAGGGACCTGCCGAAGGTGTCCACACGGCATGGAGCCGAATTTTGTCCGCTGGCTTTCGTGTACTATGCGGTTCGACACGTGCCACGGCAAGTCCGAAGGAGAAATTCATATCCTCCGGGACAAAACTGTGAATTCAGGGTCGAAAAGCGTGCTCCTTCGCACGGAAGTGAATCGAAACATCATTCCAGCTCCCACAGGACTCTGTTGAATGGCGCAATTCGTCCTACAGCCAAATCGCTGTTACGGCTGGCAAATGATCCCCGGCTACGCTGGTGAACGGTGTGCGCCGTACTGTTGCCCGATTCGTGTCGAAAGAATCGAGCCGCTCAAATCTGGCAAGGGGATTCTGAAAGTCGCCTTCTGGAATACCGGCTAGCGGCTGAATCTCTGACGTATCTTCTGCGGGGCTTGTGGTTGTCTGGTTTGCGGCTCGGTGAGGCACTCAGTTTGACCTGGGATCAGTGGGCGGACGGAATCAGAGTCAACGTCGACGAAGACAACGACGTCTGTCTAATGATCGACGGGGGCAATCAGAAGAACCGGCAGGCGCTCACTTATCCCGTGGTTGATGACTTTGCCGAATTCCTCCTGCAAACGCCGGAGAATGAGCGCCAGGGCTTTGTTTTCAATGCGATGGGGCAGAACGGTAGGGTGTCCCGGCGAGTCGATACGGTTTCGACGTGGCTTGTGGACATCGGCAAGGCTGCGAAAGTCAAAGTCGATGAGAAAGAGGGCTCAAAGAAGTTTGCCAGCGCCCACGACATCCGGCGGGCTTTCGGCACCAGGTGGGCAAAGATTGTCCCGGCCAGTCTGCTGCAACAACTGATGCGGCACGCAAATATCGAAACCACGATGAGCTTCTATGTGAACATCACGGCAAAAGACACGATGAGCGAGATCAGGCGTCACGTTCTCAAGAATTCACCCGAAAAGGTGAATGAGAAGGTGAATGAAGAATTCTGAAACGAAAAAAGGGGACTCCGTTTTTCACAGAATCCCCTGTTTTCATTGGGCTTTTCAAGAGCCGCCGATCAGAGTCGAACTGATGACCTACGCTTTACGAAAGCGTCGCTCTACCAACTGAGCTACGGTGGCAAATCCCAATGAAACATTGGGGTTTAGGCAAACTAGAGATATACGCTTTCGCGCACTCTTACTAGCTTATATACTAGTGTTCACTAGTGAACATGTGTTCACAAGAGTGTCGATCGGGCTGGTACCCCGATCGGCACGATTCGGACTCCGGATTGAACAGAGAGGCGAACGATGGCGAAGAATAGCAAAAAAAATGCGCGGAACAATAACAAGGTTTCCAAACCTCCAAAACCCTATCCGACATTCCCGTTGACGCCACACAACGGCGGAAAGTGGATGAAGCAGATCAAGGGCAAGCTGTATTATTTCGGCAGGTGGGGTCGAATTGTGAATGGCGTCATGGAGCGAATAGACGCTGAAAGTTGTTGGGAAGAAGCTCTCACAATCTACAAAGCGCAGGCCGAAGCACTCCATGCTGGCCGAACTCCGCGGCCCGCGCAGGGTGAGTTCCTGGTAAAGGACCTTTGTAACGGGTTTTTGATCTCCAAAAGCCGCATGGTGGAATCCGGGGAGCTGACGAAGCGGACCTTTAAGGACTACCACAAGACCTGCGACCGATTGATTGAGATGTTCGGCTCCAATCGCGTTGTTGACGATCTGACGCCCGAGGACTTCGAGAAACTCCGAGCGGCGGTGGCGAAGTCCTGGGGACCATACCGCTTGGGCGATGAAGTTCAGCGGACCCGAACGATCTTCAAGTGGGCATATGAATCAGGCCTGATGGATCGCCCCGTTCGATTTGGACCGAACTTCAAGAAGCCGTCACAGTCTGTCATGCGTAAGCACAGGAGCAATTCCGAAGAGAAACTGTTCTCAGCAGAAGAGATAAAGAGCTTGCTTGCGGTCGCCTCACCTACACTTAAAGCGATGATTCTGCTCGGCATCAATTGTGGGTTCGGCAACTCCGACTGCGCAGCACTTCCACAGAAATCGCTCGATTTCAAGGGAGGGTGGGTGCGATTTGACAGACCGAAGACCGGCATTGCCAGGCGATCTCCGTTGTGGCCCGAAACAAAAGCTGCAGTTCAAACTGCATTGTCGATGAGGCCCAGCCCGTCTAATCCCGAGGACAAAGGGCTTGTATTTCTGACAAGGTTTGGCAATCCTTGGGTGCGAGTTCGAGAAGACGGTAAGCAAGCCCCGATCAACTCCGTCACACTGGAGTTTGGCAAGGCGATGAAAGTCTGCGGCATAACTCGTCAGGGTGTTGGATTCTATTCCCTTCGCCATTCATTTCGCACGGTCGCTGACGGAGTTCGAGACATTACCGCGACCCGACTGATAATGGGGCACACCGATGCCTCAATAGATGCACGTTACGTAGAGCGAATCGATGATGACCGGCTGATTGCAGTAACTACATGTGTTCGACAGTGGCTGAATCTTCCTGTCCCCGGAAAGAAGAAGTCGAAGAAAGGCGGTGCTGTATGAGCGTCATGAAGATATACCAAAACAAGGGCGGAGAAATTCGCTGGGACGGCAGACAAAGTGCCTTGTACGATTCCGAACGCGAACCAGGTGGGTGCGTCAAGAGATTGGAATTCCTGCGGGAAGACGATCCCAGGTATCGCCATGTTGCAGAGCATCGCACCATCGAACTGGTCGATAAAATGCCGCCATGCGACGACATTGAAGAACTTCGGGCTTTTGTCATTCGAGGTAACTTTAAACCAGAATGGATCGCAGGATGGATGGAACGGTTGATCGCCGAATCCGCCCGAGCCGAAGCTGATCAAAAGGCGAAGGAAGAGGTGAAGCTTTCGCGGAATGCTTCGAAGTCGGGAGATAATCCGCCAGATAAAAAGTCACAACGCGGCTCAAACGCCGTTCTAAAACTGATCGATCCTGAAGCCGCGGCAATCATCAATAATTCAGAACTGAATACCAAGGAGAAGTATATTGCACTCCGTGCTCACGACACAAAATTTCAGGGATACTCAAATGTTCAAATGGGTGAGCTGCTCGGAGTGACGGGGCAACGGATTACCCAGATTCGAAATAAGACGAATTCGGATGCCGCGAAACTGAAAAAGGAAAGGGACAATCGCCACGAAGAGGAGATCGTTGACGACAGAAACGATCCGCGTATGCGTCCGAAGCGGTAAGCCGCTTACGCGTAACTTACGAACTCCAAAATTCTTTTAGCGGTGGCGTCTTTGCGGCGTACACCGCTTTTTTATTGCGCGGATGGTTCCAGCTTTGCTAACGCCGCTTACGTTCTCGCTTACGTTCACCGGAAAAGTAGCGTGCGAACGTTTTCGACCGCGACCGAAAGTGACTAACCGGAAAGGAACGCAATGACAACCTATAGCGTGAAGCATCTTCAGGAGCGGTACGGTGTTGGGGAACACACCGTACTCGGCTGGATCAAGCATGGGGCTCTAAAAGCGATTGACATCTGTCGCGTCGGTAGTCGGAGACCGAAGTGGCGTGTTACCGAAGAAGCGGTGAGAGAGTTTGAACTGCTTCGCATGAAGGAACCGCCACAACCTCGAACCACACGACGTAAACCGGCCGCCACCCCCATTCAGTTTTACAAGTAGAAACCGATGCCAAAGCTCACCCCAAAAAAGAGACCGCCAACCCTGGCAGACAAGATTCGAGCGTCAAAGAAGAATGGATCAGACGAAATCGAAATTGGACCAAAGGCAGGCGTCGTCCCCGGAGTAGAAAATGTTGACGTTGCAAGTATGGCTGATGTTGGAAAGCTCGTCTCAGGAATCAAGTATCTCGTCGCCGACTGGATTCCCTACGCAATGGTGACCATGTTGGTGGCAGAGCCGGGAGTCGGTAAAAGTGCCTTTGCCCTGTATGGAGTCACCCGAGCGATCATCACCGGCGCAGATTGGTTCTCAGGCACCCGAGGACCGAAAGTTCCGGGATACGTGTTGTGGTGTGACACTGAAGGCAGTGCCGCTATCACGGTTCAGCGAATAAACGATTGGAAGCTTCCGGCAAGACAAATCCTTGTCCCCTTTGCTGACGATCCGTTGCGACCCATCAATCTGACAAGTGAAGAGAACCTTGAACACATTGAAGCAATCATTGTTCAGTACAAAGTGAAGCTCGTTGTCATCGACTCGCTTCGCGGAAGTCATACTGATGATGAAAACAATAGCCGAGTCGGACAAGTGCTACAGCGACTGACGGCTATAGCGGAGAGAACCAAGGCGGCCATCATCCTCATCCACCACACGAGGAAGTTGCAGGTCGATGAGGAACTAACGGCGAACAGTAGCCGTGGCTCAAACGCCATACTCGCAATGGTGCGGTCGCAAATTGGAATCGACAAACCTGTCAAAGATGGCGACTGGTGCCGAGTGCAAATGCTCAAGGAGAATCTCGGCTTGAAGCCCAATCCTATTGGATTCCGGATTCACTCCACTGGCATTGAGTTCGGCATTGCTCCGGCGAAGCCACGAACAGAAACCCAACGTGATAAAGCGGAAGACTGGCTCCAGAAGAACATGAAGCCGGGCCAGTGGGTTTCAGCGAAGGTCTTGACCGAGAACGCGGAAGATGATGGTTTCTCTGAAACGGCTCTGAGACGGGCACGAAACAACCTTGGGATAACCAAACCGGACAACGTTCAAAAAACAAAAACTGGATGGGCATGGCGACTTCCAGCCCCCAAAGGAGGAATGAAGACGGCGAACAAGACGCCGGGGTAAACGGCGACGTCTTAACGCCTTAACGTCTTGCTCTGTACTTAAATATATGTATCCCTCTCTCCTCTCTTCACAAGGCGTTAAGACGTTAAGGCGTTATCGAAAAGCCCGGCGTCTTTCCGGCGTCTTGCCTAGCCAATCGAGAGACGCCGGACGGGGAATCGGTCGGATTTAAAGTCTAAACGAGCCTAGGCACTTGCTAGAGCCCTCTAAACGAGTGAGACGGGCGTTCCGTTTCGTTAATTTAGGAAAGGAAACCAATGACACTCCTTGAATATACCCTTCGCCGGTACATCGGCCCGCCACCGTCGACTCGAACGTGGCGATGCCCGGTCCATGATGATTCAACTCCCTCGTTCGTCATGTTCGCCCCCCATCCGGACTATCGAGACCGTGCAAAGTGTTTTGGTTGTGGCTGGCATGGAGACGTCTATGACCTCCTGCGGATCTTTCACCCGCTTGAAACGTTTCCGGAACTCGGACTTCGGGTTCGGGATCTGGAGAAGCAACTCCAGCAGAGCGGTGGCCGCGTCACTTCTTCTCTCAGGGGGAAAGACCGCCATCGTCAAATCGAAATCCGTTATGCGGCCGGTTCCATATGGGCTGACTACGTCACGAAGCACGGACTACCCCTCTCGAACGCGCAACTGCAACGTCGTTGCTCCGAAGAGGGGATCACGCTTCAGGATCTAGTGAACTATGACGTTGAGTTCCATACGACCCAAGTGGAGATGCTGGAGCGGCATGCCGCCGAATGCGACGACCCATACTGCGGAGACGAGTGTCGGAATGCCCGTGGTCTTCCGCCCCTTCCTCAGGCAATTGTGGAACTGGACCGCCGCAGGGTTGCCCGAGAAAAGCAGGACAAGCAAGATCGAATTTCAAGAGCCATGCGCAATGTAAGGAGTCGGTAATGCCAAAGATCAAGACCAAACAACAGCGTGAAGTTGAGGAAGCTCTCGCTCGGTGGGCGGAGTTTGAAGACCCTCAAAACTGGAGTCGCACGAGACGCGGCAATCTGACGCGTTCCTATGACGGCACGAGAGTTACGGTGTTCAAACAGGGGGATGAGTCATTTGGCTGGTGCATTTCTTCAACCGAAGACGGAACCACTTTCGGCGAAGGGTATGAGAATTCAGAGGATGCCATGACCGCACTTGGAGAATCACTGGGGGTGTCGCAATGAAACCGTTCCCGTCCATGTTGAAGCGTATCAGGAAGCTGATTCGGAAGTTTGAAGCAACGATCTTTGAGTGCGAGGAACAAATGCGACGGGGTTTCGATCCGATCGACTTTGAAGAGTTGAGGGTGACTCTCGCGAATCTCAGAGCGATTGAATGGTTGTTGAATGACATTTGTCGGACTGAGGAGCGTGAACGCAAACGACGGATGAGAAAGAAGTGAAGGAATGATCGTCCTGCATAGGCCCTCGATCCGTCGGCGATTGATTTCGGGATTCGAAGTCGCTGGCGACTTGAAGAGTTTCGAGTCGGCTAACCGTAGGTCTTGATTGCTAAGCCTCGGGTATTCGTGGGTCTGCGATATACGAGGCCCAAACGTCAACTAGCGAACCCGTAGTATTACATCGTTTTACATCCAACTTTTGGCGAAACCGCTATGGACGAGACTTACGAAGACGAACCCGCTACCGGCGAACCCGCTACCGGCGAACCCGCGAAGGTGGGCGGACAAAAGGGCAACCGCAACCATATGCGGCACGGATTAACGGCCGGGAAACTCCCGAAAGGTTGTCAGTTCATTGAGAACCAACTCAACGGATTCCGCCGAAAGCTTGAGGACATTGTCCTGTCTAACAAGGGCGAAATAAGCCTATCCGATGCAGCGAGCATCCAAACCGCCTTGAAGTGGGAACGTCACGGGGCATTGGCCCTGCGTTGGTTAACCAAACAAGGCGACTCGCTGAAGCCAATGGAATCTCTCGCGTTTAGTCGCGAAATCGCCAAAGCATCGACAGAACGTGATAAGGCTCTAGCGTCCATTGGATTGAGCCGCGACAGGGTTCGAGATGCATGGGCTGTCATTGACTCGACGCCGAAAGGAGACTCCAGATGACTATTGATATTCGAGCGTTTGCACACGACCCCGCAGCGTTTCAAGCGGCCTTGATCATTCCATCAGCACGCGGTACAGCAAAGTTCGGCGACGTTATGGGTGACTTTCAGAAGGAACGATTTGCGGGAATCAACCCGGCGTTGCTTTCTATCTCTCAGGGGAATAAGCCCGAGTTTGGTCGTCACTGGTGGGAGGCAACCAAAGGCGCATCGAAAGACTCAGACCTCGCCGTTTGTCTGTTGTGGCTTCTTGCGTTTTCAAAACGCCCGCTGACTTGTCAGGTCGGTGCGGCGGATATGGATCAGGCCGACGAACTACGCAAAGCCGCCAAAGATATTCTGCGACTCAATGAATGGCTCGCCACTCGAATTCAACTACAGGCAATGAAGATCGTCTGTAAAGCAAACGGTAGCGAATGTGAAATCATCGCCGCCGATGTTGCCGGTTCTCATGGTGCTCGCCCCGATGTTCTGATTCTTAACGAATTGTCACACGTCACAAAACAGGAGTTCGCCGAGAACCTCATGGATAATGCTGCCAAAGTTCCGCACGGGCTCGCGGTCATCGCGACAAACAGCGGATTCGAGGGGACGTGGCAGGAACGTTGGCGAGCGATAGCAATCGATTCGCCTCGATGGAAGACACACATCTACAGTCGGCCCGCTCCGTGGCTTGATGATGATGAAATGGCGGAAGCCAAGCGACGAAACAGCCATGCTCGGTTCATGAGACTTTGGTGGGGCGTCTGGGCTAGCGGTGCAGGCGACGCCCTCGACGCGGAGGATCTTCAGGCTGCAATCTTTCCTTTACTCAAGCCCACTACCACACGAGATCCTGAGTGGTTTTATGTCGGTGGACTCGACCTTGGAATCAAACACGACCATTCCGCGTTGGTTGTTCTTGCCGGCAATCAAAAAACGCAGCGTATCCGGCTCGCCCATGCTCAAAGTTGGGCACCAGATCCGGAAACGGGTAAGGTCAATTTGATGGCCGTGGAGCGTGCAGTTCTCGAAGCACACCAGCGATTCAATATGAAGACCTGCGGATATGACCCGTATCAGGCGGCTTTGATGGCTCAACGCCTGGAATTGCAGCGTGTGCGATTGAAAGAAGTACCGTTTACGGGAACGGCACTCAATCTGATGGCCAGCACTTTGCTCGATGTTTTTCGTTCCCGACGAATTGAACTATTCGACTGCCCTCAACTTATCAGCGATTTGCGACGTCTCACAATCGAAGAGAAATCATATGGATACCGCCTGTCCGCAACCCGAGACGATGCTGGTCACGCGGATCTGGCAACGAGCTTAGCACTGTCGCTACCGATAGCCGTCGAATTTCTCGGTGAGACGGTTCCTCTTGTGTGGGCATATTCCGGAGGACCACTCCCCGACCAACTCTTCGGATCACCATTTCTCCGAGAACTACAGCGGCTGAATAGAGAGTCAGCTCGGAGACAGCCTGACCAAGCAGGCCATGGAAGCACTGATCACAACGAACCCGTCCGTGATTTTCTCAATGCACTTCGCTCAGGTCTATTTGATTAACAGGAGTTACCTATGCCGTTCCATGAATCGTTTGATGAGTTCAAAGTTCGCATGGAGTCAGACTGCGAATTCATTCGAAGTCGTTACCTCTTCAGAAATGCGGCCCAGTCGAATGGAGACAACGTACATATCGAGCCGCCAACCGATCCCGTTGAGCTAGCAAAACTGAAAAAGGAGTTTCTTCAATTCCGTCTAAAACATGCAATCAAAGAGTTCAACGCCATGAAGACGTATGTCGAGGAACAGGCCGCGATGCGATTGCGGTATCGGAATGCCGTTCCACCTGGCTCAGATTCGGTTGAAATCCTGAAGAGGATTCAGGGGCGGATATTCAGACTTCGGGCCTCGATTGAGGCGATCGCTGATGATCCGGAAAGTGAATCTCTTGAGGAGAAGCGAAGACGGATCAGCGACGAAATGGAACAGAAGGAACGTCAACGGATTCAACAGATCAAAATGGACGCCGCTCAAATCTCTATCTGACCATCCAATTTTCGAAAGGACTCTTCAATGCAAATGTATGGCTCAAGCTCAGGATGCCTCAACTCCTCTAACCCTCTTTACTGCGAGATGATTATGCAAGCGTACGAACGAAATGACCGGCGTTGGGCGGCTCAGAACGGCAAGGTGACGGCGAATTCCCGGCAACTTGTTCTGAACGCGTCAATCCCTCATCGGTATGGCCGGAAATCCCCACCGTTGATTCCTCCGACGATGGCAGACATTCTCGGACTCAATTCCGTCGTAACAAATGAAGCGGACGGTCCAGATTATGGGTCAGGACTTCCTCTTCCACGGACGGTCGAGATTATTGCGAACGAACGGCAAGCAGAATGGAAAGCGTCGGCAGGACAATCGGCCGAAGGGTCTTCCGACAGTCGAGGTTCCGGCCCGCTAATTCCGCCGAAGCTCTGGTAGGCGAACGGGGGCATCGTAGGGGTGCGATGTTCGACGCTAGGCGTTGACGAAGGCCGTGGAGAACTCTGGCTCCTCCTCCGCGTCCTTCGCTCTTTTTTAAAGTGTTTTCCTCAAAACGTTTGGCCACCCGTTGAAGCTGTTCACATTTGTTTCCACAAGGAAAGGCTCAAACAAAGCGACGCAATAATGCAAGGAAACCGGCGCAGGAAAAGACCGCCGCACAGCGTTAGCCCTGCGCGGTCCATTCTGGATGCGCTACTGACGCCGAGCTCTGACGAGAAATCGGAACGGCAAACCGTCACGACGCTTCATCATTTTTCCTGAACGCCAATGTCGGACCTCTTGTTTCGAGATCCACACCCATCCCGGAGGCGCAATGCGCCCTAACCATGGCATTCTCATGTCACGGCTCCTGTCAGGGCTTGATTTAGGCGGTTCAGCAACTGTATCGTATGATACTGAATCGGGTTGCTTTACCCGCCTCGATGCCGCCCTGCGGACATCGAAATTCGCCTTGGCAGTGCTCGTAACACTGCCAGGGCTTTTCTCTTAGGCTCAACCATTCCCTTGGTCGGCTGACTCAAAAATCACCTCTCTAAAAGGTGTGCACGGTGTCTCCTCGAAGTTCACGGGGCTAGATATCCTCATCAGTCACGTCTTCCGGCCCTTTGATGGCCTTCCCAAAGTCCTTGTACGATTTCACTACTTCCCTAGCTACCGGGGTCAGACTGAACCAATAGTTGGGATGTCCTCCCTTCTTTGCAGGCCGAGCCTTGTCCCTTTTCAAAACATTTGAATTGTCGAGCCCCTGACCTTTGACGGCTTTGCTGATGTTCGAAAACATCGGCCCTAGGTTGGCGTCCGGCAGTAATCCCAGTTTTGCCTTCAGAACCGCGATGCTAGTCGCACCGTCGGCCTCCGCCAGCGTAATCAGTATTCGCGCTGCCATCGATCCCTTGAGCATCTTGAATGCGTCCTGAAGCCTTTTCTGTTCGGACCGCCCGTCCACTCCGCCAATGTCATGGTGGTTGGAGTCCGGACTTTCAATCGCGGCGATTGGCTCAGAAACTCGCGGTGCTGCGGCCGGACGACTTTCAGCCCCTAGGGCTATAGATCGCAGCAATTCAGCTGCTTCCTGAGCCGATGCGACGGTAATCGTGGCGTCGATTCCGCCAATGTTTACCCGCACTTCCATGTCATTCCTCTTTGCCGTATTTAAATGAGTTCCGCAAAAAAGCGGGTCGCTGTGGCGAAAGTGTAATGAATGTGTAGCGGTTCGTCAAACCACACCGATCCGCTTCTCTTCCGCGTGCAGAGCGGGCAGCGAGAACACGGATGATCCTGACTAATTCGAACCTCGCCTTGCAGAGCACGCCCCATCGCGAGCCCGCCTTATGCGCTTCGGTGCGAGGCCCCCCAGCCACGTTTTTCCGATACGAAGGTTGCTGGCGAACCTACCGCGTGTAGTTGGCCTGCAGCCTCAATGGAACGCCGAACTTTTCAGGTGACTGTACGAGCCTGGCAAAGATTTTGGAGTTAGAGCGACCGGAGTTGTAGGGCAGGAATCAAAGAGGTGTTCAACGCGATAACCACACGCGATAAAGCCCCGGACGTCGTGCCTACGGTGGCGAGATTGAAAGGTCGCCGGAAGCCCCGCCCGAGCCTATCGACGTGGGGAAGCACGGCCTACGATGACGCTAGTCGATACTAGGCGAGGGAGACGTTTCGCGATGTTTCCGAGCGTTTCGGAGCAAGCTCACTCTTGGTGCCCAACTCGATAAAAACCACGATTTTCTCAAAATACGGTCGTTTCGAGAAACAGGCTTTAGGAGTTACGAAAGCGTCGCTCTACCAACTGAGCTACGGTGGCCTGAATTTGCTGGACACCGCGTCCCGGGGGACGGTTCGTCGCAAATCATGGGCGGAACTTTAGCGTCGTTTTGATCGCGGGGCAAGATCTGGAAACCCCAAGTTTTGTTCACTCCTGAGTTGCGGAGAGGTGGCAAACTTTTCATCGTTCCTCGGTTGACGGCGGTTCATTGGAGGAGATCGTGGCTGAATGCTGGTCACTGTCGGGATTCCTCAGCGGTTTTGAACGCCAAAGCCGACTGACGTCGGTACCATGAATGAATTTATGACTCGGTCGAGCGGGCTTAAATCGGCGCGGATGATTTACTGACAAGACCTCAGGAGACACCACCATGGCGGAAGCTCGCACGCAGATTCTGGAGCGACTCCGGAGAAAAATTGCCTCAGGAATTCCCATTATCGGTGGTGGAGCAGGAACCGGGATCAGTGCCAAATGCGAAGAAGCTGGCGGGATTGATCTCATCGTGATCTACAACTCGGGCCGCTATCGAATGGCGGGGCGGGGTTCTCTGGCGGGCCTTATGCCATACGGAAATGCGAATCAGATCGTCCGGGAAATGGCGTACGAAGTGCTCACGGCGGTCAAGTCGACGCCCGTGTTGGCCGGTGTCTGTGGGACAGATCCGTTTATGCTGCGAGATCACTTCCTGAGAGATCTCAAGGAACTGGGTTTCGCGGGCATCCAGAATTTTCCCACCGTCGGTTTGATTGATGGGGTCTTTCGAGCGAACCTGGAAGAAACCGGCATGGGCTTTCAGCTGGAAGTCGAACTCATCGCCGCTGCTCATGAGATGGACTTGCTGACAACTCCGTATGCGTTCGACAATGAACAGGCGGCGGCACTGACGAAAGCCGGAGCGGACATCATCGTGGCTCATATGGGCCTGACGACCAGCGGCACGATCGGAGCATCAACCGCCATGACTCTGGAGCAATGCGTGCCTCGCATCGCCGAGATGACTCAGGCGGCTCGCGAAGTGAACAAGGATGTGATCGTACTGTGCCATGGCGGTCCGATTGCGATGCCTGAGGATGCTCGGTTCATGATGAATGCGGTTCCGGCCATTAACGGGTTTTATGGAGCCAGTTCAATGGAGCGTTTGCCGACCGAAATTGCTCTGACGGAACAAGTGCGGAAGTTTACGGCGATTCGTCGAGATCTCTGATTTTGGAAGATGACGGTTCCGGAGGATTGCGAAAGTGAAACAATGATGCGAGCCTGTTCGGCGGTCATCGCCACGGGCGGTTTTGGTTCGGGGTGATAGTCGCGAAGATCTGTTTCAAATGTCGTTGCTGGCTGGAGCCTGCACGACGAGTTGGGTAGTTGCTGGTTGAAGCCAGCACTCCGAGGTGAGGGATTGGTAATCAATTCCACACGGCGAGTTGCCTGGGTCAGGCTATAAAAAAACAAATACAGACAAAAGTGGAAACAATATGATTGCTCCTTCGGATCAGCCTTCGTGTGAAGGAGTGCCGGAACTCGAAACACGCCCGGCGGATTACATTGCATTGGCCCGTTATGGGCGAGTTCCTCAGGTGGCGCGATTTGCTGGCTTTGGCGAGGCGGTGGATCGAGGTGCTCAGATTGTTGTCAGCACTGATCGCGGCGAAGAAATTGCTGTGGTACTGCAGGTGACAAAGAACCGCAAGCCGGAAACTCCGGAGGGACTCACCGGCGAAGTGATTCGCGTTGCTACAGACATTGATCTGGCGACGGCGCAGAAGAATGAACAAACAACCGAGGCGGCGTTTCCGGGTTGGATTGATCGATGCGGAAAATGGAAGCTGCAGCTGGAGCTGATTGACCTCGAGATGACTCTGGACAGTCGGCTGATTTTGTACGTGCTGAATGATCGCGGGGCCGAGACGACTCGTATGGCATTATTGGCGGCTGCTGCAGGCTTGGGTATTGTGCATGTTCAGCCCGTCTCTGCGGAAGGGATTGTGCAGGCTTCAGGCGGTGGCGGTTGCGGAAGCTGTGCGAACCATTAGGGAACGCGTCTCATAGATGCGGCCATCAGCCTGAAGAGCCGAGCGTCGGAATGAGTCCACGAGACCTCGCTGCTGGTGAAGTTGCAAACCTGTCAATGGTCTGGCCTGTTCGTGCGACGGTTGTGAAAACAGAAAATCTCTGCCCGGCATTTCCTTATGCCGGGCAGAAATCGACCATGATTAAGGGACGGCCCCGAAATAAGTTCCTGTGGTCGCCGAACTCGTGAGAGTTCGGACTGAAGTTGTGGTAGCCGAACTCGTGAGAGTTTGGACTGAAGTCTCACGACTTCCGCTACGGAAGTGATTACCGGACTGGTCCTAAGGAGCCGTCACAACATCGAGGACTTCACCCGTTGCTCGGTCAAGGACTGCGTCGAGAGCCCCGGAGAAGAAGAGATCCAGTCCAGCGTTGCCTGTCATCTCATCTCTGACGCGATCATCAAAGACGTTTCTGGGGATCAGCGTTGTCAGGAATTGGGTGTTCACGGGGAGGAGATAGACAACCTTTCCTGCGGCTGGAGCTTGTGGAGCCTTAATTCGCTGGACACGATCCGGGTACGCCAATGTGCCAATCCAGCTCTGTCGCAGAGTTGAATAGAACTCGGTAAACGTGATCGTGGTTGTGGACATTGCAGCAATGTTGACCGACCCGGAGACGAGGATATCGTCATCGTTTCCACCAAACAGAAAATCGGCGCCCAGATTGCCAACGAGAATGTCTCGACCGTTGTTACCCGTCAGACGGTTTGACAAGCTGTTTCCAATCAGGACATCGTGGCCAGAGCCTCCGATCACATTCTCAACAGCAGTCGCGCCATTGACGGTCAATGTTCGGTTTGTATGAACGGACTGTGCCTGAGAGACTTCCAGAGACAACAACAGGTTTGCCGCAACGGCACTGAAGTCTAACGTATCGGTGCCGGCCGAAGCGGCTTCTGTGACAGTGTCTGCCTCAATCGCCGAAGCTGTTCCAAAGATGTAAGTATCATCGCCGGTGCTGCCCACCAGAGAATCATTCCCTGCCTCGCCCTTCAGAATATCGTTGCCCGGACCACCGTTCAGTATGTTGCCAAGTGCATTGCCGGTAATGGTGTCGTTGCCCGAACCGCCAATCACGTTCTCAATGGCGGCCGCGCCGTCGAGACGCACGTAACGCAGAGCATCAAACTTCTGAAAAGCGGTCACGCCGAGATTGATCGATACATTTCCCGTGGGACTGGTGATCGAAGCGAAGTTGATCGTATCGACACCGTTTGTGCCAACCTCTGAGATAATGTTGTTTCCCGCAGCGGTGGCCGCCGCAAACGTGTAGGTATCATTCCCGTTACCGCCGACAAGCGTGTCATGCCCACCAGCTCCGTTCAGAGTATCGTTGCCCGGGCCACCGTTCAGATTGTTTGCCACTGCATTGCCGATAATGGTGTCGTTGCCCGAACCACCAATCACGTTCTCAATGGCGGCTGCGCCGTCGAGACGCACGTAACGCAGAGCATCAAACTTCTGAAAAGCGGTCACGCCGAGATTGATCGATACATTTCCCGTGGGACTCGTGATCGAAGCGAAGTTGATCGTATCAACACCGGTTGTGCCAACCTCTGAGATAATGTTGTTTCCCGCAGCGGTGGCTGCCGCAAACGTGTAGGTATCATTCCCGTTACCGCCGACAAGCGTGTCATGCCCACCAGCTCCGTTCAGAGTATCGTTGCCCGGGCCACCGTTCAAAGTGTTGCCAAGTGCATTGCCCGTAATTGTGTCGTTACCTGAACCACAAATGACTTTCTCGATGGCTGATGCATTATTGATCTCCAGAACTGCTGATGCATGAACAGGCTGCGCGGTTGTCACGCCCAGATTGACGGTCACATTGCCGGTCACTGCCGAGAAGTCAAAGGTGTCCGTTCCCGCCGAGGCTGCTTCTTTGATGAAATCGTACCCCCCATTGTTTGTAAAGATATAGGTGTCATCTCCCTGCATCCCATCGAGCTCATCGCTCCCAGCCAGGCCGATCAGAATGTCATTGCCGCCAAAGCCGTCGAGAAAATTCCCGACGGCATTTCCGGTGATGCGGTCGTCTCCACTTCCTCCGTCAACGTCGTCAATCACGTTGTTCGCACTGAGCGTCAACTTCAGGTTTGCGTTCACCGTCTGCTGAGACGCGAGACCGAGATCAATTTGAACAGCCGTGGAGGTGAATCTGAAGTCGAGCAGGTCGTAGCCTTCTACAAAATCCGGGTCGAATAATTCAACGATACTATCGGCCCCGAGTTGCGTGTCGGCATCGAAGAGGTAGAGGTCACTATGTTTTCCTCCGATCAGAGTATCGTCCCCCGCGAGTCCAGCGAGATCATCGTCGCCATTGTTTCCACTGAGCATGTTATTGAGCGCATTCCCGGTGAGTTTGTCTGCACCCTTTCCGCCTTCAACATCTTCGAACGTGTTCACGGCGCCCAGGATGAGACTCAGATTGGCGTTTACCACCTGAGTGGTGCTGAGCCCAAGATTGATAGATACGGCAAGGTCGGAGTTGAAGAAATCCAGCAGGTCTTTACCGCCGCCGGCTTCGTCAAGAGTGAATGTCCCCAGTGCAACATCGGTGTCAAAGATGTAAGTATCATTTCCGGCCGCTCCCGCCAGAGTTTTCTGCTCGATGCTTGTCAGCGTCACCTGATGTTGTTCGTTCGTTAGAACTACGTTCGCTGACTCCACATAGAATTCGTCGAGACCGCTCGTCCCCACGATCCGGACGGAGTCAGTGCCGCCGGCGCCATCAACAACCAGTGGGGAATCTATCGGAAAAGTACCAATCAGTGACGCAGGTCCACCGTTTGTCGAAAGCGTAATTGCCACGTTGGTGGGAGAGTAGGTCAGCACAAACGCATCGCTGCCGCTGGTCCCCACAGGCAGTGCACGGGTACCAAAATTGACGTTGGAAACGATCTCATCAAAAGACAGAACGATTGGATGGAGGCCCGACGCGGGAACCGTATTCTGGCGATTGCCTGGCAATTCTGCGCGGATGTTGAAAAGCCCCTCGTCGAAGATCTCATCGAACACGTAATCGCCGCTGGCATCAGTCATTACAAAGGTCTCTATTCCTTCGTCAAAACTGCCGCTGCTATTCGTGTCGATGTACACCCGAATGTTCTGCAGACCGAGTTCTCCTGCGTCCTGAGTCCCGTCACCATCAGAGTCATTGAACACGCTACCAAGAATCTGCCCACCTGGTGCCTGGTAAAAGCCAACATCCAGCCCATAAAGCTGGATCTTATCTGTGGTAGCACCGGTCACCTGGATGTAATACGTTCCTGGGGAAATTACCATGAAATCCTCGATCACTTCATTCACACCTAACCCGCCGGCATTTTGAGTCTGGAGGACTGTGACGCCATCTTCACCCAGCAGCGTTACGGTCAGATCACTTTGATTCTTTGAATTGAATGAAGTCTGCGGCACCACTGGGTCACCAGGGAGATTCTGTGGACCGACCAAGTACGTGGTGCCACGTGGAGATAACGTGATTGACACTTCCCCTGCGGCTTGGACAGAGAACTTGTAAAAATCCTTGTCCGTTTCGTCGTCGATACTGACAAAATCCGTCTCTGTTCGATCGACGACAGTCGAATCCCCATGCGTTCCACGACTGACTGAGGACAACGATGCGATCGTGCCCAGATCGATGGCCGTCGAAAATGTATTTCCCCCCAGTTTTTCCAGTGCGTCGCCATAGGACCGCTGGATGGCCAGAATGTCGTCTAACTGTGGTCCATCTGAAAGGTCCGAGGCAAATGGTTCAATCAGAAAGTCAGAATCCGACGACTCGACATGATCAATGCCGAGACCATGCATAAACTCGTGCATCAGCGTATTTCGAAATGCTCGAAAGTCGTTATTGGGATTATCAAAGTAATCGCCATTGCTCGTATCGATGATCATGTCGCCGTCGTTTGGATACGAATTGTAGGCCAGGATATTCTGGCCCAGGCTTCCATCAACGTTCTTGCCCATAATGCGAACATCGGCTCGCTGCCCCAAGATGCCGATGTTGTTAAATTGCATGGCAACGCCATCATCGTAGGTGACGAAGTTATAGGTAAGACCGCCCAGCGACTGGAGTCGGCCCAATGCGTCATTAAAAATGTGGAACCACGGTCGCTGGGTCAGGTCGCTGCCAACTCCCGCACCGAAAGTGTTGTCCATGAAGGTCAGCAGATTGTTTGGTGCATTGGGATTCTTGTAGTCGTCGGTGATAACTCCATTTGCGGGCAAGCTCCATGTGAGAGTTGTCGGATCTCCCTGCGTCAGCCCACCTCCATTGGTCGCAGTCTGCGTCCAGCGACTGTCGATGATGAACGGACTGATCTTACTGGGGCCCGGCGCGTCCGAGGCCAAACTCAGATCCAATGGGTCCGAAGTCCCTGTGGTCAAAGACGTCATCGCCGCAGCCAGCAATGTGCGAGTTTCACAGACTTCAGTCTGCGTCAATTTTCCGGCGGACCTCAAGCGTTGGCTCCGCCGAGTCTCATTGGAACTCAATCTGTTGAAAAATCTGTGCCTGACACCGTTGTTACGGAACTGCTGAAGAAAGTCGCTGATTGGCATGACACAATACTCCTCTGGGGCAAAAAAATCTCTCGGCTTAGACCTTAACATTGTGCTTGCGATTGCGTGATGCGTTCGCAGGCCTGTCGACATTCGCGTTCACCTTCGACGTTCGCATTCACCGAGGTGAGTGCAGGGCGAGTGCTTCGTCAGTCATAGATTGATGGGTGTATGCCGGACCGAGCAGAGCGAGTTCCGGCTAGTATTTACCCGGAGCAAAGAGCTGCCGGAACTCACTGACGCTCGGTCCGGCCTACGAAATCAGATCCCCCAATTCATTGCTGACAGAGCACTACCGCCATACGGCCTTTCCATGCAAATCAGATTGCTGTGGCAGGAAATTGGAATGACGACTCTCTATGAATCAAGATGCGGCAGGCGTTACGCAAAAATTTCCTTTTTCAAAAAGACCTGTATTTTTATGCGGAATGTCGAACGTTATGAAAGCCCCCTGGGAATAACAAGAAATCTCACCGTGTGGATTTTCCAAACCGCCCTTTTTCGGTCTACTCCCGCGTTGACGGGCTGATTCTCAGTCAATTCCGTTTCCGTTATAGTTTCGATTCTCGGCGAAGCCGCTGTATGACCAGCGTCTTGATCTAGTTGGTTTTCACAACCCGACGCGCCATTGAGGGGTAGGAGTTGCCGCGTTTTTCAGCAGCGATCCCTCGCTGACCGTCCTGTTGATTTAATGGGTTTTCACAACCCGAAATGTCAGTGAGGGATAAAAACTGCCGCGTTTTTCAACAACAATCCCTCGCTGACGCAGCGGGTTATGATTCAATCAACACGCCGTGACGTAGCGGGTTAAGATTACATCAGCACGCCGTGATGCTCACGGCCGAAGTTGGCACGCTTCTGAGATTCATCCACTGACAGGTTTTGATATGAGCACTGATGACCAGTTGAAACAGCAACTGGATGACTTCCGTAAAGACTTCCACAAGCTGCGTTCGGAGATTTCCCGCGTTATCGTGGGGCAGACGGAGATCCTGGATGACACTCTGATCGCGATTATCGCAGGCGGCCATGTGCTGCTGGAGGGAGTGCCAGGGCTTGGGAAAACACTGACAGTCAGAACACTGGCAGATGCGTTGCATCTCGATTTTCACCGCATTCAGTTTACCCCTGACCTGATGCCGGCCGACCTGGTGGGAACTCAGGTCATCGCCGAAACCGCTGACGGTCGCAAGGTCTTTGAATTTCAAAAGGGACCGTTGTTCGCAAACGTGCTGCTCGCCGACGAAATCAACCGCGCGACTCCGAAGACGCAGTCAGCTCTGCTGGAAGCGATGCAGGAACATTCGGTGACGGTCGCCGGAGTAACGCATCGCCTGTCAGAACCGTTCTTCGTCATGGCCACTCAGAATCCGCTGGAAATGGAAGGCACCTATCCCCTGCCAGAAGCGCAGCTGGACCGGTTCTTTGCGAAGTTGCTCGTGAAGTATCCGAAGGTTTCTGATCTGGAAACCATTCTCGACCGCACCACGGAAAACCTCAAGCCTCAGGCGAACGCTGTGCTGACTGGCGAACGCATTCTTCAAATGTCGCAATTGTCGCGTTTGATTCCGATCGCCGCCGACGTGCGACGCTATGGAATTGCTCTGGTTGTGGCGACTCATCCCGATCATGAACTGGCCTCTGCCGCGGCGAAGAAATACGTTCGTTACGGAGCTAGTCCTCGCGGTCTGCAGGCGCTGATTCTGGGGGCAAAGATCCGAGCCATCCTCGACAATCGGTACCATGTGGCGCGTGAGGATTTGCGAACGATGGCTCTGCCGGTTCTGCGGCATCGGATGATTCTGAATTTCGAAGGTCAGGCCGAAGGGATCAGCACGGACGATGTGATCAGAAAGCTCATCGCTGATGTGAAAGAAGATGCTCTGACCAACGTGTGAAGTTCGAGTGACCTGCGGATGCTGCTCCATGTTGTTTCCTCCTGACTTTCTGACTCGGCTCGAATACCTTTCGATTATTTCGAAGCGGGTCTTTCGCGGCCAGTTGTTGGCGCAGCGACGTACGACGCAGATGGGATCGGGTCTGGAGTTCTCTGAACATCGTGAGTACAGCAACGGAGACGATCTGCGATATCTGGACTGGAACATCTACGCGAGGCATGGCGACCTGTTGCTGAAACGTTTTCAGGAGGAACAGGATCTTCACGTCTACCTGATGCTGGATTGTTCTCGCAGCATGGCGTTTGGCAATCCCTCCAAATTTGATCTGGCTCGACACCTCGTAGCGGCCCTGGCTTACATCGCGTTGGCGGATCTGGATCGAATCGCAATCGTGGCCTACGCGGATGGCGTGATCGCGCAACTTCCGGTTACTCGCGGGAAAGCTCGCATTCTGCCGATTATGAAGTTTCTGGAAGATCTCCCGACAGCCGGTCAGGGGACGAATCTGGACAAGGCGGTTCAGGGCCTGATTCATCGAGGAGCCAGGACGGGGCTGGCGATTGTGGTCAGTGACTTGTTTGACGAGAATGGGTTCCAGCGCGGACTAGACCAGTTTCGCTACCGTCGTTTCGATGCTCATGTACTGCAGCTGCATGATCCCGCTGAGGCTGATCCGGCCCTGCTGGGTGACGCCGAACTTGTCGATGTGGAAACCGAGTCCGTGCGGAAAGTGACCGTGACAGAAAGCAGTCTGCGGACGTACAGAAAGCTGTTTGCGGAGCATCAATCTGCGGTTCGCGACTATTGCCATACGTACAATCTGGGCTGCACTCAGACGCCGTCGACGTATCGATTTGATGAGATCATCATGCGAATGATGCGGGAAACCGGGGCGGGACTGTGAAATCAGCCCGGCAGAGGGAATATGCAGGACAATTGCCAGGAAACTGGTGACTCGTACCGTCGCGTTTCACTCGTCTGCTGATATGGTCCGCGTCGTCTGCATGGAAGGCTGTTTCTGACGATTCAGTTTAATCTCGTATCTGTAGCTGGACTCGTGAGAGTTCAGACGACCCCGAATTCTCACGAATCCGGCTACTTTGGTACGCCCCGCATTTCCTGTAAGATACGCACTGTGCGTCAATCTGAAAAACAAGCCCCTTAAGACCTCTGAAGCCGATCGTCATGGCCAAGCTGGAAATCGTTCATTACCCTCATCCTGCATTACGATGGAAGTCGCGCGAACTGACGAAGATCGACGCCGAACTGGAGGATATGGTTCAGCAGATGTTTGACCTGATGTACGCGGCTCGCGGAATCGGTCTGGCGGCGAATCAGGTGGCTCTGCCCTATCGCATGTTTGTAATCAATCCTTCGGGCGACAAAGACAACAAAGAGGATGAGATGGTGTTCATCAATCCTCAGATCAGTCGTCGCAAAGGAAGTGAAGAGGATCAGGAAGGCTGTCTGAGTCTTCCGGAAATATACGCTCCGGTAACGCGAGCCAACCGCGTGATCATCGACGCATTTGATTTGTCCGGCGAGCAGTTTGAGATGAGTCTGGAAGGCCTTGATGCTCGCGTGGTCCAGCACGAATATGACCATATCGAAGGCATCATGTTTACGGATCGAGTTGCCCCGGGGCCACTGGCCAAGGTTCAGCCCCTGATCAATGATCTGGAACTGCAGTTCCGGAATCGACAGAAGGAAGGCACGGTGCCATCGGATGACGAGCTGAAGGCCCAGTTGATGGCCCTGCAGCAGGCTCGAACTAGCGGCTGAGTCTGCTAAACTGCCACCCGCGTGCTGAATTCACGGACAGGAAATTCAGCGTTTACCGCTCAACCGCATGCGCCGAGTATCGGGTGATGCCGGGGCCTTGGGCCGGGGCTTGGGGCCGGGCAGTGAACGATGGAACGCACTTCGGCAATGGCTTGTCAGACATCACTTGAAATCTTTGTTCGAAAAATCACCTCATGACCTCCACACTTTTTGATCTCACAGGCGAAACCGCCGTTGTTCTTGGTGGCACCGGAGTGCTCGGCGGTGGCATGGCATCCTCGCTGGCAGCGGCCGGAGCGAAAGTGGCCGTTGTCGGTCGAAATGCCGAGCGTGGGCAGGCACGGGTCCGGGAAATTGAGGCGGCCGGTGGGGTTGCGTCATTTGTTTCCGCCGACGCGTTGGATGCAAAGTCGCTGACGGATTGTCGAGATGCGATCATCAGTAAGCTTGGCCCGGTCACCATTCTGATCGCCGCAGCTGGAGGAAATCGACCCGATGCCACATTGCCACCAGGCAGCGATTTTTGCAAGTTGTCGCGTGATGGCTGGAACGGCGTGTTCGACCTGAATCTTGTCGGAGGCGCTCTGCTGCCATCTCAGGTTTTTGGTGAGACTATGCTGGCTCAGAAAAAGGGCAGCATCATTAACATCGCGTCAATGGCCGGAATGATTCCTCTCTCACGAGTCGTTGCGTATTCTGCCGCCAAGGCCGCGGTGATCAATCTGACCAAGTTTCTGGCTCGTGAATGGGCAACTCGCGGTGTGCGCGTGAACGCGATCAGTCCAGGCTTCTTTCCGGCCGATCAGAATCGTGCGTTACTGTTCAAAGAGGATGGCTCGTATACAGAACGAGGCGGTCAGATCATCGGGCATACTCCGATGGCTCGGTTTGGCGAAAGCCACGAGCTGGCTGGTGCTGTCGTCTGGTTGGCCTCACAGAAAGCTTCGTCGTTTGTAACAGGGCAGAATATCGTTGTGGATGGAGGTTTTTCTTCGACCACGATTTAGTCCCGAAACAATCTCCGTGGCGGGCTTTATCCCGGTGAACCATCGGGGTAAAACTGGTGGCTAAGAGATAGCGTTTGTCAGATCGATCGTGGTGCGCAGGGGTAATGTGTTTTGAATGTGTTTTTGTAGTTGAGCCGTGGGTTGGGATCCTCCCTTTACTCGACCATGCGGTTGGCTGTTCAACGAAAAAAGCCAACGGAGAAGATTCTGGAGTCTTCCGGGGCTGCTGAGGCGTTATCGCTTTGGCAATCAAAGGATAATTATCACGGAGGATCGACAATTTCAGCGGCAGTTCTGCCGAATGGGTTTCGATCATGGTGACAAGTACATCAAAGTCCAGGAAAGCATTGCGAGCCTTCTCGACCAGCCGCAAAATGTCGGCTGAGCTGCGAAAAGCGATCACCGCTGATGATGTGGAAGCGTTTCAGGTGGCGTTCCTTGAAGAACTGTCTCGGCCATTGAAACGTATTCGCAAACAACTGAGTGAAAGACCTCTGTTAGCGCTATGGTCGGAAGGGGCCATCGAGCTGGCGGGTCGTGAACGAGAACTGGCCGCTGCTCTTGATGAAATGGCGGACAAGTCCGCGTTGCGAGGTCGACGCAAGAATAAGAAGGCTCGGGAAGAGTCGCCTTACGAAGAGATTCTGGCTGGCTGGCTGACAGAATCGGCTGGTGTCCCCGGCCCCTGGGAAAGCATTGTGCTGGCGGAAATTTTAATCCGCGCGGGCCATCGTATCTCGGCTGAACGTTTCGTGGAGACCTTGACTGTCCTTGCTGAAGGCGTACAGCGAGAAACGCTGGGAGGATTGTTCGAAGGGACTGAGTCTGAGAACTCCACAAGTGATCCGATTCGACAGATGATTTTGACCGGAGAAAGTCGCTGGCTCTGCGGACTTCTGTTGAGTCCTCTTCAGACGGCTCAGCCACTTCAGAAATCCGGCTCAGAAGCTCTGGAGAAGGTGCTGAAAGACTGCACCGATGCAGACGGAGTCGTCCACGGCTCACTGCTGAAGCAACTTCCACATTGGTTAACCCCGTTGGCTCGATCAGTGTTCTGGGCGGAGGCGTTCGAGCAGCCGCTGCTCAATGAAAAGTCTCAGGCTCGTCTGGATGCGCTGATCGAGCGAACGGCGATGCTGGTTCTGCCCGCCTCGGAACATAGCTCGGGAGACGATATCCCGGAAACATCCGCACCGACTCTTAGTCAGGTGCTGGACTTGCTGCTGCTGAGTTCCGGGTCAGTTTGGCGAAAGCGGATCAAGCGGTTGCTGAAAGGATGTCAGAGCCTGCCGCCGGAAGAGGTTCCTCGTCCGAAGAAGTTCAAGAAGAAGAAATCGGAAGGTGACGACGAAGCTGCGACGGCCGAGGTGGACGCTAAACCGGCCAAAAGCGCAAAGTTGCCAGCAGAGAAATCGCAGGTCGAGAAAGCGAAGCTGCTCGCATCCTGGGAGTCCGATCAGTCATGCCTTGCTGTGCTGCGATCCAGCCTTGAGTCCGACGCCGATGTCGCGACGTTGGAATGGCATTCAAGTGATGCTCAGATCATGCTGGCGGCCGCCGGTGTTCCGATCTTCTCCGGGTTCTGGAACTGGTCTGTTCGTGTCGACGATGTGGCGGTTCCGGCACCCACGACATGGAAGTGCAGCTGCTGGTTCCTCGACCCTGAAACTGTCTTCGTGGAAATTGAAGGGGAAGATTCAGCCTCGATCAAACGCGTGCGACAGGTCCTGCTGGCTCCCCATGAGCGGTTTGCGATTCTGACGGACAGCGTGACCTGTAAGGATCCGAATCGCAAAGTGCAACTCGTCACATCATTGCCACTGGCTGACGGCAGCGTCTGTGCGATCGACTCGGTGACTCGGGAGATTAATGTTCTGGTCGGATCGCGCTCAGTGAGAACCTTTCCAGTCTGGATGGAAGACGAACGCATTCAGCACACACTGGGCAGCTATCGTGAACACGATGGTCAACTGGAACTTTCCGGGATTGGCCGTGGTGGAGTCACGCTGCCGCTGGCACTTGACTGGCATCCTCGTCGGGCCGACGCTCCGGCCGACTGGGCTCGCGTGACCGTCACGGAATCTCGCCGAGTTGTGCATGAAGACGAAGCCGCTGGTTATCGAGTTCGGATCGGTGACCATCAGGTGTTGATTTATCGCAGCCTGGTGGCTGGTAAGAATAGTCGAGCGGTGCTCGGGCTGCACACCTGGGACGAATCGGTTTATACGCGAGTTCCCAGCAAGCCAGGTCCGCTGGAGCCACTGGTTGAAGTCGAATCGCCAGAATAGCTGCGTCCTGAGAACGACCGAAAGCAGGAGGCATAATCCGCGGGCCGTCCGCCAGTGGTGGCCCACGGAGTACTTGAAGCTGCGACCCGTGATGCCTGTGTCTATGGAACAGTCTCGCAATAAACATCTTGTTTAACAGTCAGCCGAAGGCGTACGCCGCAGGTGAAATCGCGTTCGCCTTCGGCTGACGGTTAAACGACAAATCCGGAACTTATTTCGGGACCGTTCCTATGGCCGCCGTCGTCCATGTCAGCGGTCGTCTATGGTTTCGCGACGCAGCGAAACCCTGTGTGAAAGGCGCCGGTATCTTCTTCGCCCTTCATGCGAGCAGTCACGCGATAGCCGACGCAGTATTGATCGCTGCACATAAACGAGCCACCCCGCTGAACTCGCTTGATAATTCCGGGCTCCTGCGGGTCGAGACTTGAAGGGGGGCCCGGAGGATTTCGCGAAGGACTTTCGGAGTAGTACTCCGGCTGATAATAGTCGGCGCACCATTCCCAGACGTTGCCTGAGATTTCAAAGAGGCCGTAATCATTGGCCGGGAAACTTTTGACGGCAGCTGTGCTGGTGAAGCCGTCTTCTCCGTTATCCTCCACCGGAAATTCGCCCTGCCAGATATTGTGCAGCCACTTGCCGTTTGGATTTCGTTCGTTGCCCCACGGATATGTTTCTGCTGAGTGACCTCCGCGTGCCGCATACTCCCACTGAGCTTCCGTCGGCAGTTGTTTGCCTGCCCACTTGCAGTATTCCTGAGCATCCAGCCAGCTCACATGAACCACCGGATGATCCATTCGGTCGTCTATATTTGAATCCGGACCTTCGGGGTGTTTCCAGTCCGCTCCCGGCACATACTGCCACCAACTATATGCACCTTTCGCGGGATCAATGTCTTTGCGGCTCGCCAACTGCAAGCTGCAAATCGACCCCGGCTTATTGAACTCCGGAAGGATCTCGACATTCTCCAGTCCCGAGCCTGGCTTAATGCTTCGCAGTTCAGGAGCACGCTCCGCGGTGGTGATGTATCCCGTTTCATCGGCGAAGACTTTGAAATCTGCGTTCGTTACTTCGGTGGAATCCATCCAGAATCCATCCAGTTCCACTTCATGCGGAGGAAACTCATCCGGCACCGTGTCGATTTCGCCCATGAGAAATTTGCCGGGCGGAATCCAGACCATGCCTTTGAAGCGAGGATCCTCGGAGACAACCGGCGGCTTGACCCCAGGCAGCGCATCGGCCGCGGTCGACGTGACTGAGCTTTTCGGACTGACAGTCTGTGAGGCGGTCTCTGCCGAGCCGGAATTCGTCCGCGCGGTCAATGTGAGGGCAGCCACTAATCCCAATGCAGCCAGCAAAAAAACGCCCGCAGCGATCACCGGATTTTTCATGGATCCACCTCACGACAATTCGACCAAAGAACGAAAGAGCATGCGATAAGTCATTTCCCATGCTTTTCGTCAGGGCAGGAAGCCCGGCACATCCTCCGCCGGTGACTCACCGGCGTGTTGATTTAATCATAACCCTGTGCGTCACAGACGGTTGATTTAATCAGCCGGAACGCGTTAGCGTCCGCTTTTCGCTCCTGAAACCCAGGAAAAACAACCGAGGGCTAACGCCCTGCGGCTGATGTAGCGATTAAATCAACAGGCCGGTCAGCGAGGGATTGTTGTTGAAAATCGCGGCAACGTTTATCGCTCACTCAGTGGGTAAGGAGGAGGCTGAGTCACTCAGCCACCTCCTCCCCGTTGTCGCGATGGGGTTGCTTCCCCATATTGACCGCCGTGCGACTTTCTCGCAGCGGGCGACCCCTTTCTCATGGCCTCAG
>JBPOIW010000149.1:0-16123 GCA_052034165.1 Planctomycetota bacterium | reverse complement strand
ATAATCCGGCCGGTTGTTCGCTGGACCGCGCCTTGTTCGGCTCCCACACACGCCCGAAGCGCCAGCGAGTCAAAACTTTGCGACTAATTCACTCGGGGGCGCTTCGGGCTTGTATTCTCAATGGTTTTCGTGAACATGGCGCTGTCCAGCTAACAACCGGCCGGATTCTCAGCGATCTTCGTCGGCTCGTCAACGGAAGGTTTTAACGATCGGGCATGTCACGGCAACGCACTTGTTGTATCTAAGTGATTGCAGGATGTGCCACCCGCAGGACTTTTTGGACTGCGGCAGCCCGCTGCCGCCCTGGTGCAGGCAGCCTGCTGCAAAACGAAAGGCTTTGACGACACAATTATCCACAGCGGGCTGTGGATGGGAGAGCTGCAGCAGTCCAAGGAAGCACATGGCTTCGCTTCATTTTTCATGCACACTTTTCTGACGCTGACTTCCTCTGTAAGCTGAACCTATCAATTTATGGTGATGGTTTTGCTTGAGGTTGAAAATGCGTCGCACGTTTTCAAAAACGCTGCTGGCTGCGGCCGGTTTGCTGTTGGGGACTTCTCAGACATTGCATGCTCAGGATGCTTTGCCGGAGACTGTTGAGTTCAATCGCGATATCCGCCCGATCCTTTCGGACAACTGCTTCTTCTGTCACGGCCCCGACAAGAATAAACGTGAAGCTGACCTGCGTCTGGATACCGAAGCTGGCCTCCACGGCCAGGACGGCCAGCATGGAGCGATCGTCGCGGGCAAGCCGGACGACAGCGAATTGATCAAACGCATTCTGACCGAAGATCCGGAGCAAAAAATGCCTCCGGTGCATTCGGGGAAATCGCTCTCCGAACGAGATGTCCAGTTGCTGAAACGTTGGATTGAACAGGGCGGAAAATTCGAAGGCCATTGGGCATTTCTCCCAATTCGCACGGTCGAGTCAGCAGCAGATCCGGTGTCAATCGGCATCGATCAGTTCGTTCACAAAAGCCTGGCAGAACATGGACTAACCAACGCCGCCGAAGCTGATCGAATCACTCTCATTCGCCGCTTGAGTTTTGACTTGATCGGATTGCCTCCGTCGGAAAAAGAAGTCGCCGACTTTGTCGCCGATCAATCTCCAGAAGCTTACGAGAAGCTCGTCGATCGTCTGCTGCAGTCTCCACACTTCGGCGAACGACTGGCAATGTGGTGGCTGGATCTTGTGCGCTATGCCGACACCGTTGGATACCATGGCGATCAGCCCATGAGCGTCGCCCCGTTTCGAGATTACGTGATCGCATCGTTCAATGCGAACAAACCGTTCGATCAGTTTACGATCGAACAGCTGGCAGGCGATCTGCTTCCTGAGGCGACTCGTGAGCAGCGCATTGCCTCGGGCTACAACCGCCTGGGAATGATGAGCGCTGAAGGGGGCGTGCAGGATAAGGAATATCTCGCGAAGTATATCGCAGAAAGAGTTCGAAATACGTCCGGCACCTGGCTGGGGATCACTCTGGGATGCGCCGAATGTCATGACCATAAGTTTGACCCTCTGACAGCGAAAGACTTTTATCGCTTTCAGGCGTTCTTCGCAGATATCAAAGAACGAGGTCTCTACTCCGGTGCAAACAGCGATGGTAACTGGGGACCGTTTGTGAAAGTTCCGACGGAGCAGCAGGCTGCGGATCTGGCCATGCTTGATGAGCAGATTGCTTCCGTGAAGAAGGTGCTGGAAACCGATACGGCTGAACTCACCGCGGCACAATTGGAGTGGGAGAAAACTCAGATTCCCTGGACTCCGCTCACGGCCGATTCCATGGTGTCTCTGGAAGGTGCGAAGCTGACGCCTCGCGCTGATGGAGCAATCCTCGCCTCAGAAAAGAATGGCGCGACAGACACGTATACATTGACGTTTTCCAAACTGCCGCCCGCGGTGACCGCAATCCGACTGGAAGTGTTACCGGATGATTCGCTGCCCAATAAAGGGCCGGGGCGGGCAGGCAACGGAAACTTCGTTCTTTCGGAAATCATCCTGAAGGTCAAAGAAGGCGAAGCGGAGCCAGTCGCAGTTCCTCTTCAGAATGCTTCCGCTACCTATGAACAGACCGGCGCGGCCGATGGAAATCCGTATATGAAATGGGCCGTCGAGGCGGCGATTGATGGTGACGCGAAAGGCGTGAAATGGGGCTGGGCGATTATGGAAAAAGCCGGTCAGCCAAACTTCGCCGTCTTCGAAACCGCCAGTGATCTGACGCTAAAAGAAGGCGCGACGCTGACGATCACGCTGGCTCAGAATTTGGATAATCCCGGTCACAATCTTGGCTGCTTCCGTCTGTCCGCCTCGACGGCCGCTCGGCCAATTAAGGCATCGGATGCTCCACCGGCCAATCTTCTGGCCATTCTGGCAACTCCTGTGGAACAGCGAACGGATGCTCAGAAGACAGAGCTGGCCACTTACTACCGCACGGTGGCTCCGCTACTGAATCCAGCTCGCGAACAACTGGCCACATTGCAAAAGCAACGAACAGAGCTCGACAACGCCATCCCGTCAACGCTCGTGACGGAAGCCGTGCCGCCGCGAATGGTGCGAATCCTGAAACGAGGCAACTGGATGGATGACACCGGCGAAGTGGTGACTCCGGCCTTCCCGGCGGTGTTTGCTGAAGCTCCTCCGGCTGACAAGACTCTGAATCGTCTTGATCTGGCGAAATGGATTGTTTCGCCGGAGAATCCGCTGACCGCGCGAGTCGTCGTGAATCGGTTGTGGAAGATTTATTTCGGAGCGGGTCTGTCGCGCAAGCTGGATGACCTGGGTGCTCAGGGCGAATGGCCCACTCATCCGGAGCTGTTGGATTACCTGGCCGACGATTTTCGCAGCCACGGCTGGGATCTTAAGCGCACGATCAAGTCGATGGTGATGTCGCAAACCTATCGTCAGTCATCTTTGACCAGTCCACCAGTGCGAGAAGCCGATCCATACAATCGCTGGCTAGCTCGACAGTCGCGATTCCGCCTTGATGCCGAACTGGTTCGCGATAATGCTCTGGCCATCAGCGGTTTGCTGGTGAATTCGATCGGCGGCAAAAGCGTGAATCCTTATCAGCCGGCCGGTTACTGGGCCTATCTCAACTTTCCAACTCGCGAATGGCAGAATAGCACAGGTGAAGGGCTTTATCGCCGAGGTCTCTACACGCATTGGCAGCGTCAGTATCTTCATCCGAGCCTCCTGGCGTTCGATGCACCAAGTCGCGAAGAATGCACGGCCGATCGTCCTCGTTCCAATACGCCCTTGCAGTCGCTCGTGCTGCTGAACGACCCGAGTTACGTGGAAGCCGCACGAGCTTTCGCCGAGCAGATTCTGCGGCAGAGCGGTTCCAATCGCGAACGTCTGGATTTTGCATTCCGGCGAGCATTATCGCGACCAATTCAGGATGACGAAGCGATAGTCCTGGAAGAACTGTTGAAGACTCATATGGCCGAGTATCAGGCTGATGCCGCAGCCGCAGCTGCGTTAATGACGGTCGGTGAAAAACCGATGCCGGCGGATCTGCCGACTCCGGAACTTTCCGCGTGGACAAGCGTTGCTCGCACGATTCTGAATCTGCACGAAGTCATTACAAGGAACTAAACTCATGATTACGTTGCCTACAGACATCGCTCGACGTTCGTTCCTGCGCAACACGGGTGTCGGCCTGGGATCGATGGCTCTTGGATCATTGCTGGCGAAGCAAGCCGGTGCGTCTCAGGAGTCCGTCCCGAAATGGTCCGGCGTTATCCAGCCGACTCATTTTGAGCCCAAAGCCAAGCGCATCATCTGGCTGTACATGGCTGGCGGGATGACTCATCTTGATACGTTCGACAATAAGCCGAAACTGGCGGAACTGCATGGCAAGCCAATGCCGGAATCCGTCACAAAAGGCCAGCAGATTGCACAGCTGCAGGGAGCACAGCTGAATTGTTTCGGGCCTCAGCATGCGTTTAAGCAGTGGGGAGAATCAGGACAGTCGATTTCTGAGATCTGGCCAATCCTTGGCGAAAAATGCGCCGACGATATGTGCATTGTGAGATCGCTGCATACCGATGCGATCAATCATGACCCGGCTCATACGTTTATGAATACGGGAACGATGATTGCCGGTCGACCAGCGATGGGATCGTGGTTGCTGTATGGACTGGGATCTGAATCCGAAAGCCTGCCGGGTTTTGTCGTGATGGTTTCCACCGGCAAGTATGGTCAGCGTCAGCCGATCGCAGCTCGCCAGTGGCATTCCGGCTTTTTGCCAGGACAGTTTCAGGGCGTTGAATTCCGCGGCACCGGCGATCCCGTGCTTTACGTGGGGAATCCAAAGGGCGTCAATTCCAAACAGCAACGCGATGTTGTCGATGCTGTCCAGCGTTTGAATGGTCTGGCGAATAATCGACTGGACGATCCGGAAATTGCAACTCGCATCAGTCAATATGAATTAGCGTTTCGGATGCAATCGAGCGTTCCCGAGCTGATGGATGTCAGCAATGAACCGGCTCACATCTTTGACCTCTACGGTACGAAAGGCGGAGACGGCTCATTCGCATCCAACTGCCTGCTGGCCCGTCGACTGGCCGAACGTGGAACCCGTTTCATTCAGCTCTATCATCGTGACTGGGATCACCATGGCGCGGTAAAGGAACATTCCGCGGGCACCGCAAAGGAAGTTGATCAGGGCGTCGCGGCGTTGATTACCGACCTCAAGCAGCGTGACATGCTGAAAGACACCATCATTGTGTTCGGCTCCGAATTCGGACGCACGCCGATGGCTCAGGGCAACGGTCGCGATCATCATCTGGCCGGATTTACGATGTGGTTCGCCGGTGGAGGATTCAAACCGGGCATCAGCTACGGCAACACGGATGAGTTCGGATATCACGCCGTCGAAAATCGCGTTTCAGTTCACGATGTGCATGCGACATTGCTGCATCTGATGGGTATTGATCACATGAGATTCAGCTACAAGTTTCAGGGGTTGGATTCGAGACTGACTGGGGTAGAAGAATCAACGGTGTTGAAGGATCTTCTGGTCTAAAAGCAACTCCCCATTGCTGACTTCCAATTCGCCAATTGTCAGGTTGGATACTACCGCCGCGTCAGCAACATCGCGTTCAAAATGCAACATGGTCTTAAGTGAATTGTCAACTCAGGCCCGGAGGGTCGACACCTCTTTGCGGTTGATGAACGCTCATGAGTACACATCAGCAGCTGCTGTATCGCATTGTCTTCAGCACAAAAAATCGCCAGCTCTGGTTAACGTAGAATCAGATAGCGCATCATGCCGGCCGCTCGTTTGAAGATGAGTATTTGCACCTTCTGAAGAAGCACTAATTACAGTACGGCCCACGATATGTTTGGGATTGATGTGTCGACCCTCCAGGCCTCTGGATGTAGCGTCATTCGGTTCCGGGACCTCACGGCCCCGGCAGAGGATGTTTCAACCCTCCGGGTCTGAATCGCAGCTAGACGGAGCGCGTTGGACAGCCTCGATGCTGTCCCCATCGACTGGCTGCCAATTCGCCAATTGTCTGGTTGGATGTTGCTGCCGTGGCGGCAATCTCGCGTTGAAAAGCAGAAATGACTTACGTACTATAGGGTTCGGGCCCGGAGGGCTGGCACATCCTCTGCCGGGGTCGAGGCCCCGGAACGCGATCGACAAGACCCAAAAGGCCCGGAGGGTCGACACCTCTTTGCGGTTGAAGAACGCTCATGAGTACACATCAGCAACTCCTGTATCACATCGTCTTCAGCACAAAAAATCGACAGCGTTGGTTGACCGATGGATTTCGCGACGAGGTATTCGCCTACATGATAGGTATTGCTAAGAATCAGGGAGGAGTCGCAATTCGAGTCGGTGGATTTTATGACCATGTGCATTTGCTTGTTCGGATCCCGGCCAAACTTTCTGTCTCTGAGTTTGTTGGAACACTGAAAAGCAATTCCAGTAAGCACATTAATGACACAAGCGAACAGCTTCGAAAGTTCGGATGGCAGGACGGATTCGGTGCGTTTACCGTGAGTGTCTCACAGAAGAACAGGGTGGTTGAGTACATCGAGAATCAGATGGAGCATCATGCTGGTCACTCGTTTCAAGACGAGTATCTGCACCTTCTGAAGAAGCACGAAGTGGAATACGATCCACGGTATGTTTGGGATTGATGTGTCGACCCTCCGGGCCTCTGGATGCAGAGTCATTCAGTTCCGGGGCCTGACGACCCCGGCAGAGGATATGTCAACCCTCCGGGTCTGAATCGCAGGGTGGCTCAGCCAGCGTACGCGGTGGTGCAGAGTAACGAGAAGCAAGAGATGAAGGTTGAATTGGAGAACCAAGCTGAAGTTCTGGTTCGCAGCCGGGGCTATCCAAACTTGTTGGCCAAATGACAATTCACAACGGCGAGTCTTCCTGGCCCCTTCTGATGCGTAATGACCTGTCATCGATTGCAGCCAACGAACCTGGTGCCACTCACCTGACTCTCACTGCTTCTTCGGAGGCCTCTTGTCCCAGCTTTGTTGGTTAGCTTCGACATCGCGGCCAGGATCTTCGGGGATCGGAAGATTCGCCGCTTCCATAATCTCTTCGAGACATTCAATCGTGGCCAAATCGGGACGAAAATTCCCTTCGCGGTAACCATGAGCAATGATCAGCGGCGTCCATCCCCAGCGATTGGACGAGTTCCAGACGTCGGCCCGAGCTCCGTTGGTGACGAGAAACCGAATCAGGCTGGGCCAGTTCTGATAGGCCGCACCATGAATGACGGTCTCTCCATTTTCATCAACCACATTGATATCAAGCCCCTGTGCCAACCGGAGGCGAATGACTTCGATGGCTTCCGCTTCTGTATCGGCGGCTTCCCGTCCGCTTCCCAGATCTCCCACTCCGGCCGCTGCCAGCATCGCTGTCGAACCATCGGCATTTGGAATTCCTGGCATCGAATTGAGACCTGACCGACCTGTCCCCTTTTTTTCTCAGTCCCAGGGGGAACCGTACGGGGACGCAGCGGGGGCTCAGGGTAAATCCATGCTGCAAACTGTCCATCGAGTGCAAACTGCAAGGCTCATCTTGGCGGAGCGAGATGACTACAGTAGTTGAACAAGAACGGTAGCGGCGCTATGTAGCCGGATTCGTGAGAATTCGGACGCGTTGTGGAATTTGCACGAATTCCGCTACGACTTAATTCAACGACGACGTGAGAACCCGCAGTAGCGGGTTGTTGATTTAACCCGTACTGAGCCTGACTCCGGGGCCAGCGGGCTTTTGCACCGTTGCAAGTTGTCTGTTCATTGCGGTTGCAAAAGCCGTTACACTCCCGACGCGGGGTCGCGAGCGACTGAAATCAACAGCTCGCTGACGCGTTCCGGCTGATAACGCGAACCCACTTCTTACCTGAGGCAATTCACTCGTCCGTTATCGCTCGACGGATCATTTTTTCCAATCGGATCACAAGAATGCTGAAAACACTTTCAATCGTGTTCTCAATCTTCGGCGCGGCCGCGTGTTCGTTGTCATTACATGCCAGTGACAAGCCAAACATGATCATCATTTACGCCGATGATTTAGGCTACGGGGATCTGGGGTGCTATGGGCATCCGACGATTCGCACGCCGAATCTCGATCGGATGGCCGCTGAAGGCATGCGGTTCACTGAGTTCTATTCCACGGCCGAAGTGTGTACGCCAAGTCGCGCGGCTCTGATGACAGGGCGATATCCCGTACGCAACGGGATGTGTCACGATAAGTTTCGAGTCCTCCGGAACAATTCCAAGGGCGGACTTCCGAAAGACGAGGTCACTCTACCGGAACTGTTGAAGACTCAGGGCTATGCCACGGGCATGGTTGGAAAATGGCACCTGGGACATCTGCCGGAGCATCTGCCGCCGCATCATGGCTTCGACAGCTATTTCGGAATGCCGTTTTCAAACGACATGATGCCAGCGCCGGATGCTCCCAAGGGACGAGAACGATTCTTCGCGGAGAATAATGACTACTGGAAGACGCCCCTGATCCGCGGTACGGAGATCGTTGAGGAACATCCGGATCAGCGACAACTCACCAAGCGGTATTCTGAAGAAGCCGTTCAGTTCATCAAAGAGAAGAAGAACGCTCCGTTCTTTCTTTATGTCGCTCATTCGTTTCCCCATGTTCCGCTATTTGCATCCGAGAACTTTCGTGGCAAAAGTCCGGCCGGGATTTATGGAGATGTGGTCGAAGAACTTGACTGGAGCGTCGGGCAGATTCTGGACACGCTGCGTTCCGAGGGGCTCGATGAGAAGACTCTGGTTGTCTTCAGCAGTGACAACGGCCCATGGTTAATCTTCGATGATCACGGCGGCAGCGCGGGGCTGTTGAAGGAAGGCAAAGGTTCTACGTGGGAAGGTGGCATGCGTGTGCCCGGAATTTTCTGGTGGCCAACAAAGATTCCATCCGGCAGCATCCAGCGTGAAATGGCCAATACGATGGATGTTTTTGCAACATGTGCTCTACTGGGTGGCGCAACCTTGCCGGACAAAAAGATCGACGGCATTGATGTTGGGCCGCTGCTATTTGGAACGGGAAGCGTTGATCGACCGCCGTTTATGTACTACCGCGGAGCAACGCTGTATGCGTGCCGACTTGGCCCGTGGAAAGCTCACTTTCTCACTCAACCGGCCTACGGAACACCGAAAGCTGAGACACACGATCCACCGCAGTTGTATCAGGTCAGAATAGATCCCGGTGAACGCTGGGATCGACCAGCCATGAATCCGGAAGTCATCACCCGGATCAAATCCGCCGTAGAACAGCATCGTGCAGAATTACAGATGGCTCCGACACAGCTTGAAGAAACCGTCGCGACGGCTCCGTAATTGTGTTCCTTGTAGCGTTGGCTTCAGCCAACAATCTCCTCGCACATGGGTGACAATGCCGACTGAAGTCGGCACTACGAACGCAGTCCAAAACTCGTTTACTGTTAAACAATTGAGGTACATCATGCCGGATTGGATTGCCACAGATCAGGATCGTGAGTTATTTGATCGAGAACTGAACAGCTACGTCCCGGATAAGATCTTCGACGCGCATGCGCATTGGTATCGAGCCGATCATTTTCCCGCAGACTCCGTACCGGGACTTGTGAAGTCCGGGCCGCCGGTCGCGGGCAGTGATGAATTTGATCGTCAGATGGAAATGATTACTCCCGGACGCAAGACCGAGGGACTCTTCTTTCCTTTTCCGCACACGACTGTGGATGTTGATGCCGAGAATGAGTTTCTCTATGACGAACTGAAGAAGCGTCCAAACTCTCGCGGCCAGATGCTGGTCACAATGCAGCAGGATCCGGAGTTTATTCGTGAGACTGTGCAACGCTGCGGATTCGTCGGTCTGAAGTGTTATCACGTGTATTCTTCGCGACGTCCGACGTTTGATTCGTATATCGAGGAATACCTACCAGAAGAACAGGTCCGGATCGCTCACGAAGAAGGACTGTCAATCACATTACACATGGTCCGCGCGCGAGCTCTGTCTGATCCCGCCAATCAGCAGACAATCCGCCGCTACTGTGAACAGTATCCCAACATGCGTCTGATCCTCGCGCATGCGGCGCGTGGCTTTAATGCCCATCATACGATTATGGGAATAGACTCGTTGAGAGGGCTTCCCAACGTCTGGTTCGATACCAGTGCTGTGACGGATTCGGGAGCCATCGAAGCGATCATCAATGTCATGGGGCACAAACGAGTGCTCTATGGATCAGACTTCCCTGTGACCCATCTGCGAGGTCGCTGCGTGGCGTTGGGCGATAGTTTTCTCTGGATCTCCGAGGACAACGCAAAGCTCGATGTGCCTTATGCAAAACTGGAACTGGCATTGGTCGGACATGAATCGTTGAGAACGCTCAAGGTTGCCACGATGTCGACGCGAATGACGGATTCCCAGGTGGAGGACATCTTTCACAATAACGGCGCAGAACTGTTCGGGCTGTAAATGAGCATCGAACTTTTGTTCCTCACCGGGATGAACAGACTATTGATTGAATCAGCCGGAACGCGTTAGCGTCCGGTTCTTGCCGCTTCTGTTTACCGCCCAGCCGGAGGCGCCGGCTTTTGTACTGGCCGGCGCCTCCGGCTGGGCGGTAAACGACTAAATCAACAGCCCGATGAACTCGGTGGCATGGATAGAGTGAACGGTATGGCGCTAGCCACCGGTGATAGGCGACTCGAACGCAGGGAAGCACCGGCGGCCAGCGCCGCGCCGCTCACAGAAGACGAGCCCTTGCCGTCAATCTTCCTTCGCGAACTGCACATTCATAGGGACCGCAAGTTGTTGAGCGATGGACACGAGTTTTGAGCGAACCGCTCGGATGGCACTGGAAGCGCATTCGGTTTCCAGAATGATGTAAGACTTTCCATTCACGACCATGTTGATTCGCGCGGCATGCTTCTGTGTGGGCTGGCTGGAACTCCCGGGAGTCGGCTTTTGAGGCTTCGGCATTGACACATTCAGTTCCTGCACATCGGTAAAGAAGGCATCGCAAAGACTCGAGCCAACAGCCAGATGAATTGACTGAGCAGACCAGTCGATCCGAGTTTCTCTGGGGCGATTGTCCAGCCAGAGCCAGCCAGCGCACACCACGGCAGCGATGAGAGATGCTCCAAGATAGAACTGACCAATAAAGATCAGACCTCGCCCTGAGAAAAACACCAGCGCTGGTACCAGACCAAAAAGCAACCCCACAAATAATCCTGCAATGATAGCTCCGCCGAGCACTGATAGAAGGCTGATCGAATCACGCTGCAGATGCACGAGCTGTCCGGGTTCCCATGACACAATTCTTTCGCGGAACTCAAATCCCTGAAGGATACGTTGGGCTCGAGTCTGCGGATGAAGACCAGTCTCCACAGGCTTCGTCGACCATATGGCCTTCAGCAAGAGCGGCGGAAATAGCCCGAACGCTCCTGCAATGATCAGCAGAAATCCTACGCCGCCCCAACGTCCAGGTTGCAGAACACTTTGCTCGGGCTTCGCGGGGTTGTACGAAACCGTCACCTCGGCTCCCACGGGGAATTTCCGAGTCGTCGTTTCCGCCCACGCCTTACTTCCGAACTGGTCACTGATGACGGCAATTCTCGACCCGCTTACGGTTTTTCCGTCGACCTCAAATTCATACTCGATGGTAGCAGAATAGGAACGAGTTTCACGATCACGGCGGTTAACATCATGCGACCTTTCGCGATGAACCGAAACATCGACCCCCGATCGAACAATTCGCCCCGGAGCTGTCGGCCATTGCAGTGATTGCTGAGCTTCAACAATACCTCGATAAGCCATCACACCGGCGAAACAGCCACCGCCGAAGAATAGCAACAACACGACCGTCAGCAGGAGCCGCAATCGCCTCGAAACCTTGTCAGTCCCCTGATTGAACGTCGAACTCATGAGTCTCCCTTATGGAACGAATCGGTGTGGTGTCACATAGAACGGGTTTCCACCGCGAAATGATAATTAGATCGGCCGAAAAACGAGAAATGACATCAATTGCAAGAACGATAACAAACCCGAAATTCTCGGTACCACTTCTGTTCGAATCACGCCAGAATCCGGCACCACTGGAGGACAGCTTTCGGCCGGGTCTGGGTCGCAAAGTTGTTCCTGACACCTCGATTGAATCGTGATGGACGCAGAATTATGAAGCTTGGTCTGGACGGAAAAGTAGCGCTCGTAACGGGCGGATCCAAAGGCATTGGACTTGGTATTGTGCGATGTCTGATCGCTGAGGGAGCTCGGGTTGCCAACGTGAACCGCAGTGAAGCTGAAGGCCGGGCGCTGGAGAGCGAATATGCGGCGCAGGGGCTTGAATGCTTTTTCATTCAAGGCGATCTGGCCGATGTGAATGCCTGCAAGAACGCCGTGGAGCAGACCCTAAAGCGATTTGGACGCATCGATATTTTGATCAACAACGCCGGCGTCAATGACGGCGTGGGACTCGATGCGGGAGTTGACGCGTTCGTGGATTCGCTGCGACGAAATTTGATTCACGTGTATGCAATGGCTCACTTTTCCCTGGAAGCACTCAAGAAATCTCGAGGAGTCATCATCAACATCGGGTCCAAGGTCTGTGAAACCGGACAAGGCGGGACGTCGGGCTATGCGGCGTCAAAGGGAGGCATCAACGGCTTGACTCGCGAATGGGCCGTCGATCTGGCACCTCATGGGGTTCGAGTCAACGCGGTACTGCCCGCAGAAACGTGGACTCCACTTTACGAAAAGTGCCTGGCCGCTATGCCGGATCCAGCGGCGGCCAAAGCAGAAATGGAACGCCTGATCCCGTTTGAACGACGTTTCACCACGATTGAAGAACTGGCCAACATGGCTGTGTTTCTCGCATCGCCGTGCTCCAGCCATACAACCGGTCAGATCATCTTCGTCGACGGCGGCTACACACATCTCGACCGCAAATGCACTGCCCAGAGCGATATTACTTCGTTCGGAGCCGCAGCGACGTAAAGGAACTTCAACGCGTGTCCGAGTTCCGTTGAGCGGTTTCTGACGCGATTCGTACCTGCTATACTCCCGCCCCAAGGTATTGCTGCGCGAGTTTTCATTCATCAAAGGTGATCCGTTTTACATGGTACAGATTCTGCCCTTCGCCGGCTGGAGATTCGACCTGAGCCAGGTCGGTGCGTTGTCGGAAGTGATTGCTCCGGCCAACGGCCTGATTGATGAAACACTGCAGAGAACGCTCTATCGACAGCATCCCTGCAACGCAGTCCGGCTGATGCTGAATCGCGAAGAGCCGGGTGACACCTCCCCTGCCGATCGATGTACTCGGGCCGATGATTTCTGGCGTCTGTGGAAGCGTGAAGGCATCTTGCTTCGTGAGCATGATGCGGCTTTCTATATTATTGAAACGACGTTCAAGTCTTCCGGCAATGAGAGAACTCGGTGGAGTGTCATCGCGCGATTGCAGTTGCCGGACAGCACGGAGCCGGACTCCGTTGTTCCAACCGTGGTCAGCGCGGATGCTCAACGTGTCGCGGATCAAAGCATGCTTCGCCGCGTTTGTCATGCGAGCCTCGTCCCGATCGTTGCTTTACTGGCAGATACGACAGGAGCAGACTCTGACCTTCGAACGTTATCGGATCATCTGGAGATTGTTGTGCGCCAGGTACCGCCGGTGGAATGCTATGGCGACGACGGTGTTCGGCAACGCGTGTGGCCGTTGACAAATCCGGCGTTATGTTCCGAGCTGCAACGGCGGTTCGCAAATTTCTCACTATGCATCATCAGCGGATACGAAGAGTATCTTGCCGCTAAAGCTGACCCGGATCGTGCGAGAACGTCAGACCCAAACGATGCATCTCGTTCCGTGCTTGCCTGCCTGATTCCGGCCGACGACCTCGGAATCGAATTCCTGCCACATCTGCTTTCGCGAAATCTGCCTTCGCCGATGTCAACGACGCAGCTTCGTGAGCTGCTGGGGTCGGAGTTTTCCTGTGAGTTTGTTGGCGCAGAACCTACGGCCAGCGACGACGCCGCAGAGTTGGCTCGCATTAATTCCGATCAACCTTGTCTCGCCATGGGAACGAGCGACGGAGTCTGGATGCTTGTCTCCGATGCGGAACCGGTCGCGGCTTCGACAAGTGAGTTCCTGATCGATCGAATCAATCGCAAGATCAACATGGCCACATTGACGAATGAATTGCCTGTCAGTCACCGGCTGACGACATCTGCAGGAGGTCTTGCGAAGACTTCTCTTGCGCTATTCCAGTCGAGTCCCGTATCCGTGCAGTTCATCGAACCCGCTCGGACGGCCGACGCGCTGCTGAAACTCTCGGAAGCAGGAGCCTGTCTGCCCGAGTTCGGAGCCCGCCTGCATCCCGGAGTACCTGGCGGACTTGTTTTCCTGTCGACTGAGAATCCCGGTCCTTCAATCCCAAGAAAATCCTAAAGTATCGTAACGCGAGTGGCCCCGTTTGAGCCGGTGGCCAATCGGCCAGTCGTGATCGGCCAGGCGTGATCGGCCAGGCGTGACCGGCCAGGCTTTCTCTGCTCCTTGTCTTTCGGACACGATGGCGCTTTTTGAAGCTGCGCGTTCGCGACTGTCCCAACCCGCTGCGTCAGCGTGTTGATTTAATCAGCCGGAACGCGTCAGCGTCCGGTTTTCGCTCCTGAAACCCAGGAAAAACAACCGGGGGCTAACGCCCTGTGGCTGATGAAGCGATTAAATCAACGCGCCGTGACGCGTCGGGTTATGATAAACCCCTGTGTTTTCGCCCCTTTGGTCTTCCGTAGTCCGCAAATGCGCAAACGTCAATACTGGCGCTTCGGGCTTGTATTTTCAATGGTTTTCGTGAACATGGCGCTGTCCAGCTAAGTGATTCGATAACTGTTCACGTCGTTCTGACTCTTGTCACCTCATACAGATGGAGACGCTAACGTCTCCCCGGGGCCAATCCATGACACAGAAAAATCGCCGTTCGTTTCTGAAACAGTCAGCTTGTGCTCTCGCGACATTCGCTGCCCCCATGATTCTGCCTCGCCGCGTCTTCGGCGCTAACGAACGGATTGCCGTTGCTGCGATTGGAGTGAGAAATCAGGGGTCAGGAAATGTGAAGCGGTTTCTTGCTGCGGGCGTGGATGTCGTCGGGATCTGCGACGTCGATTCCAAAGTTGCAGCGGACGGTGTCGCGATCGTCGCAGAGAAAGGCCCCGCGCCAAAATCGTACGGCGATTATCGAAAGATGCTGGAAGAGAAAGGCATTGATGCCGTTGTGATCACCACGCCCGATCATTGGCATGCCAAAATGACAATCGAAGCGTGTGCGGCTGGTAAAGACGTCTATTGTGAAAAGCCGCTATCATTGACGATTGCCGAAGGGCGTCGCATGGTCAACGCGGCTCGAGAACATCAACGGATCGTGCAAACGGGATCACAGCAACGTTCCTCGAAAGAATTCTGGCAGGCCTGCATGCTGGTTCGCAATGGATTCATTGGCGATGTGAAGGAAGTCATTGTCGGAATTCCGGACCCAAATCACCCAGGATCGATTGGCGCTGTTGAACCTGTACCACCAGAGCTCAACTATGACATGTGGCTTGGTCCGGCTCCGGAGAAACCTTACCACAGCAAGCGAGTTCACTACAACTTCCGCTTCTGGTGGGATTACTCAGGCGGCCAGATGACAAACTTCGGTGCGCATCATCTGGATATCGCACAATGGGGACTCGGCATGGACAACAGTGGCCCGGTCGCTGTCGAAGGCACTGCCGAATTTCATCCGCAGATGTTTCATGAAGTGACAGAAAAATGTCGGCTCGTCTACACCTATGCCAATGGCATCCGGATGACTCTGGGCCAGGGACAAAGCGACATCAAGGACGGAACCGTTTTCGTAGGAACGAAGGGAACCGTCACCGTGAATCGAGGCAAACTGGTTACGGATCCGGTTGATCTTGCCAAAACACCATTGGACGCTGCTGAGCTGACTCAATTGTATCGAAGCACCGACCACACGAAAAATTTCCTGGACTGCATGCAGAGCCGGGAATTGCCAATCTGCGATGTCGAGATTGGTCATCGCTCCGCGACCGTTTGCCATCTCGGAAACTTCGTTGCGCGACTCGGTCGGCCGATCAAATGGGATCCCGTGACCGAATCGTGTCCCGGTGATGCCGAAGCTCAGGCCATGACCGATCGCGTCTACCGCGCTCCCTGGACCTGAGATCGTCGCGATGTTTCCATGCCTTGAAATCCCAACATGAAACGTCAGTGAGGGATTCTGACCAACGACTTGATCCCTCGTTGACGCTCTCTGAAGTTGCGCTACTCAAGCCCGCCGGAGATCGACGCGGCAAAAACGCACGGAGCTATCATAACCCGATGCGTGCGCGAGCCGCAGGGCTTGCGAACTGAGTCGTCATCTGCTGAAAGGTGGATGGCAATAAACGGAGAGGTCGTCAGAGATGGTGGCCGAAACCTACCCAGGCTGGTCCGTACTGGTCTGGAAACTGTTCCTCGAACTTCATTTTTTGGAGGTACGAAGCTAGTGTCACAATAACAATGTGGTAACGAAGGAGCCAGGGAACAGCACTTGGGGAGGAATCACGATTCGGCCCAGGCGGAGTGCCAGCCTCCACGTTTTGGTGAAGCA
>JBPOIW010000130.1:0-56808 GCA_052034165.1 Planctomycetota bacterium | reverse complement strand
CGGTTCTCCGAGCACACTCATCCATCGAGAGGCTCTGGAATCGTCCAGATGTCGTATCGAACTGCCGATTCGGCAAAGGCAAATCGAATTCGGTGGAATCTGCCGAAACGCTGTGACACTGAACAGGCACGGATTCCAACCGGAATAACCGTCAGAGTTTTGAAGAGTTCCGCTCACTGGAATCCGTGACCAGCCACATCGGGAATTTCTCCCAGGTTACGCATCGCTTGTAATCGGTTCCGAAACGATTACCCTCGCCAAACCACTCGTCTCTCGGAGGGCTCCTTTATGCTTCGCGCTAAATGTGTGTTTGGGATATTCGGAACTCTGATCGTCACATCTGCGTTGCAGGCCGATCAGCCTTTGTTTCGTCGCCATGTCATCAATGCCGACTCCACCAACTGCGCCTGTGCGGTGTTGGATGTCAATGGAGATGGCAGACTCGATATAGTCGCAGGCAGCCAGTGGTATCAGGCGCCGAGCTGGAAGGAACACCCGGTCCGCGAGGTTGAACAGATCCGCGGTCGTCCTGATGACTATTCGAATCTTCCCTTGGATGTGAACAAGGATGGTCATATCGATTTGGTAAGCTGCAACTATCGAAGCCAGTCGTTGTACTGGATTCAGAATCCTGGTCCGGCAGCAGCCACTGGTGCAACCTGGATCAAGCATGAGATTGCTAAACCAGGCCCGATGGAAACGGGACGATTGGCTGACGTCGATGGCGACGGAAACCCGGATGTGCTTCCGAACGGTACTAAGTTCGCTGCGTGGTGGAATCTGGAGCCGGGCCCTGAGCCAAAGTGGAGTCGATTTGCTCTACCCGAAGAACTCGCCGGACACGGACTCGGTTTTGGCGATATCAACGGTGACGGTCGAAACGACGTCATCGGTCCCAAAGGTTGGGCTGAAGCACCAGAAGATCGACGAACCGGTCGCTGGACTTTCCATTCCGAATTCAACTTATGGAAGGGCGCATCGATTCCAATCCTTGTGGAGGATGTTGATGCAGACGGCGACAATGATCTGATCTGGGGCCACGGGCACCGATTCGGCCTCTATTGGATGGAACAGACTAAAGACGCAGAAGGCCACAGACACTGGATCCGCCATGCGATCGACACAAGCTGGTCACAGGCTCATAGCCTGCTTTGGGCAGATCTGAATGGAGATCAGCAATTGGAACTGATCGCGGGCAGTCGTTACCTTGGTCACGATGGAAAGGATCCCGGCGAATACAATCCCCTTGTCGTTTGCTCCTACCAGTTCCTGCCTGAAACACGCACCTGGAAACGGACTGTCATTTCCTCGGGAGACAACATCGGCTTCGGACTTGATCCCAAAGTGGCGGATCTCGACGGCGATCAGGATCTGGATTTGATCTGTCCGGGCCGCAGCGGACTGTATGTCCTCGAAAATCTGCTGAAGAACCCAGCTGGAAGTCCTCCTGACACGACAAAACCTGCAATCACAGCCAGTGATTACAATCACGCGGACGTGTCCACTGTCAGAGATCAAGATGGCAAGAGCCGTCCCATCAATACCCCGTTTGATATGGGTCTGCGGCGGCAACATATTCTTGACAGCATGTCTCTCGCAATGGGGCCGCTGCCTCCATCAGAACAACGTGTGCCTCTTGAGATGGAAGTGCAAACGGAGGAATCAACGGACAAGTATCTTCGCAGGAGAATCTCTTTTGCGCCAGAACCGGGTGACCGAGTTCCTGCATGGCTGCTGATTCCAAAAGATCTCAAGTCCCCAGTCGCTGCGATGTTGTGTCTGCATCAGACAACAGGAATTGGTAAAGGGGAACCGGCCGGTTTGGGAGGACTCGAAAACCTGCACTACGCTCATGAACTCGCCGAACTCGGTTTCGTTTGCCTGGTCCCGGATTATCCGTCGTTCGGAGACTATCCGTACGACTTTAAAGTCAAGGGTGCTCACTATGGCAGCGGCTCCATGAAAGCCATCTGGAATAACATCCGTGCCATTGATCTTCTCGAATCGCTCGAAGAAGTGGATCCGGATCGAATTGGCTGCATTGGACACTCGCTCGGTGGCCATAACACTCTGTTTACAGCCGCGTTTGATAGCCGTATCCGAGCATCCGTGACCAGTTGCGGTTTCACGGCGTTCCATCATTACTACAAAGGTAATCTGGCTGGATGGACCAGCGACCGCTACATGCCTCGTATTCGAGATGAATATGGTAACGACCCGAACCGAGTGCCTTTTGATTTCTATGAGGTTCTGGCCGCGATCCCCCCTCGATCAATCTTTGTGAATGCCCCTGTTTCAGACGACAACTTTGAGAATACAGGAGTTCGAAAGGTTGTCGCGGAGATCGAAAAAGTCCAGAAAATCTACAGCGAACAAGCGGGCGTCATTACGGCTCGCTACCCGGAATGTGCGCACGATTTCCCGGATGAAGTAAGAGCTGAAGCCTATCAATGGCTTAAAGAACAGCTTCAATAGAGATTCAGGACCCACATAACGCTTTCACACGAGGAATACGTCTCGATGCGATCATTCTTATTTCGTTACCTGATGACCTGTGGAATGTTGTTCATGTCATCTTCAGCAATGTCAGATGATTTCATGCTGTCTCTCCGTCGTCAGCAAAAGTCCGTGACCGATGACCATCAGTATGTCCGTACAACAAAAACGGAAACATGGTCGCCCGCAGAAACGGCAGTGATTGTTTGCGATGTCTGGGACAAGCACCATTCCATTAACGCCGTTCGTCGGATGGAAGAGTTCCTCCCTCGGATGAATGACGTCCTGAAGGCAGTTCGTCGGAAGAGTTCTGTCATTATTCACTCGCCCAGCGACTGCATGCCCGCCTATGAAGGCCATGCCGCACGTCGACGAGCGATCGAAACCCCTGCCGCGAAAGTCCAGCCAGCCGATGTTGAATTCTGGTGTTCCAAAATTCCGGCGGAGGAACAAGCGGTCTATCCGATCGATCAGTCCGATGGCGGTGACGACGATGAACCAATGGAACACGCGAAGTGGGCTGCTGAACTCAAATCCCTCGGTCGCAATCCCGGACTGCCGTGGAAATCACAGAACGCAGGAATTGAAATCGACGAACAACTCGATTTCATCAGCGACAAAGGCGATGAAGTCTGGAATGTTCTCGAAGCACGCGGAATCAAGAATGTGATTCTGGTGGGAGTCCACACCAACATGTGTGTACTCGGTCGGCCGTTTGGACTGAGACAGTTAGCTCGCAATGGCAAGAATGTTGTGCTCATGCGAGACCTAACGGATTGCATGTACAACCCTAAGTCCTGGCCGTATGTCGATCACTTCACAGGAAACGACCTGATCATTTCGCACGTCGAACGATTCGTTTGCCCGACTATCACAAGCGATCAGATTCTGGGAGGCAAGCCGTTCGCGTCGCAGTACGATCAGCGAAAAGTGCGAGACGTCACCAGCCCGGGAGCTATCACGGCTGATCAACAGTCCCTTGAGAAACATTGGACGACGGCTATCGCCGGCGCTTCTCTGAAAGAAGCGTCTCACGGAGTGATAGAGACCATCGAAAAGCCGATTTGGTATCGCTGCACTGTTCGAATTCCCTCCGCATGGCTGTCGGTCTCGAGCCTGCAACTTGCAACGGCCCCCAACGCCGACAAGACAAAAGCATGGCTGAACGGAACCCCGCTGGAGACAACATCTGACAGTTCAAACTTCGTGATTCCTCGTGACGCTGTAATCGCCGATGATATCAATCTGCTGGTCATTCAGAGTCCCGGTCCAGAGCCGAAGGCGCATCTGCTTGCACCACCGTTGTTGCAGTCCGGCGACCGGTCGCTCAAACTGGCCGGACGATGGCAGTTCCGCATCGGCGGCGATGAATCGCTGTCCAATATTCCGTTGCCAGCGAAGTTTGGTATCGGATCAAATGTCTTGTTTGAAGCGAAATGACCTGTTCAATACCGGTCACAGCGAGCAACTCATACTGCACGGACGCAGGCTGTGTGCGTTTTCATCCATAGTTTCGTGGGAAGCCTGACGCGGCATTACTTCTCCTCCCTATTCGACCGGTATCTCATGACACCACTCATCCTGGCCAAACGACACGTGCCTGTGATTCTCTCTTTGGTTGCGACTTTCGCTGCATTGATGCCAAGTGTCATTGGACAACAGGGAGACGGGCGGAACTCTGCAACTTCAACTCCAGCCGATCGCATCGCAAAGCTTCAGCAATTTCATTTGCGTGCCTCTGAGAAAACCGGACTGCTGATTCCACTCTATATTTACCCCGCCAACGTTCACACGAACAGAGACTTCAATCGAGTGATCGAGCTCAAGCGGCAGTATTCCGAAGTCCCGTTCTGGGTCATCGTGAATCCGGCATCGGGCCCCGGCACTTCAATCGACCCCAACTACACTAAAGCGATCGACCGACTCATCGGTGCTGGATGTGTCGTGCTGGGCTACGTCTCGACCAGCTACGGGAAAGTCTCCGTCGAAACGGTGCAGACAAACATGCAAACATGGCAGAAGTTCTACCCCAGAATTCAGGGTATCTTCTTCGATGAAATGCTCTATGAAGACAACGAGGCTGCTGTAGAGCATCAAGTTACGCTGAATCAATCAGCGCATGACCTTGGTTTGTGGCCAACAGTTGCAAATCCAGGCACGGACACGCCTGGCCGATACTTTGCCGCTGAGTCTGCTGACGTCATCGTAATTCACGAAAGCGATCAATGGCCAACGGAAGAAAAGCTTCATGGCAACTACTTCGGAGGCTATTCCGATTATCCCCCGTTTTCCCGAGCAGCACTCATGTACGGGCAGAAGCAATTGAATGCCAACGATGTTCGAATGGCGCAAAAGTACACGCGTTGGATCTACGTGACTCAGGACACATACAAACCCGGCGACGCGGATCATCCCAATCCGTGGGATCAGCTGTCAGAACATCTGGAGGCACTTTGTCGCACATTGAACGACTGAGAGCATCACGGCAACACACCCCGAAAAGCTAGCGTTTCTTCAACGTCCTGCAAGCGAATTCAATGGCCTGCATGAGTTGCTCAATGTCACTTTGCGTGTTGTAAGCGGCAAGACTCACGCGAGTTGTCGCGGAAACGCCGAGATGAGTATGCAGCGGCATCGTGCAATGATGGCCGTGGCGGGTGAACACATCTTTCTGATCCAGCAATGCCGCAAGATCTTCAGGATGAACACCATCAATTCGGAAACTGACAATGCCGCCGCGATGCTCCAGTCCCGGACCGTAAATCGTCATTCCCGGAACCGCCTTCAACCGTTCCATCGTCGACTTCAGCAATGTTTGCTCATGCTGATGAATTGCTTCCAGCCCAATCTTCTGAACCCAGCGAACAGCTTCGCCCAATGCGATCGCCTGAACGATCGGCATCGTACCAGCTTCAAACTTCGCCGGGGCAGGGGACCAGGTTGTATTCTCAATCCGCACCTCAGAGATCATGTGACCTCCGAAAATAATTGGATCCATTTCCTCAAGCCGCTCAGGCTTGCCGTAGAGCACTCCCACACCCGTCGGCCCGTAAAGCTTGTGGCCGCTGAACACGAGAAAATCTGCGTCAAGGGCCTGCAGATCCGTCGTCATATGCGGCACACTCTGCGCGCCGTCGACCACAACACAAGCCCCCACTCCGTGCGCCCGTCGTACGATCTCTCCGACCGGATTCACGGTACCCAGCATGTTGGACATTGCGGTGACAGCTACGACCTTTGTCCGCGAAGTCAGGACTTCATCGAGTCGCCCCAGATCCAGTCTTCCGTCAGCCGTCAGCGGGATCAATCGCAGAGTCGCCCCACGCTCTTTCGCCAGTTGCTGCCACGGAACAAAGTTAGCGTGATGCTCCATCACAGTCGTCAGAATCTCATCACCCGGCTGAACATGCCGCCTCCCCCAGCCAAACGCGATCATATTCAGACCGACCGTCGTTCCCGGAGTAAAAACGATCGAAGAATCATCGGCAGCATTCAGGAATCTGGCAATCGCCGATCGAGCCCCTTCGAACTCTTCATCGATCCGCACGCCCAGTTGATAAGTTCCGCGGTGAGCGTTAGCAAAATATTGCTCTTCGACTTCGCGCTCTTTATCGATCACAACCTGAGGCTTCTGTGCAGAAGCACCGCTGTCAAGGTAAACAGGAAGTTGGTCGCTGGCAAGCGAATGATTGAGCACTGGAAACTGGGAGCGAATGTGGTCACTATCAAACGGCCGACGCTGAGCAACCACGAGGTCTTTGGCCAGGGACACCAACGACGTCGTATTGCCGACAGACGACGGAGCGACCTTCACCCCCCCGTTGACCGCCAAATGCTGGTGGGCCAGGGACAAAATTCTCTCAACCATTCCCCGCAAGCCATTCCGGCGCTGAGGACTGATATGCTGCTGCAGGTCCAGCCGCTGAAACACGCCCAGAATATCGTAGTCCAGGATTTGCTGCGCCGTCTTCGCGTTGAAAGCCGCCTGAAGGATTGCGATCAGACCACGAACAATATTCGAATCGCTGTCGGCAAGAATTGTGAACGCTGAATCCGGTCCCACTCCACTCGTCTCGGTGATCAGCCACACCTGACTTTGACAACCGTGAACCCTGTTGACCTCCGTACGCGCTTCCGCCGGGAATGACGGCAAGTCATCTCCGAGTTCCAAAAGGTACTGCGACTGATCTTCTCGATCAAGGTCCGCAAACTCTTCGAAAATCTCTTCGAGTGTAGGCAACATTTACAGGATTTCCAAAACAGGGCCCGCCGGTGATTTCACAAGCTCCTTGAAGACCTGCATCGCAACGTTCTGACAGACTTTTCGCAGAGCATCACGTGACGGGCTGTCGTCAAGCATCATCTGCATGACCTGACCGCGGTCACTGTATTCACGAATCGCCGCGTTCAGCGGGATTTCTCCAAGGAACGGAATCTTGAGTTCCTGCGAAACCTTTTGGACACCACCACGGCCAAAGATTTCTCCGGTCATGTTCTCCACAAAACCGAGGATCGGGACATTGACCTTCTGATACATGTCCACAGCCTTGATCGCATCCAGCAGAGCAACCTGCTGCGGCGTACAGACGACAACGGCCCCTGCCAGTCCGACCTGCTGCGCAAGTGTGAGAGACACGTCACCTGTCCCTGGCGGAAGGTCAATGATCAAATAGTCCAGTTCACCCCACGCGGTGTCTTTCAGGAACTGTGTGAGAGCCTTGTGCAGCATCGGGCCACGCCAGACGACGGATTGTCCTTGTTCAATGAAGAACCCCATGGACATCAGTTTGACACCGGCCGCGTCAATCGGCTCCATACGCATGAACTTGTTACCATGTTCGTCGGCAATCTCTGTCGCAGCCGGACGACCATCTGCGCTCATCATATGCGGAATGCTGGGCCCATAAACATCCGCATCCATCAAGCCAACTCGGCAGCCAAAGGAGTGGAGTCCACAGGCCAAAGCGGCCGCAACGGTGCTCTTACCAACACCACCTTTGCCGCTACCCACGGCAATGATGTTGTGCACATTCAGGCCGATTCGACCACCGGCATCTTTTCCTCGAACGGTCGAATGCAGCTCAATTCGAGGTTCAAGTTCCGGTGCCGCGAATTTGATTCTCTGTCGGATTAATTCTTCCAGCTTTTTGCCAGCCGGATAAGCAGGAGTCGGCAGTTCAATACGAACCCTCGCATCATTGCCGTTAACGAAGGTGTCCCGCACCATCCGAAGTTCACCGAGCGGCTTCTCGGTGATTGGTTCGATAACATTGGAAACCAGTATCTGCAGTTGCTCAGCGGTTGGCATGGGAGATGACGTTTTAAGGCAAAAAGTTAATGGGCGGCAAAACATCCAGCCCACGCATCGTACGCTTGCCCAACGTCAGTTCAACCTGCGGGCAGTTGCTAGTTGGCGTGTTTCGCAGAAACCGCAGAGTGAACCCCGAAACGCGGGAGTAATTCCCGAAATAGTTCCCACAATCGCCCTGACTTTTCGCACAGTCAGGGCCAATTTCCGCAATGAGGGATTTCAGACTCAGGGGTCGGATTAGTAGACGCACAATGCAGATCAAGTGTCTTCAACGGCGAGGCGAAAACCAGAAGTCCGTTAGTTCCTGTATTAATGCCGACGACCGATGCCACAAAACAGATCAATACTGTGATTCAACCTTTGGTGGCTTCGGAGGTTTCAAAGTCCACAATTGCAACATTTCTACAACGAATGAAAAGCACATCGCGAAATAGACGTAACCCTTTGGGATGTGATGGCCGAAACCTTCCGCCATCAAGAGTAAGCCAATCAACATGAGAAACGACAGGGCAAGGATTTTGATGGTCGGATTGCGTTCGATAAACACGACAATCGCCTTGGAGAACACCAGCATACCCATCACAGAAAGAATAATTGCCGTCACCATGATGGGGATTGGATGCTTCAGCCCCTCAGTCATGCCGACCGCAGTGATGACCGAGTCCAGCGAGAACACAACGTCGATCATCAGAATCTGGATCAGCACGGCCTGCAGCGAACTAATTTTTGTTGGCTTGCTGTCATCACTACGAGCGTCCTGCATCTTGTGATGTATCTCACGAGTGCCTTTAAATAGCAGGAACAATCCGCCAAAAATCAGAATCAAGTCCTTGCCAGTCACGGCATGGCCCAGCATCACAAACAGCTCTTTGGTCAGAGTCATGACCCAGCCAATGGCCAGCACCAACAGAATGCGAGAGACCACAGCCAGCAACAAGCCCAGAGTTCTGGCTTTATCGCGCTGGGCTTCCGGCAGTTTGCCGCAAAGGATTGCGATGAAGATCACATTATCGATGCCCAGCACCATTTCAAGTGACGTCAACGTCAACAAAGCGGCGAGCGATTCTCCGTTCAAATATGCATCCATCAGTCCCGTCCCTGTCTTGCAATTCCCGACGCCGATTAGCGAATCGATCACATAAGCATAGAAGAGTCCTTCATTTCTGCAAAATGAAGATTCGATTGAGACAGTACCGCTGAGAAAATGCAGTCACGGGATGCTCCCGAATCATTCGTTCTCCAGCAGAATGCTAAAGCATCGGTCAAAATCGACTGTTTAAACACAGAACCCCCTGACCGACAGAGCGGCAGAGGGTTCGAATGTGAAATCTGCTTAAGTGCAAAACCGGCCACAAATCAGCAACTCAGAGTTTAGCCATGTTTCCGGCAACGGTATCGGCATCTCTCAGCATTTCCGTAGCATCGACTGAGATTCGAGCAATCGCGTTCGGGACACCAAGCCGCTCCAGAAGTATCAGGCCCTTATTGGTCGAAGCATCGTAGTTCTCGGGACTATCAAACCGCTGAAGATGATTCGCAATATCATCTGCGGCAGCCACAAGAGCCACCAAGCGACGATCGCCGGAGGACTGGTCCGGAGTATGATGGTGACGGATAACATCGATCAGCACCGGGGGCAAACCACTCTTCGCAGCAAAATAAGCACCGGCCTCCGTATGAGACGTACCGATCACGGAGAATTCGTTATCAACGGTTGCAGACGATTCTTCAAAAGTGAGGGCATCAAATTCCTGAAACTCATCACTGAAGCACGAAGCAAGTATGGTTCGACCGATGTCATGAACAAGGCCAGCAGTGAATTCTTCACCATCGTATCCGAGTTGCAGACGTTGATTCAATGAGTGACACACTGCAGCGGTCACATATCCATGGCGTGCAAGAGATTCTCGAATCCATTCCTGCTTCATGGACATACGACCCATGAGGCTGGAAATGCAGGACGTGAGTATCAGATTCCGACAGGTCCGAATTCCGAGTCGAATGACGGCCTGACGAACATTGGCAATCGGCTTACCGCCGCTGTAGAAAGCACTATTGGAGAAACTCAGTATTCCCGAAAGCAGCGACACATCGCGTTCAATCAAAGATACGAATTCATTAATGGAACAGTCCGGGTCTTCAGAGATCTTAACCGCCCGCACCGCAAGCCATGGCAAGACCGGCAATGGACCGTTGGACTCCAGTCTCTGCTGAACGTGGGGCGGAATCAGAACCAGGTTGGGTGTATCAGCGGACGAACTGGTGGACGTGGCGGCGGTCTGAATAGACATTTGCGGACTCCGAATAGTCAAGGAGCAGGACCAAAGGTGTCGATACGCAGGAATCCAATGGCCAAAATGCCTTGAACGATCTGCACCTTACTCTGATCGGAGGGGAGAAACTTAGCTTGCCGAACTTTCACAAAAATCATCACGAAGGTGGTAACATGCGGGTATACCGCGGTGAAATTGACGATTACGCCGATTTCAGCAACGGCCGACTATCATCAACAGTGGCCGCCAAAAACGCCTGACAGAAAAGGCGTATGACAATCGAACATCCGCCACTGATGATCCGCGCAGACTTCGTTAAAGCGACTCATTCGATTCAACTTCTACCCAGCGGCGCATTCTTGTTGCGGACTGGCTTTCGAACTTTCACCACAGTGAGCATGCCATGCCTGACCAGTTTCTTAAAGACCTTCTGTTGACTCCCGGAACCTCCGGTCAGGAAGAGAATATCCAGAAAGTCGTGCGAGCGTATGCGAACGAGTTCGCGGCCGAAGTGGAAACCGATGTGTTCGGCAGCTTGCGGGCAACGGTTAACCCGAAGGGAACGGTGACAATTCTGCTGGATGCTCACTGCGATCAGATCGGCCTGATCGTTAAGCACATCGACAGCTTTGGATTTATCCGAGTCAATCCCGTCGGTGGATGGGATTTGCAGATCCTGCTTGGCCAAAGAATGGTGGTTCACACCGCGTCTGGACCCATTCCCGGCGTCATCGCCCGCAAGCCAATTCATCTGCTGGATCCGGAAGAACGCAAAGTTGTCCCGAAGCTAAAAGAACTCTGGATTGATATTGGTTCCCTATCTGAGGCGGAAACTCGGTCTCTGGTCAGCATTGGGGATACCGTGACTCCCGAACCCTGTCTGCGCGAACTTCGAAACGGACGACTGGCAGGAGTTGCGATGGACGATCGAACGGGGATCTGGGTGATCATGACAGCACTTCGGAAAATTGCTCAGGGAAATCCGTTTGCCAAAGTTGTCGCCGTGTCTTCTGCTCAGGAAGAAATCGGCCTGCGCGGCGCGACGACCAGCGCGTTCAGTATTAAACCGGACATTGCTATCGCCGTTGATGTGACTCATGCGACCGATTGTCCGGGGATTGATCAAAACGAATTTGGCCGCATCGAAATTGGGAAAGGAGCGGTCGTCGTCCGTGGCCCAAATGCTAACCCCAGAGTCGTCGAACTACTCGTCCAGCAGGCTCAGGAGAAATCGATTCCCATTCAAACTAACGCACTCGGTTACCCGGCCAGTAACGACGGCGCCGCCATTCAGATTTCTCGAGGCGGCTGCGCGATGGGCCTTGTTGCCATCCCCAATCGTTACATGCATACCCCGGTGGAACTTGTTGCGGAATCCGATCTGGAGAACGCCTCAGACCTGATCGCGGCCTTCTGTCTGGCAGTTCACAAGGATTCCCGCTTCGTTCCATGACAGAGCGTTAAAAAATTGTCGAGAATTCTCCGGCGGACCAATGTTCACTTTCTTTTTTGCCGCCCGAGGAGTTGCAGACGGCTTCTTCTGAATCACTCCTTTAGTGGCAAACGCAGACTCAGAATAAATGATGAACAGGGTTCGCCTACGCTCCCCAGCACCCCGAGATTCCCACGCTCAAAGTGCAGCGATTTCGAATCCGAAAAACTCTGGTCAATTCCCATCGAAGCAGATTCGGTAAATCTGTTATACCACGCGACTGGAGGCTGCAGTTTCACAGCAGAAATGCGTGGTTGAGCTTACTGCAGGCCGATCAGACTCTGGCTCTCGGATTGAATGAAAACAGGCCGTCCTATGCTGAAGACACTTCGCCATCTTGCCGTTATCTCCTGCGCATTGTTGACCATGTCTTCAATCAACGATGTTAGCGGGCAGCAGTCCAATGATCCTCGACAAAACAAGAAGATCATCATCTCCAAAGCTGGCGCTGAAATGAAGACGCCACAAGCCGTTGTCTGGCGTGCCTATCTTGGCGAAGTCTTTACTGTCGCCCAGACAAATGGGGAATGGCTGTGGATTAAAGAGAAGGGCGGGTGGCTTTGGGAGAAGGAGGCCGTCTATTTCGATACGGCAATTGAAGAGCTGACTCAAAGAATCAAAACGACGCCGACGGCCGAGAATTATCACTTGCGTGGTGTAGCGTTCCTTGCTCATGAAAACTATGACAATGCGATTGCAGATTTTTCCGAGAGCCTTCGCAAGACTCCAAGAAATGCCGGGGCGTTAAATAATCGAGGGCAAGCCAGCTATCTTAAAGGTGATTACAAATCTGCAATCACTGATTTTTCCGGGGCCGTTGTGATGGACCCCAAGAACTTCCTGGCTTTCAACAACCGTGCGCTCGCCTATCTGGAAACGGAAGAACTGGACCTCGCTCTTTCCGATCTGCAGTCTGCTCTGAAACTTGTCCCGGGATACCCGGAAGCACTCAATAATCGAGGCATCGTTCATCAGAAGATGAAAAAGTATGACGCAGCGATTGCCGACTTCACGGCAGCACTGAAGATTGATCCTCGCTACACCGACGCGCTGGGAAATCGAGCATACACGCTGCAGCTGAAGAAGGAATATGGAAAAGCAATCGCTGATCTTGAACAAGCCATGAAAACCAATCCGGACAGCTATGAAGCCATCAACGATCTCGCCTGGCTTCTTGCCACGGCAACGGAACCCAGCGTGCGAAGCGGGGCACGATCACTGGAGTTGGCGACTCAGGCCTGCAACATGACTGGCAATAGTCAGTGGAACACTCTCGACACATTAGCGGCCGCCTATGCAGAAAACGGACAATGGGACAAAGCTAAAGAATGGCTGACCACAGCAATTGCCAATGCCCCTGACAAAGAAAAACCCCGCCTGCAGGGCCATCTCGACCTCGTGATCGGCCAGATGCCGATCCGGCAGTAATTCAGGTCAGGAACTGAAGATATGCCTCGCATCAAGACGTCGCTTTGAAACGTTTTGAGTTCAAGCAACTGCACAACTTCACCGGTCACATTGTGCAAGCTTTGTTGTGCAAGTTCCGCGTTTCCAAACAGTTTGACGTACCGTTCAACCGTGCGACGTCACGAGCATTCGCTCTTCGACAGCGGCTCAACGCATTTTTTGTCGACGAAGAGAACGCGCATTATTGGCTTTGTCGAGCGCCGACTTGCGGAACTTCAATGGACATAGTGACGAACGAACGTCCGGTTTAAATCAATTGGCGACTCAACGGGTGTGCCTGCTTTCGCGGAGGTTCGATTTGTCACACCCCGCGGAGAAACGCTGGAATTTTGAGACCATTCTCTAACGATCCCGCAAAGTACCGGCCACAATTCGCCCGGTGTATTAACACCATCAAAACCGCTGCCATTCGCTCAACATTGACTTCACGATACATTGACGGACGGATTTTGCTGGGCGGCACCACAATCTCGGGATGCGAACACAACGGGCGTCGGTGTAGAATACCGTGAGCCTGCAGATAGCCAGAAGTCTGCATCGTACTAACCGGCGTGTGTAATCATCCACTTCCGCGAATTGAGAGTCGAACAATGACTTCCATCAAGACGTCCGTCCTGGTAAGTATGATTCTCGCGGCCGGTCTTCAGTCTCGTGCAGGCGACGATTTATCAGGAGCCGCCTCAGATATACCGGTGCCGCCAATTGGAACCGTAATCTCAGAACTGAAGTTCACCGACATTCGCGGCATCCAGCGAAGTCTTTCCGATCTGGGTAAGCCCCGAGCAATTGTGTTCGCATTCACGACATCAACATGCCCGCTCGTCCGCAGATCGTTTCCACGCCTGAAAGAACTGGCGGCACAGTTCAAGGAACAGAACGTACTTTTCGTCGCAGTGAATGCCGGAGCTGGCGATACCATTCGTGACATGGCCACTCAGGCGGTCGACTTTGAGGTTCCCTTTTACTTCGTGAAAGACACGGATTTGTCCTGCGTCGAATCACTGGGGATTACGAGGACTCCCCAAGTCGTAATTCTCGATGAAAACCGGGCCATTCGCTATCGGGGTCGTATTGACGATCAGATTCGCATTGGCGGTTCAAAACCGGCGGCATCCCGACATGATCTGGAGATCGCTCTCACGGAGATCCTTAACAAGGCGTCCGTCAGCGTTCCCGAAACCCCGGTCGACGGCTGCGAGATCACAAGGCCAGTGGAAAGGCCGGTTCGGAAGGATGTGACATGGTCAGAACATGTCGCGCCCATCATTTATGAAAAATGTGCGGAGTGTCATCGTCCCGAAACGGCTGCACCTTTTTCGCTGCTGACGTTTGAAGATGTCGCAGCGAATGCCGAAATGATTCGCACCGTTGTGGAAAATGAAACCATGCCTCCGTGGTTTGCCGCAAAGTCTCAGACACACTTTCAGAACGACACATCGTTGTCGCGAGATGAGAAGAACGCACTGCTGGACTGGATCGCGTCCGGACGCCCAGCAGGATCGCTCAGCGAAGCGCCTGCAGCCCCCAGCCGATCGACCGAGGAATGGCGAATCGGCAAGCCTGATCTGATCGTTTCAATGCTGGAACAGCACGAGGTTCCAGCCACAGGATTTGTGCCGTATCGATATACCATCCTGCCGTATTTGTTTCTGAAAGAAACGTGGGTCGAAGCCATCGAGATCAAGCCCGATAACCCCGGCGTTGTCCATCATTGCAATATGGCGTATGTGACGAAAGACGGAGCGGGAGAGGAAACCTTCATCACGGGATATGTGCCCGGCGGCCAAGCAATGGATTTCGCTCGCTACAACAATGGCGCGGCGGTTCGAATCCCATCCGGTGCCGGCCTCGGCCTGCAGATCCACTACACCACAACGGGAAAAGAAGAGCGTTCCAGAATTCGGGTGGGCTTTCGTTTCCCTCGTCAAACAGTGAGAAAACAGGTCCGTTTCTTCCTGCTGGATCCGCGAGGCTGGAGAATTCCTCCCCAAGACCCTGCATTTCGTCTTGAAGCAGAACACACCGTGGATCGAGACGTCAATCTGCTCGGTATGTTCGCGCACATGCATGTCCGCGGCCGCGACATGTCTTTCTACGCTGTCCATGAAAACGATCCACCAAAGACACTGCTGCAGATTCCAAATTACAACTTCGAATGGCAGCTTGGTTATGAGCTAAGTCCCGGGGATGAAATACTCACAAAAGGAACGAAAGTGCGAGCCATCGCTCACTTTGATAACTCCGCTTTCAATCCCTTCAACCCCGACCCAGCCGCGACGGTGACTTACGGACCTCAATCCGTCGATGAGATGTACAATGGGTTCGTCTTCTACGTTGATAACGCAGAAGACCTCAACCTCGACATGAGCCTCAATAGATAGCCGGACAATTTCGTGACGAACCGTGCCAAGGATTGCGATCTCCTGAGCGTACTCCGACAACTGCACTCAAGTGGAACTGCGAAACTTGTTCATGACGTGGGGTATTGTCTGCGGGCGATGCTGTGGAAACCGTCTCAGACGCTTACCTGCATGCTTGCCTCAAATGAGTCCAGTGAAGCAGCGGTCTGTGGAGTTCCGAAGAGAGACCAACACATCCTCGACCGCTTCAGGAGCTCTGTCACGACCTGATTCCACGTTGCTTGCACACCAAAGTTGCCTTCTCTGCAATGCTCGGAAAGGTTGATAAATCTCCGATAGTAAGTCCTTGGACTCGGCCATGTGCATACACCATTTCCGCCAAATGTCGCAGCGAATGACAACGATCGCAGCTGCTGCCGCGGCCGTTTGCCGCTCCAACAGTGATTGAGTTTTCTTTCTGGTGGCCGGTGATGATCTGAATGCTACACCGCCTGCGGTGTGGGCTGATCGCGGGGACAATCACGCCTGTAACGACTATCTCGGTTCGTCTGAAGATACGAGATTTTCCGGCCGAGTAGTGTTGTTGAGCCTGTGCCTCACATAAACCCTCCCCGAGAATTCATGCTGCCAAAAGACTACGGGCTATGTTCGAGGAGGACGCTTCCAGGTTTTTTCGTATCCCGGGGTCTGTTCCGGTTCGAAAACATCAGGCGTTTCTCGGAAATAAACTATGTCCAGCATCAAGACCAACTCCGCAGATTCAGTCCTCGACGAAATCCGATCAACGATTGCCTCGTTTGAGTCGCTCCGAAGCTCCGGCGGGCTGCAACGAGTTGCATCATTGGAAACCCCGGCTCCGTCCCAGGCAAATCCGTTCGCTTCGTTGCTCGCGAATTCAACACCCGCGAAGGAGGTTGCGTCGCTGCCACAAGCGGCTGCCGCAGCAACGTCAGCCGTTGCGGTGACTCCCTCGAGACTGCCCAATGCATCATTCCTGACGGCTCCGCCGACCGAATCGTCCGGTCGTTCGGCCCTCGAAACCAGCTCACGCAAAGGCGCCCAGAATCAGGACGACGACTATAAGCCCGTCCGCGGTCCTGCGAAATCGATGGTCACGGTCCGAGCTGTCGACAAGACCGCAAAAATCATGATTGTGGACGATGAACCGCTGAACGTCATGACTTTTCGTCAGCACCTGAAGATGGAAGGCTACGAGAAATTTGTTACGACGAGCGATGCCCGAGAAGCATTGCACCTGCTGCGAAATGAATTGCCTGACGTATTACTTCTGGACATTCGAATGCCGGAAGTCAGCGGCCTCGACATTCTGCGAGTGATCGGCCTCGATCCGATTCTTCAACATATTCCGGTACTGATTCTGACAGCCGCCTCGGACCCGGCCACGCGAAAACAGGCTCTGGATCTTGGCGCGAGTGACTTTTTGCAGAAGCCAATCGATCCCAACGAACTACTTCCTCGCGTTCGAAACGCCGTTGTGATCAAGAAGCATTATGATATGGCTTCAAGTGAAGCCGCTCGCCTTGAACAGCAGGTTGAACGGCGAACCCGCCAGCTCGAAGCGACTCGTCAGCAGTTGATTCTTTGCCTCGCACGCGCGGCTGAACATCGAGACAACGATACCGGGAACCACGTCATCCGAGTTGGTCGGTATACAGCGATCATTGCGAAGCAGATGGGCTATCCGGAAAACCGTCTTGAAATGCTGGAGCAGGCCGCCCAGCTGCATGACGTCGGAAAGATCGGAATCCCGGACTCAATCCTGTTCAAACCGGGTAAACTTGGATTCGATGAATATGAGCTGATGAAGAAGCACTGCGCTTTGGGCCGGCAAATTATTGAACCGATCTCCGAGAAAGAATGGAACATCCTGAAGACTCATACCCGAATTGGCGAGAGCATGCTTCACGTGCGGTCATCATCGCTGCTGATGCTGGCTGCTCGAATTGCACAGACTCATCACGAACGCTGGGATGGGAAAGGCTATCCTCTCGGCCTGCTGGGCGATGACATTCCGCTCGAAGGCCGAATCGTTGCCGTCGCCGACGTCTTTGATGCATTGTCCAGCAAACGACCTTACAAGGATCCATTCCCTCGCGAGAAATGTTTTGACATTCTGCGAGAAGGCCGCGGCACTCAATTCGACCCGGCAGTTATTGATGCGTTCTTCGACTGCTCAGAAGAGATCGTTGAAATTCAGCTGTTGCTGATGGACGAAGAAGACCGTATTCCGAAGGGTGAATGGGAAAGTTTGGCTCAGGCAGTAGTGAAAGATTGATCTGATTCCTGCTTTCGGGGAGCCGATTCGATTCCTGCATGGCCATCCGTTGCTTTTTGGCAGACCATTGAGCGACAATGAGAGGCCCACCATACGGTGCGCCAATCATTAGACCAGGCCACGCAGGAACCTGAAATGCCTCCCCGCTTAAAACTGACCTTTCTGAGCTGTTCTCTGTTCCTCGCCAATATCTCTGGTGAGTACGTTCTTGCTGGACCGCGGCAGCCGGATGAACAGAACACCGCATCATCAAACAAGAATGGTGAAACAACAGCAGCAGCCGCGGACCAGGAAGGCTTCTTTCGAGACAAGGTACTGCCTCTGCTCGAGTCGCGGTGCTTTGAGTGCCATGGCGACGAAGGAGAAGTGGAGGGTGAGCTCCGTTTGACGTCGCGAAAGGCGATGTTGACCGGGGGCGAAAGTGGCCCAGTCATTGTGCCATCCGATGCGGAAAACAGCCTGCTGATTCAGGCGGTTCGTTACGAATCCTTTCAGATGCCTCCGCGTAACAAGATGCCGGACGCAGAGATCGATATTCTGGTGCAGTGGATCAAAGACGGCGCGGTCTGGCCGGCCGCGATGGAAAAATCGACTGCTCCCGTTGGAAAGTCCGAGTTCCCGCTACAGGAGCGAATGACCTCTCATTGGGCCTGGAAGAAAATTTTGCGACCAGAAGTGCCAAAGGTCAAAAACACTGACTGGCCCAGCGGAGACATTGATCATTTTCTGCTGTCAAAACTGGAGCATATCGATCTTCTCCCCGCGCCCGAAGCTGACCGCCGAACCATTCTGCGGCGACTCTGTTTTGATCTTGTCGGTCTTCCTCCGACGATTGAACAGCAGGATCGTTTTCTGAATGACCCTGCAGAAACATCTGTAGCGATGGAGAAAGTCATTGACGAACTGCTGGCTTCTCCGCATTTCGGTGAACGATGGGCTCGACATTGGTTAGATCTGATGCGGTACGCAGAAACGCTGGGCCATGAATTCGACTATCCGCTGCCATATGCGTGGCGATATCGAGATTACGTAATTCGCGCATTGAATGCAGATGTTCCATACAATCAATTTGTGCGCGAACATGTCGCAGGCGACCTTATGGAGAATCCTCGTCGACATCCGGAGCTGGGGTTCAACGAGTCAATTATTGCTACCGGATTCTGGTATCTTTGCGAAGATAAGCACGCCCCGGTAGACGTTAAGGCAGAAGAAGCTTCACGAATTGATAACCAGATTGACGTCTTTGGAAAATCATTTCTGGGCCTGACGATTGCCTGTGCTCGATGCCATGATCATAAGTTTGACGCGATCACGGCTGCCGACTATTACGCTCTCTCAGGATTCCTACAAAGTTCGCGGCGACGTATTGAGTGGCTTGATTCTCACAACGAGACCGCAAAGCTCACGAGTCTGCTCAACACCAGTCGAGACAACGCGGCGCAAAAAATTCAGATCGCGCTGAATGAACTCACGACTCAGCAGCTTGAGCGTATTCTGACCGAAGCGATGAAGCCCGCCGTAGCAGGAGAAGATGAAGATCCGCGAATCGCGACCTTGCGAGCGATTCTTCAGGACCCTCGCTCGAAAGAGCTGAATCATCCCTTATCAGTGCTGGCAACCTTCGCGCAGTCTCCAAATGAACAGACTCCCGAAGAAAGACTTCAGCATTGGATCAAAAGGCGTAACGACGCCGTCTCAGATCTGAGTTCCGCAGGGAAAACAGCTCCGGGAAGTTGGATTGAAACCTCTGCCGGATCGCCGACTGTGATCGCGGCAGACCTGCGCGATGGCCTGCCTTCCGGATGGCGTGTGTTCGGAGCTGCCTTTGCACATCTTGCTCCCGATCTTTCTGGTGTTCCAAGCTTGACCGGCCGCGAAGGGCTGAAGGACGGGCATCAGCGAGCATTGTCCATCGTTCGGGCAGACAGTAAAGATTTTGTGGCAGATTCGCCAAAGTCGGTCAGTTCCGGAGTCCTCTCCCCAAAACTCAGAGGCCAACTCCATTCACCGGAGTTCGTCTTAACTCATCCTGAAATCCAGATTCTGGCTGCCGGCCGAAACTCACGAGTCCGCCTCAGCATTGACGGCTATGTGATGAACGAATTCTCGGAACTTTTGTTTGGAGGCTGTCGGCAGCCAATTGAAACCGACGGTGAGTTTCGCTGGATTCGAATAGCAGGCGACGTCAAACGGTACATCGGACACCGATGCCATCTTGAATTTCTGGACGAGGGGGATGGCTGGGTTGCTGTGCGAGAAGTTCGCCTGATGGGCCAACCCGACGAAGCACCTGTCACACCGATGGAAATCTGTAGTACCAATCTCAATCTTCCATGGCCTGCAGAAAACAACATCAGCCAGGTACTGCAGAACGTTGCGAATGAGCTGCAGAAAGATCCCGCATGGATGTCTGTCGCAACATCGGCAAAGCTGTTCTCTCCCGAGAGCCGCACCCACATTGAACAAGCCATGAAAGAGTGGCACTCATTGCTGGAACGCCCGCAGTCTGGTGATCCCGTGCTTGTGATGTGCGATGGAACCGGTGAAGACGAGTATTTGTTCATTCGAGGCAATCACAATAATCGAGGCCCAACGATTGGCAGACATCTGCTGACCGCGCTTGATGCGGCGCAACCGTTGACAGATCCCTCAGGCAGTGGTCGCCGGGAACTCGTTGATCGGCTGCTCTCTGATGACAATCCCTTTCCATCAAGAGTGATCGTGAACCGAATCTGGCAGAATCTTTTCGGCCGTGGAATAGTGGCCAGCTCGGACAATTTCGGTGTGCTTGGTGAATTGCCTACACACCCGGAATTGCTCGACTTTCTGGCTGATGATTTTCGGAAAGAGGATTGGTCACTGAAACGCCTGATTCGACGGCTCGTTCTCACGAGTGCGTATCGCATGAGCAGCCAGCGGAATGAGCTGGCCGAACAAAAGGATCCGTCAAACCTTTTGCTGCACCGATATCCTGTTCGACGTTTGGAAGCTGAAGTCCTGAGAGACGCCATGCTTAGTGTTTCCGGACGACTCGACAACACATTGTTCGGTCCCTCAGTCCCCGTCTATCTGAATAGTTTTATGCAGGGACGAGGACGCCCCGGACAATCGGGACCACTCGATGGTGCCGGACGGCGAAGCATCTACCAGGGTGTCAATCGCAACTTCCTCAACCCGTTTATGCTGACGTTTGATACTCCGCAACCTGCCACTGCAGTCGGCCGACGCAGCGCATCGAATGTGCCGGCGCAGGCATTGATGCTGATGAACAACGAGTTCGTTCATCAACAATCATCTGTGTGGGCCGCCCGGCTCTTGAAAGACGTGCCTGCAGGAGGCGACGACATTTTGAGTACTGCTTTCCGTCAGGCATTGAGTCGTAACCCGAGTCGTGAAGAGCTGATTGCTTTTCAGGAGTTTTCAAGACTCGTCGCGGCAGACCGAAAGCTGCCGGAGGAGAATGCGTTGCAGAATCCTGAGGTTCTGGCAGAAATCTGTCATGTGTTGCTGAATCAAAAAGAGTTCCTGTTTCTCAATTAGCCGGACAGATCCATGAGGATAGAAGCTGCAGTGAGTTAGCAACGGCTTTGCGGGATAACTCAGAAACAGCTTGCGGATAAGAAAGAAACAGCCGGATGCGACGGAGTTCCGCATGAGAATTCAGGACGCACTGTTTTACAACATGGCGAAGTGCAGTGAAGCCTTCGTCACGGCAATAGTGACGTATCAGTTCTACTTAAGAAGTTGCATCCGTTTCACGGTCGCAACCGAGCACTCATGGAATCCATGATGTCGTCAGACCGAATTCATGACCAACAAGCAAGCGAGGAATCGACGGAGCCCGCGAACGTCGTGGCGTGGGCCGGAATTCTCTTTGGGATTGTTGCAGCAATTCTTTACGGCGTGTTATTCCTCATGCTGCATGAGCTGCCTTCGTCCAGGCAGGAACTTACGGATCTCACAGCCAACGCACCGGCTCTGACACGGCTTCTCGTGGTTGGCGGCAGTGCCGGACTTCTGAACATTGTTTCGCTTATACTCTGCCTGACGGGCTACATAATTCAGGGGCGTTCAAGATTTGAAGCAATTGCCGGAACCGCTGTTTCAGGATTGATGCTGCTTGCAGTATTCTCCGTAATTATCGTCAGTCTCCTGCTCACAGCCTGACTGGCATACAGCCTGAATAGATTCACCGGAATAGACAATGCCCAGCTTTGATCGTCACCTGATAAAACCCGGCCAGAAGATTAACCTTCGGAAAACGGAGACTGACGGAAAAGCCTTCAGGAACGATCGTGAACAATGCGAAAAGGAGCTGACTGAGTCCAGAGACAAAATCATTTCGCTTGGCGAAACGCTTTACGCGGAAGGGCGACAAAAACTGCTTATTATCTTTCAGGCCATTGATGGAGGCGGGAAGGACGGCACGATCCGATCCGTCACTCGGGGGACAAATCCACAATGGGTCGAGGTGACCTGCTTCAAAAAGCCGAGCGAAGAAGAACTGACCCGCGACTACCTCTGGCGAATTCACAAAGCTGTGCCAGCAGCGGGAAAAATCGGATTCTTCAATCGCTCACATTACGAAGACGTGCTCGTTGTTCGTGTTCATAAGATCGTCAGGGAAAGCGTCTGGAAGCCTCGCTACAGCCAGATCAATGCCTTCGAGGAAATGCTTGCCGAATCTGGCACTCGGATCATCAAGTTCTTCCTTCATATTTCAAAGGACGAACAGAAGCAACGATTTCAGGAGAGAATTGACGCTCCGGAAAAACGATGGAAGTTTGATCCGGCCGATCTGGAGAAACGCAAGCTCTGGGACGACTATGAGAAGGCGTTCGAAGACATGCTGGAGAAGTGCTCCACCACGCATGCACCGTGGTATGTTGTCCCAGCCGATCAGAACTGGTATCGCGATTATGTTGTTGCCGGAATCATCGCCGAAACGCTGGCTGACATGGCTCCAAAATTCCCTGATCCGCCGGATGTCACTGGTGTTGTGATTGAGTAGCCGTGCTGATGAAAACGATATGAGTAACATTTATCAGCGGATCACTCAGGTCCCCCCAATGTTCGCTCGCGGCAGCCGTCAGACTGCAGTAATCGCCAAACTGCGATAATCGTCAGACGGCTGATTGCTGTCCCGAAATCAGTTGAACCAGGCCATGAACAGAAAGAAGTTTCCGTTAAAGGCATTCATGATTCTTCGCCAGGCTTCCGGATCAGTCCGTTCCCCTTTCTCAAGGAAAGGTTGAAGTCCAGTACCCTGAAGCCACAGAATGAGGTCAAGGCGAGCTGGCTCAAGGAATATTTTCCGCACGTTGATTCCCAACTCGGGATGCTCTGGAAAACGACCATCGAAGAACATCGCTCCCCCATCAATCCCGCGCCAGAATGGCAGGAGTTTTTTTCCCTGCAGGATTGCGTCTGCTTCATCCAGAAATGCCTGCCAGCCCACAAGATTTTGAGGCGACACGCGCAGTTCTCCGAGCGCAGCGGACTGGCGAGGATTCGGAAGCCATTCTCGATCATTGTCGGTTTCCGCGTTGATCAGCTTCCACGAATCACGACTGAGTCTAATGACCGACTCCAGATGGCCGAGTGCCGCCTTCATTCGTTCGGGCTCAACACACTCATAGTTGACAGTATGAATCAGAGCGATCACATCAAGAATGTTTTGGGAATTGAATCCGTTAAATGGCCCGGTCCCCTCGGTCTGTAAAAACTCGTAAGGCGACTGAACGCTCGGATAAAACAAATGTGCCGTCCGCTCAAACTGATCACTCCAATCGTACGCCAGCACAATTTCGCCCAGCGCAGACATCACATGGCAATAACCTCTGAGCCATAAAACATCTCCGTCGTCAAAAGCAACGACCAACTGATTCACAGTGGCCACAGATTCATCGGGACGACCACCGCTGTTCAGGGCATTGAGAATATTCCAGATTGATTCTTCGTCGGTGCCAACACCATCACCATCAAGGTCGAGTCGAATCTGACCGATTTTCAACGGCAACTTGACACCGGACGTTTTCACACCGGCAAGAGTCTGCTCGGCTTTACTTAATCCAGTGAGAAATTCCTGAATAGTCGAGCGAGCGGACTCATAAGAAATCGTCTCCGGCTTATCGTTCTCCGGGATCGGCAAACGCATGAAAGGAATTGCACGTCTGCGATTTCCGAGCAGGCCATATCGATACTGGCTTTGCCCTAGTTTCTCAACCGCCTGAAAGAATTGAGTCACTCCCAGCCCAAAACGAGAGATCCCGTCATCAGGATCAGCATCGACAGCAGTCTGCATCGCAGCTGCACCTTCCGACAGACGCCCCTCCACAAGAAATTTTTCGATATCCGGAGGAGCGGCCGAAGTCAGACGAGACACACCGGACAAACTCAACAGCAAACAGAGGAACAGGCATCGCGGAAACATCATGACCTCCGATTCAGAAAAACAGCACCAGTGCCAACTCCAGTACTCTACCAGATCTGCCACCAGGGCTTCTTCCTAGCAGGCGGAGTCAGCGGGCGAGGCGGGAGATTGCCGGACTGCAGAACAATATTCTCGGGCAGCAATACGCAGCTAAGCTCGCCATCGATTCCTCCGGTTGTGTCCGTCGCAATCAACCCGTTTCTGAACAAGACCTCGGGAACAGGAACATGTCCCATCACGATGGTTACAGGAGAATCCATCGGTGGCCCGGCATTAATGTAATCTTTGGAGTACAACCACGGTGGGTGACTCAGACTGAAATCTCGCTGCCGAAGAATCTGGACCTGCGTCTCAAAGGGCATGTTTCTGTCAAGACCCGCATGCACAAACAAATAGTCTCTGTGCTCAATGCTCCACGGCAGGTCAGCCAGTAGTCGCCGATGCTCGTCCGGAAGCGCCTTTCGGAGCGCATCAACATCACGATGCGGCACTCCATAGGACTCAAAAGTTGTGTGGGAGTCGTAATGGTTGGTCCAGCGTTTTTCGAAATCCACGTAGTCGGGTTTTTCGAACAGCCCCAGAGTTCCTGCCATGGCCAGTTCATGGTTGCCACACAGCCACGTGACGAACTCATGGTTCTTTGAAAGATCGCAATACAACTCGACAGTCCCTGCCGGATCCGGACCTCGATCCACAAGATCACCGATGAAAACAATCCAGCGTCGGTGAATATCAGGCAATCGCGACAACTGTCCAATTATTTGTCTGAGCTTGTCCGTCTGACCATGGACATCGCCAATCACCGCAACGGGTCCATCTATGCGTTGGGGAACAGAAGGCATGAGATTCTTATCTGACTAAGTGTGAGACCGCGTCCCGCGACCTGATTTTGAACGATGCCAACAACCGTTCAAACCGAGGAAGCAAAGAGACTCTGCCGTTCGATGTTGATCAAGCTATGGGCTTCTCTTTGAAGAGTTTTCTTGACCGAATGCTAATCGACGGCAAATCAAATTTCAGCCGTCCGCAGCAACTTGTCCCCGGGAGACCAGATCCTGCCACAATTGAGATCTGCCCGACGTAAGGTAATGTGGGTCGTTTGGTGACCCAGAATCGCTCTGCACGCTCAGCGATTCAGCTCCTCAGAACTGCCATCACGCTGGCTCCAGTCCCTCAGCCACTTTTGAGGGATCCCAATATCTGAAATCCAGATGACTCCCGTATACTGAGTTACTGAATCCCGCAGAAATCCGTTTTTCAAAGCCACGAACGTTACTGTCCAGTCAGCCCTGACACAGGTCCCATTGACCATTCCTGAATCGCAGTCAAAACCCGTCGGAATATCAACGGCCAAGACCATCGCACCCGATGAATTGATCGCATCAGTAACCTCTGCAAAGGGCGATCTGAGTTGCCCCCGGGCTCCGGTGCCAAGCATTGCATCGACAATTAGATCCTGATCCGATAACTGTGCGATCAACTGCACAATGCTGTCCAAAGAGGGTTCATTCACATCGATACCGCATTTGTTAAGAATACAGAGGTTCTGCGCCGCATCCTCCGACAGACTCTTTCCGTTCCGAATCAAATGTACCGTCGCGTCAATTCCGCGAGCCGCCAAAAGGCGAGCGACCGCAAGACCATCACCGCCATTGTTCCCGGGACCTGCCAGGATCAAAATCGACCTCCAGATGCCAGCTTGCTGAATTCGGTCACAGACGCCCCTTGCGGCGTTCTCCATCAGCAATAAAGAAGGAATCCCCAATTCCCTGACAGCATCCTGATCAACACGGCGAATCTCAGCACTGGAAAAAGCTCGCAACATAATTTTGATCTCTTGTCATTACGATTCAAACGCGAGAAACGCAGATACAACAAAGACAAACGCCATGAAAACTTCCAGCGTATGATGGCAGGTCTGGCTGCGAATTCGGATCGGAAGTCTATCTGGATTTGAACTGTCACTTGATTCTGAGAAGATACTCGGAAGTGTCTTCGGCACATACGCAGGAATGGATTCGTGATTTCTTACCGAGCCCTCAAGAAGTTGATTGGTGAAAGCAGCCTGGAGAGAAAGTGTCGCTTTCTTTTCGGGTTCGCACTGTTGTTCCTTATCACGGCGAGCTTCTGGCTTTACGCGTCTCGTACTCGCCGACTCATTGAGTATCAACAACTGCTCCGCGCAAAAGACATGGTACCGCAGGTACTACCTCTGGTTCACTATCCGAAACTTATCACGGCGGCGGTAAGCTCTGAAGAACCTGCATCTCTGAAGTCGCAGGACGAAGCTCAAGCAAAGAACAATGGGGAGGAAGGAATTGACGAATCAACTTCGGACGCTAACCACCGGAGTTCCCACAGCGAATCATCGCTTCCACCAAACGTTGTGCTCTTCAACAGAACCCTGAACGAACTCCCCGGAATTTCAGATAAGACGTTATGGGGGCTTACTTCGGCAACGGACGAGTTCCCAGACAACGAAGACGGATTCGAAGCTCGCCGACGATTCATGGACGAGGAAACTCCAGAGGATGAGTACTACATTTTCAAGGCCGCAGAAGGAGATCGCCCGCGAGAGCTTGTCTATTTTGCAGCAATCAGAAATGCAAAATCCTGTCAGGCATGTCATCTTCTGGACGGAAAGAAGACGCTGACAAGTCCAGTGGCTCACTACGATGTAAAAAATCCTGTGGTGCCGGACAAACCTGATAAGCCAACAGAAACCGGCGACTCGGCACAAGAGCAGGGCACACGAGCATCCAAACCTCCGCTCCTCAGTATCGCGAGAATCCAAATCTCCCTGGAGGCCGTTGACGCGCAGCTTAGTCGTAACAGGGCCATCCTTCTGGCGACGGGCATTGTAACATCGTTTCTGGCGATGTTGGCCGCTTATGCCATCGTGCGTTACATCATTGTTAAACCGGTCCAACACCTCAAAGATGTCAGCGACGAGATCGCTCGCGGCAATCTGAATCTGCGGGCAGACATTAGTACCGGTGACGAATTTGAAGAACTCAGCCATGCGTTCAATCGCATGCTCAGACACATGATGACCGTCAATGATGAACTCAGATCACTGAACGACAGTCTTGATGGAAAAATCGACCAGCTCGCTCAGGCGAATATGGAACTCTTCAACAACAACAAACTGAAAGATGATTTTCTTGCGACCATCAGTCATGAGTTGCGAACACCACTCAACAGCATTCTTGGCTTCAGTGATATCCTGCAAAGTGCCGTGAACCTTGATGAACGTCAAAAGCGATACGTTCACAACATCCAGACGTCAGGTCAGTCTCTCATGGTGCAGATCAATGACCTGCTTGACCTTGCCAAGATCGAAAGCGGGAAGATGGATCTGCATCGGACCGAGGTACAGATTGCCGATCTTCTGGAACTTCAGATGCAGCAGATCATGCCACTTGCAGATCGAAAGAACATCGACCTCCGAATCGAACCGCCGCCGCAACAACTACCACTCCTTCAACAGGATCGCAGCAAGATCAACCAGATCCTGACCAATCTGCTGTCCAATGCAATCAAGTTTACGCCGGAAGGTGGACGAGTCCGCATCTCTTCGCGACTGTCAGAAACTGATTTGGTTGAGTTCAGTGTTGAAGACACCGGAATCGGTATCCCTCTTCAGGAGCAGGAACATATCTTCGAAAAGTTCCGTCAGGGGTCCACAGGTTCTGGCTCAAGAGATCATGTAAAGCGAGAATATGAGGGAACCGGACTCGGACTTTCCATAGTGCGTGAACTCGCTCGCCTTCTTGGAGGCGAGGTCTCGCTCCGCAGCGAGTTCGGTAAGGGCAGCCTGTTCATCGTCAGACTCCCCATTGTTGCCCCCGACAAAAGGAGAATAGAAACCGTTGAAACGGCAATTGAAACCCGACCATCACCTGCAATGCCATTAATCACCTCTGTGGACCTGATGGATTCCACGGAACGCGACGGCAGAGTCGCCAACACAGAGCGGATTCCCCTGGACGTTCAATCAATCTGATGTGCGAGCAGAAGTTCCGGAGAAACTCATCTCGCGATTTCGCAGGAAATGCGGACGCCGAATGCGATGACTAATCCGGTTCAGAATCCGGCGAGCCTGGTCCGTGGGATTTCGGGAGATATCTGCAGAAAAGCCCACAACGTCGCCAATTCCAAACACACCACTGCACCACGTTTCGAGAGATGAGGCACACCAGAGACGCCCCAGTTCATCGGGTTCAACCCCAAGGTCTGCTAAACCAAGGTGTTCGGTAAACCCCACCGACCTTCGAAAATCGAGCACCTCGACAGAGCGGCCAGATCGAATTCGTTTCTGGGTGTAGTCACATCCCATACCATCAATAATTCGCACGCCCGCCGCAGTGGCCAACTCTTGCATAGCACAGTCGACATGACCATCGGTTATCAACTGTGACTCCACCCCGAACAGGCTCAATAGTGTGGAAAAACCCGCCCCGAACTGATCTCCGCCAAGAATGGTCACAACGTCGGGGAACATCGCGCCTGACAAGAGAGATTCTGGCCGGAAGGATGACAGCAGTCCCAAAGGACGATGTGTAGCAGTCCGTCGCGTTCCACATCCCACAATAATATTCTCTGCACTGAATACAGTTCTGGAACAGTCCATCCCACTAGTGATCATCACACTATCGCGGCTCAAAAACCTCGCCTCTCCGACACGCACATCAACCCCTAACCGTTCCAGGATCACCATGTAGTCCATGATCTCGGAAGTGAGGGCATTTGTCAGCAGTCGCCTGACTAGAGCGGGTGAGCATCGGCGAACCGATCCGGGAAAGCGCAAGCCGGTACCATCGTTCAATATTTGCTCAACAAGACGCCGTAAGGCAACCCCAATCATCCATTCAGAGTGCCGCTGCTCGGGAAGGATCGCAAGCACGCGCTTGCCCAGGGATCCCGCCATACACAGAAGTTCGAGTGCCGCTTCGTCATTTCCAATCACAGCGATGTCATATCGCATGACAACATCTCCCGATGACTCGCGTCCATTTGTGCCGGCAGAACAAGATGTCGGCACATCCGCCAATCGGCGCAGTAGAGTTTAATGAACGCACAGTCTGGGTTATCTGGTCGGCACTTTACGGATCACCAGATAAACTCCGCTCAGGCAAATTAGACAAACAAGGAAAGACCACCCCGAATTTTCCGATTGCATCGATTCTCCCAACATGATTGAAGTCGACAAAATTCTGGTGAGAGCACCGGAACCCCCACCACGATGATCGCAACAAAAGGTCTAAGCCGCAAAACCGTACCTGCGATTCGTCCCGATTCGAGCCGTTATGAGGGTCTACCAGCAAGTCCCGTTAACATTTCTGCGATCAAACCACGCGAGCTGACAATAGCGCCGAGGATGCGGTCGCATGTTGGTTCCAACATTCTCGCTTCAGTTCTTGAAATGATTGACGCACAACCATGACCACTGACTTCTCACAATTCACGCGTATCCCGTCTTTGCCAACGGTCGCTATTGAAGCTTTAAAACTCTTTCACGACACGAATAGCTCCAATGAGCAATTGGTCTCCGTGATCAGGAAGGATCCCGCGATGGTAGGGAAACTCCTGAAGGTCGCGAATTCTTCAAAGTACGGGACAAGAGGTGAAGTGACCGATCTGGGTCGAGCAGTGATGTTGATGGGCCGATCCGCAGCCGCCCCGTTGGTGCTCAGTTTCTCGCTCGCCAAACAGTCTATGGAGAATTCGGACCATCTTGAGCACTACCGCCGCTTTTGGCTTCGATCATTTGTTCAGGCTACAGCCGCCGAATTGCTCGCATCTCAGTATGGGTCACCCGCCTTCCGCGGTGAATGTTACACAACCAGCATTCTGGCAGGCCTTGGCAAACTCGCCCTGCTAAAGGCGGAACCAGTTAAGTATCTCGAATGCCTGCGCCGCGCTAAAACTGAGGGGATTCCGCTCCCGCGTGCTGAACAGGAAACCTTTGGCTTCAATCATTCCAAGTTGTCTTCAATCCTGTTGCAGCAGATGGGACTTCCTGAGCGCTGTCATGCTGCAATTCGAGGAATTAACGACCCGAACATGGCGGCGGCACGAGCCGGCACGGAGAAACATCCACTGCTGGAAGTGACGCGTCTGGCAGATGCTGTCGCCAGTTTGTTGTGCGACGAGACTCCCGCCATCTCTTTGATTCATCTTGAAGAATCACTTGCCAACTTCATGTTGCCGAAACAACTGTCTGTAGAAGAAGTTGTCGAAGGCGTCCAGGAGCAGATTGATGCGACCGCTCAATCCTTCGATATAAGCCCCGATCAGTTACCATCCACAAGCGACCTGCTTCAGGATGCCCTCGAAGAAATGTCCAGACTGGCCGACATGGCAAGCCAGGAAAATAATTCCCAAACCATCCCGATCGAACTACTTGAAGAAAATGGTCGGTTGAAGCGTCGAGTCGCCGATCTGCTGCATGTATCGCGAGTTGATGCTCTGACAGGGATCTGCAACCGAGCCTATCTCCTTCAGGAACTCTCGGAGCGCGCCGCCCTGCATCGAGTCCGTGGCTGGTCACTGGGCATGGCAGTGATCGATATTGATCACTTCAAGAAAATCAATGACACGTATGGCCACCAGGCTGGTGATCAGGCCTTGAAAGTTGTGGCCGAAACGCTGCGAAACACCATCCGCGATTCTGACATCGTGGGACGTTATGGTGGCGAAGAATTTGTAGTGCTGCTTGAAGACTCCAATGCAGTCGGCCTCGCCGTTGTTGGAGAACGACTGAGGAGCACGATTCAGCAGTCTGTCTGCGTATTCGAAGGAAAAACGATTCCTCTGACGGCCAGTGTTGGCCTGGCAGAAGGCAAAGTCGTTGGCCCTGAACAGGAATTTGGCCAAAAATTATTCGCCGCAGCAGACGCAGCAATGTACCGGGCGAAACACTCCGGGCGAAATTGCTTCGTGGTCGACTCCCTCGTGCAGGACGGTGACGGCCTGAGAACATTCGAGCGCAGCCGATCTAAGCCGGAGTTGGTGATGGCATGACACAATGTGCAGTCACCACGGCTCTTTGATTCTGCCCGAGGAATCGTTTTCCCCGTCGAGGAGACGGGGATTTTTTATTCCTCCGCCATTTGGACTCCGGAAGAGCAGAATTACCTTGCAGGGTGGACTCGCAGCATCACGTGCTCGCTGGCCTATGGCTTCTTCTCTTCATCCTGGGTTTTTGCAGCGTCCTGGCTTTTTGCTGCCGACTCATACTTTTCAAGGCCGAGTGTCAGTCTTTGCTTCTGATCGGGATCGTCTGAGACCTGAACCGCCTTCGTTTGAAAGGCAATGGCATCCGCCTGATTTCCACATCGCGAATGAACGCGGGCGAGAGTTTCCAGAACAGAGACATCCTGCTCCTTTGTCAATTCCTGGGCCCGCTGAATCGTGGAAAGGGCAAGTTCAAGATCGAGACCAGGCTCGTCTGTCGCGGTGGCTAACATCCACGCCACCTCGTCGAGAACTCGCACGTCATCACCAGCTCCATCGGCCATCATCTTTGCCGACTTATTAGCCTCATCAAATAGAGGAACCTGCATCGCAATCTTGAAACGCGTCTTCAGGATGGTGGCGTTGCCGGGGAACTGCTTCAACATATCATCCAGCACAACGATGGCTGCGGCAATATCTCCGGCCGCCATCGCTTCATCAAGTTTTGGCACAACAGCTCTGAATGCCGTATCCAAAGCCTTGGCTTCCGCAGCAGTTTTCTTCGCAAGTGCCGAATCCCAGCGGCCCTCTACGATCTCTTTCAACGGCGCATCAATCTCCATGGGATGCCCAATCCATTCAATCTTTCCTGTCTTGCCGACGATGAAAGCACAAGGAATTCCTGATTGTCCCGAGGCTTCCATAAAAAGGCCGTTTGTTTTCTGCGCGTCGTCCAGAGCAATGCGGTACGTGAGAACATCGCTCCAGGTCTTGTCGCCCTGTCCAGCCAAGTTCTTCATAAACGTCGACACCGTGTCATCGTCTTCCGCTGTTATGCCGACGAAGGTCACGCTGTCACTGTACGCTGCCTGCAACGAAGCAATGTGGGGCATACTCTTCAAGCATGGACCACACCACGTTGCCCAGAATTCAATAACGTAGACTTTCTCCGGGACATACGCGGTTACCGGCTCACCACTGATCCATTTGGAGATGGCAATCATCGGCGCTGGGTCACCGATCATCAATTCTGACGCCTCTTCAGTGATCTCTTTGGGTTCTTCCAGATTCAGATTGGCCACATCAGTCTTCTCATCGCCTGAAGTCATTGAATCGGATGGAGGCGCGGTCGCCGACTTTTCGGCGGTCACCGGTGATTCCACATCCGTACAGCCGAAGACAAATGCCGAGCACACGAGCAGGGTGACGATGCGAAACGAACGAACCTTCGAATTGAGCAGAACCATGAGAGACACCCCACGAAACGCGGCAAGAGAAATGCATGACCTGAACCAGACTTCAAAATGACGCGATTTCGGTACAGGATTCGTCAATGGTAACCATTTACTAAAAATCGGCTACTGCAAACTCCGCCAGTGGTGCCCGGATTAAGGCTTGACGCTATAACCTCTTTGCCCGGCGGGACCAGACGCCTGCCGCTGCTCAGCATCGTTACAGGTTTGAATTCAGGACGCAGCCCTGGCCGCATTTTCGTTCCCATCGAAATCCGTGTTTTTTAATCAAACCCCTCCGGGCTACCGTTTTCTGATTGTTCGATCACCCGACTGGAGTGAACCAATATGTCACGCGTTCCCAGGTCAATGGAGCTTTATGAACGCGCACTGCAACTGATTCCCGGGGGAACGCAACTGATCAGTCGGCGCCCCAATCGAGTCGCCTATGGGGTCTCGCCGATCTATGCCGTCGAAGCAAAGGGCGCGCGATTTCGAGACGTTGACGGATATGAGTACATAGACTGGATCAGCGGCATTGGCGCGATCCTGCTCGGGTATGCCGACCCGGTGGTGGACGAAGCGGTCAAGGAGCAGATTTCCCACGGCACAATGTATTCCGTGAATCATGAACTGGAGATCGAACTTGCAGAAGAGCTTTGCAAGTGCATTCCTTGCGCGGAGATGGTCCGGTATGCAAAGTCTGGTGGTGAGGCGTGTGCCATGGCCGTCCGCATTGCTCGTGGTGCCACCGGAAAAGATCTCATTCTGTTCTGCGGCTATCATGGCTGGCACGACTGGTATCTCGCAGCCAATCTCGCCGAAGAAGCAAGCCTGAACTCTCACCTGTTTCCCGGGATTGAACCGATCGGAGTGCCCAGATCGCTCGCCGGAACAGCACTTCCTTTTCCCGGCGGGGACTTGATGGCTTTGGCTGATATGCTGGAGCAACACAAGGGCCGAGTTGCCGCGATTATGATGGAGCCTCTGCGATCCGAGGTACCAGCTCCAGATTACCTGAGTGGGGTTCAGAAACTTGCCAAAGAACATGGAGCCGTTTTGATCTTTGATGAAGTGTCGGCTGGACTTCGATTCGGAATGGGTGGCGCTCAGGGTTTCCTGGGCGTGACGCCCGATATTGCCGTCTTCGCAAAGTCGATTTCCAACGGATATCCAATGGCCGCCGTTGTGGGTCAACGTGACGTCATGGAACCCGCCGCCCGAATGTTCATTTCCAGCACTTACTGGAGCGACACCATCGGACTGCGTGCCGCACTCACGACTCTGCAGGAAGCTCGCCGCCGAAACGTTTCCAGCCAGCTATGGAAGTTTGGGGCCGAGCTCAAAAGATCTCTCAACGCCGCTGCCTCTGCCTCCGGTCTGTCCGCCGAATGCACCGGAATTGATGTGCATCCTGCGATGCATTTTAATGTCCCGGATGAAATGCGAAGCGAAGTCACGACTTTGTACATTCAGGAGATGGCCAAGCGAGGCTGCCACGGCTATGCCTCATTTTATTTAAATGCCGCTCAGGGCTCATCTGAACTCGAACAGACGACTCAGGCTGCCAAAGAAACGTTTACGATCATCGCGGAAGCGCTGGCGGCCAACGATGTCGCTTCAAGACTGGAATGTTCGTTACAGAAGGATGCGTTCCGACGTCTCGTGCGCTAAAGCGAGGCCAATAGACTGGAAACAATCAAACAATGGAAACGGACAAAGCGCCGAGCATTCGGAATCAGGGACCTTCACCAACTTGGTATCGACGTGATCATCGCCCCGATCGCGGTCGGTGGGAAATCCCGCTTTGTGGGGAGCTGACGGAGCGTCAGGCCGACCTGCTGGAACAGGTCGCTGAGGTGCCTCGCAACAGCCGCGGCCTGATGTACTTTGATTCATGCGGTGGCAGTGTTTATACCGGACTCGCACTTGCAACGCTGATGCGAGTCCGTGGACTGCGAGTGACCGGAGTTGTCATCGGAGAATGTTCCTCAGCCGCTTTACTGCCATTTGCGGCCTGCCAGAAACGCCTTGTCACGGCTCACTCGACACTCCTGTTCCATCCGATGCGATGGCAATCGGACGAAGATGTAAGGCTTGAAGAAGCCACGGAATGGGCACGCCATTTTAAAGATCTGGAAGCGCGCCTCGACACACTGTTGCTCGATTTGTTCGGAGTGGAGCAGTCCACTCTGCATGGCTGGACTCGCCCGGGAAGATTCGTCTCGGGGCCGGAACTTGCTACGACCGGGCTAGCGGAGCTGTTCGACCCATTCAAGGAGCCTGATCCCTGGAAAACAATCTGCGCTCAGTAGACAATCGACTGTACATCAGAGACACATGGCCTCTGATGAGAACTTAAAGAATCGATCACCTGGCCGGGAGATGTACATGCGGGGTTTAAGAGTTTGTTTTTTGGCGGCTCTGGCATTTGTTTTCTTAACATCTCCGTCGCTGAACGCGACTGAAAAGGCAAAGTCCAGAATTCTGATGGTGACTCAGAGTCAGGGCTTCATGCACAACAGTGTCCGGCGCCCTGATGGAACAGAAGCCGAGAAAAAGCTGGCGGTGTCTGAAATCGCGATGATTGAACTCGGCCAAAAGACGGGGCTCTTTACCGTCGACTGCACCCAGGATGTGGCCGCTGACTTCACGAAAGACAATTTGCAGAACTATGACATTGTAATGTTCTACACGACAGGTTCGTTACCCATCACAGAAGAGGCTCGCGATTACTTCTTTAAAGAATGGCTTACAGCGAAAGGTCATGGTTTTATCGGATTCCACTCAGCCGCAGACACTTACGGCGACTATCAGCCTTACTGGGATATGGTTGGAGGAACATTCAACGGCCATCCCTGGAATGCCGGAGACACCGTAACAATTACGGTTCACGAACCCGAGCACCCCACGATGAAACCGTTCGGTAAAGAATTCACAATCAAAGACGAAATCTACCAGTACAAGAACTGGCAGCCGGAAAAAGTTCGCGTGCTGATGAGTCTTGATATGTCGCGCTGCAAACCGGCCGCCGCTTACCACGTTCCGGTTGCATGGGTCAAATCCTATGGCGAAGGCCGAGTTTACTTCAATAATCTCGGGCACAATGAATCGACCTGGGCGGATGGCCGCTATCTAGAGTCCATTACTGCAGGAGTTAAATGGATCCGAGGCGATATCGAGGCAGACTCCACTCCCAACCCGGAACTCTCTGCAAACGAAGAAGAAAAAGCTAAAGCAGCGGCCGCTGCCGCTCAGTAACCCGCCAATCACCGATGTGCGACAGGCGATAGGCGGCGCTGCCCCAGAAGCCGGAACCGAACAGACCATTGCCACCATTGAGCCCGGGCGGCAGTACCGGGGCTCGTGGAAGTCCCCAGTGGCATTGGGATTGCTGAGTAGTGGAATCGGAACACTGATCGTATCGGCCGACCATTGCATGTGCATCACTGCACGATCCGGCGAGCGGTCCGGCACATGATTCGGCACACATGGGGCGAATCCGGGAAGCCACTCCACTCTCGAAAAGAAAAAAACAGGACAGGCCTGCCGCTTCACTTCCACAAAATATTACCGAGCGAAGCGGCACCTTCGAACTCACGAAAGTTAAATGATCATGGATAAAAACTTCTCTTTGTCACGTCACGGAATCACGGTCCAGGACATCTGTCGTAATATTTCTCCGGGCAGCCTGTACGAAGAGGCTATTCGTCACGAGCCCGGAACAAGCATTTCTGACACGGGTTGCCTGATTGCCTATTCGGGCGAAAAGACCGGGCGATCCCCAAAAGACAAGCGTGTCGTCCGACATCCGGATTCCGAACAGAACGTGTGGTGGGGACCCGTCAATTTTCCGCAGGATGAGTCAACATTCTGCATTAATCGTGAACGTGCTGTTGATTACCTGAATACTCGATCACGAATTTATTGCGTCGATGCTTACGCTGGCTGGGATCCTGATACGAGGATCAAGGTCCGTGTCATCTGTGCCCGACCTTACCATGCTCTGTTCATGCACAACATGTTGATCCGTCCGACTGACACGGAACTGGAGACATTTGGTGAGCCGGACTTTGTGATCTACAACGCGGGTGGTTTCCCGGCGAACCGTTACACAACCGGAATGACCTCTCGCACCAGCGTTGACCTGAGTCTGGAACGCAGGGAAGTTGTTCTGCTGGGAACTGAATATGCTGGTGAGATGAAGAAAGCTGTCTTCACCTTTATGAATTATCTGCTCCCGAGCAAAGGCATTTTGTCCATGCATTGCTCGGCCACCTGCGATCGCCAAACGGGATCCTCTTCGGTTCTGTTCGGTCTTTCTGGCACCGGAAAAACAACGCTTTCCGCCGATCCTAAACGCACCTTGATCGGCGACGATGAGCACGGATGGTCAGACAACGGCGTCTTTAATATTGAAGGAGGATGTTACGCCAAAGCCGTCTATCTGACACGCGAGTCAGAACCTGAGATCTTTGAAGCGCTGCGATTCGGAGCTGTGCTGGAAAATGTCGTTTACGACAGGTCTCATCACCATGTCGATTTTAATGACACGTCAATCACTCAGAATACTCGTGGAGCGTACCCCATCGAGTTCATGCGAAATGCAAACATTCCCTGTGTTGCCGGTCATCCGACGGATGTGATTTTCCTGACCTGCGATGCCTTCGGGGTCCTGCCACCTGTCGCCCGGTTGACACCCGAGCAAGCCATGTATTTCTTCATCAGCGGATATACCGCAAAAGTCGCTGGCACCGAAGTGGGTGTTTCAGAGCCGGAAGCAACATTCTCGCCATGCTTCGGTGGACCGTTTCTGGTCTGGCATCCGGGAGTGTATGCCAAACTGCTGGCGGACAAGATTCGTCGTCATAACGCCAACGTCTGGCTCGTGAATACAGGTTGGTCCGGTGGAGCCTATGGGACAGGCAGCCGCATGCCGTTGCGTTTTACGCGTGCAATCATCGACGGAATTCACTCTGGACGCCTTCAATCCGCACCGACTGTGCATGATGAACTGATGAATCTTGCGGTGGTCTCCACCTGCGATGGCGTTCCCGCAGAGATGATGCAACCACGTCTCTCGTGGCGAGACACCTCAGCATTCGTGGAGACATCTCGCAAATTGGCAGCACGATTCCGAAAGAACTTTGAACAGTATGCGTCTGAAGTGAGTCACGATGTGATCTCAGCCGGGCCAACTGGATAGTCACCATTTTATGGTGCCTTTTTCTCCAAAATCGAGGCCAATGCTCCTTCCCACATCGCCCAATCTGGCGGAGGACGCCCGAGCACTGTCTTTCTGCAGTGAATACTGCCGCAGAGTCGACCGTTGTCGATTGTGGGATCACTATTGCCGGATGGCGGAGCCGCTGGATCAGCACTACCTCGGTCGAATTTGAGAGGCAGCTTACGTCGACTGCGACTCCTGGCATGTTGCGGATTGCATCCACCGCCCCAAAAACAGTGTTCATAAGAACACTCAAAACACGAAAAACAATCAGAATCAGAAGAAGAGGCCTCGCAGCTAAATTTGCTTTTCCTGCATCTATTGTAGTAATCGGCATTCGCTGCAAGTTCACCCTTGCACATGAATCCATGGCACACAATACAGGGTTCGGATTGCGCAATTAGTCCTGCCAGTCGATCTAAGGATCGGAAAGTCCCCTCAATTCGCCCTCGCGCTCGTCAGGCATAAGTGTCAGTTTCGACCGAACAGGGCTCCACCACATTCAATTCGCGTGAAAAGCTGTTGCGGCCTCTCTACCGTCACCACATCATACGACAAAGTGAAGAAATCCCATTGGTGAAACTGCACCAACGCTTACGCAGTTTCATGTGAGTTTTCGTGCCCCAGATCGTCGCTGTTTTGTTTTGTCGCGTTTTGAATTGAATTCGGACGTCGCTGCCCGAAATGTGCAATGGCGTTCGATCAACTCTGTACAAGGTTGCCTCCCTATGTCAGGACGTATTTCGCTCCGTAAGTCTCTGTTTGATGTGGTTTTGGCTGCATTCGGCGGCAGGTCCATTCGACCACTTCGACGAGCGGCGACGCTTGAACAAAATTCTGTGGAGAGCTGTGAGCAACGGGTGCTGTTGTCCGCGACAGATTTCATACCCGGGCGTGTGATGTTTCAGATGCAGCCCGGACAGTCTGTAAATGTTGTACAGACACAGTTTCCGTCGGCAACCATTCGCCCGATTGGGACCTATGGTCTGTATCTTATGACACAGAAGTTCACCGCGGACACTCGAGGACTTGTTGATAGTGTCGCGAGTGTTAATGGGGTGACGTTCGCTGAACCTGATTGGCTTGGTCAGATTGATACGACGCCCAACGACACGGATTTCACGCGTCTATGGGGGCTTCAGAATACCGGACAAGTGGTACAAGGGACAGCAGGGGTCGCCGATGCTGATATTGACGCTGACCTGGCGTGGAACGTTTCAACAGGATTACAGTCCAATATCGTCGCAGTGATTGATACCGGAATCGATTATTTACATGAAGACCTGGCCGCAAATATGTGGCGAAACTCCGGTGAGACTGCTGGAAACGGAATTGATGACGATGGAAACGGATATGTAGATGACGTTTATGGATACGACTTTGGAGCGGGCGACAGTGACCCAATGGATACCACAGGCCACGGTACTCATTGTGCCGGGACAATTGGGGCTGTGGGCGACAACAACCTGGGTGTTGCCGGTGTGAATTGGCACGTATCCCTTATGGCACTTCGGGTTGAGGTGGGAGTCGGTGGAATTGCTGCATCTGCTGTTGTAGAGGCAATCAACTACGCGACGGCAATGGGAGCTTCGGTATCAAATCACAGTTACGGATTCACAACGCCCCCCTCCGGAGTGCAGGCGGCTATACGTCAAGCTCGTTTGCAGAACCATATTATCGTTGCGGCCGCAGGGAATAATGCGGGTGATAACGACTTGTCACCGCGATACCCCGCCGCATTTCCAGAGTCAAACATTATTGCCGTTTCGGCCACTGACAACTCTGACCGTCTGGCGAGTTTCTCCAACTATGGATTAACATCTGTCGACATTGGGGCACCGGGTGTCAGTATCTGGAGTACAACACCGACCAATGGTTCGGCGTTCTACGGACCAAGATACGATTTCAGTGACGGGACTTCTATGGCAGCTCCGCATGTTGCCGGCGCTGCAGGATTCCTGAGATCGTTATCGCCGACCGCGTCATTCTCAACTATCATCGGAGCACTCTATCAAGGGGCAGACCCTATCCCAGCACTTGCAGGCCGCGTTTCAACGGGTGCAAGATTGAACCTCAACGGCGCAATAGGATTCCTCAGCGTTGCGTCGGTGTCTGTTACTCCGGCAACGGTAGCAGAGACTGCTGGTGCAGGTGCAGCATCGATCACGATCCGAAAAGAGGCATTCCCGCGGGACGTTGATCTCGTACTGGATCTTACATTTGATGATGTTTCCGAAGTTCGCGTTCCTGCACTGTCTGGCGGATCAAAAATTACGCTGCCGGCAGGTCAATCGCAAATAACAATTCCGGTAGACGTTCTGGATGACTCGATACTTGATGGCACTCAGACCGTCACCTTCTCGCTGTCTTACAATAGCGGGGTAATTGGCCAGGCTCTGCTTCAGGTAACGGACGTCGAAACCATATCGATCAATATTTCTCCTGCATCCGTTCGTGAAGACGCGGGGGCAAATGCAGGCACGGTCACCATCAGTCGGAGCAACACGGACTACGGAGCATCCAATTCCTTCGCTGTTGTCAACAACCGACTTATTGAACACAATCCATCTGGCGTGCAGGTGACTAATCGCGTGATTCCGTGGCCAGCGGGCACACGCCCGGCCACTGAAATCGCCAGGGATCTGGTTGTGATGGAGAACGGTCGCATCGCAGTTCATAATGGAACAACGACGGGCTACGTCTCTATTCTCAATCCAGCAAACAACACATGGCAGCACATCCTTATTCCGGGTCTTTCTTCAGCCCAGACAGTCTCCGGGAGTGGCGGCATATCCTCTTCCGGTAATTTCGTATTCCTATCGGACATGTCGACTTCCAGTGGCGACCCATTTGGTGTCGTGAAGGTTGATACGATCACGCAGAGCGTTACGCGATTTGCAAACACGTCCGATGTGCAGGGATTAGTGCCGACAAATTATCGTTACCGAGATATCTACTCGGGACTCGATGGCAAATTCTATGCTCTTGACGCTGCTGGCACTGCAGTGGGGCGGTACACCTCCAATACGTTGGCTCTAAATGAATTCTTTGATCTTGCAAAACCAGTGAATGCCATCGCCATAGCAGCTGATGGCACCATTTGGGGTGCCGGTGGGGATGGCATACTTTATCACTTCAGTGCAACGGGAGCCGTGACAGGACAAAAGACTATCGGATCGGTCTCGCTTGTTGACATCGACCTCAACGTCGCTGGCCAGATACTAATGACGTCATCGGCAGGCAGAGTTTACAAGACGAATACTTCTCTCACTACACCCACCTCATTTGTCGCTGGCTCATCCCTGGCGTTCGTCAGCGCTGGAAGGCATCAGACGCTACCTGCCGGTGACTTGCTGGTACAACTGACAAATAGCGATCTTACTGAAGTCTCGATTCCGAATTCTGTGGTGATTCCAGCCGGACAAAAGTCGGTCACGTTTCCACTCAGCGCAGTCGACGACAACATTTTCGATGGCTCTCAGACAGTAACACTCACAGCGTCGGCTATAGGCTATTCCGGCATTGCTTCGGACACGATTGATGTTCTGGACGCCGAATCCGTTGGCGTCAACATCATCGCAGGCTCCATCTCTGAAGCAGCTGGCTCAGGTGCGACCCAGGCGCAGGTTTTCCGTACGGATGTCGACGGCCCGTTCACCTATATTGGCCCTAGACAGGTGTTTTCCAACAGCACAGCTCAGACAATTCTGGACAACGATAAGATCAACTCTTACATCAACGTCCCCACTCAAACATCGCGGATAACAGACTTGAATGTGAGCCTGAGCCTGACGCACTCTTTCCTTGCGGACCTTGATATTTACCTTGTCAGCCCTCGTGGAACCAGAATTGAATTAGTAACCGATCTAGTCTCCAATGAGGCTGACATGATCTCCACGACTTTCGACAATGTCGCGCCAACAGGAATTCTCACCGGCAGCTCACCATTTACTGGCAGGTTCCGACCGGAAGGAAGACTTGAGGACCTGAACGGTGAGAATCCGTCCGGAACCTGGACGCTTGAGATCACAGATGACAATCGCACGGACTTCGGCACTTTGAAGTCGTGGACATTGAATCTCGAAACTGTTGGCCTTGCTCCGATCACCGTCACCCTGACAAAGACTGGTGACACGGATGAGATTGGCGCGCAGACAACTGTGGTTATTCCTGCCAACCAATCCAGTGTGATGATTCCCGTTAATGCTGTCGACGACAACATTCTCGATGGCACCAGGGTCTCGGGATTGCGAGCCAGCACCGCAACAGTGGGATTCGTATCCGGCTCGGATAACGTCAACGTCCTTGATCATGAGACACTCCAATTCACCGTGAACAAATCGTCCGTCCCCGAAACGGCCGGTGTGGGTGCAATTACGGGTACGCTGAGAAGACTTAATACGGACATCAACGCCAGCTTTACTGTCGCGATGACAAGTAGTGACACATCAGAGATCACTGTCCCGGCAACGGTCACCATTCCGGCCGGCAAATCGTTTGTGACGTTCCCCATTACCGCTGTGGACGATACGAGTATAGATGGGACGCAGACTGTCACCGTCCGGGTGGTGACTTCACAGTACGTCATCGATAAAAATCAGGTCATTTCTGTGACGGATGTCGAACCCCGACTTGCCGTATCGAGCAGTATTAGTTCGGTGGCAGAGAATGCGGGAACCTTTATCGCAACGGTCACTCGACAACAGCAGACAGACGTCAGCCAACCCGTCACTGTTAGCCTCTCCGTTTCATCCTTCACGGGGCTGACGTCTCCAATCAGAGTCCCGGCAACAGTCACGATTCCTGCGGGCCGAACAGAGCAGACTTTCATTGTGACAGTGCTGGACGACAAACTGCTGGACGGGACGCAGTCGGCAACAATACTTGCCAGGGCCACTGGGGCGACCGAAGGTTCGAAAACGTTTCAAATCACGGACCATGAAACGCTGACATTGACACTCAACAAGCCTGCTGTCCGTGAAGATGCCGGCCGGGCTGCTGCAATCGGCACGGTGACGCGGAGCAATCTTGACTATGCTTTCCCGGTCACGGTGAAACTGACGAGCAGTGATGTCTCTGAAATTAAAGTCCCCACGACCATTACAATACCTGCAGGGCAATTGAGTGCCAGCTTCGATATCGAGGCCGTTAACGACCCTTCACTCGACGGCTCACAGACTGTCATTATTTCAGCGACTGCTTCAAACTACGTGGGTGCAGCGTCAACAATCACGGTTGACGACCATGAACCCCCGGTGGTCACTGCTCCGGCAGCGACTATCGTCGATCCAAATCCAGTCGTCCAGTGGATTGCGGTTCCAAATGCAACACGCTACGAGGTGCTGCTGCAAAATCTCAGCACATCCTCAGAACAGCGTTACCAGGTTCCTCGGACAAGTACGACTTTCAAGGTTCAGAAGCCGGTTGCCGATTCCCTGGGCCTTGGTCGATATCGCGTCCTTGTTCGCGCCTATGATCAATTGGAGCGAGCAGGATATTGGAGCGTTGCACGTGACTTCCGCGTGGTGACAGCCCCAAGAATTATTGGACCGTCCACTGCGTCGCCACTCGTTTCCGGTACTTTCCCCGAGATCGTGTGGACTCCGGTTCTGGACGCTACCGGTTATGAACTCACGGTTCATAACCTGACGACGGGACAAATGAATGTGATCTCGCAGAAGAATCTTCCGACGAGCAGCTATCGGGCAGTAGAGGTACTGGGAACTGGAACTTATCGTGCTACTGTTCGTGCGTTTCTCTCTGTGTCAGTTCCAGGGCAAACTCCTGTCGTTGATTATGGATACTTCAGTACTGCGTTGGACTTCACCGTACTCGCAGCCCCAGGCGTGGTCACGCCGGTAAGCGGGGGAACTTTTGACCGCAGTCCGACTCTTAGCTGGACGCGTATCACCGGAGCGCTCACTTATGACGTGATGGTACGCAACGTTCAGACGAAGGTGATTGTGTTCCGTGATCAGTCTGTACCGAGCACCAGCATTCGTATTCCTCAGGACCTGCCGAATGCAAATTACGAAGTTCTGGTAAGAGCACAGAGCGGGCGATTCTACAGCACCTGGTCAGCGTCGAGATTCTTTGCAGTGGGCGCATCTCCTGATATCACCTCACCGTTGGCTAACGAAAAAGCAGGGGCGCAGCCGAAGTTCGTCTGGACGAGTATCACCGGTGCAGAGCGGTATCAGGTTCGTGTTCTTAATCGGGACACAAATGCATACGTCATCCAGGTCAGCAGCGTCACGGGCACTTCATACACGCCGACTACGAAATTGCCCCTTGGAGAGTATCAGGTAACCGTTCGCGCCATCAGCTCGCTCGGCGACATCACCAATTGGAGCACTCCGGTGAACTTCGTGGGCGGGGCGGCTCCTGTTATCAGTAGACCGACTAATAACAGTGTAAGTAGCGCAAAACCTTCGATCGCCTGGTCCGCCGTCCTCGGAGCGACAGCCTACAACGTGAAGATTGTTAATCTTGCGAACAACGTGACGGTGGTCTCGACGGGAAATCTGACGAGTACTGTCTTTACCCCTTCAACAAATCTTGCTGCGGGTAAGTATCGCATCTGGGTTCGTGCTGTGAGTGCTCAGGGACACTTGTCCAACTGGAGCACTGCAGTTGACATTACAGTCGCCAGCAATGTTATCGAAGACGAGTTAACGACGTTCGCAACTCCGATCGTGGCTGCGGTCCTTCCGGTTCGCGAAACAGAGTCCACTTCATCTGGTGCGGAAACGACTACACGTCGAGTTGCCTCACCGATGGAGTTTGTCACCGCGGTAATTGAGCACGGTGCTGAACACTCGAACCTAGCAACCGATGGTATCGAAGCAGAATCCGTTGTCGCGGCCACCGACCATGTGATGGCGGCCTGGGACGTTTCGGACTGGTGGAACACTGCCGCGGTCGTTCGCAAGCGGAACAACGAAGTGATCTGATCTCAATTCGCAGATCAGAATCGACAGGGGTTCGGTCAGAACTTGTTCATATAGATTGCCCCGGCCTTCGAATAAGGCCGGGGCATTTTTTTATGCGTCACGCATTGCAGGAATTGTTGGATGCTCCACTGGGCCTACTGCGAAAATTTACGGAGTGATCAAATCACGGTCTCCGATGCTGAAGCTCATCACCTGATTCACGTCCTCAGATTTCGCGTTGGTTCTGAATTGACTTTGTTCGATGGCCAGGGCACGGAGGCAACAGCCAAAGTTGTTTCACTGACACGTCGAGATCTCACGTGCTCAATTCTTTCCCGTACTCTGCATGTTCGTCCGTCTCGCCCTGAGCTGATTGTGATTGCCGCACCACCCAAAGCTGACCGCCTCAAGTGGATGGTAGAAAAGTTGACGGAAGTCGGTGTCGATCGACTCGTGTTGCTGAACACTTCGCGAACAGTCACGACACCTGGAGAAACGCGTCTTGATAAGATTCACAGCACGATGATTGCCGCCTGTAAGCAGTGCCGACGGCCATTCCTGATGGAACTCAGTCCGCTTCAGTCAATCGAAACCATACTGTCCGAACTGAAATCAGGAAAGCCCAGCCCATTGATCTGCATCGCGCATCCCGGCGCGGGCCTCACTTTGGATGATGCTCCCGGTCCGGCCCTTCAGACTGCGCCAACTGCAATAATGATCGGGCCAGAAGGAGGATTTACAGACGACGAGGTCCAACAGGCCATCGCCAGCGGAGCCGTTGCTGTTTCGTGGCCAAATACAATTCTTCGTATCGAAACCGCCGCGGTCGTCTTTGCCACATTACTGTTGTCAAGGATTCATAGGCATCAGCCGTAACAGCTGGCAAATGGATCAACAGTATCCCTGTTTGAAAAGGAATTGAACGAGCGATAATGCAGGGACCACGACAGTTTCCCTGCAACTGGAACCTCTTTCCAGAACTACCGAAAGCGATTGTCCCCTACGGCATACGAATTTATTTACGGCACGGCAGCAGATTTTCGTCGAGCGAATGGCACAGGATGGTAGGTTTCGACTGTTGCTTTGTTTGGCAGCACGTCAGGGCATGCCTGTTCGATCGCTAAGTTTTGCTGAGGAAAGGTGCTTCCGATGGGAAGACGATCTTCTTATTCTGTTTCCGGACTCTTCATTGCGGCAGTCTGTCTGTTGCACACGGCTGCACATGCCAGTGATGGTCAGACTCCCCAGACGTTGTCGATGGGTATACCGGGCTATGGTGGATTTGCGATAACTCAACCGGCCGCCGGCTCAGCGGCGATGGCACAACATGCGTTGCCAGTGGCTCCACTGCCCCCCGGCACCGTGGGACAAACATATACTCGTCCCTCACATCCGGTGCCAGTTGATGAGCATCCACGAACGGGGATGCTGGCCGTGAGAGATGATGGCTCCATTCCGTTCCTGAGCGTTCAGAACATGGGCGGCATCAAGATGAAGAGCGGTATCTGGTTATTCGAATCCCGACGCCCACTGGATCCCGGGGTCTGTCAAATTGTCCGTGTCGAAGCGCGACAAACCGCCGCCGACATTGAACCCTACTCAACGCGATTCGTTCGATTGATTCCCGGCCGAATTGTCTACCTCGATTTTGAATAAAGTTCGGAAATGCATCCCAGTCGGCTGCCCGAATCGCTGCTGCTGGAACAGTGTCTCGTGCGTCGCACTCGCCACACTGGTCCGGGCGGACAGCATCGCAACAAAGTTGAAACAGCGATCGAGATTGTCCATACGCCGACCGGAATTACAACATTTGCCGCTGAACGCAGAAGCCAGGAGGCGAATCGTCAGGTAGCCGTTTTTCGAATTCGGCTACTGCTGGCGATTCGCCTTCGTGCCGTTGAATCGTCGGAAGTCATCCCTTCTGAACTTTGGATTTCTCGCTGTCGAAATCAGCGGATCTCCTGCAACGAAGCTCACGAGGACTATCCAGCCCTGCTGGCCGAAGCTCTGGATGCTGTCGACGCCAAGGAATACGATGTCCGCCGCGCAGCGGCAGCACTGGGCTGTTCCACGACACAGCTTGTTCGATTCATCGCAAAGAACTCGGAGGCGTGGACCTCTGTCAATGCCGAGCGTGTCAGTCGTGGCCTCAATCGCTTGCAGCCGTGATTTCTCCGGCCACAATGCAGCCTGTCAGCTCCAACCTCTACTGTGACAGGACTTGTCATGCCCCCCGCAGATCATCCCGCCTCCAAGTCGCATTCTTCCGCGAACTGTTCTGATCCGGATCCCGCAAAGATCACTCTCGCCATGATGCGAGAAGTGCTGTCCGTTCCATTGCTCTGTGATGCCCTGGATTCGTTCGGCTACACCCGACAGTCACCTCGACTTCCCATCGTTCCCATCACGATGCCTGATGTGACGCTGATCGGTCGCAGTAAGACGTCGCTGTGGGCGGACATGGCGCATCCGGATCCAGAGCCTTACAAGCTTGAACTGGCTGCTGTTGACTCCTGCCGCCCCGATGACATTCTTGTATGTGCGGCATCCGGTTCGAATCGCTCAGGCATCTGGGGCGAACTGTTGACGACGGCCTCACGGAATACGGGATGTGTCGGAGTCATTGTCGATGGCGCAGTTCGGGATGTTGCAAAGATGAAGGCCATGCAGTTTCCGGTCTTTGCGCGAGGCATGAATCCTTACGATAGTCGTGACCGGCAACGTGTCATCGACATTGATATTCCGATTGAGCTTGACGGCATCCGCATCCAGCCCGGCGACCTGATTGCCGCAGATATTGACGGAATTATCATTGTTCCTCAGGCCGTTGAAGAACAAGTTGTCCGAGCAGCGTGGAAGAAAGCTCACGCCGAAAACGAGGTTCGCGACGCAATCCGCAAGGGCATGTCGGCGACCAAAGCGTTCGAGACGTTCGGAGTTCTTTAGACAGGCGCAAAAAGATCGCCCTCATAACGTCACGAGGGCGATCTATTTGCACCGGAGTGTTGTGCACGAAAGTTACTTATCGCCTTTCTTCAGGCGTGCAACAACTTCCATAATCGCCTTGCTGTCATCGGCCGCTACGACAGATGTATTCTTCGAAGCAATCTTGCCGTCAGTGCCAATAACAAACGTCCATCGCCTGGCCGTCACGCGACGAGTCAGAATTTCTTCCTTGCCTTCGATCGTCGCCTTCACGGACTTCTCTTCGCGTGTCACAGGAACTCCGAACGCATCCGCTACTTTTCCCTCTACGTCAGCAAGCAGAGCAAAGTTCAGATTGTGAGCTTTCTTAAATAGCCGATGATTCGCTGCCGAGTCACCACTCACGCCAACAACCTCGACTCCTTCGTCTTCGAGCTTCGGGAAGTCATCGCGAAAAGCACAGGCCTGCTTCGTACAGCCTCCGGTCATATCCGCCGGGTAAAAGTACACAACGACGATTTTCTTTCCGACGTGGTCCTCGGATTTCCATGGTTCCCCTTTATCATCTTTCACTTCAAACACCGGTGCGGCATCGCCTACCTTAAGATCAACTTGTTCACTTGCGGACGCGATCTTTGTACCGGCACTCATGACCAAAACGCCAACCAGGAAACTGATAACGAACTTCAACATCGAAAAGGCTCCTTCAAAGAAAGTGATGGCGAGAGTGATCAAGGACGCACGACGACATGGCAATAAATTCGCATCCCCGATTCAACTTCGAAACCCAAACAGAATTCGCACCGGTCACATCATCAGAGAATACCAGCGAGTATCATCCGGACAACAGCCGCTTTGACGTAAATCAGACGACTTCAAAACCACTTCGCTGCGGTCGACTCAGCATCTTGTTGGCTTCGTCGTCGTTCTCAAAGATCTCGGCAGCAGGACTCCACTTCAGGGGTCGCCCCAGACGCAGGGAGATATTTGCAAGGTGGCACGTTGAAACGCTGCGATGCTGACTTTCAATGTCTGAAATCGGCAACTGACGTGATTCGACGCAATCAAAGAAATTGCCCATGTGATTAATAATCGCATCAAGCTTTCCGGAACGTTCCGGTCGTGTCAGATTGTCAAAGCCATAAACGCTGAACTGATCTCGCGGAAACGGCTTCGTGGCCAGATCGTCGATCGGCTTCCCGGAAATGCTGCCGCGATTCACGAACAACCGGCCTTCAGTTCCGGTGAACAGAATCCCGTTTCGTCCGGTATCGCTGACCGTCATGACAACGCCATTCTCGTATCGAATCGTGGAATTAAAATCGATTGGTACAGTGTACCCATCGGCCACATCCGGAAATTTTGCGTTACCTGAGATCTCAACTGGCAGCGAATTAATGGCCCACTGCGCGATGTCGATATGGTGAGCCCCCCAGTCCGTCATTTGCCCGCCGGAATAGTCCAGCCACCAGCGAAAGGTGTAATGAGATCGCTCCGCAAGAAAGGGCACATCCGTTGTTTGCCCCTGCCACAGGTTCCAGTTGAAATGCTTTGGAACAGAAACTCGTTCAAACGGTCCACCGACCTCATTTTTACCCAGCACAACTTCAACAGTCTGCAGTTTCCCAATGCGACCGGCACGGATCATTTCAACCGCCTGCCGAAATCGCTGATCACTTCGCTGCCACGAACCCACCTGAATCACTTGCTTTGACGAGGCTGCTACGTCTCTGATCTTCTTACCTTCGTCAATCGTAAGGGTCAGCGGCTTTTCGCAGTACACATCTTTTCCTGCGCGGCACGCATCAATCACCATTTTGGCGTGCCAGTGATCAGGCGTCCCGATCAGTACCACGTCGACATCTTTGGCGGCCAGCAACTCAACATAATTCTCGAAGATCTTCGGAGTACTTCCAAACGACGCACGAGCCTGTTCGCGAACATGACGGTCCACGTCACAAACCGCGACAATGTCACCGTATTCACGAGCTTTCTCTGTGATGACGGTTCCCTGATACCGCAGTCCGATCGCGCCGATTCCAGGACGCTCGACACTGTGTCGAGGCATTGATGCGGCCGATGTTCGACAGAACGTTACCGGTGGAATAAAGCCCAGGGAAGCAAAGGCCACTGAAGCCTGCAACGCTTTTCGTCGTGTCGTGATGCGATGTTTCATGAATCACCTTGAGTTTTCTGTTTCTCTGATGAAGTCTGGAGAACGATCGTCCGGCGCGATTGCGAATCTGAGTTGAAGACGAAACCACATCTCACGTGTTTCGAGGCACACCTATTTCTGAACCGGTTGTGTTTCAACGTCCACGGGACCAGTCTTCAGGACGCCCTTCACAGCAGTAGCCCAAATCTTATAGCCCTTGTCGTTCATATGCAGGCCATCAATCACGAGGAGATCGGCATTAGGCGTCCCTTCCGCAGTCAGCATCGGCCCCCAGACGTCAACGAATTCCACGAGAGGGTCTTTATCGCAGTCGGCTTTGATCAGGGCATTCGTCTGCTGAATTTTTTCTGCCAGCGCCCAACGTTTCACGCTGGGCTTGATGCCGATATAGACAATCTGTCGACATTCAGGAAGCTTCCCACGAACGGCGGCAACAAACTGTTGAAAATCGTCGTAAACGGTTTCAGGAGTCTTCCCGGATGCAATATCGTTATCGCCTGCATACACCACAATGATGCTGGGCTTCACCGGCACGGCGATCCGATCAAAAAAGTACACGGAATCAGACAGAAACGATCCGCCAAAACCATGATTCGCAGTCACCAGATCCGGGAAGGAATCTTCCAGTTTCCAAAGCCGAATACTGGAACTGCCAACGAACAACACCGCGCCCGGAGTCGACTTTCCCGAGGCAATTCTCTGTTCAATCTCAACAATCGATTTTTCCCATCGAGCCGGCGACTTTTCGTCCGCCCGAACAAACATCGGCAGCAGCCCGAAACACAGACAGCCGACAAGTGAAATGCGCCGCAACCGAGAACAGGAGTGTTTCATGAATCGGATTCCCTCGCGTATTGATTTTCGGAGACCACAGGTCAGCATACGCAACAAAGACTAAATGTTCCATCGCGGGAGGCTTCCGAGATCATGACAATCACAGCGCGACACCGTCGACTCATGGTGATCAACGTTGTTGGCCTCACCAGTCACATGATCGGCCAGAATACTCCGAACATCAGCCGACTCCTGAAGACCGGGTTTTCTCGTCCACTTCAAACAATATTTCCGGCAGTGACCTGCTCAGTTCAGGCAACGCTCCTGACCGGACTTATGCCGTCTCAACACGGAATTGTCGCAAACGGCTGGTACTTTCGAGATCTTGCCGAGGTCATGTTCTGGAAGCAATCGAATCACCTGATTGCCGGGGAACGTATCTACCAGTCGGCCCGTCTTCGAGATCCAGCGCACACAACTGCCAAGATGTTTTGGTGGTACAATATGTATGCTGACGTCAACTGGTCGGTGACACCTCGCCCATCATACCCGTCCGACGGTCGCAAGATCCCGGATATCTATAGCGCTCCTGCTGAGTTCCGAGACCAGCTCCAGCAGAAACTGGGAAAATTTCCGCTGTTCAATTTTTGGGGTCCCACGGCTGACATTCGCAGCACCGCCTGGATTGCCGATGCCAGCGTTGATGTTTTCAAATCCTGCCTGCCGTCACTGATGCTCGTCTACCTTCCGCATCTCGATTACAACCTTCAGCGTTGGGGCCCCAACGATCCGAGGATCTCTGAAGATGTACGGCTCGTGGATCATGAAGCGGGAAAGCTGATCAATGCCGCCGAAGCTGTTGACGCAGATATCGTCGTACTGTCGGAGTACGGAATCACCGAAGTTCATCGTCCCATTCATCTGAATCGTATTCTCCGAGATGCCGGTCTACTGACTGTTCGTCGCGAATCATGCGGCTGGGAGACTCTGGACTGTGGTGCGTCCCGCGCTTTCGCGGTCTCTGATCATCAGGCCGCTCATATCTATATTAAAGACCCTGCTGACATCCCACGCGTCCGCCAACTGCTCGAACGAATCGAGGGTATCGAAAAGGTACTTGATCAGGACGGTCAAAGTCTCGCCGGAATCGCGCATGAGCGAAGTGGTGAACTAATTTGCATCAGCCAGTCGGACGCGTGGTTTACTTACTATTTCTGGATGGACGATAACGTGGCTCCGGACTACGCCAGAACCGTTGACATCCACCGAAAGCCGGGTTACGACCCCGTGGAACTTTTGGTGGATCCTGAAATCAAATTCCCAAAGATCCGTGTCGCCCGACGACTGACCCGAAAAATGCTCGGCTTTCGCTATTATATGGACCTGATTGGTCTCGACGCATCGATCATCAAGGGGAGTCACGGTCGGGTTCCTGATGCAAATCGGATCGAAGAGGATGGCCCTGTTCTCGTTTGCTCCACGAAACGTGTGGAACGTGACGAATTGCACGCAACTGATGTTCGAAATCTGCTTCTGGACCTGCAATTTGCTGTTTGACGCTGGAGGATCGCCAGGCTTCCGGCAAAAATGCGGGGAAGCTGTGAAGGCGACTCTAAGCAAGACTTTCGATGCAGTCTGTCAACAACGCCCCAAACTGCTCACAAACTAATTTTACCCGGCAGAGTTTACGATCCGAAAAGTATAGAGGACTCCAGACAATGGCTGGCCCACCAAAACCAGATCCCAAAAAAGCAGATGCCGGCAAGAAACCTGCAGATGGTGCAGCAGAGCAGGAAGATGTTGAGCAGGTACTGTTTCAGGGACCGCTTTTTGGGCGTGAGTCCAATCTTAAAGCCAATGCAAAGCTTGTTCAGGCGGCACTCGTTCCTGTTAAGCAAATGATGTCCGACGCATTGTCTCGCCGAGCTCATACGCTGCTGATGGAACCACGCGAGGGTCGACTTGGCATTCGTTTCGTCATTGATGGAATGCCTTATCCCGCGGCCGCCGTGCCGGGACAAAAAGGCGTGGCGATGGTTCAGATGCTGAAGCTGTTGGCAGGTCTTGATCCTAATGATCGCAAGACAGCTCAGGCAGGAGGCATCAAAGCTGAGTTTGATGGATTACCCTACAACCTGATGGTGGAGTCCGTCCCGGCCGGTGGCGGAGCAGAACGCGTTCGCGTCAAGATTGAGAACAAGAAAGTTGTTCGACAAAAGCCATCAGAGATTGGTCTGCCCGATCATCTGAAAGCAAAGATCCGCGAGTTCACTTCATCTCGCAGCGGCATCATCCTGATCTGCGGACCACCAGATTCAGGAGTGACCACACTTTCCATCGTAACGCTTCATAGTGTCGACCCTTATCTTTACTCGGTCTACAACCTTGCCGACATGAAAGGTAAGGAACTGATCAACGTAACCGAGTTCAAGCCGGAGCCTGGGCATGATCTGGAACTTACGTTTGACCGCATCCTTCGTCGTGAAGCCGATGTGGTTTACCTGAATCCTCTGATGTCCCCACAAGACGCGCAAACGATCTTTCAGTATGCAGATCGGCTTTCGTTCATCATGGAGATTCCGGCCAACACCCCAACAGAAGCTGTCAAGAAATTGATTGAGTGGGTCGGCGTCGATGAAGTAATCAAGGGCTTGAAGTGTGTGATTACACAGAAGCTGATTCGCAAACTTTGTGATGACTGCAAGCAGGCCTTTCGCCCCAATCCCATGTTGCTGAAAAAGCTCGGGCTGCCACCCGAAACATCAGTTCTCTATCGTGCTCCGCTGCCGCCACCTCCCGATGATCCGAAAGCACAAACAGTGGAAGAACTGTGCGCGGACTGTGACGGGGTTCCTTACCATGGTCGAGCAGCCGCATTTGAAATGCTGGAGATGACGGACACGATGAAAGAAGTCATCGCTGCCGGCGCGGCGCCTGAAGCCATTCGCAAACAAATGGCGGAAGATGGCCAGACTACTCTGCAGAAGGATGCCATCCGACTTGTGGCCGAGGGCAAAACTTCTCTTGAAGAAGTTCAACGAACGTTCAGCCCTGGAGGCCCGAAAAAGAAACCCGTTCCGCCGCGGCCAAAGCCTCCTGGAAATTGAGATGATTTCCAGGTCATGAAAAACTACCGCTGACTTTGTCGGCCAACGAGACGAAAGCTCCTGTGGCCTATAAAAAGTCACGGCCGGAACACCGTTTCATGTCCGCGCCAGAGATAACTCAAAAACATCGGACCAGTTCGCAACTTTATTCGCAGGAAAGTACTGATCTCATGCAGAGGTCTTCTGTTGCTACATTGTTGGTGTGCCTGTTCGGATTGAGCACTCTCCACGGAGCTGAAGAACTTCCGGGCCTGGTCAATGAGAAGCCGGCAGAAGGTTTCTCCGTGCAGACAGAGCAGGGCTGGATGGTCGCTTACGAGATGGCGATCCCCGGAACAGATGTTAAGTTCCGGATGGTTCCGGTTCCCGGTGGCGAGTATTTAATGGGTAGTCCGGCGACGGAGCCGCACCGAAAAGACGATGAGGGCCCTCAACGGAAGGTCATTGTGGCTCCATTCTGGATGGCTGAGTGCGAAGTTACATGGGCTGAGTTCCGTCAGTTCATGGAATTGTACCGTGTTCTGAAAGAGCTTCAGGCTAATAGAATCCGGACTGTCACCGACGCCAATCGAATCGATGCAGTTACCGCTCCGACGCCTCTCTACATGCCGGACTTTACGTTTGAATTCGGCGATGATCCCAGGCTGCCGGCAGTCTCGATGACTCAGTATTCTGCCAAGCAATACACGAAGTGGCTCTCAGCAATTTCCGGCCAGCAGTTTCGCCTGCCAACAGAAGCAGAATGGGAATACGCATGCCGCGCAGGAAGCACGACGGCCTATTCGTTCGGTGATGATCCAGCGATGCTGGAGGAGTATGGATGGTTCGAAACAAACACAGAAAAAAAGGGCTCCCGGCTGGTCCGACAAAAGAAGCCGAATGCATGGGGACTTTACGACATGCACGGCAACGCTGCTGAATGGGTGATTGACGGCTACGCGAACTACATGCCACAGGAAACAACGGTCAATGCAGCCAAAGATTGGGCACGAACAGACAAGCCTGATCCGCGAGTTGTCCGAGGCGGATCGTGGGAGTTTCCCGCAGCAGATTGCCGGTCGGCAGCCAGACTCGGTTCTGATGACGAAGCATGGAAGTACCAGGACCCGAATCTTCCGCTGAGTCCATGGTGGTACACCGATGACCCGGCTCGTGGTGTTGGGTTTCGCCTGCTGCGTCCTCTTCAGCCATTGCCTCGTATGGAAATCGAAGACTTCTGGAAGATTGACGCCGAAGACATTCAGTACGACGTCGATGATCGCCTCAATGAAGGCCGAGGAGTTCTTGGCCTGGTCGACAAGGATTTGCCACAAGCCATCCTGGATCTCCAAAAGAAGTAAAGTCGGATTCTCGGCTCAGGATCGGCCAACTGGTGCTGGCAGCAGTCCGGGGCGCATGAACATTCCGTGACGCTCGAACTCAGATTTCCAGCACCTGTTCAACTCGAATAGCTACAGATCAGGAAGTCTCATGAACTCTCAAAACCCCCGTCCTCAACTGCGTGCCGGAATGGTTGGCATGGGGATGATCTTCGATGAAACTTACCGCCCTTTCTTTGAATCAGTGAACGCGAAGGGGCTCTATGATCGTCGCTTCGGCGATCTCGATGTCACAATGGTCGCCGTCGCATCGAAGACGGGCCAACGAGCAGATCGCTATTTGGAACAGTCGAAAGGAAAGATCCCGGCGTTCCAAAGTTTTCGTGGTGACGATGCCGTCCAGCAAATGCTTGGCGAGAAACTAAATTTTGCCTGTGTCGCCACGCCCGACGATCGACATTTTGACGCTTCAAAAGCAATTCTTGAAGCGGGCGTTCATCTGCTGGTTGAAAAGCCCTCGGTGCTGACTCTTCAGGAAATTGATCAGCTAAACGCCATCGCTGAAGAAAAGGGATTGCTCGCTCGTGTTGTGTATCACAAGCTGCTCGACCCGGACCATAAGAAACTTCGGACGTTGGTCCACGACAACGTCCTCAAGCACGTAAACAACGGCTACTGTTCTTTGCTGGAACCACGCCAGATTTCCGGTAGCCAGTTTTCTGAATGGATCACAGGCCGCAATCCGGGAACTTACGTCGCTGTTCATTACATCAAACTGATCGACTTTACATTCGGTGGCCGCCTGAAAACTGTCATGTGTACCGGTCAACGCGGGCTCGTCGGGCCAAAAGATGGGAACACCTGGGATAGTTGTCAGCTGCGGCTGATTTACGAATACGAGTCCGGACGAGAAGCAGCTTTCGATATCCATACTTCCTGGGTTACGCCTGACAATTTTCCGGGGTATGTCGAGCAGGAAGTTCAGTTCCGGTTCGACAATGGCATCTGGAATGGTCACTCACGAAAACGAGGAGTCGAACTGACCGTCGAGAATATGACTCCGCTGAAGATGAAGAATACGATCAATAACCACTACAACGGAAGCTTCCTCGAACCGTGGGGTGAGCGATCCCAACGGGGCTATGGAATTGAGGTTATCGATCGGTTTGCCCGCGAAGTTGCCTTTGTTGAACATGGAGGTCCCGCCAGCCACCGTTCGCAGCGACTCGCAGAAATCCGCAAACTTGACTATGCAGATCTCGCGGCCGATCGCCAGGTCGTCGCTGCCGTGCAGGCGATGGAAATGATTCTCGAGCAGCAGGCACAAGGCAATCCGGATCGCGTCGCTCGCTATGATGGCAGGAATCTGACACTGTCGTAGTTGTTGACCAAAGTCCTCGTTAAACCAAATCAGCAGCCCGGCATTGTTCCCAATGCCGGGCTTTTTTGTATTCTGGTGATCAGTCAGCCATCCCCACCCCGGCCGATTGTTCAGACGACGAAAGCAGAAATCCTGATGCAAGATGCAGGCAATGGTCCGCGCGCCCACGACGCGTCGACTCGGAAGCAGTCATCAATTGACCAGCCAACAACAGGCATCCCTGCCTGGGGTACCGCGAATCTCCCGGCACCAAAGCCTCTTGGGCTGAGGAACCTGGCCGGGTTGATTGGCCCAGGAATCGTCATGTGCGGAATTCAGATCGGTGGCGGCGAATGGCTGCTGGGACCGGACACCACGGCGAAGTATGGTGGAGGATTGATGTGGATCGCCACGATTGCGATCATCACTCAGGCCTTCTACAACATCGA